>NZ_JAMKBJ010000004.1 GCF_027563315.1 Paenisporosarcina quisquiliarum
GCTCGACTTGCATGTATTAGGCACGCCGCCAGCGTTCGTCCTGAGCCAGGATCAAACTCTCCATAATAGGTGAGTCGATTAGCTCGACTTTGTTGCTGGCGTCAAATTAATGACGTTTATAATGAACGTTTAAGTTCAAGTTTTGCTTCCCACACCGAAGTGTGTTCCGCTTTATTGTTGACGTTTTGCTGTTCAGTTTTCAAGGTTCATTAGGTAAATTATATGGAGCGGGTGAAGGGAATCGAACCCTCATCATCAGCTTGGAAGGCTGAGGTTTTACCACTAAACTACACCCGCATTATTATATTATATAGAAGGTAATTTGGCGCGCCCGGCAGGAGTCGAACCCACAACCTTCTGATCCGTAGTCAGACGCTCTATCCAATTGAGCTACGGGCGCAAAGAATTTTTGGTGCGGCCGAGAAGAGTCGAACTTCCACGGGATTTCTCCCACTAGGCCCTCAACCTAGCGCGTCTGCCATTCCGCCACGACCGCTTGATGTTTTAACGACAAGATTTAGTATATCACGTTAATTCAAGAAGTCAACAACAAAATTATGAGCCATGTAGGATTCGAACCTACGACCCTCTGATTAAAAGTCAGATGCTCTACCAACTGAGCTAATGGCTCGCAAACTTAGAAAAATATATGGCTGGGGTACCTGGATTCGAACCAGGGCGTGACGGAATCAAAATCCGTTGCCTTACCGCTTGGCTATACCCCAATAAAAAATGGCGGTCCCGACGGGAATCGAACCCGCGATCTCCTGCGTGACAGGCAGGCATGTTAACCGCTACACCACGGGACCATTTGGTTGCGGGGGCAGGATTTGAACCTGCGACCTTTGGGTTATGAGCCCAACGAGCTACCGTGCTGCTCCACCCCGCGATAATATTATTGTTATAAACATAATTGCTTCAACGCTTATGTCGTAGTGGACGTCTGCATCGGCTTCGCCTGCTTCGACGTTAATCGCCATCTTCGTTTGGCGATTTGCTCCACCCCGCGTTTTCTCTAAAGAGAGAATAACACCCTCGCGATTTTCTTTAGAAGTGAATTTCACTATCCTCGCGATTTCTTTATAGAGGCTTGTACTATTCTATAAGAAAGAACTGCATTGAGTATAACATAGTTTGTTTATAAAATGATTGGTGACCCCTACGGGATTCGAACCCGTGTTACCGCCGTGAAAGGGCGGTGTCTTAACCGCTTGACCAAGGGGCCGATAATGGCTCCGAAGGTAGGACTCGAACCTACGACCAATCGATTAACAGTCGATTGCTCTACCACTGAGCTACTTCGGAATAATGTTATGTAACTAATCGACTTTTCTTATTATAGGGAGGTAGTTCTTCCACGTCAACCACTTTTGACCATTTTCTCTAAACAAATATTATTCCACTTTTATTAAACGCCCAGAACACTTGCCACACCTGTATTTGTTAGTATTTAAACGAATTTTCCGTCTATATAATAAACCGCAAGAGATGCAGCCATAGACATGTTGGGTTTCTTTTTTCTTTCTTTTCACCGCCCCTAAGTTTGCACAAAATCTTGGAGATTTAGTCACTTTCAATAAATCTTTAAATTCTTTATCACGATGTTTGTAACCTTTTCCTTCTATATGTAAATGGTAATGGCATAATTCATGGCGGATGATTCCTTCAAGTTCATCACGACCATGTAGTTCTAATGATTTTGGATTGATTTGAATATGATGTGTCTGCAACATGTATCGGCCCCCTGTTGTCTTGAGGCGACTGTTGAAATATGCTTCATGTTTAAAAGGTTTATGAAAAACAGTTTCCGAAATATTTATGACCAGTTGTTGAAGTTCTTCGTTTGTCATGCCACTCATCCTTTGAATACATTAGAACCCACCTACCGAATATCCGATAGGCAGGTTCCATTTAGTTTTGTTTTACAGGCGGAAGCATCGTTAATGATATGCGACCTTTTGTTTTTTCAACTTGTTCCACCCAAACAGTCACGATGTCTCCTAGTGCAACGACATCAAGAGGATGTTTGACGAACCCTTTTTTCAATTTAGAAATATGCACGAGCCCATCTTGTTTTACTCCGATGTCTACAAATGCACCGAAATCTACTACATTACGAACTGTTCCCTGCAATTCCATACCACTTGCCAAGTCTTCCATTTGAAGAACGTCCGTCTTCAATAATGGTTGAGGGAATTGATCACGTGGGTCACGTGTCGGTTTTTTCAAAGTATCCACGATATCTTTCAACGTGATTTCACCAATATCCAATCGTTCGCTTAGCTCTTTCAAATCTATTTCATTAAGTGCGAGTTCAGCTTCTTTCGTACCGATTTGCGCTTTCGATAATCCAGCTGTTTTCAGTACTTCTTCAGCACTTTGATAACTTTCGGGATGGATACCCGTTGCGTCAAAGGGGTTTTTAGCTTCAGGAATTCTTAAGAACCCAATAGCTTGTTCATAAGTTTTAGCACCAAGACGCGGGATTTTCTTCAGTTGTGCGCGAGAAGTGAATTTGCCGTTTTCATTTCGCATGATAATGACATTTTCAGCTACGGTTTTCGAAAGACCCGACACATATTGTAATAACGATGCAGAAGCCGTATTTATATTAACACCTACTTGGTTAACAGCGGTTTCCACTATGAATGTTAATGACTCGTTCAGTTTCTTTTGAGAAACGTCGTGTTGATATTGACCAACCCCTACAGCTTTTGGTTCAATTTTCACTAGCTCAGAAAGTGGATCCTGAAGTCTTCGTGCAATTGATACTGCACTGCGTTGTTCGACTTGAAGATGAGGAAATTCAGCACGTGCAGTGTCTGATGCTGAGTACACACTGGCTCCCGCTTCATTCACAATAACATATGCAATTTCACGGTCTGCTTCTTTCAAACACTCTGCAATGAATTGCTCTGTCTCACGAGATGCTGTTCCGTTACCAATCGCAACGATGGAGACAGGGTATCTCTTTAATACATCTAGAATCGTTTTCTTCGACCCGACCGGATCTGCTTTTGGTGGATGAGGATAAATCACGGACACTTCTTGAAGCTTACCCGTATCATCAACGACTGCTAACTTACAACCAGTGCGATATGCTGGGTCTACCCCAAGAACGACTTTACCTTTCAATGGCGGCTGTAATAAAAGGTTTCGCAAGTTTTCCGAGAAGATATGAATGGCTTGTGTTTCACCTATCTCGGTTAGCTCCGTTCTGATTTCCCGTTCTACTGAAGGAGCAATCAGACGTTTATAGGAATCCTCAATCGCTTCGGTCACCTGGCCAATACTTGGTGAAGAGCTATGGGTTGGAATCCATTCATCACGCATGACACTTAAAATCCGATCCACGGGTGCATGAAAGTGAATCTTCAAAATATCTTCTTTTTCTCCACGGTTCAGCGCAAGCACACGATGCGGAACAATTTTCTTAACAGGCTCCGAGTAGTCATAATACATTTCAAAGACGCTTTTCTCATCGGCTTCCTGCTTTTTTACCGTGGATACGATTGATCCTTCCGCGCGTGTTAAGTTTCGAACCTTTTCACGGATTTTTGCGTCATCCGCAAATTGTTCAGCTAAAATATCACGGGCACCCTGCAAAGCTTCTTCTACACTCAAGACTTCTTTTTCTTCATTGATGAAATCTTTTGCTAGATCTTCAGGTTGTGTTTGAGAATATGTTAATAATAAAGCGGCTAGTGTTTCTAATCCTTTTTCTTTTGCGATGGTTGCTTTCGTTCTGCGTTTTTGTTTATATGGTCGATATAAATCTTCAAGTCTTTGAAGAACAGTGGCTGCTTGTATCGCTTGGGACAACTCTTCCGTTAACTTCCCTTGTTCATCGATTAAGCGCATCACTTCTTCTTTTCGTTGTTCTAGTTGCTGTATGTAACGGTATCGATCTTCAACCGCTTTAATTTGCACTTCATCCAACGAGCCTGTTGCTTCTTTTCGGTATCGTGCAATGAAAGGAACAGTATTTCCTTCTTCAAGCAAATCAATAACTTGTTGGGCTTGCGCAGGTCGTACATTTGTTTCTTTAGCGATTCGTTGCATCATTTGTTTAGCGTCCATGTGACTTATCATCCTTTCGCTTTACACCCATTTATTTTAACACAAGCAAACCGCAAAGCGCTTGCGCTTCCTTAGCTACGCATTGAAATGTTGAGCAATTGAGTGACGAATGCACCATCTTTTAGAACACAAAAAAACCCACTCCATTTTATTGGAGCAGGCTTCCTGCGATAAATGTTGCATCATCACCATGTTCAATGGTGTCAATTAATGTTTGGTGCAGGTCATAAGCACCTGTACTATTTCGCATTGTGCTCTTAGGATTACCTAATACGACACCATCCGAATGGAACAAGAATAAATCACCTGGTTTATATGAATAGCTTTGAGTTCGAAGTTTTGTAGGTCTTCCCGATAAATAGCCCATTACTGGTAATGGATAAATCATTTTATCATCGTCTTTTCTAGTCATATAAAACTTGATGTTTCCGACACAGCTATATGCAATCGTCTTAGCTGAAAAATCAACTTTAACAATAGCCACAGCTGCTCCACGTTTTTGAAACATGAGTTCATTGCATCTTAACAAAAGTTCATCAATTGTTTCATGATGATATTCCGTCAAAATCATCGGTATGATTTCGGACGATTGTCTAGCAATTGGTCCATTGCCTAAGCCATCAGCAATGGCACATAAAAAGTAATCTTCATTCATATACGTGAAATACGTATCTCCCGATTCATTGTTTCCTTCTTTTGCTTCCTGATAGACGAATACTTCTATATACGGATGCCGTATTGAGCGCATTACGATACGCCACCTGCTGCAAGAATAGCATCTTGTAACTTTTTGATGGCTTTACGTTGTAATCGGGAAACATGCATTTGGGAAATACCTAGTTTGTCGCCGGCTTCTTTTTGGCTTAGTTGATCTATATATGTAAACTGGATGACTTGTTTCTCCCGCTCGGAGAGGACACTGAGTGCATTTGCCACTAACATACGCTGATCTGTTTTTTCATACCCATCGTCTTGCTGACCAATAACGTCAAATAAAGTAATGCTACTTCCATCCGAATCAGACTCAAGGGAATGGTCCATCGAAAGAGCTTGGTAGCTTTTACCCATTTCCATTGCTTCTAATACGTCATCTTCATCTACTTCAAGATATTCAGCAATTTCCACAACTTTAGGTGAGCGTTGAAGTTCGGTGGTTAGTGTTTCAACAGCAGATTTAATTCGTGGTCCCAGCTCTTTGATGCGACGTGGAACATGGACTGCCCATGTTTTGTCACGTAGAAAACGTTTGATTTCGCCGATGATTGTCGGAACTGCGAAGGCTTCAAACGTTCTCCCAAATTCGGGATCGTATCGACGAATCGCACCAAGTAAACCTAACATACCAACTTGAACGATATCTTCGTGGTACGATTTCCCGTTAGAATATTTTCGAGCGATTGATTCGACTAATCGTTGGTAATTTAAAACCAGATTGGTTTGAGCCTCTTCATCCTCAGACTCTTGATAAGCTTTAATCCACTCAAGAATTTGTTCTTTGGTTTGATGATTAGGAGGAGATAGTTTCGACATTCTCTTCCACCTGCTCTTCTCCGACATATTTTGTCATAAAGACGGTTACGCCTTCTTGGTGGTGGACTTTTACTTCATCCATTAAAGTTTCTATTAAGTACAGGCCTAGTCCACCTTCGCGTAAAAACTGAACTTCCTGTTCTTCATGATAAGGTCCAACTTTGGCTTTCGTTTCTTCAAAGTTGAAGCTTTTCCCATGGTCAGCAACCATGATTTCAATTTTATCTGGATAAAGTGCACAACCTACCACTACTTCGCCTTCATCCACTCCAGCATAAGCATGTTGTACAGCATTTGTAATTGCTTCAGAAGAAGCGATTTTTAAATCTTCGATATCATCGTAAGTAAAACCAATACGACTGGCTAATCCAGATATAGTTAAACGCGCAACACCCACATATTGTGGTTTTGCAGGTACTCTAATTTCTACATAATCAAATGGTCTCATGATCAGTTTCCACCTTTATCGTCTGTCTCAATATGCATAATTTCACCAAGACCTGTTATATCAAATAATCTCTTTAGACGAGGCGATAATCCCGTTAACTTAACATGACCATTATCGGCATTAATATTCTTGAAGAACGCAACAATAACACCCAAACCAGTACTATCCATATAAGATACGTCTGACATATCCAATTCAGCTTGCAAACCTTCTTTTGGTTGTACTGTCGCTAATTTTTCTCGTAAAATTGGTGCAGTAAACGCATCAATTTCCCCGCTAATAAAACCTTTAACGAAATTCTCTTCTTCTTTTAATACGACCTGAATATTCATCTATTGCACCCCGTCCATCTACTTATCTTTTTCTTTGTACTTACTAAATACCACTAAGATATTTTTTTAAACCTAATTAGTGCGTTTTTTTGAAAATAACTAGCGTAAAATCATCACGAAGCTCAAAATTTTGCATCTTCTCTAGTTCTTTATACACAGTATCAACGATGGTTTGAGCAGATTCATCGCGTAATGAATGTATTAAGGAAGCAATGATTTCCTGTTCAATGAATCCTTCATCCGTTCTACACTCCGTTACACCGTCCGTCATCATAACGATAAAATCACCGTATTCCATTTTAACCTCGTGTTGTGCATACGTAACATTCGGTACAACACCCAGCAAAAGACCTTTTGCATGGAGTTCAGAAAACTCTCCTTTTTGTGCATCATAAAAAAGAGCAGGTTCGTGACCTGCCGATGCATATGTAAAGACAGATTGTTCGACATTATAACGGCCGTAAAACATAGAGATAAACATATCGTCATCGACACTTTTCTCAACAATGCGATTAATAATATCCAATACTTTTTTGGGATCGGACGTTGCATCCTGCAAACTGTCCATCCCGTACTTAATCATGGACATGCAAAGTGCAGCAGGAATTCCTTTACCGATGACATCAGCAACTGCAACACCAGCGTTTTTTAAATCGTCGCTGAGAAAATAAATATAATCCCCATTCATCTTTCGAGCCGGAACAGAAACAAGACCAATCTCCAGACCAGCAACTTCAGGAACAGTTGTTTTCAATAATGTCCGTTGAACATTGGCCGCTAAATCCATTTCAACCTTAATTTCTTCCTGCTGCTCCAACAAGCTTTGATGTTCCGCATGAGCAAGCCCATAACGGATCATCATTTCGATTAGCAAATCAAATGAATGCCAAACATTCATTGGCAACTCAGGAAACATTTCTTCAAGTGCTGCCTTATGTATGCTAATTACCTCTTCAGGAGCTATGTTTTTTTGGATCAGCTGACGGCTGAAGTTTTGGCCTGCATATAAATTTTGCTCTGTTTGACGCATGACATACTGTCGGAGTATTTCTTTATATTGCCGTTCAATTTCTTGAGGCATTTATATCTAACCTCCTAGCGAATCCACTTCGTCGCTTTAATGACGGTTCCTTCACCTAAAACTGTTTCTATTTTAAAATCATCCATTAAACGTTTTACTCCAGGCATACCAGCACCTAATCCACCAGAAGTGGAGAAGCCATCCTCCATCACTTTTCGAACATCGGGAATTCCCGGTCCTTCGTCTGATGCGATAATAATTATGCCAAATGATCCGCCTTCTGATATACGTTCAATTTCGATTTTACCTTTTCCCGCATATAAGTAAATATTACGAGCTAGTTCACTGATTGCCGTTGTGATACGGGCTTGGTCAACAGTACCAAAGCCAACTTCCTTTGCTTCGTTACGACCAAGTTGTCTAGCAGCAACAATGTCCCACTCTGTTAAAATTTCTACAGAAGACCGATAACCCATACTTAGGCCTCCAATTCTCGTTGGAGTTTTTCAAGACCATTCTCTAAGTCTAATGCTGTCATTACATCTTCTAAACGAATTCCCAATTCGATAAGTGTAATTGCTACCGCAGGCTGAATTCCTGTAATTACCACTTTGGCACCCATTAATCCAGACATACTGATGACATCACCTAGAACTTTAGCGATGAAAGAGTCAATAAAATCGATTGGTGTTAAATCGATTACCACTCCACGTGCGCTTGTTTCATGCATTTTGGTTAGTAAATCTTCTTGGAATTGTAGTGCAGTTTGGTCATCAAGCTCCCATTGAATTGAAACAATTAAGGTATCTTTTAACTTCAAGATCGGTATACGTAAGTTCAATCCTCTTCCACCTCCACGATTTTGCGGTTTGTCCATGCTAATGCTTGTTCCACACCACGTTGCAATGTGCTAGTAGTTGTGAAATCTTTCAAGTTAATTCCTAAAGTAACGATTGTTTGCGCAATTTCAGGCCGAATTCCGACGAGCATACACTTCGCTCCAACTAAACGAACTGCGTCTGCTGCCTGAATGATATGATGTGCAACCATTGTATCCACAACCGGTACACCTGTAATATCCAATAATACGACTTCTGCACGGTGTTTAACGACACCGTCCAATAAGTTCTCCATAATCAATTTTGCGCGTTCCGTGTCGATTGTTCCGACAAGGGGCATAACCGAAATCTTATCAAAAACAGGAATCAAGGATGCTGACAGTTCTTGCAAGGCAATTTTTTGTAATTGCACTGTACGTTCCCATGTCTTTGCATACGTTTCAACGATGCCATCACGCATTGGATTAATCCACTCAGCAAATACCATCACGTATTCTTTCATGTTCTGTTCAGTAATAGTTTTGTTTTGCTCTAACATGTCATAAACAACTTGTGCAAAATGGTTAATTGCTTTCATGACAAAGCTGATGGACCAACCAAAACGGACCACTTTACTCGTGAACTCATTTAAACGATTTTCATAATTATTTTCGCCTTCAAACAAATTAGAGATCATTAACTCTGCAAATTCACGGCTTGTCTTATTGATGACATCTTGCGACATGATTTGAAAGAATTTTTCATCTGAATCGTCTTTCATCATTTCCTGCCATCTTACTAATATTTCATCTAGATTATCTTGAATGAATGTTGCCATGTGTTTATTCATACAGTTCGGTGAAGCCTCCTCGAATCAAATTCATACCTACCTTTTATTGTATCTGAAAATAGCCAACTACACACGTTTTTTAATCGTCTTCAAAAAAACACCGTCCGCAGAAGCTGCGCACGATGTTCATTCGTTATGTTATGTATGATTAAAACTTTACAAGGCCAAGACTTATTTCAAGCGCCTCATCTACTTCTTCCATCAGTACATCATCCAGCTGGGTAATTTTATCGGTCAGCCGCGATTTATCAATCGTACGCAATTGTTCAAGCAAAATAACAGAATCCCGTTCAAACCCATACTTTTTAGCATTGATTTCTACATGTGTTGGTAATTTTGCTTTTTGAATTTGCGCCGTGATAGCCGCAATGATGACTGTTGGGCTGAAACGATTCCCGATATCGTTTTGTATCACCAGAACGGGCCTTGTTCCACCTTGTTCAGACCCGACAACTGGCGATAAGTCAGCAAAAAAAACGTCACCACGTTTTACGTTCAAGATTTCATCCTCCGCTTACGAGACGCTCCACCGTATGCTCCGCTTCGTATTCCAAATGCAGACACTCGCTTGCAATAGACAAGTTGATATGGGACATTTCCACGTAGCCCTTGATCATCGCTTCTCGTATAAGATTGGGTTGAACATGTTTAATCACTTTTTTTGTCGAAATATAAACAAACTCTCCTGGCTCAGCCAGTTGTTGCTCTTTCTGTCTATCAAGATCGTTCACAAATTGTCGCGGAAGCTTAACGATAACTTCCTTTGTTTCTCTCTTTTCATTCACAGTCAACACCTCCGACAAACCCGTCCCTCTTTTCAATACTTTTCTATCTTACCATTCAATACTTGGTATGAGAAGACAAAGAAGGAAAATATCTGACAATATTTTTAGTTTGGTCGGTTTATGTCGAACACTATGGCGTATATGTCCTCGGCACTCGATTTGTCAGTACACAAGGAATTTCGTACGATATTGTTTGCAGTTTCTGGGCCCATTCTTCAATGTTTACTTGTTCATTTCCTTGTCTTCCAATTAACACTACCGGCTCGCCAATGGAAACATGTCCATTTAGACGGACCATGCATTGATCCATACAGATACGTCCAATTACCGGCAACCTCTTCCCTTGAATCAACACTTCTTGTCCACTTAACCCCCGAAGCATACCATCCGCATACCCAATTGGAAGGGTGGCAATCCACTCATCCTCATCGGCAGTGTAAGTAGCACCATAACTGATTGAAGAACCTGCAGGCACTTTTTTTACATGCACAACTTCTGTATGCAAGCTCATGACTCTTTCCAATGGAAACGGAAGCCCTTGATCAACGTAAGCTGATGGTGAAAGTCCGTACATTGAAATTCCGTACCTTACTGCATCGAATAAAGATTCTTTGTGCATTAATGCAGCGGCACTGTTCGCGGTATGAATGCACCGTGGTCTTTCAGGAAAGCAATGCAGAAATGTTTTGAACTTTTCCAACTGGCTTGTATACTGGACAACATCTTCATCATCTGCCGTCGCAAAATGAGTAAAGACACCATCAATCACGACATCTTGTCGATGATTGATGGTTTGAATAAGAGTGCTTAATTCTGATTCCGTAGTTACACCTAACCTACCCATGCCAGTGTCGATTTTAATATGTATTTTCAGCATATTGGGTAAGGCCGGAATATGAAGAAACCAATCTGTTTGAAAAACGGTAAGCATAATGTCGTTTTGGCTAGCAGTGACTGCAAAGGAGGGGGGAGATGCACCCATCACGAGAATGGGCGATTCGATGCCACTTGCTCGCAAACGAATCGCTTCATCTGGTGTGGCAACGGCAAGCATGCTTGCCCCTGCCTTTACTGCAGCTGTCGATACTTCAAAATCACCATGCCCATAAGCATTTGCTTTTACTACCGCAATTACATCTACGGCTGGTCCAATATGTTTCTTCAGATTAAGTATATTCATTTGTAACGCATTCAAATCAATTTGTGCGAATGTTGGTCGATAAAAATTAGCTGGTTGCATGGTCATTCCTCATTTAGGGTTCGATAGTTAGTAGATAGTTAGTATGAAGTTATTATTTTAAATCTCCTGCTGTCATGGATGAAGCTACTGTAATCATTTCTTCACGAGTCATTGAATCGGATGCCAGGAAGAACTGTACGCCATTTTGTTCCCAACTGATTGATTTATCTGTAATTGCACCGATGGCAAATCCAAGATCAGCTGGGTCTCCAGCAGCAAATACAGGAACTAGGTCTACAGATTTTTTCGTAATTGGTGATTGAATGATCGTGAACTCTTTATTGCCGCCATATGTCATGATGACGCGTTCTTCTTTATCATTTTTAATCACTTTTTCATCAAGCTTATCTACGCCTTCCCACTGTAAAGTAGGATAATGCGTTTGGAATACAGGTAACTCTGCATCTGTACTAGCTGTTTCATTTTCTGTTGTTTCCTCAGAAGGCATATCCGCTTTGTAATCAGCAGCGCTTCTTGAAGTCCCTAACGTAATCTTATCAAAAGTAATCAAAATTTGTTCTTGTTTTTGATCGTTCAGGATCGATACTTTTGTTGGAAGCAATGTTTTCTTGCTAATAAAGATTTGTTGAGTCGGCAACATTTTCTGGTGACTGTTTCTAGTTTTTGTTTCAAAGATATACGAATTTTTGTTTTCAGTCATAACTGATTCTTTATCCGCTTTAATATCTTGTGCAAGTGAACCGATTAAATAGGCTTGGCTATTTTTTTCCGGCCAATCGCTCTGGAATTTGTATGTCTTGCCTAATGTCGGAGTGATGACAAACACCCCTTCTTTATTTCGAACAATCGTTTGTGAAACATCTTCTTCCGCTTGGCTAACTTTCACACGGTAAAATTCTGGTTTTGTGTGCCATACGCTTACTTCGTAAAGACGTGGTTCTGAACCTGTACTGATTTGCATCTGTGCTTCTAACTCGTACCCTTTTGTGTCAACCCATTTACTACTCAACTTCTTCAACACATCTTCTTTTGACTCCGCCCCACATGCTGTTAATAAAAGCATTAACAGTACAACTACTCCTGCAAATAAACGGCTACGCATAAATCCACCCTTTCTCATATCGATCCGTTAAGACATCTTATGAAAGAGGGACAGGGATTATTCAACCAATATTACTTGGGCAGCAGCGAATTGTTTTGTGTGTGTGATACTCACGTGGCCGTTGACTTCCCGCCCTTTAAAATACAGGACAGGTTTACCGTCTTCGTTAGAATTTATTTCAATATCATGAAAGCTGCAATGCTTGCCAATGCCCGTCCCCATTGCTTTCGCGAAAGCTTCTTTCGCCGCAAAACGACCAGCCAAAAATTCAAGCTGTCTCGTCTCTTTCATTTTTGAAAAACGATCTAATTCATTGGCTGTAAGAATACGCGCTTTAAATTTCGGGGTAAGTATATGGGCAGCTTTAATACGTTCTATTTCTGTCACATCCAAGCCAATTCCTTTAATCATGCAACACTTCTCCTTTCAACCATAGCCAATTTCACGGTATAATACTTTCATAGAAATTCGAGGTGAATTCATGTTTAGTCGTACAGAAAATTTTTCACAATACATTAAGTTTTACCCAGTGGTTTCCACTCTAATTGCACTTAATGTAATTATTCATTTGCTTTCAATAGTCCCAGTCCTCGGCACTGTGCTATTTAATTATGGGGCAGGTGTAAATTACCTGATTTCGGACGGTCAATGGTGGCGCTTCATTACACCGATGTTTTTACATGCAGGCTTTTTGCATTTACTGTTTAACATGTTTTCATTGTATTTGTTTGGACCGGAACTTGAAAAGCTTGCAGGAAAAGTTCGTTTTCTGACCATTTATTTTATGGCTGGTTTATTCGGTACCGTTGCAACATTCCTTTTACAAGATGCTTCTTATGTTCATGTTGGAGCAAGCGGTGCTATTTATGGATTGCTGGGTGCTTTTGGGGCACTGGTGTATTACGCTCGTAAAACATTACCCCAACTTCGCCAAATCATTTTACCCATTATCGTCATCAGTATTATCATGACATTCTTGACACCAAACATTAATGCAACTGCTCATTTAAGCGGATTGGCTGTTGGATTCCTAATTGGACTAAGTTATTTTCATCCCCAAAGAATCATCAGCTGGAAAAAAAGAAAAAGATAGGACAGCCTTAATGTGGCTGTCCTTTTTCTATCACTTCATGTCCAGATGGTTCGTACCATGTCATTACTTTCTCAATATCTTCTACTTTCAGATGATCGACTTTTGCCGTCGCCCCAAGCATCCCTGACTTGATCGTTGTTTCAATTGAAGCAAGGGATTTTCTTTTTTGAAATGGGCTTTGGGTCATTTCAAGAGATTGCATTCTTTTCTTTTCAATGAAGAACGTATATTTACTGATTCCTCTATAGCGCAATGACAACTGATTTCGATGTAAAGAAAATCCTGCAGAATGGTGCTGCCATAGCCCAAGTAACAATACGATTGGAATCAGCAACAGCGACAATAATCCATATGGATAGTAGAAATAACTGACGGCCGCAATGACTGGAAGCATCCATAGAAAATCCAGACGATAATAAAATGGCTTAGCCTCGTTTGGTGAAGTCGTCCAAGCTGGTTCAAAATCGAAATCGGCGAAAAGTTTATTAAGAGGTTGTTTGATTTCACTTTTCTTCACTAGAGGAAACAGTCTAATCTTTTTATCTTGATCCTCTAGGGACCCCCCTGCACTTTCCACAATGACCGTACAATAGCCAAATAATTGACGCAATGGATTTTCGACAATGCGAATGCCTTGAACACGCCCGATTGGAATGGAAACTTTCTTCTTTTCAAGCAATCCACGGGTTAAGATGATTTGATTGTTGTCCTGAACAATCGTAAATTGATAATAATTTAAGGTCGTCAGGATGACTGAGATTATCCATGCAAATAGCAAAAATACAAAAATACTGATAGCTACAATGAAGAAGCCAAATTTCAAGAACACGACAAACTCATCGTAAATCTTCTCGTAAGGGATAATATCCGAAAACTGGGACATGAACACGGCTACCCCGGAGAAAACGACACCAATCCCTCCAGAAGTTGTAGCCAGAATAATTAAATCCTTCATAGACAACTTAAAAATCGGGATGCTAGTATCCGTTTCATGAATTTGATCTTCCATTGATATTGCTTCGTCTGTTAAAATGTTCGCTTTACGTTTTTTTGCAATCGCCATTTCCGCTTCGATTCGTTTTGCATTTTCTCTTGTGATAGCGGTTAATTCTGCTTCCGCTTCTTTAGCTGAGCCAGAACCGGCTGTCTCAATCGTTACTTTGACAAGTTTGAATGGTCGATGCAAAATACTTTCGGTATAATTCAGGCTTTGAATTCGTTCAAAAGGAATATAGCGTTTCTTCTTCACGAACAATCCGTATTCAATCCGTAGTTCATCTTCTTCAAACCAGTAAACAAAACGTTTCCATTTAATGATTCCACTTCCTAATATAATCGTCAGTACAAGAAACCCGACAATATAAGGAACAAAATCTGTCCAATGGCCGCCTTCATAGGAATCTCCCTGAAATCCATTTACAACAAAAATGAAGATAAACGGAAAGATTAAATCCTTTAAACCTTTAATAAAATTAACAGCGGCTGAAATCGGATGAAGTTTAAACCGTTCGTTAGACATCATCTTCCGCCACCCTTGCAAGTGTCGATATCCGACTTCTTAACTCATCCGCTTCACTCGTGATAAGTGCCGGAATGGTATGGTTGGTAGCGGCTGTCGAAATTGTAATGGAAGCCAGATCATATCTACGTAAAATTGGACCTTGTTCCGTATCTACATGTTGAACTCGGACCATCGGCACTAGCGTCCTTTTGACGACAAACAGTCCATGCTGAAGTTCAATCTCCTGTTCCCGCACTTCATATCGCCAACGTAGCCATCGTAACTTGGGGAATAAGTAAACAAATATGTATGTATAGAGTATAGGGAGTACGACACAAATAACCATTACCCACCACGGCCCTTCAAGCCACCAATTCAAAACACCAGCCCCTATCGCCAATAGCCAAATAATTGCTGAATGCATTAAACCGTATAATCTCCAAACCTTTAATCCTTTCGGTGAGATTTGATTAATTGGTTCTTTCCTCATATAAACACCTACTTTCTTCTATACATACGATTTTACAGTAAATTTGTTTCATTAAAAAGAGCAGCTTCGTTGACTCCTGGTGCTATTGGAGGTATGAGTCTTTTTATTCGCGGTTTCGTGAAGTCTATTCGCGTTCGTAGCAGTTCTTCACGTTTCAATCCTCCGAAATCAAGACACAAAAAAATACCACAGCCCAAAAGGACTGTGGTATTTGAAATTTAATTAGTTTTCACGACGTGAAGACGTACGTGGACGTCCACCACGGCTTGCAGAACCTTCACGTGATGAAGAAGAACTTCCGTCACGACCGCCAGTACGACGAGAAGGACCACGATCTGAGCTGCGACCTGAACCTGATGAAGATCTGCCGCCGCTGCTACGGTTGTTGCCTTTATAGCCACCGCCGCCGCTGCGTCCGCCACCACCACTACGCTCTTTACGAGCTGGTAATGGGCGTTCTTCAGAAATTGATACAGGAGTATCACTTGGTTCACGTGTCATTGATTTCAATGCAGCAGCGATTACATCAACTGCTTCATATTTCTCAAGTAATTCCGTTGCGAATGCACGGTAATCACCGATATTGTTTTTGTCTACCATTTCAGCTAATGACTCAACAGCTAAACGTTGTTGACCGATTAGAGCCTCATCAGAACTTGGTGGACGTAGTGGAGACATACGTTTTTTCGTTGTTTCTTCTACGATACGTAAGTAACCCATTTCACGTGGAGTAACGAAAGTTACTGCCACACCACTTTTACCTGCACGGCCTGTACGACCGATACGGTGTACATAGCTTTCAGGATCTTGAGGAATGTCATAGTTATAAACGTGAGTAACACCAGAGATATCAAGACCACGAGCAGCTACGTCTGTTGCAACAAGGATGTCAATTTTGTTTTCTTTAAATTGACGAAGAACTGACATACGTTTCGCTTGGCTTAAATCACCATGAATACCTTCTGCTAAATAACCACGGATGCTCAATGCATGTGACAATTCGTCTACGCGACGTTTTGTACGACCGAAGATAATTGCAAGTTCAGGTTGGTGTACGTTAATAACACGAGAAAGGATATCGAATTTTTCACGCTCATGCGATTTAACGAAAAATTGCTCGATGTTTTCTACTGTCATTTCTTTTGATTGAATTTTAACTACTTCAGGCGTTTTCATGAATTTCTCAGCAATTTTACGGATTGGTGTTGGCATTGTAGCCGAGAACAGCAATGTTTGACGTTCTGGTGGAACACTTTCCATAATTGTGTTGATATCTTCAATGAAGCCCATGTTTAACATTTCATCCGCTTCATCTAAAATAAGCGTTTGAACGTTTTCTAGTTTTAATGTACGACGGTTGATATGGTCAAGAATACGACCAGGAGTACCGACGATTACATGTGGGTTATTTTTCAATGCACGGATTTGACGTCCGATTTCTTGTCCACCATACACAGATAAAATTTTCACACGTTTGTCTTGACCGATTTTATAAAGTTCTTCTGAAACTTGAATCGCCAATTCACGAGTTGGTGCGATAATTAAACCTTGGATGTTCGGGCTTTTTGGGTCAATCTTTTCTACCAATGGAATACCAAACGCAGCTGTTTTACCAGTTCCTGTTTGTGCTTGACCGATAATATCGCGGCCTTCCATTGCAAACTTGATTGTACCTTCTTGGATTGGTGTTGCTTCTTCAAAACCCATACGTTTTACGGATTTTAATGTTGATTCGCTAATATTTAATTCTGAAAAATTTGTCAAAATTTAATCTCCTTTTTGTTTACATTTGACAAATGGTTACATTTTCAGATGAAGTTGCGGCAAATTCGAGCCTATACGAGGAACGTTTCCGTTACTTAAAATTCTCTGTAGAGTTATCAGAGGGGACTTATATTTAAAGGAAAGCCCGGTCTTTTGCCGAGCGGTTCGATCAGTGGGGAGCATGTTCAAAGCGTTATGCATCACGCTGTCTCTTGTGACCTGTTGGTAGCCTTTGTTCAGTTCTAATGAGAACGAGGCTATTGTGATAGTTCACATATTTGATGTTTGAAACTAAACATCCTACCCTAAAAAATTGAACAAACCGTTATGTTCAAAAAAAAGAGCTCTTCATCGAAAACCGAAGAGTCTTTACACAAAATGTATCCATTGCTCTAATTACTTTAACACGAATAAAGACGATATGCAATTAATCAGCCACAGTCGTAATAATTAGTTTTCTCATTCTTTTCCAGAAATACTAAGACTTCATCAAACCAATCGTCACAATCCTCACTATAGCAAATAAGATGTTTGCCGCATTCTGAAGTAACCATGCACTTCTCTTCCGAACCTAATCGGTCGTACAAATATTGAGCTGAGGCGAATGGGACAATCCCATCCTTTTTCCCTTGCACAATACATACTGGTACTGTGATTGACTCATAATAAGGCTCGACCATTTTTACGATACGCAAAAACTCAATCGCTGCTCGAATAGGCGTATGAGTTAATTTGTATTCGTATAAATGATAAAACGTATTGGTTGAAAGTTTCCCGCTCACGGCATCCGCTACAATATCCTTAACGTCTTCTAATAGTTGTGCACCACTAATATATTTTGCAGCTGCACTGAGTAGAACGAGGCGGTCGATCTTGTAACGCATTGCCAAATATAATGCAATCAAGCCACCCATAGAGAATCCGACCACAACTACACGATCTACTTCTTTTTGCAACAACCTAAGAGCTTGTTCAGCTTCCATCATCCAGTTTTCAGCTGTCAGCTCTGTTAATGATAGTGTAGGTCCGTGACCAGGCAATGTAGGGACTTTGACAATCCAATCCGTTTTCTCTTCAATATATTGCACAAAAGGCTCGATTTCATACGGACCTCCCGTAAATCCATGAATGCATAATAGTCCTGTTTTCACTTTTTATCAGTCCCCTTTTGAAATCCAACGCTGTCTTATTTAATACTGTTGGGTTACCCAGTTCGTCATTTTTCAAACGCTTCATTTTAAGTAATAACCATGCAAAAAGGAAACTCCCAGTAAGCAGAGTTTCCTTTTGATTATCCTATTCACTCAATGCGCTTAGCCGCTTGAGCCACAAAGTCTTAATTAATTACATGTTCAAGCGCCATACCGCGAGATCCTTTTACTAAAATAATGGAATTTGCAGAAGTATGATTCTCTAATACATCACGTATTGGTGCATAATCTTTTTCAGACCAAATCAAATTCGGTGCTCCAAAAGTATTTTGCAACTTTTCATATAACCATTTCATGCGCGGGCCATATAAGCAGACCCCTTCAAAATCTTCCGGTTTGATTTGTTCAGCTAATTCTTCATGATAAGCCTGTTCATCAGAACCGAGTTCCAGCATATCCCCAAGGACAAGCCATTTTTCAGAACGAATCGATGTTTCTCTGATAAACGTGATGGCAGCGCTCATGGAAGTCGGCGCTGCGTTATACGCATCGTTGATAAATAACGCACCGTTTTGAGCAGGAATGACTTGCATCCGCATATCTGTAAGAGATACGTTTTTCAAAGACTCTAGAATTTGTTCATTTGTTAAGCCTGCTTCTTTGGCAATCAAAATTGCAACTAATGCATTTTTAACTTGATGCTTACCTAAAACCGGAATCATGAAGTGGGAGTCAATTAACCCAGCCACATCAAATTCACTGCCGTTTTCAGTCGCTTGAATTGATTGTGCAGAAATATCATTCGTTGTATTTGTTCCAAATGATACCGTTCTAATAGAAGAAGATCCTTTTTCACCATTGAATTGATCAATGAATGGCTTCAGTAATGGTTCGTCTCCATCATAAAATAGGCAACCTTCATCTTGTAGGCCGGAAACAATTTCAAACTTCGCTTTGGCAATCCCTTCACGAGAGCCTAAATCTTGCATATGTGCTTCACCAATATTGGTAATGGCAACATGATGTGGTTGCGCCAAATTGGATAAAAACTCAATTTCCCCAAAACCACTCATACCCATTTCAAGAATTGCAAATTCTGTCTCTTCATCAAGAGATAGGATAGTGATGGGCAATCCCAAGTTATTATTAAAATTCCCTGCGGTCTTTTGCACGCGGAAATAAGGAGAAAGAACACCCGCAACCAAATCTTTTGTGGATGTTTTTCCATTCGAACCTGTAATTCCAATAAATGTGGCAGGATGGTCTTTACGATAAGCCCGTGCCATTTCCTGTAACGCTTTTTCACTGTCTTCAACTAAAAGCAAAGGCAGGTTTTGCGGTGGATTTGGTTCATCCTTTTGCCAAAGAGCTGCTGAAGCACCTTTTTCAAATGCTTGTGTCACATATTGATGACCATTTACTTTTTCACCTTTAAACGGAATGAATAGATCTCCCGGTTGAATGGTTTTAGTATTAATCGAAACGCCACTGACTGTGACATCCGAAATTTCCTGGTCATTGATATTTAACCATTCAGCAACTGTTCGTAATGATTTTTTCAAAATAATTCACACTCAATCCATTGTATAATGTAGTTGTTGTTTTTCTGCATGTCTTTCGATTGCCAGTTCGATTAACTGGTCTATTAGTTCAGAGTAATTCACACCCGTGTGTTGCCATAATAAAGGGAACATACTGAATGGCGTAAAGCCTGGAAGTGTGTTTACTTCATTAATAAGAACTTCATCTTCATCCGTTACAAAGAAGTCAGCTCGCACAAGTCCCGAGCAATCCAAAACTTTAAACGCTTTAATTGCGTTATCTTGCATCGTCTGCTCCACTTCTTCAGTTACATCGGCAGGAATAATCATTGCCGTATTGCCATCTTTATATTTTGCTTGATAGTCATAGAAATCTTTCAATGGTTTAATTTCACCTGGCACGGAACATTTCGGCGTGTCGTTACCAAGTACACCCATTTCAACTTCACGAGCTTTAATGCCCTGTTCGACGATAATTTTACGGTCATATTTCAAAGCCATCTCTACAGCTGCAATTAACTCCTCACGAGTAGACGCTTTGCTGATGCCTACACTTGATCCCAGGTTCGCAGGTTTAACAAATACAGGCCATGCAAGATCCTTTTCCATTTTCCCGATTAAACTTTCCTGGTCTTTTTGCCATTCTTTACGAATGAAATGAACGAATGGTACTTGTTTCAATCCAGCAATCGCGAAGAGCTGTTTCATCACCACTTTATCCATTCCTGCAGAAGAAGCGAGAACTCCATTCCCGATGTACGGAAGATTCAATACTTCAAGTAGTCCCTGTACCGTTCCATCTTCCCCATTTGGTCCATGTAAAAGTGGGAAAATCACGTCTAGAGCAGCTTCCTCTTTTTCCTGATGGGAAGGTAAGAAACTTGAAATGTTATTTGGCAATTCTTGATTAGATGCATTGTTGAATTGTAATTGTTCAATTGTATCAACAGGTGCCATTAACTGCTCACCCTTACGCCATTCACCTTCATGCGTAATGTATATTGGGAACACATCATATTCATCAAAATTTAAAGCTTGCGTGACCGCACGTGCAGTCGATAAAGAAACTTCGTGTTCAGCGGATTTCCCACCATATAATAAACCTATTCTTTTTTTCATTTAAATACCTCCATGTATTGGATACAGTTATTTTAACATGAACCATGTTTACCCACGTACACTAATCAAAAAACAATCCCTTGCACTCATCTTTGCAAGGGATTGTGGTTAGAAACGGATGGTTTCGTCCGGATTATGTTTCATGACTGCAGTTAATTCGTCCCATATTTCATCGGGGAAGACCGATTCTGGCAATGAACGGATTTCTAAATCATATGTTGCTTTTGACTTCTCTAGCTTGAATAATGAAAGCAGCACGCCTTCCTTCATCAAAGGTTTATGTGCAATACATTGTTCCAAAGTCAGCTCAGGATATCCTTCTTTTTGCTTTCTACGCCAAAAAGGGGCACCTCTCTCTTTGTCACGAACTACTTGATTTAGTATATTAACGACCAAATGGATTGAATCATTTAGTTCACGAAAATAAATTTTCGTCATACTTTCTTCTTCGTTGGACAAATAGACAAAACGATTTTGGAGTTGATAATAAAATGGTGAACGAATCGGTTCTTTTTTATGACCGATATATAAAAGTTCTGCTTGTTCTTGAGGCGTTAACATGTTGAGTCTGCGCTCATCTGCAAAATCAATCCATCTCAAATCAGTTGGCTTGTCCATATACTCTTTTGTAAACGACAGGACCTCTTCATCCGGTACGAATTCCAGTTGGGTATGAATGTTAAACGAACTGTCTTCGTATTCATGTTTAAGTAACAATAAATGTTGCAAGGGCCCGGCGTTTTGGACAAATTGTTGCATTGTAAGACCGCTGAAGATCACGAATTGATCTGCCTCGTTCATATGTATATAAATATGGTGAAGATAATTTTCTGTATCACGTGCCTTTTTCACCATTATCATCACTCCATTCCTCCTTTCATTATAATCTCCCTTTGTGAAGAAGGAAACATTTTAAGATGTTCTTCGTCAGTACTTACTGCACAAGCATTTGTAAGTCATTTACGCTATAATTGATAAGTTATAACTTTAAACTAGAAATTTAGGTGACAACTATGGAAAATAACAAAGGTTTTGCCGACCGTTTTGACTGGACGTTGGCTTTTATATTATTACTGCTATTCATTGTAAGCTTATTCGCAATTTCATCTGCCCAAACTTCGGGTCAATACCCGATTAATTTCATCCCAAGACAAGCCTTTTGGTACATTGTAGGCGCGACGATTATTGGATTTACTATGTTTTTCGAACCCGAGCAATATAAAAAGATGGCATGGGTTCTGTATGGTATAGGTATTTTCATCTTGATTGCTCTGGTTTTAGCTCCAGGTGGCGAAGGTCAAATTGCCGAAATGCGCGGAGGAGCGAAAAGTTGGTTCCACTTACCGGGGATCGGTAGCATTCAGCCCTCTGAATTTATGAAAACGTTCTTTATATTGACAATGGCACGCATGATCAGTAAACATCATGAAATAAATGTAGTGAAAACGATGAAAACAGATCTTTTGCTCCTCGGGAAAATCGTCTTGACCGCACTTGTTCCATTACTTTTCATCATGCAACAGCCTGACCTTGGTACGTCTCTTGTCTTCCTTGCCATCACGGCAGCAATGATTATCGTCGGTGGTGTTACTTGGAAATTGATTGTCCCGATATTTGCGGGGACTGCTGTATTGGGCGGGTCGTTGCTTTGGATGGCTGTCTTTATGCAAGATTTTCTTTCGGAAAAATTCGGGTTCAAAGCTTATCAATTTGGTCGCGTTTATTCGTGGCTTGATCCGTATTCTTACGCCACATCCGAAGGCTATAACTTGATTAATGCCATGACGGCTATTGGTTCCGGAGAAATTACCGGAAAAGGTTATCAAGGTCGCGAAGTGTACGTGCCTGAAAATCATACTGACTTTATTTTCACGGTAATTGGTGAAGAGTACGGGTTCATTGGCGCCAGTATTGTGGTCAGTTTGTTCTTCTTACTCATTTACCATTTGACCAAAATCACTTTGCAATTAAAAGATCCATTCAGTACGTATGTATGTGCTGGAATTATTGCCATGATTACATTCCATGTCTTCCAAAATATCGGGATGACGATTCAGCTATTGCCAATAACGGGAATTCCGCTTCCTTTCATCAGTTACGGGGGTAGTTCGTTAATGGGGAATATGTTGGCACTTGGACTAGTTTTCAGCATGAAATTCCATCACCGCACGTATATGTTTGGTTCTTCCGAAGACGAATAATGAAAAGGATTACGCAGTTTTTGCGTAATCCTTTTTTGTATATTGGGGTGGATTGTGTGTTTGGAGCAACTTTCACGATTTGGGAGCAACTTTTGATGTTTTTGGAGCAACTTTCGCAATTTGGGAGCAACTAGCCAATTTCCTCCTAATTATTATGAAAAAAACTACAATAAAAAAACACCTACTCTATAGTAGATGTTTTGAATGTATGGTCTAAGTTGTCGAGTCAGCCTTGAGATTGTGGAGTCTGAGTTGGTGCTGCGAGTGCTTTTAACATTTCGAGACGAGATTTGGTCAGCGTTACAGTGACACCCAATTTTGACAGGTTCGAAACGATTGTTCGCAAATCAACTTCTTTCGTCATCCAATCCACCTCTATCTTTCCTCTAGTTTAGGAACGCCTGCATTGACTAAAAGTTTCAAGAAAATTGCCTTAAAATTTGATTTTTTTATTTAATACACTTATCATACCACGTTTACCCACTTTTAAATCTTTCAATTTTGTTACATATTTTAGTCCTTTGTAAATCATACTAACCATTATTAAAAGGAGGCGTTCTTGTGAAAATTAAAGACATAATGTCACGTGATATTGTGACATGCACACCTACCGATTTAATATCGGAAATTGCACAAAGCATGCGTGCTTTGGATATCGGATGTATGCCGGTAGTTGAAGGTTCACGTGTAATCGGGATGATTACTGACCGCGATATCGTTACCCGGTCCGTTGCAAAAAACGGGAAACGTCATGTTAAAGATGTCATGTCGGATGAAGTGATTTCCGTAGGTCCTGAATCTACATCTCAAGAAGCGGCTGAAATCATGGCACAACACCGGATCCGCCGACTGCCAGTCATTAAAAATGATCAACTTGTTGGCTTCGTAGCATTGGCAGATCTATCTGTGCCGAGTGAGACAGCACACGAAGCTTCACAGGCTCTCCATGAAATTTCGGAACCAAGACATCTGTAAAACGACACCCTCAAACTTTTTTTCAAGTTTGGGGGTTTTTAAATCCCTTTTCTTTACATACCCCCCATCCGTACTTTATACTAAAGAAAATCTGGAGGTGAAAAACCATGACCACTTATATAAATGATGCTACACCACTTGAAGAACCTCTAGAACCAACGACTTGTCGAAAAAGTCATCATCCAGATTCTATAAAAAAAGATCTAACCACCCGGCTAAACCGTATTGAAGGACAAATACGTGGGATTAAAGGCATGGTTGATAAAGACGTGTATTGTGATGATATTATTACCCAATTATCAGCAACTCAATCAGCCTTGAATAGTGTTGCAAAAGTTCTTCTTGATGGCCATTTAAAAGGCTGTGTAAAAGAACGACTGGCTGCAGGTGAAGATGATGTGCTGGATGAGTTACTGACAACAGTTCAAAAACTAATGCGTAAATAACAAGGAGGAATTACTAATGGTAGATCACGTTACTTTAAAAGTTGAAGGAATGTCATGTGGGCATTGTGTTAAAGCAATCGAAAGCAGTGTTACTGAAATTTCTGGTGTTGATAACGTACAAGTACATTTGGAAAACGGCACTGTAGACGTTGAATTTAACAAAGATGTAGTTGAAATTGAGCAAATTACAAACACGATTGAAGAACAAGGTTACACAATCGGAAAATAAGGATTGGAAACCAATCTATTAATCGGACGAAAGAAGACTGCGAGATTCGCAGTTTTTTTTCAATCATTTACATACCCCATAACGGTATGCAGAAGGAGGGTTCAGTATGACTGAAACTCAACAAGATATATCGATTACTGGCATGACTTGTGCCGCCTGTGCAAATCGTATTGAAAAAGGACTTCAAAAAATGGAAGGAGTTTCTTCCGCTACAGTTAACTTTGCATCTGAAAAAGCACATATTTCATATGATGCGAAAACCATTCAACCGAAACAATTAGAAGACAAGGTTCGCGCACTGGGCTACGACGTAATCAGCGAGCAGGTCGATTTAAGAATTCAAGGAATGACATGTGCAGCCTGTTCAACCCGTATTGAAAAAGGATTGAATCGACTGCCTGGAGTAAATGAAGCAGCCATTAATTTAGCGCTGGAAACTGGGAAAATCAGATTTAATCCAAATCAAACCAGCCCTAAAGATATTGTGAAGAAAATTCAAGATCTAGGTTATGATGCAACATACAAAGAAGATGATAAATCCGAAGCCATTGATTATAAGAAAGCAGACATTGAAAAGAAAACTCGTTTGTTCTGGATTTCAGCCATTTTGTCTCTTCCGCTTTTATGGACAATGGTAGGGCATTTCACCTTCACGTCAGCTATCTTTGTACCAGAAGTATTAATGAATCCATTTTTCCAATGGGCCCTGGCTACACCTGTTCAATTCGGGATTGGCTGGATGTTTTATAAAGGTGCATACTTCGCCCTTCGCAATAAGAGTGCCAATATGGATGTTTTAGTTGCGCTTGGTACTTCTGCCGCTTACTTTTACAGTGTTTATCTCGTTTTAGAGAGCTTGCAACATGGAGAGTCACATATGCTCGGATTGTACTTTGAAACAAGTGCGGTACTGATTACACTCATTTTACTTGGGAAAGTATTTGAAGCGCGTGCAAAAGGACATTCTTCGGATGCCATTAAGAAATTAATGAACCTCCAACCAGCTATGGCATTAATTGAAGAAAATGGCCAAACACGGGAAATCGCGATTGAATCTGTTCAAAAAGGCGATATTTTATTGATTAAACCAGGCGCATCCATTCCTGTTGACGGCGTCGTTCTATCTGGCTCGTCTGCTGTGGATGAATCCATGTTGACCGGTGAAAGCTTGCCGGTTGAAAAATCAGCAAATGATGAAGTTTTCGCAGCCACAATCAATGCGAATGGAGCACTGCGAATTACAGCTGCAAAAATCGGTAAAGAAACCGTTCTTTCATCTATTATCCGTGTTGTTGAAGAAGCTCAGGGATCGAAAGCTCCGATACAAAGATTGGCGGACCGGATTTCCGGTATATTTGTTCCAATCGTAGTCGGTCTTGCCTTGCTGACATTCTTAGTTTGGTATTTTCTTGTGGACGTCGGTAACTTTGCTGCCGCTTTGGAAAGTACGATTGCCGTACTTGTCATTGCCTGCCCTTGTGCGCTTGGATTGGCAACTCCCACTTCGATTATGGCAGGATCAGGTCGCTCTGCCGAACTCGGAATATTATTCAAGACGGCTGAAGCGATGGAAAACACAAGGTCTATCAACACGGTTGTGTTCGATAAGACCGGAACCATCACCAAAGGAAAACCTGCAGTAACGGAGTTTATTGTTGCCGATCAACAGGATCGACAAACACTCATCCTGTTAGCTGCTGCAGCCGAAAGTAATTCCGAACATCCTGTTGCACATGCGATTACCTCTTTCGGCGAGGAAATGAAAGTTGCATTGCATAAGAGTTCTTCCTTTAATGCTATCCCCGGGCATGGGATTGAAAGTACAGTTGATTCCAAAGTACTCGTCATCGGTACTCGCAAACTTTTACATGAGCGTAATATTCAGCTGGATACAGGTTTGGAACAAGCTTCTTCACTGGAACAAGAAGGCAAAACGGTCATGTTCATGGCAGTTGATGGTGTGCATGTTGCCACGATTGCTATTGCCGATCAAGTAAAAGATACATCTAAAGAAGCAATTCACAAGTTGCAACAAATGGGCATTCACGTCGTGATGTTAACGGGTGATCAAGAAACAACCGCACAGGCAATCGCCAAACAAGTTGGAATTGAGCACGTTGTTGCAGGTGTATTTCCGACGAAAAAAGCGGAAGTCATTACATCTCTTCAAAAAGAAGGTCGCAAAGTTGCCATGGTAGGCGACGGCATAAATGACGCTCCCGCTCTTGCTGTTGCTGATATCGGAATTGCCATGGGCACGGGAACGGCGGTCGCAATGGAAGCAGCAGACGTCACATTAATGCATGGCGATTTACTGCGTGTGCCAGACACATTGCTTATGAGTCGATTAACCGTACGAAACATTAAACAAAATTTATTCTGGGCATTAGCTTACAACTCCATCGGAATCCCGATTGCTGCAGCGGGCTTATTGGCACCATGGGTTGCAGGTTCCGCCATGGCGTTCAGTTCCGTTTCCGTTGTATTGAATGCTCTGCGTCTACAGCGTGCCAAATTATAATTACACCCGCAGATGATATCTGCGGGTTTTTTACTTAAAGGCTATAAACCATATTGTTGATTTTCATTCCGGACGGACGCTTTCCACTTTTCTTTTAGCCCCTTGTTGTTTGAAGGAGGATTTGCGAGTAAAATGGACTATACGTATTGAGTTTAGAAAGCGGGTTCTTTTGAAATGAAGAAAGCCATTCTGTTATTGATGTCTGTGCAATTTTTTGTTTATTTAGGTTTTGGAATCATCATTCCAATTTTACCTGAAGTAATATTGGATCAAGGTTACAGTGAAGTTCACGTTGGTGGTTTATTGACCATTTATGCATTAGCTTCTTTCTTTACAGCTCCGCTTTGGGGTTCACTATCGGATCGAACGGGAAGAAAAAAATTAATCCTGATTGGTCTATTCGGTTTTAGTATGAGCTTTTTGATTTTTGCTTTGTTTATTGAACAGCTTCCGATGTTGTATGTATCACGAATCGTCGGCGGAATTTTCTCCGGTGCATTGTATACAGCGGTTACCGGATTTGTCGCGGATATGACGACTGAAGAAGAACGCAATAAATATATGGGCTTGCTTGGCATGTCAATTGGACTCGGTTTTATTTTCGGTCCGGCAATCGGCGGATTACTTGGTGGCATCACGCTACAGCTTCCGTTTTTTGCTTCCGCATTATTAGTTCTTGCCTTGATGGTGTATGCGGGTCTGATTTTAAAAGAACCTACATCCAGAGGGGAAGCAAGAAAAAGAGCCATTGTGCCAAAAGGTGCCAACAAGCTTTGGCAGAATCGCATTCGCTATCTGTTCCTGTTTTCTTTTATGGTGACTTTCCTGCTAGCCGGTCTTGAAGCGACATTCCAGTTATTTCAAATTGATAAAATATCAATAACTCCACTGCAACTCGGCTATTTGTTCATGGCTAGTGGATTGGTCGACGCAATTATTCAAGGTGGTGTCGTTCGCCGCGTGAAAAACGGCCAGGAAACAAAATGGATCATGGCTGCCCAAGTTGTGACGGCGATCGGATTAGTATTACTGCTTTTTACAGGCAGTCTCCTGTGGGCTGGTTTTGCACTCAGTGTCTTTACTGCTGGAAATGCCCTTGCTCGAACGGTATTAGTATCTCTGACGACTAAAGAGTCCGGCGGGATGTACGGGACAGCAGCAGGCATGACGTATTCCATGGATAATATGGGGCGTATCATTGGTCCTCTTCTTTTCACATGGATATTTACCGTTCAACCAGATCACGTCTATGTTCTATCAGCTATCCTTGCCCTGGCATCCATCACTTTGATACTTTTGTTCCGCAAATCCAATAAGTCATTGAAAAATAAAAATCCAGCCTCCTCCTAAATTGAGGGGCTGGATTCAGGCTTTAGAGAAACAAAAAAATGAGTGAATATTGCTACATACTTTTGAAAAAGAGTAAGCAAAAATATGTTGATTTCCTTTGCGGCGGACGCGTTTCGCGGGCACGGCCTCAGTCTCCTCATCACTACGCTCTTGCGGGGCCTTCAGCTCGTGCTGTTCCCGCTGAAGTCGCCGCCTCCACTCCAATCAACAGAAACCGCTTCTTTATGTGTTTCTCTTCAAAATATTTAATTAGGAAAGTGGTCGGCTATTTCTGAAGACTCCTGCGGAAAAAACGGAACAAGCTAGACCCCACAGGCTCCGCTGTCAGAGACAGAGGAGCCGAGGAGGCTGGCGTTTCGTCCGCGGAAAGCGAAAGAAATAGCCGACCACCTTCTTTTTTTGATTGAGTGCAAAAAAAGAACTCGAATTTTAATATACTGTTATATTATTTAATATTTTTTGTCATCAATCTAAAAATCCAGCCTCCTCATAAATTGAGGGGCTGGATTTTTTTATTGGGTAGATACTGCTTTTATCGGTTCAGGGGCAATTTCTTCCTCAAGGTCAGGATGCGCCTGCCTCATGACAGATGGTCGGAGCATGTATAGGATGGCCGCCAACATAATGGCACTTGAAGTCAACAATACATATTGTGCAGGTACGATATCGAATAGGAACCCGAAAAGGACCATCGCTAGTGGCATCAATGACATCGCCATTGTTTCTAGCAGTCCGAATACCCTCCCTCTATATTCTTCCGCAATTTGTTTTTGCATCATGACGCCGATTGGTGTGTTAACAAAAATCATCGCCACGCCGAATGAGAACATAAGAACGAAATAGAAACTGACAATACCAAAATAGGAAAGGGTGACAAGCAAAGGCAGAGTGGCGGCAGCCATCAGAAGTCCCATGATTACAATCCCTCTTTTGGAAACAACAAGCGGAAACTTAATGTCCTTACGAGCAGATAAGTAAATGGACGTTACCAGCATTCCGATCGAAAGTGCTCCTTCCGTTATACCGAAATGAGCGGACTGGACCTTCAGTTCTTCTACGAGGATAAATGAATAACCAACCGTAAATGCACCGAAGAAGAAATTGATTACAAGCGCCACCCATACGATTACTGAAAGTACACGGTGCTGCTTTAAGTAAGTGATGCCAGCTTTCATATTTTGAAGCATCGTCTCTTTTTTCTCTTCTACAACTTCAGCCGCTTTCTTCGAATACAGTTTGAAATCCATTGTTGATTCAAGAATCACGGCAATGATATAACTGACCATGTGAATAACTAAGAACATTTGCATCGAAACCAGTCCGAACAACAGACCACCCACCGCCGGGCCCCCTATAGATGCGAAGGACATAGACATTTGGTTGAAAGACATTGCTTTTTGAATTCGTGCATCATCCACCAAGTTTGCAATGGACGAACTGAACGTCACCCCTGAGAACAAAGACGTGATGGACAAGATGATTTGTGTAATGTAAATTGCAATGAGCGAAAGTCCCAAAGTTAAACTCACCGTCAACAACCCCGCTACCGCCAGTACACTACAAATCTGAGCAACGATAATGATGGTCTTTTTCGGATATTTATCTGCCATATAACCCGCAAATGGTGCCACGAGCACCCTCGGCAGTATGCTACAGATTAGGACTAAAGCGAAGCTCGTTGCAGAACCTGTTACCGATAAAATGTAAAAGCTTATTCCAAACGAAAAAACACTGACACCAAACGTAGAAATTAATTTACTGATTGTGAACGTCCAAAGATGATAGGTTGCCTTTTTTAACTTCATGGATTCTTCCATGGTTAATTCCTCTTTTCAAAAGTTTAATTTAATTAAACAAATAATAACACGAAATAACTTCCCTTGCAACAAAAAGTTTAATATAATTAAACTAATTAGAAACGGAGCGATTATTATGGATACACTTGGTTTACGCATCAGAAAATTACGCAAACAACAAAAGCTCACACTGGAAGCTTTGGCTGGAGATCAGCTGACAAAAGGCATGCTAAGTCTCATTGAAAACGGCAAAGCACAGCCTTCCATGGAGAGCCTATCTTATATTGCGGGAAGACTTGGGATTGAATCGTCCGAATTAATGGAAGATGTCAGTCAGACAGAAAAAAGAAGTTTGTTGGCACAAGTTGAAAAATTATATAAAGTGGATTACGCAGAGTTACACGACGAACACCAACAAATCATTGAACTCGTGCAACCGGTTGTCGATAAATTGTCAATCAGCTACGAATCTGCACGGTTACTCGAGATTTACAGTAAATGCGGCTATCATTTAAAACGTGAAGATTGGGAGTCGTATTACAACCAGGCGATGAAACTATATGAACAATTACATCTATACAATCAGTGGGCATCGCTCGCAATGTTTAAAGGGTTAATTAAGTTCAACCAACACGCTTACGAAGAAGCCTTGGCGATTATTTTGGAAGAACATGCCCGTTTTGATTCTCCTGCCATCAAACTGGATGCCGTGACCACTCTTGACTACATGTACATTGAATCCATTTTATATTCGGCAGTTGGCAGATATGAAGAATCCCAGCTGAAAATGAATGAAGCCTTATCATACTCAAAAGAAGAACGCATTTTTTACCGCATCGACGATTTATATCGATTGGCTGGAGCACAAGCCATTATTAACGGAAATGAAGAGGACCGTGAATACTATCTCCGCAAGGTTAGACAATACGGTGAGTTCGCAGAAAATCTTTTTTCCACAGCCATAGCAGAATTTCTGGAAGCACATTACTACAATTCCTATGCGCATGAGTACGAAAAAGCGCTGACCCATCTCGAACGCTTTCTTAAACTTGGAAAAGAAATGTACAAGGATAAAACGGATCATGAAGGTAACAACCACTACCTACTAGAGAAAGGAAAAGCATTATTCGGACTGGGTCAAGTTAATGAAGCGTTGACGCTACTAAACCAATATAAAGTGCCGGAATATGTCCATCACCCTCTCGATTTATCAATAAGCTATGAAGTCCATGCCTACCGCGCGAAATGCTACGCCAAACTTGGCGATAATGAAAAAGCGGTGAAAGAAGCCAAGATTGGTCATGACTTAATTCTTCCGTTACCAGAAACACCATATAAAACGTTTATTCTCCAAACGTATAATGACCTACTAAAAAGCAGTGGCTCCTTGTGAGATCACTGCTTTTTACATGAAGATCCAGAAAGACTACTCAGTTTTGGACTTTCTAACGAGTTCATACCATTCATTTAGATGCTGCTTATGATGAAAAATCTCATCTACTTACTATAAGACGTATATAATGAATGGAAGTTCTGTCATATTAAAGAAATTTTCTTTATTTTTTCACTCTCGAGGTATGAACAAGTAAAACAGGGATACCCCAAAAGTGTCATACACTAATGGAGTATCCCCGTTCTTAAAGAATATTTTATTATTAAACTGTTTGGTTCTCGATTGCTTCATTGTACATGTCGCTGTCCAGTTCACCTGTAACGCGGGCAGTCGTAACACCAGACACCATCGCCCCACTTACATTCAAAGCTGTACGCCCCATGTCAATCAAAGGTTCCACAGAAATCAATAATCCCGCCAGTGCAACCGGTAAATCCAAAGCGGATAATACCAGGATAGCAGCAAACGTGGCACCCCCACCAACACCTGCCACTCCGAACGAGCTGATGGCTACAACTGCAAGGAGTGTTAGCAAGAACATCGGCTCAAGCGGATTTTGTCCTACAGTAGGCGCAATCATGACAGCAAGCATCGCAGGATAAACACCCGCACAACCATTTTGTCCGATTGATAACCCGAATGAACCTGCGAAATTCGCGATTCCTGCTGGAACACCTAAACGTGTGGTTTGAGCATTGATTGTAAGTGGTAAAGTACCTGCACTTGATCGCGAAGTGAAAGCAAACAACAATGGTTCAGCTGCTTTTTTCACATAAGTGACAGGATTTAATCCAGACAGTGAAACGATTAATAAGTGAATGGCAAACATAATAAGCAATGCGACGTATGATGCAATAACAAACTTACCTAAATTATATATTGCGTCAAAGTTAGATGTGGCAACAGTACGTGCCATAATGGCCAAAATGCCGTATGGAGTTAAACGCAGAATGATTTTCACAACACGCATGATCCATGCATACACTGCATCTACAGCTTTTTTGATGGCAGCCGCTTGCTCCTCTTCTTTTCGAGCGAGGCCTAAATATGCGAAACCTAGGAATGCAGCAAAAATGACCACTGCAATTGTCGAGGTCGGTCTTGCGCCAGTGAAATCAAGGAAAGGGTTACCTGGTAATAAGTCAACAATCTGTTGTGGCAATGTCCGATCAGCCACTTCTGTCGTGCGCATTTCAAGGTATTCACCACGATCTGTTTCAGCGTTCCCGCCCACAATTTGTGAAGCATCCAAATCGAATACAACCGCTGAAAGGATTCCGACTGCTGCAGCAACTGCTGTAGTACCAATCAATAAACTTAAAATAAGACCTGTCATTTTGCCGAAATTCTTTCCAATTGTCAGCTTTGTAAAAGCGGAAAGAATGGAAATGAACACCAATGGCATAACAATCATTTGAAGCAATTTGACGTAACCATTACCAACTAAATTGAACCATTGAACGGAATCACTTAATATTTCAGAATCTGTTCCATATACATAGTGTAATATCAGACCATAAACAATCCCTAAGCCAAGTCCGGTGAATACCCTTTTTGAAAATGAAATGTGCTTCCGTCCCATATATATAAGAAGTCCGATAAGAAGTAGTAATACGGCGACATTGATCAAGATAAATAAATTATCCAACATGATCCCCCCTGCTTATAATAAAATCACCCGTTTTCCAAAAGCTTCAAGGAGTCGAGAAATATTCATTGAACTGTCCGATTTTTCACTCCCTTCTTTCTTATGTTACTTTAAGCTATACTTAAATATGACCAAATCAGTTTATTTAGGAGGGACTATATGGCTGCCAATTTGCTCAGCATCGGCGTTTCCGCCATTATCATACTTAATATTTTTCTAGCCATTGTGTTAATTTTCCTTGAGCGCCGTGATGCCTCTTCCACTTGGGCATGGTTGATGGTCTTATTCTTCATTCCCATCCTTGGATTCCTTCTTTACTTGATGTTAGGTAGACAATTACGCAAAAAGCATTTATTCCGTTGGGAAGGCCGCAGTAAAATCGGGATTGATAACTTGATAGATTATCAAATAGATGCTATTGAAGACGGCACTTTTGAATTTCGTCTTGACGACTCACAAGATTATCAAGACATGATTTATATGCATTTAAGAAATAACCATGCTGTATTGACTCAGGACAATGCCCTGACGATCTACAATGATGGAAATGTAAAGTTTAGTGCACTTTTGGAAGACCTTGAGCATGCAAAAGACCATATTCATATCCAATACTACATTTTCAGATTGGATGGACTGGGCAGACGCATCTACGAGGTACTTATACGAAAAGCAAAGCAAGGTGTGAAAGTTCGCTTGTTATTTGATGATATGGGTTCTCGAGGCGTGCGTAAAAAACACTTTAAAGAGCTTATGGATTTAGGTGGCGAAGTAGAAGCATTTTTCCCATCCATTATGCCGCTTGTAAATCCGCGATTAAACTACCGTAATCATCGAAAAATCGTAGTCATTGATGGCCGTGTAGGATATATCGGTGGATTTAACGTGGGAGACGAGTATTTAGGTTTGGACCGAAAATTTGGCTACTGGCGTGATACACATTTACGTATTGAAGGTAGTGCCTTACATCCTTTGCAAACCCGATTTATTTTGGACTGGAACCAGGCGGCTTCGAAAGAACAAGATATCGAATACTCCGATCGTTATTTCCCTGCAATACCAATGAAGGGATCAGTAGGCTTACAAATTGTTTCAAGTGGTCCTGATTCAGAGTGGGAACAAATCAAAAATGGCTATTTAAAATTAATTACGATGGCCAAGAAATACATTTATATTCAAACACCTTATTTTATTCCCGATGCGAGTTTTATGGATTCTCTTCGCATTGCTTGTCTATCCGGAATAGATGTTCGAATCATGATTCCAAATAAACCTGACCACATGTTTGTTTACTGGGCGACTTACTCTTATGTAGGAAATCTGATTAAAGCAGGTGCAAAAGTATATATTTACGACAATGGGTTCCTGCACACGAAAATGATTGTGGTTGATGATGAAGCATCCACGGTCGGTACCGCAAATATTGATGTTCGTAGCTTTAAATTGAACTTTGAAGTGAATGCCTTTATTTATGATCGGGAAACTTCCCATCAATTGGCTGAGTTGTTCGAACAGGATATGTTATTGTCTAGAGAATTAACATGGGAACTCTATGAATCGCGGACACGTTTAATTAAAATGAAAGAGTCCGTCTCAAGACTTCTATCACCCATTCTTTAAAACTGAATGTATTGCACAAACCGGCATGAAGATGATATTCGTCTTCATGCTTTTTTCATGGTTAAGATTGGCGCTAACAAATTAAGCAAATGTATGCACTCCATCTGTTCTGTGCTATTATGTACGATGTAACAAAATAGGAAGAGGTTCGCAAACTCCCTCTATAAAAAACTAAGGTGAAAATAGTTGCTGACAATCACATTTTTTGTGCTTGATTAGCATCAACTCAGTTCATGCATACCCCGATTCCATGGAGTGTGCCATTTTCATATTAATATGTGATTTTTAAAACTGAATCACCTAAATAGAGATGTCGAATACTCATTCTTCAAAAGGAGAAATGAGCAATGAAACAAGAAAAAGCAGTTGTCGTCTTCAGTGGCGGCCAGGACAGTACTACATGTCTACTGTGGGCATTAACACAGTATGAAGAAGTGTATACCGTCACATTCGACTACGGTCAAAGGCATATTGAAGAAATTAAATGTGCTGAAGAAATTGCCGAGGAACTGAACGTTCCATTTAAAGTACTGGATATGACATTGATCAACCAGTTATCGGCAAATGCTTTAACAAGAAGCGATATTGCAGTGACCGACGCAGCTGATGGTGAATTACCGTCAACATTCGTCCCTGGAAGAAATCATTTATTCCTGTCATTTGCAGCCGTCTATGCTCAATCAATCGGAGCACGTCATATTATTACAGGCGTTTGTGAGACTGATTTCAGCGGATATCCGGATTGCCGTGATGTATTTGTCAAAGCACTTAATGTTTCCATTAATCTGGCCATGGATACTTCCCTTGAATTCCAGACGCCATTGATGTGGTTGAACAAAGCAGAAACTTGGAAACTTGCAGATGACTTAGGTGCTTTGGATTTCGTCCGCACCAAAACTCTTACTTGTTATGAAGGAGTCCGTGGCGATGGCTGTGGTGAATGTCCTTCATGTGTGCTGCGTAAAAATGGGTTAACGACTTATCTTGAAGAAAAACAAGGAAGTGTAGCCCAGTGATTCAGCAATTTTATCCACAAACACCTCATACTTACCGATTTGAATTAAATAAAGATATGCATTTGTCTGCAGCTCATTTCATTCCACATGACGACGCAGGCAACTGTCAATATATGCACGGCCATACGTACTTTATCAACATCACCATTGCTGGTGACGAGTTGGATGAGATGGGTTTCCTCATTGATTTCAAAGTAATTAAGAATCTCATTCACAAAAAATATGATCATACAGTTCTGAACGATCATCCAGAATTCAAACAGAAAAACCCTACGACCGAACAAGTGGCTGAAACAATCTGGTCGACCATTCAACAAAAATTGAATACTTTATCGAACCAACCTAAATGTATTCAAGTTGTGGTGCGTGAAACTCCTACCAGCTATGTCGTATATCGTCCAAAAGCGGAGGATTTGCTATGAAAATACCGGTAATGGAAATATTCGGACCGACCATACAAGGTGAAGGAATGGTCATCGGACAAAAGACGATGTTTGTCCGTACTGGCGGATGTGATTATTCATGTTCATGGTGTGATTCCAAATTCACTTGGGATGGTACCGGGAAAAGTACTGCGATGAAACCAGAAGAAATCATTGCTTCACTTAAAGAAATTGGCGGAGACGCTTTTTCACATATCACGATTTCAGGGGGTAATCCCGCTCTTCATAAAGGGTTGGGAGAATTTATCAGCCAATGTCACGAGCAAGGATGGAAAGTGGCCATTGAAACGCAAGGATCATTTTGGCAAGACTGGCTGACAGCGATTGATGATGTCACAATCTCACCCAAACCACCGAGCTCGCTAATGGTGACTGATTTCAACAAACTTGATACATTCATGATGAATTTAAAAGACTCTCATATCAGTCTGAAAGTCGTCGTTTTCAATGAAGAAGACTTTGATTTTGCAGAAATGATACACATGCGTTATCCGGCGGTGCCTTTTTACTTGCAGGTCGGAAATGATGATGTATTTACCGTCGATGACCAAGCCTTGGTTTCGACTCTATTGACCCGATTTGAATGGCTGATTGATCGTGCCATGAAATCAACCATTATGAACGATGCAAAAGTGTTGCCCCAATTACACGCATTAGTTTGGGGAAATAAGCGCGGTGTCTAACAAGGAGGAAACAAAGATGCATGGTCGTCAAAAAGAAGACTTACAAGGAATCAATTTACTAGGTAATCAAAATGTCCAATATGATTTTTCATATAACCCCGGTGTTTTGGAATCATTCGATAACAAACATCCTTATCGAGACTATTTCGTGAAATTCAATTGCCCGGAGTTCACATCTTTATGTCCAATTACGAGCCAGCCTGACTTCGCTACGATTTATATCAGTTACATTCCAGATATCAAAATGGTCGAAAGTAAGTCACTTAAATTATATTTGTTCAGCTTCCGAAATCATGGTGATTTCCACGAAGATTGCATGAATATCATTCTGAACGACTTGGTTGAACTGATGGATCCTCGCTACATTGAAGTTTGGGGCAAATTCACTCCTCGCGGCGGTATCAGCATCGACCCTTATACGAACTACGGGAAACCAGGTACGAAATATGAAGAGATGGCTGCCCATCGTATGATGAATCACGATATGTATCCTGAAACGATTGATAATCGTTAATTAATAATCATAAGAAAAGACACTCAGAGATTTGAGTGTCTTTTTTATTTACACATTTCCTGCGGGAGGTAAGAGTAAGAATTAGGAGGAAATTGGTTAGTGCTCCCAAATCGTGAAAGTTGCTCTCAAATTTGAAAAGTTGCTCCAAAATCAGTGAAAGTTGATCTCATTTTTGAAAAGTTGCTCCAAAAATCGAAAGAAGTACATTTTGGGCTAATCTAGCGCAAATGTACGATTATTCAAAACGAACCTTTACGCTCACCAAATCCTGAATGCTTCCATCATCGGCACTTCGTGTATAGACTCTTAATTCACCTGTAGGGGTAGCAGGCTTAAAGTCAAATTGAACATTTGTGGAGAATGCCGCGTATTCCGGACCGGCTGCCTTTGCTGTTATGCTTTTCTCTTTTGAAACCGCGTTTCCTTGTGTGTCCAATATGGTGTAAAGGACATTCGCTTCAAAAGCCCTCGCCATTCCTTGGATTAAGCTACCCGTTTGAAGTATATCCCCTGGCAATGGACGTAGGACCACAATGTTGCGAGACGCAGGTAACGGCATAAGCAAGCGATAGCCTAGATACAACACATCAGGAGAAAAGCCGGCCCGACGTTGATTCGCTCGAATGATTGCATCCAAAGGAACCCCCGTTTCACTAGATATTTCCGATAATGAGTCTCCAGTGGATACTTCATAAACGAATGCGGGTACCCAAATCACTTGGTTCGCATAAATAAAATTGCGGTTCGCTATCTGTGAGTTAATACCAAACAAAAGATCTGTTGATACAGAAAAGCGTTGAGCTATGGAAAACAACGTGTCGCTAGGAGAAACGACATCATACACTTCATATTGAAAACCGAATCTTCCTCCTGGAATGATGAGTAGTTGTCCCGGGAAAATTAATCCTGGATCTGTGAAAGGCGGATACAAGGAATTGGCTTGTTCAATTGCAGGGACTGTACTGTCAAAACGATTGGCAATGCTGTACAAAGTATCTCCAGGTTGAACGGTATAGACATATTGAGTAATTTCACTAACTGCCATGTAAGACTCCTTTTAGTCCATCTTATACATTCATTGCCAATGTGGTTCCTAGAAAAGTACTTTCAGCTAACGACCAAGAAAAGCAACTATCTCACTTCCATAATAAAAAGAAGAGGAACGTGCCCTCTTCTTTTATGTTCAGCTTTATAAACTTTTATAAATCTAAATACTCTTCGAGCGTCTGTTTGTGTGTAAACATGTCCGTAGCAGGTACTACTCCTACGTATCGGAAATGCCACGACTCGTGCATATAGCCCGTTATTGTTTCTTTCCCTAAAGGGTAACGAAGAATAAATCCATATTTATGTGCATTATTTGCAACCCATTGACCTGCTGGTGTGTTTCCAAAAGTGACGGAAGCCCAGTGCTGTTCAAAGTTTTTCTCTCCAATATCAAACGCTAAACCAGTCTGATGTTCAGAGTACCCCGGACGTGCACTGTACTGATCTGCCGCTTGTTGTCCGTCTTTTTCAACATATTTATTGTATAAAGCCTGTTGGCGTTCAAAAGAACGGAACGTGCTGAATGCCACAAGCTCAAACCCATCAAGTTTTGCGGCAGCCGCCATTTGATTGAATGCTTCACGTGCCTTTGGATCCTCGCCTTTATTATAGTCACTCGGTAGAGGATGGTGTTTGTTTGCAATAATTAAGCCTTCTACAATTGTTGGGGTTGTTGGATATTTTTGATTCGGTATATATTCATCGTTTGCTGGTTTTTCTACAGGTGGTGTCGGGCTTTCCTTAGGCTCATCTGGTGTTTTGACTGGGGTTTCAGTCTTTTCCTGTTCCTTTGGAGGCAAAGGTTCTTTCGGTGTTTCTGGTTTCTGCGGTTGATTTGGTTCTTCAACCCCTTCATCCACTTTTGCTACACTGCTGTCTGTTGGTTCAGGAGCATTGGGATTAGGTTCATCTATTTTTCGTTCGAAATTTAATGCTGATAAACTATTATCCAGATTCCAATTGTGTAATCCAATCCAAACCACCGGTGTAAGTAACAACAAGCTACCTATAATAACAGCAAGGATGATTGGCCATTTCTTTTTATCTTTTTGATTAAAACGGTATTTTGGAGATTGCATGAGAAGCCTTCTTTCAGTTTACTTACATTTATTTTACCATTAATTTGTTTGAAGATGACACCCATCAATATTTTTTCGCTATAATACATTTAGACAATCGAAATAGATAAGAGGTTTCATATATGATAAATTCGCAAAAATGGTTATCTACTAATTTCTTTGCCTTCTTTTTCACATGGGGCGTATTCCTCCCCTTTTGGACAGGCTGGTTAATCACTGAAAAAGGACTTTCCGTTTCTCATGCAAGTCTTATTATGGGTGCAGGGATGCTCGCTCGTGCCGTATCTACCTTTGTGTTATTTCCTGCTGCCACGAAAATCTTTTCTTTACGCGTAGTGATGATGTGGACTGCATTTTTGTCATTGTTGGTCATGACATTGTATATTCCCGCCAATACATTCGTTCCATTACTACTGATCACCATTGCTTTTAATTTTGTTTACCCCAATTTGCTTCCTGCAATGGAAAGTAGCGCGTCTGTATTAATTCAAAATGAACGAGTACATTACGGAAAAAGCCGTTCCTTTGGTTCAATTGGCTATACGGTAGGTCTCCTACTCGTTGGAGCGGTTGTGGCGATATGGTCGGAACAGGCCATTCTATGGGTAATGTTGGCTGGACTTGTATTTATGTGGATATCGCATACTCGCCCGGCACCTGTGTCTCTCACCGTGAAACACAAGACAATTGACGGAGAAGACAAAAAATCCAATTTCAAACGACTACTTTCTTCTAAACCTTTTGTAACTGTATTAATTTTGGCGATATTACTCCAAGGAGCTCATGCTTCTTATTACAACTTTGGTTATATCTACTTACAAGATCTTGGCGTGAACAGTCTATATATTGGGTTCGTTTTAAATGTCGCGGTTCTTCTGGAAATCTTATTTTTTACTAGAGCTGACAAACTCTTCGCCAATACTAAAGTATCTACCATGTTTTTGATTGCTGGCATCGGATCCACCATTCGCTGGGTCTTAATCTTTCTTTTCCCAAACGTCTGGGTATTTAATATCTCGCAGTTATTTCACGCAGCTTCTTTTGGTGTGGCGCATTATGCCTTTATTCAGTACATTTCAAGGAGACTTTCTCCCAGTGAAATCCCTGCGGCTCAAGGAATGTATGCCGCATTTGCCTTTAGTTTAAGTACAGCTGTATTGACGTTGGCCGGCGGTTATTTATATGAAGTTGATCCAGGTGCCGCTTTCTTAGGAATGACGTTATGTTCCATTCCATCCATTGTGATTGTCCTGCTTACTAGAAAAAAATTCTCTTATTAAAACTTTTTTTCATTCGACGGACAGAAAACTATCTTGTGTTACGAATTATATAGTATCAAAATCGAGACGGGAGTGTGTGTCTACATGTCACGAATCTCAAAATTCGACGTGCTACTATTAATGCAACAATTAGATGAACTCTTAGAAAATCGTAAAGAAGATAGAAACAAGGACAAAAAACAGAAAAACGTTCGTAACCGTTAATGGTTACGAACGTTTTTTTATTTAAGGACTCCACAAGCAATCCGATCACCAGAGTTCCCTGATGGATCCGTTTTATAATCGTCTGCTTTTTCATGGATCACCAATGCACTTCCATCTGCATCAAGTAATGAATTGGACTTTCCTTTTTCCAATGTCACATGCGGTGAAGTAATTTCTAAATCCACTTCGCCATTTTCGCCCACAGTCAAATTAGGAAGATCACCGGAATGATAGCCTTTTGGATTATCAAAACCGTGTTGTTTATTCGTTGGATTCACATGACTACCTGCAGTTGTAAACTTCGGGTATTCGCACTTTCCTACTTCATGGAAGTGAATCGCTTTTACTCCTGGAGTCATCCCTTTCAGCAACAGATGAATTCTAACCCCAGCTTCAGTTTCGGTTAACTCTGCAGTGCCTATTCCTTTACCTGTAGCATCTACTATCGTGGTAGCAAGCGAATGTTCAATCACACCACTAACGGGTATTGATACATTTTGTTGGCTGCATCCAGTAACAAGAATTGCTGCACATGCAATTATCCATTTTTTCATAAAAAAACCTCCATGCAAATGACTTCTCATTAGCATGATGGCTTTATTTTAGACAATTATACATTTAAAAAATAATCACTGCTAAAATGATGAAAAATGCGATTGAAAAGAAAATTGACATCCCTTTCATCCATTTCGATTCTCGCTCAAATCCTTTTTCTTTAAAACTGACAGCTCTAAATCCATTCGTTAAGGCAAACAGTGCCGTCATAAACAATACAGATACATATAAATTTCCTTTAATAATAAAAACGATAGCAGCAATGCTTACCGCAGTAATTAATAACCCAGCAACCCAATTACGTTTCATATCTGTCACTCCTAAAAAAAGTCGGTGCGCCATGCACCGACTTTTACTTGTTATTCTTCTAATGCTTTTTCAGGATGGTTCGAGTAAAACTTGCGTCCAAGATAAGTTTGGAATATTAATAGTAAACCACCAACAGTCCAGTAAAGTGGCAACGCCGACATCGATGTAAATGAAACGAACATAATCATGATTGGCGAAATATACACAAACATTTTCATTTGTTGTTTTTGTTGTTCCGGAACTGTCCATAAAGACACTTTCGCTTGTAGGAAGTATACGGCACCTGCAATCAACGTCATAATAACATCTGGTGATCCCAGACTATACCATAAAAATTGATGGCTCTTCACATCTGGCGAATATAAAATCGCAAAATAAAGTCCCATAATGATTGGCATTTGTACCAGCATCGGCAAGCAACCCATGTTTAATGGATTCACATTATGCTTACGGTAAAGGCCCATCATCTCTTGTTGTAACTTCATTTGCTCTTCTTTATCTTTAGATGCTTTAATTTTCTTTTGGATTTCGTCCATTTCAGGCTTCATTGCATCCATTTTGACTTTCATGCCTTGTTGAGTTTTATAGTTACGAAGCATTAAAGGCATTAAAACAAGTCGTATTAGAATGGTGATTGCGATAATTGCCAAACCGAAACTTCCGTTGAATAAATCCCCAAAAAAGTTAAGTAAAAAGTCGAAGGGTTTTACAAATATACTGTAGAAGTATCCTTCTTTGTTTTCAACACCTGAACATCCACTTAAAACAACAGCAGCCATTACAAGCATAGATAGTAATCCAATTTTTTTCTTCACTAGGTTCACACCTTCATCTTTTAAACTATAGAAAAGTATACCTTATATGACTACTACTTTTCAAATCCATAGAAAAAAGAGTCGTTGCCAGCGACTCTTTAAACTGTTGTCGGTAATGAAAAACGAAAATACTCATGTTCTTTTTGATCACGGAATTGTTTTGGTGTGACTTCTGTATACTTCTTAAATATGCGGGTGAAATAACTTTGGTTGCAAAAATGATATTGCTTTGAAATCGCTGAAATACTTTTGTTTGTATGTCTCAAATAGTATTGAGACTCTTCCACACGTCTCACATTTAAATATTCTACAAGTGTAATTCCTACATGTTCCCGGAAAATTCGGGATAAATGGCTCGTGCTGACCTGGAAGTGTTTAGCTATATCCTCTACCGACAGCTCAGACTCCACTTCATCATTAATGAATAAAATTACTTTATTTACTGTTTGATGGCTGAATGTCGGTTGTTTTCTTTCGGAAATAACCGACACGAAAAAATCAATTAAATCATCTGCAAATTGCAGAAATGATGCATCATTCATGTGAAGATCAATCATATCGATACATGCTGCATTAAATGCAAAAGCCTTTTTTGAAGGTACTTGGTTTTCATATAACTTTCTCGCCATTATGGATGACAGTACACTAAAATAATTTTTCACTCCACGAATCGTCTGCTTCCCAGCTCTCAGTGAAATCCGATCGATAATGAGATGCAAGGTTTTCTTTGCCTGTTCTGTTTCCAAATGGTGAATTTCATACAAAAGTTTAGCTTCTAATTCAAAGAAATCTTCTATTCCTTCGAACTGAGAGGATATCTCAATTTCACTCATATATTTTTTAGCTATTGTTTCACTGCCTGTTGATTGTTTTTGCTGCATAAAAACTCACCATCTTTCGTTACAATACGCCCGTGCGTATTTCACCATTATTAGTTAACTATATAATGAAAATTCTTTTATGAAAATAGATTTATTACTTTCCTCACGAAAAAAATTAATCTGGAATATTAGGTATTTTTTCACAAATATACGACAAAATTCTTCATTTTACGAAAATGTCATTTTTGTATAGTATGGATTTAGCAAATTTATACAATTGGTCTCATGATATTGTCTTATACAATCTCCTTAATTGGAACTAGTAATTCGATATGTCTTTCTAGGATTTTAACGTCTATAGGAGTTGTACATCCTTCATCCCCATCTAAATTGCAACTCAATTCAGGAGTAGTTTCAATTCTAGCTTTCTTAGTTTTAATAACAATGACGTCTGGATCTTCCTCTAACTTGCCACGTAATATAGCGGAAGCCATACGAAGGAAAGCAGGAATTCCCGCACTTTTCACAACAAATACATGTAATAGCCCATCGTCTGTCTCTGCATTAGGTGCAAGCTTTTCAAAACCTCCCACAGAGTTGGTTAGTGCAGCCAGAACAATGACCGCATTTCCTTTCCATGTACCATGATCATGTTCAACTGATACTTCGGTTTCTTCGTCAGATGTTAAAGCCTTCACGCCTTCAATCAAGTAAGCGAGTGCTCCTAATTTTGTTTTTTGTTCAACTGATACGTGCGAAACGTTCTCAGCAATTCGACCGACGGCCAAAATATTCATAAAGAATTTGTTTTGGGCTTTCGCAATATCTGCAAAACGTGGTTCGGCTGTTTTCAAAGCTTCAATTGCCTTAACAGGATCCAAAGGAATTCCGAGGGCTCTGGCAAAATCGTTTACTGTACCTAAAGGTATAAATGAAAAAATTGGTCGATGTTCTTGCTCTGCCAATCCATTCACTGCTTCATTTATTGTGCCATCCCCACCCATGGCAGTCACAAGATGGTATTTTTCCACACAGGCTTGACGAGCAAAATCAGTGGCATCGCCTTCCCCTTGTGTTTCCTTGACATGAACCTCATATCCCATTTCCTGTAAGGTTTCAATCGTTTGATCTTTATATGTTCCTGCTAATTCTTTACCTGATGAGGGATTTAAAATAAACATGGCTTTTTTCAAGGAAAATGCCTCCTTTGTATTCTTGCTTTATATGGTAAAATAGTAAAAAGAGAAGTTCGTTAAAAATGAGGTGCAGTCAATGGACACAAAAACAATTAATGAAATCATGCAAGTTATACAAGAGTTTTTTCCAGAGCAAGCATCCATTGCGATATCCAATACACGTGAATATGTGTATTATCAACCAAGTAAAAGAATTGATTTAAAAATACTACCAGGTGATTCGATAAAAGAAGGAACTGCCACACACAAAGCACTCGTATATGGTCAAAAAGTAAACGAGTTTATAGATCCTGATATTTTTGGTGTTTCCTATTATGGAATGAGTATCCCCATTATTGAAGAAGGTAAAACCAAGGGAGCCGTCACTGCCATTCTCCCTCATCAACCGTCTCCTTTTTTAAGTCAATATATGACGATTAAAACGGAAGAGAATTGGTATCCAATCAAGCATGAACAAGTCATATTTTTAGAAACTCAACTAAGAAAAACGTTTGTTAAAACGGAATTTAAGGAAGGCTATCATCGCTTAAATTTAAGCGAACTGGAATTGTTTCTTTCATCAGAAACTTTTATCAGATGTCACCGTTCTTACATAGTCAACATTGCATTTATTAAAGAAATCCAACCGGATTCCCATTCTACTTTTTTATTGGAAATGACGGATGGAACGAGAATTCCAGTTAGTCAGCGGTATGCAAGCTATTTCCGTCGATCATTAGGATTTTAATAAAAGTCCGCTTTACAGTTTTTGGAACGACTTATTACTCACTAATTAAACCTCTCATATTACTATTGTCCCTAGAGGCGTTCATAAAAAAAAGAAGGTTACGCTCGCAAAAAGCGTAGCCTTCTTTTTATAGATTTTTACTATCTAATTTATCTTCATTTGCTAAAGTTGAATCTGTTTTTTTCTTGTTTTCCTGAACTTCCTCATTGTAATATTGAACACTTGTACTAGCACCTTCATCTAACATTTTGTTGTCGTCAATATCATGAGGTTCTGAGTGACCTACTTTGGTCATATCCGTATTATTCAATTTTTGTGAATCCAAATACGAATTCACTTTTGTTTTTGTATTATTGAAAGCAACTAGTGCCTTTTCACGATTTTCTGGTTTGCTAAAGTATGCATATGCACCTGCTGCCAATCCAGCCAGCAATAGTGAACGATTATTTCCTCTTGCCATTGTCATCATTCCTCCAAAGTTTAATTTCTTCTGATACTCATATAGATACCCGTTATTATTAAATTCACACTTTTTTATGATGACAAATTGGTTACAATTTCACAATTTCTTTAATAGCATATCGACATGAGGAATTCCATCTTCGTCATATTCTTCCGAAATTTCCTCAAAACCGAATGAGCCATAAAAATTTCTTAAGTATGTTTGTGCTTGTAATTGAACTTCGCCCAGTGGCCATTTTTCTCGGCTGAAGGAAATGGCCTGTTCCATCAATTGTTTTGCCAAACCTCTTCCACGTGCATTTTTATTCACGATTACTCTTCCGATTGATACTCGGTCATATTTTATTCCTGCTGGTAAAATACGCGCATATGCTAGCAATTCGCCATTTTCAATATAAGCAAGATGATATGAATCTATGTCGTATCCATCAATCTCTGGATATGGACATGACTGTTCCACCACAAATACATTCACCCGCAATTGTAAGTATGTATAAAGCTCCGTTGTTGATAACTCTTTAAATGATTTGATTGTCCACATTTATTTCACTCCCTATGTGGATATTATTCCACAACTATGGCATACAAGTGAAATGTTTGGTATGATAGCTGAAAGAATTTTGAGGTGAGACGATTTGATACGAGCGATGAAACAAGACGATATTGCTGCGGTACAGCAAATCGCTAAAATCAGTTGGCATGATACGTATGAAGGTATTATTCCTGGGGATATTCAAAATCTATTTATTGAACGGGCTTATTCCAATGCCATGATGATGAAACGTTTAGAAAAAACATCCGTTTATGTCGCTGTTCATGATGAAGAAATTATTGGTTTCGCCAATTTTACTCGTGTAGATGAAGATGGCGATGCAGAACTGACTGCCATTTATTTATTGCCTTCCCATCAGCATTTAGGGTATGGAAAGAAGCTATTAAATGAAGGACTGCAACATATTCAAGACGCTCAACAATTATTTGTATACGTCGAAAGCGAAAATCAAAAAGGTCGTGCTTTCTATGAACGTAACAATTTTACATGTATAGAAGAGTTCGATGAATTTTTTGAAGGTCATCCTTTATCCACAGCTAAATATGTTTACTATCTAAAAACGCCTGTTAACAGTTAATGTTAACAGGCGTTTTTTTGTTTTTATAATGGTTGTTGAGGTTGGTTTTGATGTTGCACATCATTGTTATAGTATGGATCTTCTACATACTGAACGGGTGTTTTACGAACGAAACACATAATCGCAGCGATGTAGAATAAAATTGGTGCCAATAATAATATCCCTGACAGTAATCCTGCAAAGATGAACATGATTCCTGCCGCTTTCGGACTCTTATTTTTGGAAACTTTCACGACTCCCAAGATACTTAATATAATACTGACTAGTAATGTTACCACTACTACCCATCCTACTACACCTACTACTTCAATGCCGACATCCACAGCGTCATTAAAAACAGCAATATCTTCAGGTGTCATGGTCGGATCAGACAATACAATTTCCTCTTCAAACATTTGTTTCAATTCATCTGTGTTCGCATTGGATGCTCCCACTACTGCGAGTATGACGAAAATTAATAAGATAATATTTAATATAGTTCCGATAACTCCTAATGCTACTTCTCCCGCTCTGCTCAAAGCATTCACCTCTTTAAATGTATTTACTATATTATGTACGAACCAAACGTATTATGGTTACATAAATTTAACTTTCCCTACATAAATTATGAATAAACCTGTTTAAAAGTAAGAATACACGGGTACACATCTACTAACACCAAATTGAAAGGAGCAGATGCACAATGGAAAAGAAATTAGTATTCAGTCAATCAGATTTCATGTATACAATGGTAGGTGCTTCAGTTTTAACAGGATTTTTATTTATTTTTACTCAAATGTGAGGGATAACTTATATGACGCAGACGACTTAAAAGGCAACCCACTAATTGTAATTAGCGGTTTGCCTTTTTATTATGCTTTGAGATCTTCATATTCATCTGACTGATTGAAAGCTGTTACAACATATGAACATACGGCTTCCATTTTGTATCCTTTTTCACGAGCAAAATTAGCTGAACGATCGAGTAATTGCTTAGCCACCCCTTGACCACGAAGTGCCGGCGAAACGAATGTATGATCCATCACCATTACATCCCCTAGCAACGTCCATGTAATTTCCCCTAAAGTCTTACCATCTTTTTCATACACAAAAGCGTATGCATCATGACCTAATTCTTTATACTGGAATTCCATACCCATCACTCCTTTTTTTCAGTGTAGCATAACTTACTCTTTCAACGAAAGCGGACGCAGTGAAGCTTCGATTTGTTCACGTCGTGACTCTAAAAATGGTGGTAAGGCAAGGGTTTCACCTAACGTTTCCATGGATTCATCTGTTGCAAACCCTGGCTCATCCGTCGCCAATTCATACAGTATTCCATTCGGTTCACGAAAATAAATCGATTTAAAGTAGTAGCGATCCACTTTTCCAGATGTCATAAATCCTTTAGAACGAAGTAATTCTTCCCATCTATCATAGTCTTCAAACGTTTTTACGCGGAAGGCTACATGATGAACGCTGCCACGACCCGGTCGTTCCATTGGCAAATCAGGTCGCTCTTCAATATGCACTTCAGATGCAGGACCACCTTCACCTGTAGAGAAAACCGTAATTTCAGGCATTCCTTCAATAACGGATGGATACGAACCTATCTTTTTAAACCCCAATACTTCCGTCAATACAAGTTGTGTTTGTTCCGCTTTGCGAACCGTCAAAGTGACATGACCTAACCCAACCACTGCATTTTCTTCAGCAATGCCAGATTTGGTCCACGGAATCCCATAAGGTACTCCTTTTCCATCATCAACAACCAACATAAGACGAGATCCCTCGAAGTCTTCAAAATACATTGTTTTTCTTCCGAAGCGTTCAATCACTTCTTCAAAATGAACGTTGTATTCAGTGAACCTTTCTTTCCAATATGCTAAGGCATCTTCACTTTTCACACGAAATGACGTGTTACTAATACTTGATACGCCAGGTACTGTTTTTGCTGCGTGCGGTATATCGAAATAAGTCATATCTGTTCCAGGTGTGCCTACTGCATCAGCATAAAACAAATGATATGAGGATGTGTTATCTTGATTCACACTCTTTTTGACGAGTCGCATTCCCAATATACGTGTAAAGAAATCATAGTTTTTTTCAGCATTTGCAGTAATGGCTGATACATGATGAATACCTGCTAACTCCATATTAATTCCTCCCGCGTCATAATATCTCGAATTCGAGATATTTTTTCTTTTAGTTTATCACGCATTTTTAGGTTGTGCAATTCATCTGTTTCAATGAAAAAAACCTCCACTTGGGAGGCTAATTCTTAATTAAATAATGAGCGAAGGGAATCAATCAAATTATTGAAGAAGTTTTTAACACTTTGCCAAAAACCTTCATTATCAACAATGTTGCCGATTTTGTCTTCAAGTGTTTTGCTTAAATCATTTAATTGATCTGACCATTTACTGAAATCGATATCCAGTTGGCGAATACGGTCCATTAAATCAATTAATAATTGGCGGTCTTCTGGATTCAACTCAATTTGAAGTTTCGTCAACTGATCTTGAACAATCTTTTCAACTTCTTCTTTAGATGCCGGATTTTGTTCTGCGATATCTTTCTTAATCTCCGTCAACAGTTCACTGACTTTCGCTTCATCAACGCCTGCTTTATCAGCTAAAATGGTTGCCACGGAAAGCTCTTCATTCGCTACATCGGTACGCTCTTTATCCAATGTTTCTCCACTAACTTCATATGCTTTGTAAATCCCGACCAAAGCAGAGTGTCCCGTAACTTTCTTCGGTGCAGCCACTTCAACTGTTGCATCTTCAATTCCTGCAGTTAACATTGCATTTTCGTACATTTCAGCAGTAACTTGTGTGATGTTTTCTTCGGTCACAATATTGATGACTAAGCCTTTACCTGCATCTTCACGTGTAATTTTCGCAGATGAAAACATGCGGGCTTTTGAATCTCCATCTTTAATATACTTTACGAGATCCTCGCCAGTTACTGAAATTTCCTCTACTTCGCTTTCACTCGTCACCTTAAGACTGTCTTTAACACTTTGTTTTTCAGCTTCTGTTAAATCTGCTCCATAAACGACGATGGGCATGCCGAATTTCTCATTAATCGCATTCCCGGACGACGAAGAACCAGTGCTGGCCAAAGCTCCAGAAGGTAGTAGCAACGAGGCAGCCAGTAGAATTGACGCAAAGCGGACAATATTCTTTTTCATTCATATTTCTCCTCTCAGAACGAAATTTTCTTTTTTAAAATGGGTCAAGCCATTCTGTCTATGAATATGCTTCCCTTTTGATAATACGACGAAAAGGCACAAAAAGTTTCGGAGAGTTTTATGTCTCCATTCTTTTTGTGCCCCTTGACGGAATATTTTAAACTTAAATGTCAGATTTGACCAAAGTCCAACCATCTTTTTGTTCGATTTTCTTTTCTTTCATTAACTTTCCTAATGCACGCTTAAACGAAGCTTTGCTTAAATTGAACATGTCGTAAATTTCATCTGGAGATGATTTATCCGTAAATGGCATTTTACCACCAACATCCTGTAAGTAACGATACAGAGTTTCTGCATCATCCATCAAACGCTCTTGTTTTCGTGGCAACATAGAACCATTCAATGACCCATCTTCTTTCACACCAATCACACGAACGTCAACTTCTTCACCTAAACGTGGTTCAGCCATTTGTTCTGTGTGATGAACAAATACTCTGTACCCTTGAGGAACGCTGATGAAAAACGATCCGATTGGCAATAAGCGATATGCTCGTGCCTTCAAGTTTTCATTCATGACAGATGTTGGAGCTTCTACAAATGTTTCAGCTACACGATCTTCGGTTGCCAGACGACCGAATAAATCGCCATGAAAATCGGTTCTCAATGTCATGTATAAATGGTCACCAGTCTTTGGCCATAACTCTTTTAATAATGGTAAGTCTGATGGTTTCACAATGACTTCACGTGAGCTGCCGATATCAACAACTGCACCTTCACGCTCGTCCATTTTAATGACTCTTGCCCATCCATAAGTACCTTTTGTGATATGTGGCAATGTGGAAGTTGCACTTAAATTGCCACGACGGTCTTTAAATAAAAACACTTTAATTGTATCGCCTTCCTGAACTCCTTCAGGTGCTTCAGATCCATTGATTGGTACTTCGATTTCACCATTGGATAATATCCATTTAGAAGATTCCTGTGACTTTATCTGTAAGTCAACAATTTCTCCAGATACCATTTCGCTCATAGCGGACACTCCTTTCGCTTTTTCCTATTCTGATTGTTGCTGTTCTTTAAGTTCTTCTAGTTTTTGAAGAAAGTCAGGGTTCTCTTCCATCGCTTGAATCAAATCTGCAATACGATCGATCGAATTCCAGCTCAAGTGATGTTCAATTCCTTCTACATCTTCATATATTTTGTCTTCCTGTACGCCAATTAAACGCAAAAATTGTTCCAACAAATCATGACGCTGAACCAACCGCTTTCCTAATTTTAACCCTTTAGGTGTTAACATCAGACCTCGGTAACGTTCATAAATCAAGTATCCATCTTTGTCGAGTTTTTGAACCATTTTCGTTACAGAAGAAGGAAGAACTGAAAGAGATTCAGCGATATCCGATACACGTGCATATCCTTTTTGCTCAATCAGCATATAGATTTGTTCAATATGGTCTTCCATACTAGGTGTCGGCATCACTCTGTTCCTCTCTTTCCATAGCTTATATAAGTGTACTATAGTCGCTTATCGTTCTCAATGAATAACGAATATATGTAAAATGGGCAAAATATGAGTGCCGAAACATACAAAAAACAACTAAATTTTAATAAATTTTGTTTCGGTGGTTTATCAGTAAAATATCAAGGGTACCTTACTAATATCAAAGCATTACAGCAGAGAGGATGAGCTTGAATGGGTAGAATGTTATGGATGATCATCGTCGTATTATTAGTTATTTGGTTATTAGGACTTGTATTTAAAATTGGCGGCGGTCTAATTCACTTGATTTTATTAATTGCAGGTATCATTTTAGTCGTACAATTAGTTACGGGTAAACGAAAACTGTAACAAAAGGGATGTCCGTATAATGCGGACATCCCTTTTGTATGTTATTTGATTTTAGCGTAGATACACGTATCACGAATATATTTTCCATCCGCAGATAATCCCTCTTGCTTTAGGATTCCTTCTAACGTAAATTTCAATCGTTCAGCTACAGCCCGGCTTCGCACGTTATCTGTATCGCAGCGAATTTCCACTCTTCTGGCTCCTAACTCTTCAAAAGCAAATTTCGTCAGACGCTCAGCTGCTTCCGTCATATAGCCTTTTCCTTCAAAACGACTGTCCAACCAATACCCGATTTCCACTTTTGGAATATCCCAATTGATGCGATGAAACCCGCTTGCCCCAATAAATTCACCCGTTTCTTTTAAAAACAAATGAAGACGCAAATCTTTTCTAGTTACAAAATCAGCAACCGCTTGTCTTGTATTTTCTGTTGTATCTTCGATTTTTTGACGGCTTTGGGCCCAGGGCATCCATGGTTTTAATGCTTTATGGGATACTTGAACACTTTCCCAGACAAGAGGTGCATCTTCAACTTTTGGTGCACGGATGAAAAGTCGTTCCGATTCAAATGAATCCGGAAAAGTTCGCATGGCGACATGGACTTTCGATTCCGATTGGTCCGTTGCTTGCTGATCATCCCATAAGACAGGCGTCGTTGTGCCTTCCATAAAGTCTTCCCTTGTAATCCCATACGTGATGGCATCATAGTAAGAATTCTCTTTTGGAGAAAACCACGCTTTACGAAGATGTCCTTCTTTAACAAATCCCGCGCGTTCAAACGTTTTGCGCATCGCAAAGTTATCTTGACGCGTGTGACCTTCCACACGGATTTTCTTTTCAGGCAAATTGAATACGTATTCCGCCACTTTTGTTAAAGCAGCAGGACCATATCCATGACCACGATGACTGTCAGCAATCCGCAAGTCAAATACCGGGATTTCATCCTGCAAATCGAATACTTTCACAATGCCCACTTTTTGCTGTTCCTCATTTTCGACCCAGAACGTTTTGACTTCGTCTGATTCATACCCGCCCTCTTCAATGGTCTTTTCAATAATTTCTCTTGCTGGATTTGAATTCCCGTGAAAAGGCCAGGTATTGGTCGTCATGAAATGTATTAGTTGTTCTTGTTCTTCCATTGTCCATTCTGTTAGTCGCATGCTCTTCCCCCGAACTGCGTTACTTTTGAATGCGCAGTAATCTCATTGAATTTAACACAACGAGCAACGTTGCTCCCATATCTGCAAAGATCGCAATCCAAAGAGTCAGCCACCCTGGAATGATCAGCAGTAACGCCACTATTTTTAAACCTAATGCAAACATAATGTTTTCTTTAATAATACGCAATGCTTTTCGACTCAATTGAATGGTGTAAGGAAGTTTTTCCAAGTCATCAGCCATCAAGGCAACGTCAGCCGTTTCTAAAGCTGCATCCGTACCTGCTCCCCCCATTGCAATTCCAACAGAAGCAGCGGCAAGCGCGGGTGCATCATTCATGCCATCCCCAACCATCGCAACCCGACCGAACTCGTTGCGCAAAGATTTTACTGCTTCCAGTTTTTCCTCTGGCATCAACCCAGCACGCACGTCGGTCATGTTAAGTAATTGACCTATTGCAACGGCAGTTGTAGGATGATCCCCTGTCAGCATCACGATATGTTTCATTCCGAGTTCTCTCAACTTCATCAGGATTGTAGGACTTGATTCTCTTATTGCATCTGCGACAGCCAAATGGCCTGCATATTGACTATTGAAAAGAACGACCATGACAGACTTCCCTTGTTTTTGAAGTGTTTCCACGTTTGCTTTCACATTAGCTGAAATGGCGGTAGTTTCCTCTGCCCATTTTAAACTTCCGATCGCTACTTCGATTCCATCCACCAGAGCTTTTGCTCCTTTACCTGTAACCGAGTGAAAATTTTCAGCAGCAGAGTGTGCTACATCCATGGATGCAGCATGATTCACAATAGCCCGTGCTAATGGATGATCTGAATATGACTCGACAGACGCCACTTTTTGCAGAATCTCACTTTTCGTGAAATTTGCTTCCGTCACAAGGTCAGTCACTTCTGGATAACCTTTAGTCAATGTACCTGTTTTATCAAAAGCAATCGCTTGGAGACGCCCCATCTCTTCAAGATGAATGCCACCTTTAATTAGAACACCTTGTTTAGCTGCATTCCCAATCGCTGTGACAATGGCCACCGGAGTTGAAACTACGAGTGCACAAGGACAACCTACAACCAGTACTGCAAGACCTTGATAAATCCAAGCTTGCCAGTCGCCGGTAAATAAAGGTGGAATGACTGCTACCAGTAGTGCAATCAAAATAATGATCGGTGTGTAGTACTTCGCAAATTGATCGACAAACTTTTGAGACGGTGCTTTTTCTGCCTGAGCCTCTTCAACTAAGTGGATGATTTTCGCAATGGTCGTGTCTTCCACTCTTTTTGTCACTCGGACTTCAAGAGCCCCTTCTTCATTTAACGTACCGGCAAACACTTCGTCACCTTGTGCTTTCTTAACCGGCATCGATTCACCCGTAATCGGCGCCTGATTGACGGAAGATTGACCTGAGATTACTTCCCCGTCCATGGCAATCTTTTGACCAGATTTTACAATGAGCGTATCGCCAATGATGATTTCTTCTGTGCCAAGTTCCATCATTTCATTGTTTCTGCGAATGACGGCACGGGCAGGAGCAATGTCCATCAACTGTCTAATGGATTGTCTTGCTTTATTCATCGAATATGCCTCAAGTGCTTCGCTTACAGCGAATAAGAAGACAACGACAGCACCTTCACGCCATTCCCCAATGATGGCAGCCCCAATAATCGCAATGGTCATAAGGGTTTTCATATCAAAGTAAAATCGGGACAAATTTTTCAGACCACTCCAGAACATTTCATAACCACCAACGACGATCGATAATGCAAAGAAAAGAATCGCATATGGGTCCGCTTCAGACGTTTGAAATGAAATGATTGTTCCGATAACTAAAAACAGCAATGATATCAATGTCATGACATTTTCTTTTTGTTTAAAGAATGGTTTACTTTCGATTGTACGTTTCGACGACATCGGAACAACTTTAATGCCATCGAAAGCGCCTGCTTTCTCTAAGTCCTCAACTGTTACAGGACCAATCACACGTACTTTGGATGCGCCAAAGTTAACATTCGCTTCCGTTACATCCGGTAAAGCTTGAATGTTTTTCTCGAATTTCATGGCGCAGTTCGCACAGGTTAAGTTTTCTAAGCGAAATTCCTGTTGTTCATGTGCTTTCATGTCTTTCCCCTTCTTTCGCATGTTCATGGGCAATTTTCACGAGCTGCCCCACATGATTATCTGCAAGTCGGTAATATACGAGTTTGCCTCTTTTCTCTGACTTCGCTAAGTCGATATCTTTTAAATAACGTAGATGATGTGAAGCGGTTGCGGTTGATGATTGGATAATAGCCGCCACATCGCATACACATAATTCATTTTTCAAGGTTAAAGAATAAGCAATCTTAAGTCGGGTTTCGTCTGCCAGTGCTTTGAAAATTAATGACATACCTTTCAACTCAGGCAAGTTTTGTTGAACGTGTTTCACATCTTCTTCGTGAACACATACCGTTTCACATGTTTCTGTTTTCATCGTTTCAACCCCTCATTCAAACGTCCATTTGATTATTACCTACAGTATATGCTCGCGTACTTTTAAAAGCAAGGACAGTGACATGATGATTTTTTAAATGTAAGTGCGTAGAAAGTTTAGGAGTTGAGTCTAGGTAGACAGTTTGAGGTTACCGGTAGACAGAATTGACTTCCAGGTTGACAGATTAGTTGTCCAGGTTGCAAAAAATGTTTTCACACCAATTCAAATATTAAAATGAAACCTATGTAAATAAAGGATTTTTCTTCTCCTTTAGAGAATATATATCCAATACATAAGCAGTTTGATTGTAACGAATTGCAGAGAACAATCACTTCACTAAGGGGGTTTGAAGATGTATAAACGAATTTTGGTGGCTGTAGATGGTTCTTTACATTCAAAAAGAGCCGCAATGCACGCAGTTTTCTTGGCAAGCGCCTCTCCCGATGCACATGTCACATTGTTATATGTTTTGGACTACGATAAAACGAGAACGGATGTTATTCACAGCATGAATAGTGATGAGTTGCATATTGATCGTAAAAACAAAATCATGCCTATTAAAGATTTATTTACGTCCAAAGGGATTTCAACTGAAATTAAATTGCTACATGGTGAAGCCGGTCCAGTGATTGTGGAACACGCAAACCAGGAGAATTACGATATTGTGGTCATTGGCAGCAGGGGTCTTAATACCCTTCAGGAAATGGTGCTTGGTAGTGTAAGCCATAAAGTAGCAAAACGCGTACATTCACCTGTACTATTAATCAAATAATTGCTTTACGCTACTTTTGAAAGCATCGAAATAGCGACCCTTTCTTATAAATTGAACTCGGACTGACCAATTCGTTGGTCAGTCTTTGTGTTCGTTCAGGAGATGATGAAATTGAAAAAAGGCCCTTTAAATTTACTTACAGATGTACCTGGTGTAAAAGTGGGACATGTTACATTAAAGCAATACTTGGATGAAAAAGACTCAATTTGTACAGGCGTCACCGCTATTTTGCCTCATGAACAAAATTCATTCCTGCATAAAGTTCCTGCAGCGAGCTTTGTCCTGAATGGTTTTGGCAAAACAGTCGGTCTCATTCAACTCGAAGAACTGGGGTTAATGGAGTCGCCAATCATGCTGACAAATACATTCAGCGTCGGAGCGGTGTTGGAGGGAACACTCTCGTATATGCTGGAGCAAAACCCTGCAATCGGTGATTCCACAAGTTCGCTCAATTTAGTCGTGGGGGAATGTAACGACAGTTACTTAAATTCGATGCGTCTATTGGCGGTTCGTCCTGAACATGCAATTGAAGCACTGCAGGCTGCAGAACCTGGAAGTTTTGAACAAGGAGCGGTCGGTGCCGGAACCGGTATGATTTGTTACGGGGTTAAGGGCGGTATTGGCAGTTCATCCCGTATCGCAGAACATGATGGACACGCCTTTACTGTAGGAGTTCTTACCCTAACGAACTTTGGACGAGCTCACGAGTGTCGGATGGCAAATTGGGCTCAAGACAATTTGGATAAACCGGATGGTTCCGTCATTATCATTGTGGCAACAGATGCCCCGCTCGATGCACGTCAATTGAAGCGGATGGCTAAACGGGCTGCAATCGGACTTGGTCGAACAGGCACACATATACATAACGGCAGTGGGGACATTGTCATCGCGTTCTCTAATGCCAATTTCATAGCTCATGAATCTGACCAACCGATTGAAACACAATCATTCCTAAGAGATGATCATCCACTTATGAATGAATTATTCCAGGCTGTTATTGAAGCAACAGAAGAATCTGTCTATCAATCTATTCTCTACGCTGAAACGACAACGGGTCGTTTGGGAAGAGTCATTGAAAAAGGGATATTCTAATAAAAAGGGTGAATATAGCTACATACTATTTAAAAATACACATACAAGAAAATGTTGATTTCCGTTGCGGCGGACGCGTTTCGCGGGCACGGCTTCAGTCTCCTCATCACTTCGTTCTTCCGGGGCCTTCAGCTCGTGCTGTTCCCGCAGAAGTCGCCGCCTCCACTCCAATCAACAGAAAGTGCTTCTGTTAGCGTGTCTCTGCAAACTATTTAAGTAGGCTGGTGGTTGGCTATTTCTTAAGACTCCTGCGGAAAAAGCGGAACAAGCTAGACCCCGCAGGCCGAGCCGAGGAGGCTGGCGTTTCGTCCGCGGAAAGCGAAAGAAATTGCCGACCACCTTCTTTTTTGAATAAGTGCAAAACATCAGTCTAAAGGGTCTTTCCGTGAGAACGGAAAGACCCTTTAGACGTTTTTAGCTTGTTCTATACACGATACGCTACAAAACCGCTCCGCTCCACCAACCGAGGAGAACGGATAAAAATCCACCTAAGACAGTGAACAATGCATAGCCAATGGCTTTTCGGTGTTCTCCTTTCGACCAACTTTCAACGAATTGAACAGCGAATGTCGAGAAGGTCGTAAATGCACCTAAAAAACCAACCATCCAAAAAATGGCCAACCAATTTGTTTGTATCGCTATATGAAGGGATAGTCCCATCAGAAAGGAACCTGCACAATTGATGATCAGTATCCCATTCATTCCTTGGATTTTCTGTGAAATCCCAAACCGCAATACGGCACCAAGGAAACCACCAAGTGCTATTGCCAGAAGTGTCATTTAAATTGGCCTCCTAGCTTAAATCCTAAGGCAGCTAATAAAAAACACATCAATGTCATGCCAAGTCCATAGACCATCGCCAACACAAAGTGATCTTGCATCAAAACAAGCCATTCGGCAGAGAATGTTGAAAAGGTAGTGAACGAACCGAGAACGCCAGTTGTCCATAAGACGGATGCCTTTCTTCCTGAAGAAATAGCACGTCCGGTCAGCCATCCTAAGATGAGACTCCCAATTCCATTTTCCAACCATAAAACCAAGGTGTCAGGAGCCGTCACCATGACGCCATAGCGTAACAGTGCCCCAATCATCCCGCCAAGACCTACTAATAGAAGTTCCTTCATCTTCATACAGTTTACACACCCTAACGACTCTTATGGAGTTAATGTTAACGTATGAGGATCTTCAATGTCACCATCAACTACCGTTTCATGATAATTCCCTTCTGCCCAGTCATTTACTTGATTGTGGAACCAGTCGGATTTCATGTGACCACTTTGACCTGGCCCCACGATGTGATGGGTACTTGATAGGTCATCTAAGTCAGCGACGAAACGCCAGGAAGCTCCATGATCAACTAAGCCATCTGGTGTAAATCCGGCTGCCTGAACCGTAATATTGGAACCACCAATTGGTACATGCGATGGGTTCAAGAAATAAGCGAAAATTGGCGATGCACCCGCTAAAGGATGGTCGAACGTGAGTTGATGATAATCTCCCCACTTCCAGTCGCTCGGCTTGTTGCCAAACTCTTCTTGAATGGATGTGACAGCTGTTTCAAATGAATCCATCATCCAATTGTCCACCCCTCCGTGTCCTTTCACCCACGCTCCTTCTTGACCTTTGAAACTTTCACGCATCATGGCATCCGTTATATTGCCTTTGCCTGCCATTAAATCGTAAATATCTTTCGGCATTTGATCCACGAATAGCGTGGCTGGCAATTGTTTAATCCATTTGTGGAAAACAAGAGGTGCTGCAGCATCAACAGAATCCACTTGATCCCAATCTTTTAACAGTTTCGTTATATCATCATATTTATTGTCTTTATCCATTTTTTCTACAGAAGCGACCATATCTTTTAAGAACTCTCGCGCTTGTAGATTATGTTGGTCCATTTGAAGAGCCATCATATCTTCTTTCGTGAAGTCATCGCCTTTTTCCAATACTTCTGCAATCCGTTCATAACGATAAGATTGAGCCCAATAGTCGGTAATATGATACGGATATGTTTCATCGACAACTTGATTATTTGCCGTTGCGATAAATCCTTCATCAGGATTCACAACAGTAGGCAGTTCATCATATGGAACGTACCCTTCCCAACCATATTCCTCTGAATCACCCGGCACCGGCAACTGGGCATCTCCAGATTTGCGGATTGGAATACGTCCATTCGCTTTGTACGCAATTGTTCCATCTTTCCCTGCAAACACAAAGTTTTGAGCAGGCGCATGGAAATCCTCCAACGCCGTTTCGAATTCTTCCCAATTAGACGCTTTGTTCATATTCAATACCGCTTGCAGTTCTCTAGTAGGCTCTAGTGCAGTCCATTGCATGGAGAACTGTGCCGCTGGTTTTTCTTCATCAAACATGACATTTGAAATAATCGGTCCATGGCGAGTTACTACCACTTCAAAGTCAACTGTTTCACCATCTTTCACTTTAATCGGTTCATCCCGCACTTCTGCCTGTTCCCATTTGCCTTCGTATTTAAATTGGGTTGGGTTCTCTGGATTTGGCGTTTCAATATATAGATCCTGAACATCGGGACCTACATTCGTTACCCCCCAGGCGATTTCGTCGTTGTGCCCCAAAATAATACCCGGAATACCCGCAAATATGACACCGCTTACATTTTGCTCAGGAGACTGAAGATGCATTTGATACCAAATGGACGGCGTGCTTAAACCTAGATGCGGATCGTCCGCAAGCAAAGGCAGCCCTGATTTCGTTTTGTCTCCGGATACCACCCAGTTATTGCTTCCATTAAATTCGTTTGGAATGACAGCAGGGTCAAATTGCCCCTCTACTGTTACTTGGTTTTCTAGATTTGATGCAATAATCGAGGGTTTATCCTCTGGATATGTAATAAATAACTCACGTGCTTTATCTTCAGGGAAATTTCCAAGTGCCCAGTGTCGAACAGCCAAGCTCGACCAGTTACCGCCAAGGTCATATGCCATAAATTTCCCGATGGTTAAAGAATCTACTTCTGTCCAAGGTTCAGGTTCGTATCCGAGCAGTTTAAACTCAAAAGAGAGTTTGCCTTGATCGCTTGCCTGTTCCATATACGCATTCACGCCCTCTGCATACCAGGTGAGCACTTGCTTTGCGTCTTCTCCGTAACCAGCCCACGAATCTTCTGCAGCTTGTCTCAGGCTGAAAGTACGGAAGAACTGATCCGTTGTTACGGCTGCTTCACCCACTACTTCCGATAAACGCCCACTTGCTTGACGTCGCGCTAAATCCATCTGAAACATTCGGTCCTGTGCTTGCACAAAACCTTGTGCTCTATACAAATCTGCATCGCTTTTCGCGCTGATGTGAGGCACTCCTTGATCATCACGGGTTACGATTACTGCCTCTTCCAGGATGTCCACTGCCATGTTTCCTTCAATTTGCGGTTTGGACTTACTGATGTAGACATTCAAAAAAATGACTGCCGCTATTAGAATTAGTGCAATACTTCCGACAATCCAAGCAATCCACTTCCCTACTCTTCTTTTCCCCTTCACGTCTTCCCCTCCAATACTTTATTACTATATTATTTCGACTGAAAGTAAAAAAGTCCTTCAAATAAAAAACGAGTAGACATGACCTTTTACAGTCATATCCACTCCTTTTATTTCATTAATTCTTCACCCAGAACGAGTTTCACATTGGCTACTTGTTCTTTTGCAGTAAGAATATATAGAATGTCCTGTTTTTGAAGTTTTGTTCCACCGGTCGGCATGACCAAATTACCTTGACGGATAATTGCACTGATTACCGTTTTTTCAGGGAGTCCAATGGTTTGCACAAGTTGACCTGCAAACGGGGAGAGTTCGGACACTTCAAATTCCAGCATTTCAGCGTTTGCGCGATCCATGGAAACGAGTTCCAATGTATGGATTCGTTTGGGAACAGGGGGTCCATTCAATCCTAGTAGTTTCGCAACATAAGGAATGGTCGATCCTTGCAGCAAAGCTGAGCTTAACACGATAAAGAACACGACATTGAAATACAGTGTGCTATTCTCAATACCTGCTAACATCGGAAAAGTCGCCAGGACAATCGGAACCGCTCCTCGTAAACCAGCCCATGACATGAACCATTTTTCTTTTGTTGTATAGGGAAAGAAGATGGTAGAGACAAATACGGCAATTGGTCGTGCTACGGCAATCAATATGAACGAAAGCACTAACCCTTTCCAAATAAGATCCCACTGCGCAAGTTCACTTGGGAATACAAGAAGTCCTAAAATCACGAACATGGTAATTTGCATCAACCATGCAAAGCCTTCATGGAAACTGAAAATGGAATGGCTATGGGTCAACTCCCGGTTTCCTATAATCATTGCTGCTATGTATACGGCTAGTAAACCACTTCCACCTAAAACAGCTGTCAGGCTATAGATGAAAATGGCAAAACCTGCGGATAATACAGCATAAAGTCCACTCGCATCTAGCTTGATTTTATTCATCGTTTTGGAAGCAATATAGCCTAATCCAAACCCGAACAACGCACCAAGTCCCATTTGCATTAAGAACATACCGGCTAATGACCAAGCGGATATATCCGGCATCAAAATCCATTCAATAAAAACAATGGTCAAAAACATGGCCATCGGATCATTCGTGCCTGATTCGGCTTCCAATGTTGAAGTTAGTTTTTGTTTTATATTTTGACCGGATAAAACTGAAAATACCGCAGCAGCATCAGTGGATCCAACGATAGAACCAAGCAGAAATGCCTCAAGCCACCCGATATCCAACACATAATAAGCGGCAATTGCCACAACGGACGTGGTAATTAATACACCTACAGTTGCCAGCACAGTTGAACCGCCAAGAACGGGTCGGACATGTTTCCACTGTGTTTGTAATCCACCTTCAAACAAAATGATAATTAGTGCAAATACCCCAACCATCTGGGCAATTTTCGCATTTGAAAAATAAATGAGTCCTGAAATATCACTTCCTAATACCATTCCTAAAAACATGAACAATATAAGGGCTGGTACACCAGCACGTGCGGATAGCTTTGTCATCAAGACGCCGCTTAAAAGAAAAATCCCAATAAGTAATACAATAAAATCTGTTGTAAAATGCTCCATTTGTACCTCCCGTCTTTACAGTAGTTCTCTCTTTAGTTTAAAGGAAATTCAGATAATGCGCATAAAAAAAGCCTTGAATTCCAATAGAATTCAAGGCTTTTTCATTTATTCGTTTTCGCCTACAATTTTCACTTCAAGATCCAATTCAACACCGAATTGTTCTTTCACTTTCTTTTTGACCATTTCAATTGTTTGAATATAGTCAGTAGCAGTGGCATTGTTTTTATTCACAATAAAGCCCGCATGCTTCGTTGAAACTTCAGCCCCGCCAAATCCCTTACCTTGCAATTCACAGTCCTGAATAAGCTTTCCGGCGAAATAACCAGGAGGGCGTTTAAACACGCTGCCTGCTGAAGGATATTCCAAAGGCTGCTTCGATTCACGTAAATGCGTCAAGTCCGCTATTCTTGCATCGATTGTCAGCTGATCACCTACAGTCAATTCAAACTCTGCAGATAATACATAATAACCTTTTTTCGTAATGACACTCATGCGATAATCCAGTTCAAGTTCATCTTTTGATAAAACCAACTTTTCCCCTTCATGAGTCAATACAGTACATTCCAAAATGACATCTTTAATTTCGCCACCGTACGCCCCTGCATTCATTGCCATCGCACCGCCAACTGATCCAGGGATCCCACATGCAAATTCTAAACCTGATAAGGTTTCTTTTGCTGCCGCTCTTGAGACATCAATAATATCCGCACCGCTTTGTGCATATACACGAGTACCATTAATTTTTATTTCGTTTAACTTAGATAAATTCAAGACAATCCCACGCACGCCACCGTCTCGGACCACCATATTAGATCCATTCCCAAGTAATAGAAGGGGAATCTGATGTTGATGAGCATATGACACAACAAAAATTGTTTCTTCTTCAGTAGTCGGTGATACAAATAAATCTGCCCGTCCACCCATTTTCGTCATTGTGTGCAAGTAAAGTGGTTCATCTATTTTTACACATTCTAGTGAAAGTTCTCTAGTTAAATCGTCAAACCAACGCTGTTTAGTCATGAAAAGCCAAATCCTTTCCCTTAACTCTTTCCATTACATAGTATGCGTATTGACGACCTATTTGACAAGTAATTTCAAGATAACCATACTTTTGACCACTGTTCGATGTTGGCAATTGCATCTTTCAGCCCTTTTCCTTTGTCCGTTAAAGAATATTCAACTTTCACAGGTACCTCGGCAAAAACATGTCGCTCAACTAACCCTTCTTTTTCAAGCTCTTTTAAGCGCTCGGAAAGAAGTCTTCCACTCACAGGCAAAGCAGATTCAATTTCGTTGAATCGCTGAGGACCTTCCAGTAACTGATATAAGATCAACCCCGTCCATCTTTTTCCGATGAGTTCCATCGCTTTTGATAAACGTGGGCATAATGTTGTTTCTTTCATTCAAATCACCTCTATTGTTAATTATTATATCGTAAATGAAAATTTGTGTAAAACATCGTAATTTAATTACTTTTTAATACCTGGTTACATTTAACAACTTAATCAGCGTCTTATTTGTCAATTAAAAATAAATATCCTTAATTCGAGATATTTTAATTCAAACGTATTGACATCGAGATATCATCAACATATAGTAAGTTATAGAAAACAAAAAACAACATGGAGGAATTAATAATGAAAAATTGGAACGTAGATGCAGCTCACTCAAGTATTGGTTTTTCGGTAAAACACATGATGGTTTCTAAAGTACGAGGAAGTTTTGGTGATTTCAATGCAAATGTAGAAGCAAATGAAACAGATTTAACTGATGCTAACATTGCATTTAACATCAACGTTGCAAGTATTAATACAGGGAACGAAGATCGTGACAATCACCTTCGTTCGGCGGATTTTTTCAATGCTGAAGCGTTTCCAGAAATCAAATTTGTGGCTAACAACATTTCAAAAAATGGTGATGAATATGAAATTGCTGGAGATTTAACAATTAAAGACATTACGAAACCGGTTGTCTTTGAAGCTGAATACGAAGGTAAAGGCACAAACCCATGGGGCCAAGAAGTAGTTGGATTCTCAGCTGAAACGAAAATCAACCGTGAAGATTTTGGATTGACTTGGAACCAAGCGCTTGAAACTGGTGGCGTATTAGTAGGAAAAGACATTAAAATTACGGTAGAACTAGAAGCAAACCCAGCTTAATTTAATGAAATCAAAAAGGAACTTCTCAAATTAGAGAAGTTCCTTTTTAGTGCATCCATTTTTGGTTCTTGAGATTGATTGCAAGTTCTGCGACTACAGCTTGGCTGATTAAGAACCCTTGGATTTTTTGAGCTCCCATTTTTTTAAGCAAATCGAGTTGTTCGTTTGTTTCTACACCTTCCATGACGGTAGTCATGCCTAGATTACGGGCAATGTCTAATATGCCTTGTAAAATGACCAGTGATTTTTCATCATCCAACTCTATTTTCATAATGAAAGACCTGTCTACTTTTACTTGCTGGATTGGCAAAGTCTTTAATATTGATAATGAAGAATAGCCTGTTCCAAAGTCATCAAGTGCAGTTTTGACACCGAGATTATTTAGTTCAGTCAGAATCTGATTGGCCAGTTCACTATTTTGAACAGCAATGGTTTCCGTAATTTCAAAAATCAATCGATGAGCAGATATATCGGCTTCTTGAATAATCATTTTCACATCATGTAAAAAATCAGGATGCATCATTTGCTTGACGGAAATATTAACCGCTAAATGAAAATCGTTATGACCTTCCACTTCCCACCGATTCAGCTGAGATGTCACTTGACGTAAAATCCATTTCCCGACTGGGATAATTAAATCACTTTCTTCCAAAAGAGGAATGAATTCTGCAGGAGACACTTGGCCGATTATCGGAGACTTCCATCTCAACAAGGCTTCATAGCTCGTAATGTTTTTCGTGGATAGATCATACACCGGCTGATACACCATGAAAAATTCCTGATTCGCCAATGCATGGACCACGTTGTTGGCAATCAATCTTACACGTTCATTTTGATTGGCAAGTTCTTGAGAGAAAAAGACAAAGCGGTTACCGCCTTGTTTTTTTGCTTCTTGCACTGCGTACGTAGCATCTTGCATCATTAAGTCCGGCCAGTCTCCTAATTGAGATTTCCGAATACCGACGCTGAACGTTACCCACATGCTTTCCGTAGCAGACAACTCCATTGGTACTTCCATTAATTTGACTAAACCTAATCCCAAAGAGCGTAATTCCTCTTCTGAGTGAGCGGGTACCAACAGCACAAATTCGTCTCCACCTACCCGATACAACTCATTTCGAGGAGCAAATGACTGGATTTTCCGACTTGTTTCAAAGAGCACACGATCACCTAGCTGATAGCCATTGCGTTCGTTAATCTCCTTAAATCGGTCCAAATTAATAAAGAACAAGGCGAACTTTTTAAAATTCTGTGGATTTAATTCTTTTGTCAACCGTTCTTCCAACATGACTCGGTTCGGTAAGTTTGTCAGTAAATCACGTTTCAACATGTTTTCTTCACGTTGTTCATTACGTTTCAAATAATAAAGGATGCCGCAAAGGATCATGATTGCCAATACAACAATCAATGTATTACGCCAGAAAATAGAGGAAATTTGCTGACTTGTCTTCTCTTTATACGTGTCAACAACAACTGTCCAATCCCCACCTGTACGCTGATACATAACATAGTGCGCTTTATTTTCGTCTATCAGAATGGTCCCTTGTTCCGTTTCATTGATTTTTGAAAGAACTCGGGCCCCATTAGGCACAACTGTATCAAAATCCTGATTAGGCGTAGAGAAAACTACTTGATTCTCTCTTATTAAGAATAATGTCCCAGGTAAGTTTGAATCTGCTGCGATTGCACCGACTATGTTGCCCATATTCACTACACCAGAAAGTACGCCAATGATTTTGCCGTCTTTGGAAACGGGAACTCGGATAGCACTTACCAACTGTGTAGAATCTTGATAGAAAGGAAATAGTTCACTAAAAACTAACTCACCTTGCAACGCACGATCAAACGATTCTTGTTGATTCACTTTAAATCGGGAACCGTCTCCAGCCAGTACTTCCCCCTCCGGAGTGATAAAACCTAGTGAAGCAAAAAAAGGCATTTTTTCTTGTTGTTTTTTCAGAAACGGAACGATTTCTTTCTCCGTCTGAGTTAATGCGATGTAATCAGCTATCAACTCAAGCTCGGCCACTCGTTCATTTGAAAATTTATTCGTTTCATCTGTAAAATTATCAAGCAATACCTGGTTTTCTTTTTTTACAGTTTCAAGAACAAAATCTTTCGAAGTTTTATAATTAAAAATTGTTAGGGTAACAACAGTCAACAAAATGATGACCAGCAAAAGATATGCTTGTATTTGCCTATTTGACATGTTGTCACCTCCAGAACTTCTTTGTTGTTAATTTTCCATTATTTGGATGTAAATACCAAATGAAAGCATTTTCTTTCCTAGTTTATTGTCGATTAATGTCAGACAATAGTCAATGTTTGTATGATAGTTTAGTATAAAAAAAGGGCAATACTGACTATTTAAGGTTGATTCGAAGGGACGACATTTATTTTGAAAACTAATAACACATCATCCAAACAATTTTTCCAACTTATTCGTTCACTGAATTGGCCTATAGGTGTAACCATTTTTGCTGTTTTTCTTGCGTTAGCCGAAACAATTACCGGATTAATTATTCCTTTAGTCACTAAAAATTTAGTTGACTCATTAACTACTGCTATTTTTGACTGGCGCTTAATCTCACTATTATTTGTCGTCTTTATTTTGCAAGCGATTGCCGGCGGTGTTTCATACTACTTGTTATCTTTTATTGGGGAAACCATAGTGGCCGATTTACGGAAGAAACTTTGGCGTAAAGTTTTGCGCTTGCCAGTTCCCTATTTTGATACACATGAAACTGGCGAAACCATGAGCCGCATTACACAAGATACATCTACATTGAAACAACTCATAACAGGTCACCTCGTGACATTTGTTTCAGGAATCATTTCAGTTATTGGTTCCGTTATCTTATTGTTCTTCATTGATTGGAAAATGACGTTGATTATGCTTGTAAGTGTCCCATTATCCATGGCCATCATTATTCCTCTCGGGCGTAAAATGCACAAAGTGGCAAAGGGCACACAGGAAGAAATGGCAAAGTTTTCTGGACTTCTCGGGCGGGTACTTTCAGACATCCGTCTTGTGAAAGCTTACCGGGCGGAAGAAACAGAAAGTGGTAAAGGGGATCAAGCGGTTGGAGAGCTGTTTCAATTTGGGTTAAAAGAAGCAAAAATACAGTCGATTATTTCTCCTGTTATGACATTAATTATGATGGGTATCCTGGTAATCATTTTAGGTTACGGCGGGATGCAAGTTTCTAATGGCAATTTATCGGCCGGTTCACTTGTCGCTATTATCTTCTATTTGTTTCAGATTGTTGTGCCGTTTGCCCAAATGGCTTCCTTTTTTACTGCGTATCAAAAAGCAGTCGGCGCGACGGAACGAATACAAGGAATGTTGGAATTGAACAACGAAACCATTTCAGGGTCTCCTCAAATTAATAAAGAACCACTTCGCTTTGAACATATTCATTTTTCTTACTCAGAAGAGAAAAAGATTTTGACAAACGTTTCTTTCGAATCAACACCAGGAACGGTTACGGCATTTGTTGGTCCAAGTGGCGGTGGAAAAACGACCATTTTTTCATTGTTGGAGCGTTTTTATGAACCGGATAGCGGAGCAATATTTATCGGCCAGACTGCTATTAAGGACTTGCCGCTGGGGGACTGGCGTGGACGAATTGGCTATGTATCACAGGAAAGCCCATTAATGAGCGGTTCCATACTGGATAACATGGCTTATGGTTTGGAAGTAAGACCTTCACTCGAACAAATTAAAGAAGCGGCCATTGCAGCGAATGCTTGGGAGTTTATTGAAAAGCTTCCGCAAGGTTTTGAGACATTGGTTGGTGAACGTGGCATGAAGTTATCGGGAGGGCAACGTCAGCGAATAGCTATTGCACGAGCATTATTATATAACCCACAAATTCTACTTCTTGATGAAGCCACTTCAAATCTGGATAGCGGTTCAGAAATTTTAGTGCAAGAAGCATTGCAACTTTTGATGGAGGGCAGAACAACTTTGATTATAGCCCACCGTCTTGCAACCGTTCTTCATGCAGATCAGATTATTGTTCTTGAAGGTGGGCAAATTACAGGCACAGGTACTCACAGTGAACTGTTTGCCTCCCATAAGCTATACAAGGAATTTGCATTAGGACAAGGGTTGTCATAAGAAAAGCAGTTCTTCTCTAATTCAGAGAAGAACTGCTTTTTGTTATTTCTTCAATGTCATTGTCATTTCGCCTTTGCCACCTGATACTTTTATTGTTGCATATGCTCCATTTACGAAAGTCATTTGTGGCGGTACATGACCTATATCCGCGTTATAAATAATAGGTAGATTCGTTGTTTCTGCCAGTCTCTCTAATGCATCAAATGTGCTAAATCCACCCACTTCCTGACCAGCTTCCGTGCGGCCGAATACAATTCCGGATGCATATTCGAACCAACCAGCTTGCTGCATTTGCAACAATGTACGGTGAAAATCGGTTGCGGACATTTCGCAGTTCTCAAGGAACCAGACGATTGGTTCATTCATTAAATAGGTTTCTTGGAACGTTTTCACGTCTCCGAACGGTGTGCCGATTAAATGACGAATGGTATCCATGCACCCACCGAGAAGACGGCCTTTCATTTCTACCGGTCGATTGTAAACTGTTTCCCACTTCGTCTCAGTATCAAGATTAAAAACGTACGGTTTTGGTTGTCTATCATGAGACCATTCTGATTGATAGTTGACAGAAGAAGTTTGATGGATGGTTGCTCCACCTTCAGCAGATAGGACATCCAAAAACTTACTCGTAGTTGGATCCCATTCGTCACTTCTCAAGTCGACCAAGTTCGTTCCATGTGCGGTTGCAATACCTGTTTTCATCGTCAATGCGAACAACAGAGTACTTGTATCCGAATAGCCAAGAATCCATTTCGGCTGTGCTTTCTCCCACTCAATAAGCGGTAAAATCTCTTGCAGGATTTCTCCTCCCCATGGAGGAATAATCGCATGTATTTCGCTGTTTTGAAGCATTGCATTCAGTTCATTCGCCCGTTTGACCTTCGTAGCGGATGCTGCTTTATGCTGAGTCCAGACAGTTTCCCCGATTATAATGTTATAGCCACGATTCTCAAATTGCTTCTGACTCTCGTGCACGAGATGGTGTAATTGGGGATTCACGCCAGAGGAAGGCGCAGTTAATCCAATTGTTTGTCCTTGTACAAGTGCATTTGGATAGCGAATCATCGTTGTCACCCTCTTTTCAATATTGAAACTATTTTACTCTTTGTTCGTATCATTTAATAGGGGGTTGAAAAAATGGATTCATTTATGTTTTCGGGAATTGGTACAGGAATTTTCTTTACATTTTTTATTCTCATTTTCACATTAGTGATCGGGACTTTTATTTTTGTAGCAATCAAAGGGATTTCCGAGTGGTCGAAAAATAATCAATCACCGGTATTGACAGTCCCGGCTGAAGTAGTTACTAAGAGAACACAAACTTCCGGTGGTCGCGGAGATTCCTCGGCGAGAACGAGGTATTTTGTGACGTTCCAAGTTCAAAGTGGGGATCGGATGGAATTGGGTGTGGATGGATCAGATTTCGGATTACTTGCGGAAGAAGACTTAGGCATGCTCACTTTTCAAGGAACCCGGTTTAAAGGATTTGAAAGAAAATAAAATCAAAAAAAGGATTGGAACACAATGTGTCCAATCCTTTTTGCATTTTATACTGTTACTGTTGCCAGACGTGATGCCACAGCTTTCACTTCAGCCATTCCATCTGCAATAATTTGTTCTGCACGGTCTGGATATTGGTTGTGTCCTTCGATAATAACTTCTTCAATATTTGTAATTCCGAAGAAGTTCATGATCATGCGAACATAGTTGACACTCATTTCAGAAGGTGCCATTTCTGGAGTTGAATAGACTCCACCACGTGCATTTAAGATGATTACTTTTTTATCTGGAACGAGTCCAACTGGTCCATTTTCATTGTAGCTGAATGTAACACCCGCACGGTAAATGTAATCAATAAACGTTTGTAACGGTGCCGGAATGGTTTTGTTCCATAGTGGGAATGCAAATACGACAACATCCGCTTCCAAGAAAGCATCCATCGCTTTGTTTGCAGCCGTCAAGATTCGTTGTTCTAGATCGTTCAACGGTTCAGCTTGAGCCGATTTTGCCATTGCATCAAAGAAGTCTTGACCGAAATAAGGCATATCTTCCTTAAATACATCAAATGTGTTGATATTTAATTCTTTTGCATTCGTCAATTCATTTAAGAATAGATCGTGCATTTTACTTGATACGCCTTCGGAAGAAGGACGGTTATTTGCTTTTACGACTAAAACATTCATATGTGAAAACTCCTTTTTATTAGAAAATTATATATCTTAAGATTATTTATCTTTAATTCGAGATATATTGCCATAATAATGGAGAGCAGTTAATAAGTCAAAGACTCTGCTCTCCGTTATTTAAATTTCACAATTATCGTCTTTGCAAATGCCAACATTGTCTTGTCCGAGTGTCTGAAGCTTGGTAGAAATACCTTCTTCTTCTGCTACTTTTCTTAACGCTTCAGCAAATGCTTCGGCTGGTTGAGCTCCAGAAATCGCGTATTTTCGGTTGATGACGAAAAACGGTACACCTTGTACACCAAGAGACATACCTTCTTGAATATCTTGTTTCACTTCAGCTTCATAAGAGTTTGAAGATAAAATTTCAGCAGCACTCGTGCGATCCAGGCCAATTTCTTCTGCTAAATCTAACAGCACTTCATGACGTCCAATTTCTTGTGCTTCAATAAAATATGCTTTCAGCAAACGTTCACTCACTTCAGCCGGTTTCCCTTGCGCTTCCGCCCATTTTGCCAAACGGTGAGCATCGAACGTATTGGCTGGTTTTATGCGATCAAAATCGTACTCCAAACCTACTGTTTGTGCCTGTTGTTTTACTGAAACCGTCATTTGTTTTGCCGCTTCAGGAGTCGTCTGATACTTCTCCGCAAGCATTTCATATGTCGATTTGTCTGAAAACGCTGGTGAATTCGGATCCAATTCATATGCTTTGAATTGAACATCGACATTTTGAGCTAGCCCTGTCGTGGCGATTGCATCTTCCAAACGACGTTTTCCTATATAACAAAATGGACATACATAGTCCGACCATACTTCAATTTTCATTCCATTCACCTCAAAGTTATTGTAGTCCGTTCGATTACGGTCTGCAATTTTCCTGCTCTGTACTTACTTATGGTGCGATTCCTTTTCCGACTATGCTAAAGTGTACCTAAAGGAGTGTTGTGACCATGATTTTACGGGAAATTGTTCGAAAAGGTCGTACCGCTAAGAATCAATACCCATTCAATCTACCTCTTATTGAGGCATTTGAATCCCTCAAGTTCAATCATCCCGTTACCATTCTTGCTGGAGATAACGGCTCCGGTAAAACAACGTTGCTTGAAGGGATTGCCGCTGCAAGTGACAGTATCCTGATTAGTGGCGAATATATGGAGCAAGATAAGTCGTTTTCCCATGCCTACGAACTGGCAGAGGAGCTCAAACTGATATGGTCCGTAAAAACACGTAATGGTTTTTTCTTCCGCGCTTCTGATTTCATTACTTATACAAGAGAACTCGCCAATATGCGGGAAGAAGCACGAATTACGGTGGAGGAAATCAAAAAACGCAACCCTCATAGCCTTGAAGTATTGCCATACGCCCGAACATATTCTGAGCTGCGTCACTTATATGGAAAGGGCTTAGATAAAAGATCGCACGGAGAGAGTTTCCTTGATTTGTTCCAGGCCAGATTCAAACCAAATGGCTTTTACATTTTAGATGAGCCTGAAGCCCCCCTATCGCCAAATAAACAACTTACTTTTCTCGCTTTGCTACATGACATGGTTAATGATGGTGCACAATTTCTGATTTCTACCCACTCTCCAATTGTTATGGCATATCCAGGAGCTACTCTACTCGAAATTAACGAACATGAACTAACCCCCACCACTTTTGATGAAGTGGAGCATGTTCGTTTAACAGCCGATTTCCTGAAAGAACCGAATCGCTATTTACGTCATTTACTCGAGCCTTAGTATGAGGGATAGAGTTTAGGGAGTTCTCAGACGTTCTGGCTTTTTTTTCAGACGTGAATGTAAATTTTTCAGACGTCAACTGCCATTTTTCCGACGTCATTGCAAAAAAGTCAGACTGAGCACCTGCTCACCTTTCCACACACAAAAAAGCCGGATCTCCATATGAGAACCGGCTTTCACGTTTTTCTTATTCACTAAGTGCTTCTGTTAAGACAGGCACTACTTGTTTCTTACGAGATACAACGCCTTTTAATAGCGCGACATTGTTGACGAAAGGAACACCGAAAGCTTTTTCTGCTTTCTCTGCTTGACTACCTAAAGCCAACGCGACAGAATCGTTGTTTAAAATATCCGTTACAACGAAGAAGAACAAGTTAAGTTCTTTTTCAGCGATTTTACGGTAAATCAAATCTTCCAACTCTGCTTGACGACTCATCACATCATTAACATCAACTGCATTTACTTGCGCGATTTCCACTTTGTATTCACCCATACCAAATTCTTTTGCATCAAGTGTCAGTAAATCTTCAAGTGATTTATCGCTTAAGTCTGCTCCGGCTTTTAACATCGCCAACCCGTACTCTTGTGCATTTACGCCTGCAAGTACTTCAAGTTCTTTTGCTGCCGCAATATCTTGCACTGTACAAGTAGGTGATTTAAATAACAACGAATCCGAGATGATGGCAGATAGCATCATTCCCGCGATGTTTGGAGGAATCTCCACACCATTTTCTTTAAATAGTTTATTTAAAATCGTTGCTGTACAGCCAACTGGCTCCGCACGGAAATACAATGGGTCTGCCGTTTCAAAGTTCGCAATACGGTGATGATCAATGACTTCAATTACTTGAACCTCATCAATATCTTCTACGCTTTGTTGTTTTTCATTATGATCAACTAAAATGACTTGTTTAACTTCAGGAGATGCTTTTTCAATAAATAGTGGTGCTTCAAAGCCGAATTTGTCCAAAGCAAAAGCTGTTTCATTCTGTACATCGCCTAGACGAACCGGTACAGCGTCCATACCTAATTCACGCTTTAAATGTGCATAAACAATTGCTGAACAAATTGAATCCGTATCCGGGTTTTTATGTCCTAGTACATATACTTTTTCCATGTGTATCCTCCAATAATTCAAACTTCACGTTTTTTATTTTATCATACCTATTTCGTAAACAAAATGGCTCCTAGCTCGTCTTTATTACTAAGCAAATCTTGCAATGTGTAAGTATCAAGAACAGCCAAGTAGGCAACCAGCGCTTCATGCAATACTCTGCGTAATTTACATACTGGGGTGATCACACAGCGGTTCGCCGCACAATTGAAGCATTCAACCAAATGAAAATCGTCTTCTGTTTTTCTTACGACTTCCCCAATATTGATGGATGCAGGCGGAAATGCAAGACGAATTCCGCCCCCTCGTCCACGGATCGTTTCTATATAACCGTGTTTGCCTAATTCATATGTGACTTTCATTAAATGATTTTTTGATATTCCATAAGCAGTTGAAATTTCCTGTATCGTCGATAGCTCCGATTTTTCTTTCGCCCCCACATACATCAATACACGGAGGGAAAAATCGGTATACATTGTCATTCTCATAATTTCACCGTTCTTTCTCCTTCATCATTATAGCATTATGTCTTTTTCGTGAAAGAAATGTGTCTGAATTATTAAAGATGTATTTTATATATTGCTTTAAAATGTTAGCAGGCGTATTGTGAAATTATCAAATGATGAAGGGTAGGAAACAAACATGTTATCTTCTCAAACAATCGCCATCGTAAAATCAACAGTCCCAGTTCTAGCTGAGCACGGACAGAATATTACATCCGTTTTTTACAAAAATCTATTCACTGCACATCCAGAATTACTTAACATATTCAATCATGCCAATCAAAAACAAGGCCGCCAACAAACTGCGCTTGCCAATACCGTATATGCAGCTGCGCAACATATCGATAACTTAGGCGTCCTGCTTCCGGCAGTCAAACAAATTGCGCATAAACACCGTTCACTAGGTGTAAAAGCGGAACACTATCCGATTGTAGGAGCACATCTATTAGGCGCAATTAAAGAAGTATTGGGTGATGCAGCTACTGACGACATCATTAATGCTTGGGGAGAAGCTTACGGAGTTATTGCCGATGTATTCATTCAAGTCGAAAATGACATGTATGCAGAAGCATCTACACAGTCTAACGGCTGGAATGAGTTCAAAGATTTTGTCATTGTCGACAAAGTGAAAGAAAGCGACGTTATTACTTCATTCTATCTAAAACCAGCTGACGGTACATCCATTCCTTCTTACCAACCTGGTCAATACATTACGGTACGTTTATCGATTCCTGGTGAAACACATATGTTTAACCGTCAATACAGTCTGTCACAAGCACCCGGGAATGAAACATTCCGTATTTCCGTTAAAAAGGAAAGTGAAATGAATCCGAATGGCAAAGTGTCTTGCTACCTGCACAACACGCTTAAAGTCGGAGACCAAATTGAAGTAAGTGCACCTGCTGGAGATTTCTATTTAAACGTTGATAGTTCACGACCTGTTACCTTAATCAGTGGTGGAGTTGGCATTACGCCGATGATGAGTATGTTGGAGACAATCTCTAAAACAAACCCTAGCCGCCCAGTCTCTTTCCTGCACGGAGCACGAAATGCTTCACTACATGCTTTCGACAAAGAAGTTCGCTCGTTGCTATCTAACATGGAAGATACAACGTATGCCGCACAATATTCGGATAAAAATCACCTCATCACGAAAGAGTTCTTAGCAGAAAATGTTCTTGCCAATAGCGATATTTACGTATGCGGACCTGTGCCGTTCATGAAAGCAATTATTAATAACCTTTATGCGCTAGGATTCTCTGAGGAAGACGTACATTTCGAATTTTTCGGGCCGGCTGTTTCTCTGGAACCAGTTCACGCATAAAACAACAAAAGCTATCACCCGATTGCGGTGATAGCTTTGTTTTTTTGTATGCTAGAAATGAAATCAATCGACAGTTGATTGAACCGATCCGGTTGATCAATATTACAAACATGACCTGAGTCTTTTATCTTGATCAGTTTAAATTCCTCATTACGTCTCACCAATTCTTCAACAGGCGGCATAAACAAATAATCCTCATCGCCCATTAAAAACAAAGTTGGAATGGCATTCGTTTTCATTTGAAGCCTCGTTAAATAAGGATTGATTAACTTAGTTAATGAAAACCATTTGATAAATTCTTTTTGACACATTTTCTTCGCTTGGTTGACGAAAACCAGACGGGATTCTTCATGTCTTTTCTTTGGCATAATAATCCAAGCAAATAGTTTATACAACAGCATATATGGGATGAAACGTTTCGTTACACGTCCAGTCCATAATAAAAGCTTCGTACGGATATCAAGACGGATGACAGCTCCTCCTAAAATCAGCGAAGAGATTCTTTCAGGAAAACGTTCAGCCATTGTTTGGGCAACGATTGTCCCAAGTGACATGCCAATCACATGTGTTTCTTTTATTTTCAATTCATCCAGCACATGTTTTACTTCGTCAGCAATATGTGAAAACGAATCGCCTTTTTTCCAACGACCTCGGGCTGATTTACCATGACCTCTAAGATCAATTAATAAAACATTGTGCGCTTTTCTGAATTCACGTATTTGTTTATACCATATGGAAGAACTTCCTCCTGCGCCGTGAACAAATGTTACCCATGGTGCTTCCGGAGAAACGATGTAAGTTTTATTGTGAAGCATTAAGATTCAAACTCCTCTGGCAATCTCTTTCTTCTATTAAACCACCGTATCCTTCTTCGGTTCAACAGATTCGTGAATTTTAATATGTCCACATGCACCATTTTCCGATATCAACGAAGCCGATTCGCTTATAGATTGCACCTGCAGCAGGGTTGTCATAAAACAGACACAACATTTTGTTCTCTTCAAGCAATTCCCGGCAAAGCTTGGACATGCAGTATGTAGCAAGCCCTTTTTTCTGATAATCAGGTAAAGTTCCAACTCCTACAATCATGGCAGATTGACTATTTTCTGCAGTGCTGGAAGCTGAACTTACGATGATTCCATTTTCTTTGATTAGATAGGCTCTGGCCAAGCCTTTTTCCAGTGATTCCCGTTTATTCTCCACGCTGTAATTGCCTTCTGAAAATTGCGGTATTGCTTTCATTTGTGCAATGATCGCTCCTGCATCATCCGCTTGAGCTTTTTCCAAGTGGACGTCCTCTGGAATTGCAGGTAGATATTCCACCGTCTCACATTTTGCATAATAGAGAACGCGTGGTTTTTTAGGTTGGGCTTTTATGTATGGAGCCAGCTGGTTTACCATTTCTTCAATTCCCGATAGGTAACTGAATGATGCATCTTTATTAATGATATCGGCAAATCCTTTTGCATCATAATTAGCCGGTGCATACACAATAAAATTTTTATCGTATTTTAATAAAACGCCTCTTAAATCTCCTTTGTCATTAAAGTCACCCCAAAGCGTCTGGATGCTTGAATGAAATCCATGACCTTCAATATCTCCAATAATAAAGACATTTTCCGCAGGCTTTTGCCCTACGAAATTCATTGTTATTTGACGATCCGCTTCAATTAGTTTTCTTATCATACCTACTCCTCATTTCTTAGGACTTTAGTTCCTTTGTTATTTAAGATTTTAAATCATTTTTTAAATTTTTTTTCATTTTTTTACATAAAATACCCAATATTTTCTTAATTTAGTGATATAGTAGTGATTACATAGACTATAAGTGATATTATTATACTAATTTAGATACATTTCTTTTGATACAGAAAAGAGGTCAATTATGGTAAAGAAATTGGAGAAAAAGTATATCCCTCTAGCAACTTTTTTTGCAGAAGCTGCACAAAGTGAAATCACCCTTACATATACAGCAATTGAAAATATAGTTGGACAACAGCTACCAAACGCAGCTTATTTAAATAGTAGCTGGTGGAAAAAAACGAAACCTCCTGCTTCTCATTTCCTAGCATGGATTGACTCAGATTATACAGTAAAAGAGATTGAGTTAGGTAGATCCGTCACTTTTGTTAAAATAACGGAAGCCATAGATTGCGATCTTTCTTCTGCAGACAAACCTGAAAATATCTTAATCATACGTCCTGTAGACTTGGATGATGCACGGTCAATCATCCATCTTCACCAGGATATTGATGCAGAATCGGATTTTATGTTATTTGGTAAGGATGAAAGAAAAATGACGGTTCAATCCATTCGTAAACGCATAGGCGATTGGAAAAAATCGGAGAAGTCTGGTATGTTTGTTGGCATCCTAAATGGAGAATTCGCTGGATTCATCGCCATGACAGCTGGCCCCGCTCCCCGGGCTGATCACCGTGCTTCGCTCGTAATTGGTGTACGACAAGCATATTATGGTCAAAACGTCGGAACGTCTTTAATGAAAAAAGTGGAGACTTGGGCACATGAAGTTGGGATCTCACGCCTGGAATTGACAGTGGTTGAAAAGAATGAACCCGCCCTGGCGCTTTATAAGAAAATGGGCTATAGCATTGAAGGTACTCGTCTAAATTCCCTATTCATTGATGGTAAGTATGTAAATGAGTTTTATATGGGGAAAATAATATAAAAAGAGACATCGTGGAGGATTTATAATCCCACGATGTCTTTTTTGTTATTTTCCTGTTTTTGAAAACTCTTCGATTCGTGCCCCAATTTCATCACGAACGCGTTGGAACACTGCCCATTTTTCTTCTTCCGTTCCTTCAGCGCGTGCAGGATCATCAAAGCCCCAGTGCCAGCGTGTCACATGAGGTGGTGTCATAGGACACTTATCGTTGGCATCACCACATAGAGTAACGACAAAGTCCGCTTTATTTAAAAGCTCTGAGTCGATAATATCTGATGTTTGATTGCGAATATCGATGCCGATTTCATCCATTGCTTTAATAGCATTCGGATTAAGACCATGTGCTTCAATACCAGCAGAATATACTTCATACTTGTCGCTTAAGTACTTGTGACCAAAAGCTTCTGCCATTTGTGAACGGCATGAATTACCTGTACATAAAAAGTAAAATATTTTCTTTTCCATAATGATCATTCCTTTTTTAGTGAATTATTGTTAACCATAAATATAGACCTGTTAAAGTAATGAAAAGTGTAGGTACGGTTAAAATTACCCCTACTTTAAAATAATAGCCCCATGAGATCTTCACGCCTTTTTGACTTAAGACATGCAACCACAATAATGTTGCAAGGGAACCAATCGGTGTCATTTTCGGACCTAAATCAGACCCAATGACATTTGCATAAATCAGTGCTTCCCTCATTACGCCAGATGTATTCGTATCCGCAATAGCAAGTGCATCAATCATAACCGTCGGCATATTGTTCATAATTGAAGATAGGATTGCGGCTATGAAGCCCATCCCAATCGTGGCTGTATATAAACCGTGGCTTGCCGTCCATTCAATTAAACCAGTCAATACTGAGGTCAAGCCTACATTCCTCAGACCGTAGACTACCACGTACATCCCTATCGAGAAGAAGACAATCGCCCAAGGAGCTCCTTTGATGACATTTCGTGTGTGTACTGCCTTGCTTTTGCGAGCAATAAATAAGAAAATCATTGCCACTGCTGCTGCAATAACAGAGACAGGAATATTTAATGATTCACTTAAGAAATAGCCAATCAGCAATACACCGAGTACATACCATGAAACATGGAACATCCGAATATCTTTCAATGCTTGTTTTGGTTCTTTCAACATTTTTTCATCAAAGTGCTTCGGTATTGATTTGCCAAAAAATAAATACAAGACAAGCATACTTGCCGCCACACTGAATAAGTTTGGCACAAACATTCTAGAAGCATATTCGATAAAACCGATGCCAAAGAAATCAGCTGATACGATATTTACTAAGTTACTGATGACAAATGGCAGTGAGGTCGTATCGGCAATAAATCCAGAAGCCATAATGAACGGTAAAATCATTTTCTCTTTGAAATCAAGAGCTCGCACCATTGCTAATACAATCGGTGTTAGAATCAAAGCTGCACCATCATTTGCAAATAAAGCTGCTACAGCTGCACCAAGAAGTGTAACGAGCAAAAACATACGAATACCGCTTCCTTTTGCAAAACGGGCCATATGAAGTGCAGCCCATTCGAAGAAACCAATTTCGTCCAATATCAATGAAATGATTATTAACGCAATGAACGTCAATGTTGCATTCCATACAATCCCCGTTACATCAATGACATCTTGAAAGTTAACGACACCAACAAGAAGTGCGATTGCCGCTCCCGCCATTGCCGACCATCCGATTGATAATCCTTTCGGCTGCCAGATGACAAAAATTAATGTCACAATAAAAACAATACTTGCTAACCATAAATCCATTTTAAAACCTCCACTTATGCATCACACATGACTTTTTTGCCTTCTTTAATTAAATCCTCCACTGTACGGCCAGGTGCAGGAAGTAAACTGAGTAAATGAATCAATACTGGATATTGAGGATGACGAACATTTAAAGACCAGATCGTCCAACGTCCACGTTTTTCTTCACTCACAATCCCTGCATCTTTTAGTTTTCGCATATGCTGACTGATTGCCGGCTGCGTCATTTCAAGCAGTTCTGTTAATTCACAAACACATAATGATTCATGCATGAGATAAGTCAAGATTCTTAGACGATTTTGATCACCAATGCCCTTTAAATACTGCTCAAGTGCTATATAATCCATAAGCATCTCCTTATCTGTTAATAACAATTAGATTATATAAGCATTCTCTTATGAATGCAACCACGAAATAAGAAAACGAATGAACTGGCTACAAAACAAAAAAGATTGCCGAGGCAATCTCCAGGTTATTATTTTTGCATTCAATCAAAAAAGAAGGTGGTCGGCTATTTCTTTCGCTTTCCGCGGACGAAACGCAAGCCTCCTCGGCTCAGCTGTCTCTGACAGCTGCCCCTGTGGGGTCTTGCTTGTTCCGTTTTTCCGCAGGAGTCTTCAGAAATAGCCGACCACTTTCCTCTTTAAATATTTTGAAGAGAAACACTGACAGAAGTGGTTTCTGTTGATTAGAGTGGAGATGGTTAAAACACCTGCGGTTACTCGTCACAAAGAAATTAACATTTTCTTGCAATGCACTTTATTTCAATAGTATGCAGTTATATTCATTCTTTTGTTGTTTTTCATCAATCTGATGATTGCCGAGGCAATCTTATTTTTTAGAAATTGATTTAATTGTATTTAGGATGGTTTGGGTTAGTATTGCGATTCCTGTATGTATGCTGTTGTGATTGAATGTCATGTTCGGGTGATGAAGTCCTGGGGACAAATCACAGCCGAGACCTAACATCGTAGCTTTTAAATTTGGTTTGTATAAGGAATAAAAATGAAAATCTTCACCACCAGGAGTTTCAATTCGGGGTTGTAAGTTTTCTTCACCAATTACGTTAATAATTGCCTCTTCCATTAAATGATACGCGTCTTCATTCACAATTGCCGCTACCAAACCTTCATGTACATTATATTGGATGTTTACATGATAGATGGATGCCACACTTTCAATCACTTCACATACCTTTGTTCGAAGAGTACGCATGGCATCATTTGTTTGAGCCCGTAAATCTAGTGTAAAGGATGCTTTTCCCGGGATTATATTGCCTGTCTCGCTTCCAGCTTGTAGTTTGGTCATTTTCACTGAACTTGGGATGAGTGGATCCATTCTTAGTGCTTGCAAGCCCTGAATAATAGCAGCCCCTACCTCAATAGCATTCTTCCCAAGATGAGGTCTTGCTGCATGGGCATCCTCCCCTTGTATGGTGCCTCTTATTAGACTTGCAGCGCCATGACAGACTGCCGCTGATGCCGTACCATCGGGTATTTCCTGAATGGGCCTGAGATGGACTCCATACAAATAATCAACATTGTCCAAAACACCAAGACTCAATAGTTTCAATGCTCCCTGACCTTTTTCTTCAGCTGGCTGAAAAATCCACTTTAACCGGATGCCTTCGGGAAATCCTATTTCTTTCATCGCAAGCAGAGTTCCGACACTGATTGTCATGTGTGCGTCATGTCCGCATGAGTGATTTGCTTTGAACACGCCATTGACTTCTTGCCATAGTGCGTCCATGTCTGTGCGAATCGCTATACATGTATCCCCTTCTCCTACTTCAACGACAAGGCCAGTGCATTCGTCGAATGTTTGAACGGTAAATCCTTCTTGTTCGATTATTTTTTTCAAGTAAGCAGTTGTTCCAACTTCTTTCCAACTTACTTCGGGATGTGTATGCAAATAGTCAAACACTTCATTTATTCTTGCCCTGTGTGATTCATTGCTGTCTTTCATACCTTTCACCTCATGAACTTGTTGTTTCTATTACAGTATCCTATTTGGAAGATAAACTTAAGATTAGTTTGAAGAAAATGGATCAATCCAATACGGGACACTGACTCTTTAAAGATTAGTCTTGCCTTCTTACTAATATAATATAAAAAAATGCCTCGCTAATGCGAGACATTTTCCGATTATATTTGTTCTAGTAATTTCAATGATTCACGGTTAAAGGCAGGAATATCATCAGGTTGTCGGCTCGTGACCAATTGGTTTTGGCAAACAACTACTTCTTTATCCACATATTTTGCTCCCGCATACAACATATCTTGAGCGATCGACTTATAACCTGTGGCATCTCGACCTTCCAAAGTTTTTGCTGTGATGAGTAACTGTGGTCCGTGACAAATTGCAAAGACTGGTTTTTTAGCATCCATGAATGATTTTGCAAATGCCACAAAACGATCGTCCTCACGCAATAGGTCCGGTGAAAATCCACCTGGGAGGAATAGAGCATCAAAGTCTTCCGGCTTTACATCATCGATTCCGTGATCGATTTTCACCATCGCTTCCCCTTGTTTACCCTTCACTTCTTTGCCTGCTTCTTTTTCAATTGTAAAAACCTCATGTCCCGCTTCGTTAAATGCTCTCGAGGGATCCATATATTCAACGTCTTCAAACATATTCGTGATTAATGTTGCAATCTTCGCCATTTCCAAATCACTCCTTAAAGTTTGTTCTTATTTAGTATTCCACTAAAATATCCCATTAAACATTGTTATCGGTATTTTGAAACCATAGGATGTGCTTTTTCCGAAAAGCGATATGGATAATGTACCGCTTCACCTGAATTCTGAATTCCTACACGAGGACCGATTTCCAGCTCCTTGCAACCAGGTCCCGGTGAAATGAAAAGAGGTTCTTCAGCCCAATGGTGTCCATAATAACTCATGCCCACTCCAAGTGCTTTTGCAAGCTTTCCAGGTCCGTTCGTCCAATTTTTCATTGGGGTTGTCCCCCTGAATTGCTGCATTAGATCAAGTCCTTCAATAGGTTCACCAGCGCGCAATAACACCGCCTCTGGTTTACCGACAGGTCCGCTTACAATATTCATCAATGTATGTGTGTGCATTTGATATGTATAGACAAGACCAGCTTCACCAAACATAACTTCTGTTCTTTTCGTTCGGCGATTTCCGAAACTATGTGCTGCGCGATCTTCAGGACCCATGTACGCTTCCGTTTCAATTATTTTGGCAACCATTAATCCTGATGGATGTTGATGGACGATATATTGACCAATAAGATTTTTCGCGAGATTAATTGTACCTTGCTGAAAAAAGTCGGATGAAATAGGATGGAAATTCATGTACATGCCCCTTTCTATTGATATAGACTATATTAAACCATACTTATTTCCACTCGTTTTGTTTGCCGCATTAGCTATTCGCTACGCCAGTTCCTCCCCGAAAAGGGAGCAAAAAATATTTAATCAATACATCGAATTTTAATGAAACGGGGATGATAATTGTGAAAGATATGATAAAAGAAATTAATCAATTTAGAGACGAACGTGGATGGGGTGGAAATCACGATGCACGCAGTCTGGCAATTTCCATTTCACTTGAAGCCAGTGAACTATTGGAATGTTTTCAATGGCGTTCAGCCGAAGAAGCCATTGCTCATGATAAACAAGCAATTGTCGATGAGATGGCGGATGTCTTCATATACTTGCTTCAGTTCTCAGATGTTATTGGTGAAGATTTACTGGTTGCCGCCCGTGAAAAAATGAAGAAAAACGCAATTAAGTATCCAATACCATCTAAATCAGTCTAAATCCTGCCTACATCCATCTATTTTCCTATTGAAGTATAGTTAACTGAATATTATATTATTTAAACAAGCTAATAAGGAGTTGACCGCATGAACAAATGGAAGTGGTTAATTTGGGTTGCAGCGGGCGCACTCCTCTTCTTTTATACAAGAACGGATACAAAGCACGATGAAGTTAGCGCAAAACCAACAGACATTCAAACATACGATCCAAAATATAATCCGAATCAATCACTGGCTGACTATTTAGTTTTTCGTTCCATGATGTCAGGACAAGCCAAAATGGCCATTACTGGCAGTAGTGTCACACGCGGATCCGGATCTTCCCATCAATCCAAAACATGGCGTGGTCGAATCGAAGCGAATCTTCGAAATACGAATCCAGCTTTAAGAGATCTCACCATTTCGAATCACGGTCACTCAGGCTATACTTCGGTCAGGTTACTGGAAGACCATGTTACTGCTCCAATTTTACAAGAGCTGCCTGATGTTTTATTCATAGAGACATCAGTAATCAATAATCACAACAAGAATGTTTCACTGGACGACACTTTCGCTTCTTTGAATTCCTTGTACAAGTTGTATTCTGATGCATTACCGGAAGCTCGCATCGTTTTTCTATCTCCAAACCCATGCACCGAAAATAAATTCGGGCCAACACTCAATCAGTTTGGACTGAAGTTTACCGATTATGTTGAGGAAACGGCTGACTATATCAAAAAACAAGGATGGAATTATTTTGATACACATGGCGCCATGCTGTACCATATGTCATCAAAAAACATCACACTTCCATCCACATTAAAGGATGGCATTCACCCGAACGATCGAGGATATAAAATTTGGGCCGACGTATTATGGCCATTCGTTCAACAAAAACAAGGCACTACTCCAAGTACTATGTAAAGATCAAAAAGCACATCTCTTACCGAGTTGTGCTTTTTGTTTTATGTCCATTTGTTATTTCTTAATCAAACCTTTTTCAATTAAGAAGTCACGTGCTACATCTTCTGCTTTTTCACCGTCAATATCGACACGTGCATTCATTTTTTGCATATCTTCCAAAGAAATCTTCCCTGCCAACTCGTTTAGCACCTCTTCAAGTTCTGGATACGTTTTTAAAGTTTCCTCACGAACAAGTGGTGCTGCATCATATTTTGGGAAGAAGCCTTTATCATCTGTAGTAATCGCTAAGTCAAATCGTTCGATACGGCCGTCTGTAGTAAATGCCGTAATAACGTCAACGTCACCTTGTTTAACCGCTTCATACATTACGTTTGGATCCAGACTTTCTTCTCCTGAAAATTCAAATGGATAGACTTTCAGCATAGCATCGTAACCATCACCTGGACGCTCATAAAAAGCATGGGGTGCACCGAACACGATATCTTCTTTTTTGGATGCTTCAACCAAGTCCGAGTATGTTTCAGCATTATACGGTTTATCTTTGCCATAAGCTAACGTGTACGTATTTTCAAAGCCTAGTGGTTCCAACCATGTGACACCGAATTTTTCTTCGTATCCTTTACGAACACGGTCCAGAATACTGTCGGAGCTTTCGCCTTGCTCCAGCTTTTCTTCCAATACGGATTGCAAACCTGTGCCCGTATATTCTACATAGACATCGATATCACCTTTTTCAATCGCCGGTGTTAAGATTGCGACCTCGCCTAGTCCTTCTTTATATTCCACTTCATAATCTGTTTTAGATTCAACATACTGACCTAATATCTGGGGTAAAATGAATTGCTCTGTAAATTGTTTCCCACTTATTACTATTGGTTCACTAGCATCGCCGCCTGCATTATTTGAAGAGCCACAACCTACTAAAGCAACTGATGCAAATAGTGCTAATCCTGCTAACCTTTTTTTCATGTATTTTCCTCCTAGCGTGTTTTCATTCCTTTTGGTGTTGCCTTCTTTTCAACCCACTTCAGTAATAAATCAAAGCTGATAGCTAGAAGTGCTACAGGTAGTGCACCTGCAAGGACTAGCGAATTATTATACGATTGCAAACCTCTATAAATCACATCACCTAGTCCGCCGGCACCCACAAAAGTAGCAAGCGTTGCGATTCCGACTGTCAGGACGGTTGCCGTTCTGATACCAGCCATAATAAATGGCAAAGCAAGAGGGAATTCAATTTGTTTCAATATTTGGGTCCGTGTCATCCCCATCCCTCGACCCGCTTCAATAATTGAAGAGTCCACACTGGTTAACCCTGTATAGGTGTTACGGAGAATCGGCAACAGCGCATAAATAATAAGTGCAATGAGAGCTGTTTTTGAACCAATTCCGATAAGAGGTACTAGGAAACCGAATAGCGCTAAACTTGGTATCGTTTGAAATATTGCGGTGATGCCGATTACCGGTTCCGCGTATTTCCGATAGCGCGCAATCAATATCCCAAGTGGCAAAGCAATCGCAATACCTATTGCCAGTGCCACGAAAGATAAATAGATGTGTTCAAGAAAGGCTTGCTGAATCAGGTCAGAGCGACTTTGGAGGGTCTCTAAGAAATCATTCATTAGAAGAAGCACCTACTTCCTTTGCAAGTACGGCTTTCAACAATGCAGATTGGTCCATGTAACCGACAAATTCTTCATCCTTATATACAGCCAAGACATCTGTATGAGGCTGCTCTAACAAGGCAATGGCTTGTTCCACTTCTTCTGAAGAGTTTATAGACACAATTTGTTCGCCTATTTTAGATTGCATGTAGTACGGTGATAACTCGCTCATCTTCCATTTGCCAAATGAACGTTTTCGATTAATACGCTCTTCTCCGATAAAATTGCGCACGAACTCATTGGCAGGTTCGTTTATTAGTTCTTGAGGAGATCCTGTTTGTTCTACTTTTCCAGCACGCAGAACAATCATATGGTCGGCAATTTTCAATGCTTCATCCATATCATGTGTAACAAAGACAATGGTTTTTTGTATATTTTCCTGAAGATTGCGCAATTCGTCTTGAAGTTGTTCGCGACTAATTGGATCAAGCGCACTGAATGGTTCGTCCATTAAGATAATGTTAGGGTCTCCAGCAAGTGCACGTACTACACCTACACGTTGTTGCTGGCCACCACTTAATTCAAGAGGAAAACGATTTAAATATGTATCCGGATCCAGTCCGACAATATCCATCAGTTCACTTACGCGTGTTTGGGTTTTTTCTGCAGTCCATCCCTTTAAAGTTGGGACAAGGGCAGCATTTTTAGCAATTGTCATATGCGGGAATAAGCCGATGCGCTGAATGACATAGCCTATCGAACGTCTAAGTTCCACTTCATCACGTTCTTTAATTGATTTTTCATCGATTAATATGTCGCCTGAGGTCGGTGTTTCCAACCGATTAATCATTTTCATCAATGTGGTTTTACCACATCCGCTGGGACCAATAATAACCGTTAACATACCAGTCGGGATGATTAATGAAATTTCTTTCAATGCTTCCGTTCCATCCGCAAACCTTTTCGTAACTTTATCAAATCTAATCACAGCCTCAGCCCCTTTTAAGCTTCAGTATGTATATCCTTTTTCTTTTACCCGTTTGTAATAGGAAGTATGCACATTTCCCTATGCTTATTTTCAAAAAAACACATCCACTCGATTAGTTTAACCGAGTGGACGCAGCTTACTCCTTTAAAGCCTTGATTTGAACAGTTAATTCATTGAAACGTTGGTCAAGCGCATCATATCTCACATCGTGTTTTGGTATAAAACTGATTTCTCCTAGGATTGCCTGTCGCTCAGTCTCAAGCATTAATAGTTGTTGCTGTTGTGCTGTTTCTACTTGGCGATTTTGCCATTCTTTATAACTCATGTCGATTTTCTTCATACTTCCTTTTTCAAAGACCAACAGCTTGGTAGCGATTTTCTCAAGAAAGTATCGATCATGCGTCACAAAGATGATGGTTCCCGAATACATCTCCAAAGTTTGTTCAAGCTGTTCGCGAGAAGGTAAATCCAAGTGATTGGTCGGTTCATCTAGCAGCAATACATCTTTTTGTTCGAGCATGAACGCCATCAATTTCAATTTCAATCTCTCTCCCATACTCATCAAGCCAATCGGCAAGTGCCAATGTTCTTTCCCGAACCCCAAGTTTGTCATCAATGTTTGAATCAATCCACGCGAATCAAAATCACGAGGAGCAAACCATTCATCCGGTGACTTTTCTTCTGGTAAATCATCTATGGATTGTCGCAAGTAGCCTATACGCTTTGCATTTGTTTTCCACAGTTCTCCTTCGTATGGCTCTTCTTCCATAAGCATTCGTAACCACGTTGTCTTTCCACATCCATTCGGACCTACGAGTGCCACTCTTTCTCCTTGCTTAATGGTAAATGAAGCATCTTTCCAAAGTGTGTGACTTCCGAAAGTCTTAGTAACGCACCTGGATTCAATCACGCGGTTTCCTTGCTTACGGTTTGCTTCTATTGAAAAAGATACTTTTTTCTCTTCTGTCGGTCGATTGAGTTCTGCTTTTGCTTTTTCTCCCTCAAGCCGCTTGCGTTTTGAACGGACCTGAGAATCCATTCTCTTTGCTTTTACCCGATGATATTCTTTAAATCCCTCTTGCTTCGTCGATTGTGAATGCGCTTTTGCAGACCAATTTTGAAGTTCAGAAATCTGTTCATCAATCCGGGCAATTTTCTTCTGTTGCACCTCATACAGGTGAGCCTGCGCTTTTCTTTGTTCTTCTTTATGATGGCGAAAAACCGAATAATTCCCTTCATATGCTTTGACACCTTGATGTTCTATCTCCCAAATCGAATCAGCCACTTCATCCAGGAAATGCCGATCATGTGAAACGACCAGAACTGTTCCCTTATATCGCTTAACTTGTACGATTAATTCTTGTAGGCTCTGTTGGTCCAAATGATTCGTCGGTTCATCTAAAAGCAATAATTGAACCTTGTTCGAAAAAGCTTCCACCAATCTTTGTTTCATTTGTTCTCCACCACTCATTAATTCATATGCGCGACCTTTTGGGATATGCCATTTTGGTAATCCACTCTTTTGAGCAAGAGAGAGTTCTTGTACTTCAGTTACTTGTTGCTTAAAATAATGCATCGAAGGAATGCCACCATACCACTGAATGAAACCTTTACTAGGCTCCATTTCATTCGCTAATACAGACAGTAGCGTTGATTTTCCTTCACCATTTGCACCGACAATTCCGATGCAGCCTCCAGAGTGGATATCCATTGTCACATCTTTCACAATCGTCTTCATTCCAAATTGAATCGATAAGTTTTGTAATTTCCCAAGTAATGTCATCTAAAATCCCCCAATATCGGAGCAATAAAAAAATCCTCCGTTTTAATACGGAAGGATTCACTGGTCATTTATAGTCATCACAAAAAAGCTCTTTCTATACGAAAAGAGTGGCGATGAAGGGATAAATGGGCAGACGAATCCAATTTCCGTTTTGCAAAAATGTTCATTTGCATCGAAATCAGATTAGAAATCCATCAGTCACCCGTCATCCCTTCATACTTAGTAAAAAAATTATACCATAACACTTTTCAATTGACGCGCAATTTTGTCCATTTCGAAATCACTTACTAAACCATGCCATTTATCTGTCCTTTATTAAAGTAATTTTTGAGCATATTCCTGAAAAATTTTCTCAAATTGAAAAGCTTCTGCCAAATGCATTGCCAGTAAAGATTCTTCAATATTTTTTCTACCCTTGGTTTCATTTCCAGTTTTGAACAAATAAACACCTTTTATGAATTTCATAATTACTTTTTCCAATAAATATGTTTCATCTATCTCTAACTGATCTATTATCTTTATAAATTCGTTAGCCTCATTTATTCGATTATTTTCTAAACAAACTAAAATAATATTCTCAAGTGTATTAATGAGTGTTTCAAAACTCTGACGATCTTTATGAAAAATCTGAGTTTTTCTCATTATTTCTTTTGAAAGCACAATTGATGTTTCAATTGGTAGGTAAGAGATCGAATCTGCGAACAGGACCACATCAAATTGTGTCCATACATCGCATTGAAAAAAATAGTCTGTCAAAAAAGCTACGTTATCATCAAAACCAACTTCCTCCCCCAATAAGCTTTTGTAATGAGATTCTAGAACAATAGCAGTTAGCTTCGAATAAATACTCGAAGTCTTCTCGTATATTAACCACTCTTCATCTACAAACCCTTTAAGCATTGTAGGATTATTTTCAATTACTGCCTTAGATAAGAATTCCAGCGATGAAGGGATATTTGTTTTTTGTGATGAAAGGAAAACAAATTCACGCAATGAGACTTTTATTTTATTCAAGAGGTGAAGTAATTTTTCCAAGGTTATATCAGATTCCAACCTTTCAAACCTTGAAATAGTTGATTTAGAAACGTATTGATCCGCTAAATCCTCAATAGTTAACCCTCTGCTTATTCTAATTTCACGAAATACTTCCCCATATAGCTCCAACTAAACACCCCAACATTCCCGTATAAGGGAATTATTTTTATATCCCATAAAAACGTGTGACTATTGTTTTATAAACTTTTTCAAACAAGTTTCATTATTAATCAGGAGGTGATGAATATGAGAAAACTAACTAAAGAATCGCTTTTCAGAATAGTCTCCCAAAAAATTAAGATAGTTAATCCTTTGAATGTCTCTACAGAAGTGATATTAAAAGAAATTCAATCTGACTTACTTTCAGAATTGAAACAGTATAAAGAAAATAAGTCTAAAAGATGAAAAACATATGCTGAATGATTCTTCTTTAACTAATGTAATGGTGACATAAATTAGTAAAATTTTTATTTTAACAAAGAACGTACGTAAATTAATTTACGTACGCCTTTATGTGGGGACTCTTAAGCTCCTGTAATGATGTGGCAGAATCACAGTTCATTGACCAGTCACCTCGTTTTGCAGCTTTTTCGTCAATCCCTTAAATACCAATTCATATGAATGCGTAATACATTCTTTGAAAATGGCGTCGGGTAAAGACCCGTTTAGCGCAAGCGAATTCCAATGAGTCTTGTTCATATAGTATCCCGGTTTGATATCTTCATATTCTTCACGAAGCATGTCCGCACGGTGTGGTTCACATTTCACCGACAGGATCGGCGTCCCCGACTTATCATGTCCAAACATGGCAAACATTTTACCGCCTACTAAATAACGCTCTGCATTCCAGTCCTTTTGGTAATCAAACTTTGCTCCTGGATGTCCCGCACACCATGCTTTCAATTCACTAACTTCCATATCAGAGCCCTTCTTCATGTACAAATTCTACGTGTATGGAATCTGCAATTTTACGATAGCCTATCTCTTGATAGATTTTGTTTGAAGTTGGGTTCAGCATATCTGTATAAAGTACACAGAAGTCATAAGTTTTGAGCAGCTCTTCACTTCCTGCAGCCACCATCGTCCGCGCATATCCTTTTTTTCGTTCCTCATGAGGGGTAAAGACGAATGATACGGTAACACCTCGATCTGAAGGCCGCGCTTTTTTCATCATCGATACAACTTTTCCATTGTCTTCCCAGAAGAATACTTCTTTATCATCCAAAAATTGCTTCACACGTTCATTGATGGCTTCGATTGGCGTATTTTTAAGTCCCGTATCTTGTTCAAAAGCTTTAAACCACTTTGCAAGTAGCGGCGCTTCGTCCTTCCTCGCATAACGCCACGAACCCGAACTTTTATCTAGGGATTGATCTACTTTATCCAGTCGGTACAGACCTTGATCCATTAACACCCTTGCTCTACTTTCCGTCAGCTCCTGCCATTTTTCAGAAAAAGCGTTTACGACGTGCTTCACTCCGACAGCCGACGGTACAGGGATTTCTCTTTTGAAAATTTCTTTCGCTGCAAAAGTCATAATGTCTTCCATTTTTGTTTCATCCATCACAATTAGATTTAGAGGATGAGGTGGTGTCATTTGAAAAAGAGCCACGATTTGATCGTCCACTTCCACTGTAGCCATGAACGGATTTTCATAACGCCCAGCTTTGATTCCTTGCAACACTCCGTAAAACAAACTATATACATCTTCATTTTCCGTTAAAAACGGCTTAGCTTTGTCCTCAAAATCTTGAGGATTCAGAAACATTTTAAATTTCATCTTACAATATCTCCCTATCGTTTTAATAGTAGATATTACACAATGCAACGTGGGATGTCATCCTTTTTTCCGAAATTTTTATACTCTTCAAACAAAAAACCATCTCCCTACTCTTGGGAGATGGCTAAAAGTTGTTTGCGTTCCAGTTTCGTGACAACCAAAATACTGATTTCATATAGCAAGATCATCGGAATGAGCACCAACAGTTGACTAACAAAGTCAGGTGGGGTCATAAGTGCCGACACAACGCCCAAAATGATATACGACCATTTTCGGACGTTTTTCATATTTTCCGAAGTCAAAATGCCAATCGTAGACAGGAACATGGCGATGATCGGCAACTCGAATAAAAAACCGAGTGGAACTGTTGTCATGAGCAGGAAGTGGATGTATTCACTTGCCGATACCATTACTTCGAAGTTCACTTCACCGATGTTAATTAAAAATTGATAACTCAATGGATTCACCACAAAGTAACCGAATGCAATTCCCATTAGAAAAAGCAACAGCATTAACGGGGAATACAACCCGATAAAGCGGCTCTCATTATGGTTCAGACCTGGTTTTACAAACTGCCATATAAAATGAAATATAAATGGCAATGAGAAACCAAGTGAAAGTGTACTGGAAATGGACATATAGAATTTTACAACTTCAAGTGGTCCGAGTACAATCAGCTCGTTACCTCTCGTAACGTATGGGAACCACATATTAATCGTGGAAAAGACAACAATGAAGAAAAATAGGAAAACGGCAACACTTTTTATGACTTGTTTTCGCAAATCCGATAAATGATCTACCAGTGTACCTTCATCGCCGACAGGAGTTACATCAGTATCAATCATTTCAGTTGTCGCCCCTACTTCTTCCTCCAATTTTTTGTCCAGTGGACTGATTATTTTCTTGTTGTGATGTTCGTATGGGTCCATAAATTACACCTTCTATACGATTTCTGATTTCTTTTCTTCTTTTTTCACTGGTTCGTCGTCATCCATTAAACCTCTGGTCGACTTTTTGAATTCCGAAAATGTCTTCCCTACTGCCGAACCGATTTCAGGTAATTTCTTTGGTCCGAATACGATGAGTACAATGACAAGAATGATAATTAATCCTGGTACACCTATTGATCCTAATCCACCCATTGGTATTCCTCCTTTTTTATACGAGTGATCCACTCGTTTTACTGTATTTGATGACACCTTCTGCGGCACGGTACGCGAGAGCACCGACTGTTCCTGTTGGGTTGTAGCCACCATTGTGGGCAAAGTTTCCTGCCCCGACGACAAATAGATTTTCGGCATCCCAATGTTGCAGATAGTTATTCACTACCCCTTCTTCAGGAGTTAAACTCATGACCGTACCACCCGTGTTATGCGTCGTTTGATAAGGGACAATATCGTATTGATCAATGGCACCTCGATTAACTACTGTTTTCGCGCCCATTTCCTTCATGATCTCTCCTGATTTTTCACTAATGAATTTGTGCAACGCGATATCTTGCTTAGTGAAGTTGTACGTAAGCTGCAATAAAGGTACACCATACGCATCTTTATACGTGCCATCTAGGGACAAGTAATTCTCTTTGTGTGAAATAGATGCCCCTTGAGCACCCACTGATAAGGTTCTTGTGAAATTATGGATTGATTGCTTTTTAAATTCTGCTCCCCAAGTTGGAGTGTCAGGTAGAGCTACGTTTGAGGCAATAGGTCTGGAACCTGTTTGTGTGATGGAAATATTTCCGCCATGAATGAAGTCCAGATTACTATGATCGAAACTATCACCATTAAAATCATCAATCGCCATCCCTAATGCCCCAGCTCCCATGAACGTATTGTATTGATCATCGAAGAATCCAGTAGCTCCTGGAAGGATTTGATAACAATAATTCCGGCCAAGTGTCCCTTTTCCAGTATCGGGATTATATTGCTCGCCGATTTTGGATACCATTAATAACTTCGTATTATTGAACACATAACTTGTTAATACGACTACCTCCGCTGGCTGAATGAATTCTTCCCCAGTCAACGTATCTACATATCGAACTCCTGTCACTTTGTTTCCACTCTTTAAGACTTCAACTACGTTGGCGTGGAAACGAACATCGAATTTGCCAGTTTTTCTTGCTGTCGGAACAACCGTAACTTCCGGTGAAGTCTTCGCTCCATACTCACAGCCAAATCGTTCGCAGAAGCCGCAATATTGACATGCATTGATTTGGGCACCATCTGGATTCGTGTAAGGCTCAGATAAATTCGCTGAAGGCATCATAAATGGATGGTAGCCCAGTTTAGTTGCTGCTGATTCAAACTTCTTCAAGATATGCGTTTTTTTCATCGGCGGGGTCGGATAGTCAGACGATCTTTCCCCCCAATGAGGATTGTTATTTTCCCCTGAAATCCCTGCCGTTTTCTCAAATTTATCGAAATAGGGTTCTAGCTGATCATAGGTAAGTCCCCAGTCTTGCAAAATATAATCATTGGATAATTTATTAGGTCCATATTTTTTCTCTGTCATTGTTTTAATTTGGAAGTCGTAAGGTAGGAATCTCCAAGTTTGTCCATTCCAGTGTGTACCTGAACCACCCAATCCTTCACCGAGTAAGAAGGACCCCATCTGCCGCATCGGTAACGCTGGCATCTTTCGATTATTTCTGAATGTGATGGTTTCTTTGGATAGATTTTGCATCAATTCATAGCGAATGGCGTAGCGATATTCGTCATGCACCATGGAAAAATCTTCAGTTCCACGTTCTTGACCACGCTCTAGCCCCACTACTTTCAAGCCTGCTTTCGTACATTCTGCCGCAATAATACCGCCTGTCCATCCTACCCCTACCGTTACAACATCAACTTTTGGTAAAGTTTTCACCATTTAGATTCCCCCTTTTTCTAGTGCATACTACCAATTGATTTTGGCTCGATTTTTTGGAATTCATCACTTTCAATAACATTGATGTATGCTGCTTGATGACCAGGGAATCCTTTCATTCTCCAACCATCCATATTATTATTGCCATTGTAAATCGGATCCGCATAAGCACCTTCCAGAGTCGCAGCTCTTAATAGTCGGAAGAAAAAGGCTGAAGAGACACCCTTCATAGGTACTTCATCTTTTTGGAATGCAGTTAATATTTCATCCATTTGCTCTGCTTCTATTTTTGAAAATCCATTTTTGAAGCGAGTTTGAGCCTCACTCTCTAGTTTCGCTACGGCTTGCTTGAAAATCTCTGCACGCGTTAAATTACTTTGGTACCCTTGTGTAGGCGCCCCTGACGCAAAAGGTCCCTGCATATATTCTTTCGAGTTACTACCATACTGTCCTGCCAATTGATTATCGATAAAATAAGGGACTCCAAGATCGATGGCGCCTGGACCTAAATCGTCCTTCGGAAAGATGCGTTCCGTTGCATTGGCCAATATTTGAAACTCCCGATCGTTTGTAAAAAACATACGGCCTTTGTTTAACGCGGCTTCTTGTTTATGTTCGCCTGATTTCGTTTCCGTTGGTGATGTCTTTGAATTGTTAGCATTATACCCTATCAATCCACCAAGGAGACTTCCTCCAATCAACGCTCCCGTTGCCACACCCGAAGTTTTTAAAAAGTCACGTCTTGAAAAATTTTTCGTTTTCTTTGCCATACCTTCACTCTCCTCAATTAAAATAGACTATCTTATCAATTTTGGGGTATATAGGATTGTAAATCTTTTGAATCACACTTTCACTATTAAAGGAACGAATATTCAGAAATTAGAATCATCATTTAGGAGGATTGCTTATGCACACAAATCTAACGTTAAAAGAAATTCCTTTCTTTTTGGGATGGAAAGATGACAGTTTGGATGTCCAGTATGAATACGATACTACCACCGCAGATTATGAACTCTCTCAAATATACAATGTCCAAATTGAGGAAGATTTAAACCGTTTTCAAATAGTAGATTTACCTTCATGGAAAGTGGCGTATACAGAAGAAATAACCGCCATGCAACATCGTGTGTATTTTTATAGATCCACAGCCATTCTAATAATGTCGCTTTTAATTCTCATTCCTGCTGTTTTCCTCTATTTCTATCAAGATAATATGTGGGTTCTGATTGGCGGAGTTGCCTACACGCTCCTTTCTTTTTTCTTAGTAGAATCTTACAACCAAGCGTTATTAAATAAATTTCAATATCATTTTAAGAATCATTTACAGCTAGAACAGCTGGTTGCAGCTAAATCGATCCCTTTTGAACCATCTGATCTCGACAAGAAGACATCTCCTGCAGTTGTTCGCAAAGATTCTTACCCACCAATCGTAGTTTCTAAAGTTGAGAAAGGCTCTGTGAATGAAGTTCGTTTTACAATGACTGAAGAAGGCATCAAACCCTTTGCTAAGGTTACAGAAAACTTATTCAATACCCTTAATCAATCAACTTAAACTTAAAAATTGGAAAACCATTTTGGTTTTCCAATTTTTTCTGTTTTAAAGTGAACTTTTTACGGTTGCCTTTCGTTTACCAAATGAGAGGAAGTTGTGCACACTTTCGACCTTCTGTATGATATAAATAGAATGTTTGTACAGAGGGGGGTAAAAATGGATAATTTCACTGATGCGCAGTTGTATGATCGGCTAAGGTCAAAAGACCAATCAGCCCTTGAAGAATTGTATGATCGTTACGAACGGCTCGTTTATTCCTTTGCGTATCGCATGACTCAAAATGCGCAATTGGCTGAAGATACTGTACAAGAAGTATTTATAAAGTTGTGGAAAGATCACGCACCCTATACCGAAGACAAAGGAAAGTTTTCTTCCTGGCTCTTGACCATGACGCGCAACACTTCACTAGATGCGTTGCGCAAAAAAGGCAAACAACAAGAAGTCGGCTTGCTCGATAAAGATGCCGAGCAAATGAAAGCATCAATTGATGAACTTCCTGAACAAATGCTGGAATGGAAAGAAAAAGGTACAGTTTTGCGAAAAGCCATCGATCGCTTAAAAGACGATCAGCGTTCAATTGTGGAGCTTTTCTATTTCCACGGTTTGTCACAGGAATCCATTTCAACAAAACTCGGCATACCGCTTGGAACAGTGAAGAGCCGTATTCGATTAGCACTACAGCACTTACGAAAACATTTAGAATCAGAAAGGGGGATGTCACCAAATGGACCGTCAGATGTGTAATCAACTCGTTGACTATTTTAATGAACAATTAAGTGAAGTTGAAAAGCATGCTTTCGAAAAGCATCTTGCTAGTTGTGAAGATTGCCAAGTGGAACTGGCTGAGTGGCAAGCGTTAACGGAAGATTTACCGTATGTTTCGGCTACAACCAATCCCCCCGAAGGCATGAAAGAGCGTATTTTAAGTGCTGTCTTTGAAGAAGAAACTTCAAAAGAACCAGTAGCAAATGTTGGCCCTGTACCCGTACTTCCTGTTAGAGACATTGATTCACCAATGAAAAAGAATCGTGTTCTATCATGGTTCCCTGCAGTAGCCGCTGCTTTGATGCTATCACTGGGAACTAATATTTTCTTGGCTTCACTCGTGAAGAATCAACAGGAAGATCTAGTAGCCCAAGGTGAAGCAGTTGATCAACTACTTGCTTATGTGAACTTAACCCCAGTTGAAGGGAATGCGTCCGGAACGGCTTCTATTGTAAAACATGGAGATGAAACACGAGTGGTTGTCCAAGCGAGCTCACTACCGGAACTATCCAATGACGAAGTGTACCAAGTATGGTTAATAGATGAAGAAGGTCCTAAACGAGCAGGCACATTCAAGTCTGATTCACAAGAAGGAGCAGTTGTTTTCACGCTACCTAAAGGAATGGATCGAGACTGGACGCAAGTTGCCGTCTCTCATGAACCGAATGCAGAAAGTGAAACACCATTGGGCAATGTATTGATGGCTTCTAATTTCAAATAAACGCTAATTGAGTGGGTTTTCGGACCTGCTCAATTTTTTTTTTGCTTTTTTTGTGTATTTGGAGAGACTTCCTCGTTCATTGGGGCAACTAAACCTTTCCTCCTCCTCATCAGTTTCTGCCTCGTAAAAAACTAATTTTAAAAATATTTAAATAAAAAGTGATCCAAATCAAAACTGCTTTCGTTAGCTATTCGAAACCAAAACAAAACCCAAAGAAAAAGGAGAGAATTTAAAATGAAAAAACGCACACTATTAGCTGTTCCATTATCAATGAGTTTACTGGTACCAACTGCAGCTTTCGCAAACGATCATGAAGGAAAGGCTACTGAAGGTAATGTAGATACAAGCGTATCGACTCCAGCATCGGAACTTCGTTCAGCTTTAGGTCATTTATTCACTGAACATGCTTTCCTTGCAGTTGAAACGTTGAAAAAAGGTGCGGATGGCACGGAAGACTTTGATGCATTAGCTGGAGCACTAAGTAAAAATACAGATGACTTAACAGCAGCAGTATCTTCCGTTTACGGTGAAGAAGCAGGCGCACAGTTTAAAACAATCTGGAGTTCACATATTGGTTACTTCGTTGATTATGCAACTGCTACGAAAGCGAATGATCAAGCCGGAAAAGATCAGGCAGTAGCAAACTTAGATAAATACATTGTGGAACAAGCAGCTTTCTTGGAAACAGCAACAGAAGGACGTTTGAAAGCAGCTGACTTGGAAGCTGGATTAAAAATGCATGTAGAACAACTAGTTTGGGCATTTGACAGCTATGTCGCTGGAGACTATGAAACTTCTTATATGAATGAACGTGAAGCAATCAAACATATGACAATGGTAGCAGCTGGTCTATCAACTGCAATTACAGATCAGTTCCCGGACAAATTTGAAAATTCAATGGCCGTAACACCTGCGGCAGATTTACGCGCATCACTTGACCAAGTATTTACTGAACATGCCGGGCTAGCGGTAATGGCTATGCAAAATGGCGTCGATGGTGATCCTGACTTTGATGCCTCTGCAGCAGCTCTGCTAGCAAATGCGGACGATCTATCTGCAGCAGTCGCTTCAGTTTATGGTGAAGAAGGCGGAGCAGCATTTGAAGAAATCTGGAAATCTCATATTGGCTACTTCGTTGACTATGTAACTGCTACAGCAAATGACGATCAAGCCGGAAAAGATAAAGCTATGGAAGAATTGGATGGCTATATCGTAGAACAAGCGGCTTTCTTGGCAACAGCAACAGAAGATCGTTTACCAGCAGCAGACCTTGAAGCCGGTCTTACAGAACACGTAGATCAATTACTGGCAGCCTTCGATCAATACGTTGCAGGTGATTATGAAGCATCATACGCTTCACTACGTGAGTCTTACGCACATATGTTGATGCCTTCGAAAGGCTTATCACAAACAATCGTTGATCAATTCCCTGATAAATTCAGTGGACAGTCTATGCCAGACGGAATGCCTAAAACAGGTATGGGTGGCACAGCGGACCAAGATGGATTACCTTATGAGTGGTTCCTACTTGGTGGTTTAATAGCAGCAGCTTTAGGTGGCGCATTCACATTACGCAGACGCTCAAACGAGGCGTAATCGCTTGAAAAAATTACTAAGTGGTGTTCTGGGTGTTTCGTTACTTCTAACTGCTTGCCAAGCGGAAGAAGCAAGCCCAGAGCCAGCAGTAGAAAAACAAGAGGCTTCCAGTGAGGAAGCCTCTTCTTCTACAAAAGCAGCCTTAACTTTAAGCAATGGCCAACTAACTGCTTCCAAACTCATAAAAGATGAAAGACAGGGAATTGTCCCTTCCCGTCTCAAAATTCCAGCCATTAAAGTGGATGCACCTATTGGTCCCGCTGGATTAACTGAAGATGGGGACATGGATGTTCCGAATGATATTGTATCGACTGGCTGGTTTAAAGATGGGTATATGCCCGGTCAACCAGGAAACTCCGTTATCGCAGGACATGTTGACGGGAAAAATGGACCTGCTGTATTTTACGACATCGGAAAATTAAAAACAGGCGATGAAATTATCGTTAATGCTGAAGATGGTACTGAACTTGTTTTCATTGTGGACAGAGTTGAAATTTACCCTTTTGATGAATCCCCCCTAAGAGAAATTTTCGGATTCAGCACTGGCAGTAGATTAAACCTAATTACATGTACAGGTGAATACAATAAAAAAGGTTCCTATTACGAAGATCGTCTTGTTGTTTACTCTACATTGAAAAATTCCTAAAAAGAGTGAATCGTCCTTATGCGGACGATTCACTCTTTTCTACGTGCCAAATTTGTTGTAACCATTGATCTACTTCTTTAGGTGACTTTAATGTAACTACGTCTGTTTCTAGTTTGGCTAACATTGATAACATCTCTGGTCGTGCATCTTTAGGATAACGCCAAATCCATCTTACAAACTCCCAATCTATTTTTTCCGGACAATCCTTCCCCATATCCGGACGAGTTGTTCCGCGATACATCCACGCACGCTTACATGCGCGATAGAGGCAAAGGACATTCGAGAAATCAAGAAATATAATAAGATCTGCATACTTTGCCCGCAATTCGATAGTAGAATCATAATTCCCATCAATGATCCATTCGGGTTTCCTTAATTCCTTCTCTACTCTTTCCATAAACTCAGGGCGTGGCGACGGTTTCCAACCAGGTTGCCAAAACATGGCATCTAAATGGACAACAGGTAATCCCAATTTCTCACCTAATTGACGTGATAACGTGGATTTCCCTGCTCCGCCCGAACCCACGATCAGGATTTTTCTATGATTAAGCTGCGTCTTCTTCAAATGAACAGACTCCAATCGTATTGCCATCTAAATCTTTAAACTGAAAGAATTCCACGTTACCTCCAGTTTGAACCGGTGTCGCATCGACTCCTGCATCCAGCATGAAATGATGTGTAGCATGGATATCCTCGGTATAAAGATTGAACCACTCATGTTCTTTCGGTTGACTTGAACCCATTTGCGGATTTCTCACGAGCGTAAAAGCTGTTTCGCCATTTCCAATATCCATCGCAGCATAACCATTAACTTCATCGTGCCATCTCAAGGTAAATCCACACTTGTCTTCAAACCATTTGATTGAGCTATTTGTATCCTGTACAGGCAAAAATACGGTGTCAATTCTTTTGAACATAGCCGACTCTCCCTTATCACAGATATTTGGTAGCTTTATTCTATCAACTAATAATGTGTTGTGCCAGCGCATTTTCCACACTATTCGCAAAACTGTCGCCTGCTCCCCAATCAAATCTAAAGAATGGACTTTCTGAACTGCCAGAGGCTACCGCATGTACTTTAGTCACGCCACCGAAGTTATCAATGGTTACCGTCATTGATGAGCGATTACTCGTTCGCATAAAAAATTTTTCCAGGACAAATACCATGATTTGATGCTCTCCAGAGAAGCGTTCATAGAAATCGACGAGTTTCCCCGAGATAGTTCCCTTTATCACACCTTCATTAATTTTATTCATCGCCTCGTCAGGACTAATATTTATATTAAATTCTTTTATACTCAATTCCGATTCCCCCTTTTACCTGTTATACGGTTCTCGAGGATAAAAGGTTTCTGTACACTTCCAAAAAAATCCACAAAAAAAGGAGATTCTCTTCTAAAGAGAACCTCCCGACTTATTATTCAAGTTCCAACTGTTTCGTTTCTTTTCCTAAAAGCACAACTGCCAGTACACCAATGACGATAGCGATGCAGAATATGCTAAACACCCAACCGATATCGTAACCCCTAGCTACCAGCGTCCCGACCAATAATGGCCCTAAAATCCCGCCGATTCGACCAACAGCCGCAGCCATTCCTGCTCCTGTTGCACGAATGACAGACGGGTATTGTTCAGGTGTATACGCGTACAATGCACCCCATGCGCCTAAATTAAAGAAGGACAAAAATGCGCCAGATACAATCAGTAGCATCGTCGTATCCGCATTACCGAATACATATGCGCTCGCTGCTGTACCAAGTAAGTAAGTGACCAACACAAATTTGCGGCCCGCTTTTTCAATCAACCAAGCAGCCGTGAAATATCCAGGTAATTGTGCAAATGTCATGATCAGTACGTACTCAAAACTTTTAATCAACGTAAATCCTTTCATTACCATGACACTCGGTAACCATAGGAACATTCCGTAATATGAAAACACAACAGTAAACCATAAAATCCACAACATCAATGTTGGTTTCGCATATGCTTTAGACCAAACTGCTTTAATGTTTTGTCCATAGGTCCGTTCCCGCACTCGTTTTGCGGTAAATTGCGGTGAGTCCGGTAAATTCAATCGTAAGTAAATTGCATAAAGTGCTGGTAAAGCAGTAATGATTAAGGCGACTCTCCAGCCATACTCTGGAATAACAAAATAAGAAATAATTGCGGCAATCAGCCATCCAGCTGCCCAAAAACTTTCCAACAATACAACAACTCGACCACGTTCTTTTGCTTCCACACTTTCAGATACTAACGTGGATGCGACAGGAAGTTCCCCACCTAACCCCATTCCAACAAAGAACCGGAAAATCAAAAAGATGGCCAGTGATGCTGAGAATGCGGACAATCCGCTCGCCACCGAAAAGAGAACAAGTGTCACGATAAAGATATGTTTTCGCCCAACACGATCAGCGAAAATCCCAAAAACAAGTGCTCCTACTGCCATTCCGATGGAGTTAACACTACCTATCCATCCCATTTGACCTGGAGTCAAAGCCCATTCATTGGCTAAGGCTACGATAACGAAAGATAAAATTCCAACATCCATCGCATCGAACATCCATCCAAGCCCGGCAATTCCTAATAATTTATTACGGGAAATCGGTTTATTCTCTTTTTCTCTTACTGTAGTCATCTGAACTCCCCTTGTCTTGACACATGTCATCTTCTGTCTTTACACATCAGTATAGTTCTATAAAACCAATTCTACAACTCTCAAAAATAAAAAGCACATCTAAGACTTATTGATGTGTCTTATGCGTCTCAGTCTGACTTTTTAGTATTCACGTCGGAAAAACTGAGGTCGACGTCTGAAATTTGGGGTCCCACGTCGGAAAAAGCTGGATTGACGTCTGAAAACAACTTAAATCTAAAAAGAGCGAAATGACTAGTGTCACTTCGCTCCGTCCCTCTTAACTGAATCCATTTTAAGCAATCAATAGTAAACTTAACGCCATTACAGCCATTCCACCAACTACCCCATAAATGGACAGGTGTGCTTCGTCGTATTTTTGTGCGGCCGGCAATAACTCATCCAATGAAATAAACACCATGATGCCCGCTACCGCTGCAAAAATCATACCGAACATGATGTCATTTAAGAACGGCATTAAAATCAGGAAGGCAACAATCGCTCCTACTGGTTCTGCGAGACCGGACAAGAACGACCATTTGAACGCTTTCTTACGATTCCCTGTAGCATAATATATAGGCACCGCAACTGCAATTCCCTCTGGAACATTGTGAATCGCTACAGCAACCGCAATCGCTATTCCCAAATTCGGATCTTGCATAGCGGAAACAAACGTGGCAATTCCTTCCGGGAAATTATGAATACCGATTGCAAGCGCAGTAAACAAGCCCATTCTCATCAGTTTGGTGTATTCATCGTCTGATGGCTTAATATCCATTTCTTCCACACCTTTTACTTCATGCGGATTAGTGGATTTTGGCAGTAATTTATCAATTAACGCGATCAGTAAAATCCCGCTGAAAAACCCAATGACCGTTAACCAATAGCCCTGTGATGAACCAAGTTCATTAACCAGTGCATCCTTTGCCTTTACAAAGATCTCAATCATCGAAACGTAAATCATTACACCCGCTGAAAAGCCTAATGCTAAAGATAGAAATTTTGTGTTCGTCCGTTTGGTCACAAAAGCTAATAAACTACCAATTCCAGTGGCCAACCCCGCAAACACGGTTAATGCCAACGCAAATAATATATTCCCTTCCATACGCTCAACTACTTTCTCTGACAACTGTTGGGTTAATTGTATGAGATAAGTTTCCTATACGCAACTTCCTTTATTAAAAAATAGAATAAATCTGATAATAACGTATAACTTAACTTTCTCAGCTGAAAAATATCACCATCTACGTAAAATTGCTATAAACAAATTTCTTGGTTGTAAAAATCGCGTTTGACGTAGGAAATATTGGCCTTGACGTAGGAATTATGGACGTTGACGTTGTAATTATCGACGGTCACGTTGTAAAACCATTTTTTGGCTAGTTCAAGTTAGTCCAGCGCAAGCCCAAGAAAAGCGTAGCAGTCATAATTCCATGTAGTCGGCTATTATTTCCGTGATTCACAGTGCATGTTTTAGAGCATACTCCAGAATCATACGGTTAACTCCTTCAAATATTGACCGATTTTTTGCCAGTCCTCTTCCACTTGTTCTCTTAAAGACGGTCTGTAAAAGACGGAAGCTGGATGGAATGTGGGAACAATCATATAGGTCTTTGATGTTAAGCTAAACTGTTTATCCTCAAGTTTATTTAAATATTGAATTGGTTGGATTAGTTTTTGTCCATGTAATTCAGTTACCTTCGCTTTCTTCCCCAGTAATCTCTGTAAACCAATCGTGCCCAGCGTAACAATCAATTGTGGCTGCAAGTGTTGAATTTCATAATCCAACAATGGTGCATGAGCCAGAATCTCGGCCGGCTTTGGCGCACGGTTGTATGTTCGTTTCACGATCGTTCCATCCCGTTCTTTTTTTGTGCCCCATTTGTACGGTCGACTTCTGACAGGGCTGGTCATATAGACATCATCACGAGAAAAACCGATACTTTTCAACGACTTCATGAGCTCATCACCCGCCCGTCCGATAAAAGGAATGCCAGTTTCTATTTCATTCTCACCCGGCGCTTCACCAATCAACAGTAACTTTGGCGAGATACTCCCATGACTACGTACAAATCCTTGCACGTCGTATCCTTTAATACGTTTTTGTCCAAGTTCAACTAATTCATCCGGAATCGTAAACACTTCGTACCACCTCTTTCAAAAAGAGTCTTACGCCATTTATCTGACGTAAGACTCCGTTTATTCAGGTTGTGCCACTCTTTTTTTCATGTGACGATTACGCCACTCATACCAAACTACCGCCAGTATGAAGATTGAATAGCCGCACATCCAACCGGCAACTACATCTGTCCCATAATGATTATTACCCGCAATCCGCGATAAACCAACCAGCAAAGTAAAGAGTACGGCACTGATCCAGATGACAATCCGCCATTTTTCAGAAGTCAGATTTTCCGTTAAAAAATACGCATATGTAAAGATATACAATAACCCCACCATGGCATGATTGGATGGAAAACTGAAACTGGTCAATTGATGAGGAATATCAGGACGAGCCCGTTGAACCCATTCTTTTATTGCGAGATTTAATATGTTTCCTCCACCTACTGCAAATAGCACAAATAACATGCCGCGATAGTTGTGGCTTTTAAATGCAAGGTAGACAATCAAGAGAACAGCTGCTGAGACAATCCAAATCGGTTCTCCAAAGTAATGGAAGAATCGAATAAATTCGTTTCCAATTAGTGCTTCCGCTATTTCTTCATCGAATTCAACCATTTCATTGTGAGTAAAACTGAAAAACAGAGCAATGAAGCCAATAAACGTGACAACCGCTAAAGGATAAAACCATTTTTTCATATCATTCACGCTCCTTATTAAAAGTTATCTTATCATATTCTTATAAATCCTTTCCCATTAATCTACCTGTCGTCTAAGACTTTCGATTGAAATTCAGCTCATTTCGTTTAATTTAGCCCGAGGGTGGTAAAGTACTATTGTGAGTCAGAATAAACGATTTGAAAGGAGATTTTAAAATGAGTGTAACCTACAAAGAGTATTTAACAGATGATGAAGCAATTCGCGGAATTCAAGAGATTAAAGCCAAAGGTGTACATGAGGACGATATTTACGTACTTACTCATGAAAATCATCGTACAAATCAAGTAGCTGATATGGCAGATGCAAATACAGTCGGTGTTGCTGAACAGGGATTAGGTACATCCTTAGCAAATGTTTTCCGTAAAAAAGGAGACGAACTTCGAGCACAATTTGAAGAGCTTGGTTTTAGTCAACCGGAAGCCGAACAATTAGAAGAAAAACTTGATGAACATAAAGTGGTAGTGGTGGTTAAAAATACACCAGCCGGATTTACTTATTAATTAACTAAACCTATATACTCTATATGAAAAAACAGCCTTCCCGATAAATTGGGAAGGCTGTTTTTTTACATTTCTTGTGCGTTATCCAGTACTTCTTGGGGTACAACAATCTTTTTAAGACCATTGTAATTACTAAAAGTAGATTTCATGTCTTGGTATAGGTTCATTTCTTCCCCATCTACCGCCATCGACATATCCATCACCATATTTAATGCTGTTGTATTGAATGTTTCTTTATCAATGAAAATTTCGTAATCCACTTTTTTAATTTTTAATTCTTTCAACATTTCCTGTTGATCTGAACCCAGTTCCGGCATGGTTTCTGCTAATTGTTTTTGAATCAATTTATTAAACTTCTCACCGGACGCAGACAAATTTAAGATATATTCCTTTTCATTTTGCTCAAATGTAAATTCGTCCATAAACGTTTCTAAGTCTTTCAGTTGTTGTGACGGGTCTGCTTGTTTTTGTGAGACGGCCATCATTTGCTCGTACATATCCGCCGACAACTTCATCCATTGCTGTGACATATTATCGTGCGTAAAGAATCCATCTTCCGTCATGTAGCTTTCCATTTCAATCTCCTGAGGCTGACCTGAAGACTCTTCACCTGGAATCTTTGTCGATGTAGTCCCTTTTTGATGCATGCTCAAAGGTTCCACAATTAAATCCATTGTCATTTTTGAAGTGGTATCCATCGCTACATCTTGCCCGGGAACTTCAATTTTTTGAACCATATCTAGATTTGCACTAAGGCTTTCAATAGATTCAGATTGTGCTAATGACTTCTCGAATACTTGTTTCAGTGATAAATCACTTGTATTTTCTTCTGTCGTATCGGAAGTTGGAGTTGCTGAAGAATTACATGCTGCTAAGCTTAACGCTAATGCGCCAGCAGCCATGAGTGTCATCCACTTTTTCATGTTGTCGCCACCTTTACCTCAATTTTCTTTCTTCTTATATAAGTGTATCTTGAAAAGGTTTCAATTGGAAATCTTTTTTGAGTTAAAGGGATTTTTTCCCTTTTATTGAATAAGTATTTTGAGGAGTGATTTCAATGAAGGATTTGGAAAAAGAATACCCTGTTTTAAAAAAAGACAGACAATATCGAATGCGACAGCAGAATGAAAAAAGGGGAATTCTAAAATGGCTGACAGTATTCTTCAATGTGATTTTGAAAGTAATTTTTAGATAATGGAATTGTTATCTCTATTACAAGTCCATAAAAAAATCCTACCGACAAGTTATCGGTAGGATTTCTGTTTTATTAACGTATGCCACGCATGAACTTCTCAATTTTTGGTGAAAGAATGTACATCGCTAAACCGATTAACATCGCAACGGCACCGATGACACCGAAATAAACGATCTCACTTTCAGGATTGTAGAATTTCACAACTTGCGCATTAATTGCTTGAGCAGAAGCACTTGTTAAGAACCATAAGCTCATTGTTTGAGCCGCAAATGCCGCTGGCGCAAGTTTCGTAGTTGCTGATAATCCAACTGGTGAAAGAAGTAATTCACCAAGTACTACTAGGAAGAAACTCAATACTAACCACCATGGGCTAACAAGTGTTTCAGTTCCGTTCATGTATGCCGGAATGATCATAATTAGGAATGACATACTCGCAAAGAATAAACCAAGGGCAAATTTCTTAGGAGTTGACGGTTGTTTAACTCCAAGACGTACCCATAACCATGCAAATATTGGGGCTAACCCAATAATGAATAATGGATTTAATGATTGGAACCATGCTGGGTTAATTTCCCATGATCCAAGCATTAAGTCAGTACGCTCATCTGCGTATTGTGCAAGGATGATTGACCCTTGTTCTGCAATTGCCCAGAAGACCATCGCAGAGATGAACAATGGAATGTACGCAATAACACGAGATTTTTCATCTGCATTCGTTTTTGAACTACGATACATAACGATGAAGAAAATCGTAGGAATAACGATACCCAAGATTGAAACGATCATCGTAAAGACATCGATTGTCATGATTCCGTTAGTAATCAAGATATAACCAATAAGCAAGACAGCAACTAATCCAATCGCAATACGCGTGAATACAGTTTTACGCTCATCTTTAGACATTGGGTTTGGAACATACGACCCTGCAAGTCCAAGGTATTTCTTTTTCGTAATAACAAATACAACTAACCCTAGGAACATACCGATTGCTGCAAGTCCAAATCCTAAATGGAAGCTATAGTCCATTCCGACAGTACCTACAACTAATGGTGCAAGGAAGGCACCCATATTGATACCCATGTAGAAAATACTGAATCCAGAGTCACGACGAACGTCGTTATCTGCATACAAATCTCCAACGATGCTTGAGATATTCGGTTTCAATAAACCTGTACCAATAATAATCAAGGCCATTGAAACGAATAGCGTAGTGACTCCGCCTGGCAATGCCAATACAGCATGTCCTAGCATGATGGCTACCCCACCGTAGAATACGGTTTTGGTTGTACCGAATAGTCGGTCAGCAATCCATCCACCGATAATTCCTGACATGTATACAAGTGATCCGTATACCGCCATGATTGAGTTAGCAGTCGATCTTTCTAAACCAAGTCCACCTTGATTTAGTTCATAGTACATATAGTAGAGCAGGATTGCGCGCATTCCGTAGTAACTAAAGCGCTCCCAAAACTCTGTAAAGAATAAGCTTAATAAGCCTTTTGGATGTCCAAAGAATCCTTTTTGAGGAACCGACTGGACGATTTCTTGTTTTGTCGCCATTCTTTTCCCTTCTTTCTTCTTGAATTTAATATATACACATACCTTTTTCGAAAGATAAATGTGCACAATATACTGATAATAAAGGACCGATTGACTTATCAGTAAAAGACAACTTTTACATTCTAACTTGCACTCTTTTAATTGTCAAAAAACATTCGGAACTTGAAATACTTTGATTTCCTTCGCATTCAGAAGTTTTCTTTCGTCTTTAGGACCTTTTTCCGTTATAATTTCCAGTACTAAGAATACAAGGAGAACTTATATGATTCAGAAATTTTTTGCTTACTATCGACCCCATAAACGTCTGTTTATAATTGATTTCACCAGCGCCATTATTGTAGCCATTTTGGAGCTTGCATTTCCACTTGCTGTCCAGTGGTTTATCGACGAATTATTACCGACGGGGGAATGGGATCAGATTGTCACCGTCAGTGTACTCCTGCTTGCCGTCTATTTAATTAGTACCCTGTTGCAATTTATCGTCAGTTATTTAGGACACAAGCTTGGCATCAACATTGAAACGGACATGCGTGAACAGCTGTTCACCCACGTACAACGCCAATCCTTCCGCTTTTTTGACAATACCAAAACGGGTCATGTTATGAGTCGGATCACCAATGATTTATTCGATATTGGCGAACTGGCCCATCATGGTCCGGAAGATTTCTTTATCGCCATCATGACGTTTATCGGTGCATTTTTCATTATGTACAACATCAATCCTGAGCTTGCAATCATTGCGATTATTATGATTCCATTTTTGATTATCCTAGTCACTTTCAGCAATATCAAAATGAATCAGGCATGGAAGAACATGTACATAAAAATTGCTGATGTCAATGGACGTGTGGAAGACAGTGTTTCAGGCGTTCGTGTGGTTCAATCTTTCACAAATGAAGAGTTTGAAATCAATCGCTTCAAGCATGATAATGGGCAATTTAGACTAGCTAAACTTGTCGCTTACAAAGTAATGGCTGGTACACATTCCAGCATTTACATGATGACGCGCCTTATGACTTTGGTCGTTTTGGTTGTTGGCGCATGGTTCACAGTCAATGGAAAGTTATCCTATGGAGAGCTTGTCAGCTTTGTTCTATTCATTAATGTACTTATTAAACCAGTGGACAAAATCAGTGCATTACTTGAGCTCTATCCAAAAGGAATGGCTGGTTTTAGACGTTTCCTTGATTTAATCGAACAAGACCCTGAAATTAAAGATCGTCCAGATGCTAAGCAAGTGGAACATTTGCATGGCAATATTTCATTTAACAATGTCCATTTTAATTACGATCAACATCAAGAAGTACTGTCAGATATTAATCTCACAGTAAACGCGGGAGAAACCGTAGCGTTCGTAGGTCCTTCCGGTGCAGGGAAAACGACGATTTGTTCATTAATCCCACGTTTTTACGATGTCACGGAAGGTGCCATCACAATCGATGGTCTTGATATTCGAGATATGACCAAGCAATCATTGCGCGCACAAATTGGGATTGTTCAGCAAGACGTGTTCTTATTTACGGGAACGGTCCGGGAAAACATTGCATATGGAAAAAAAGACGCCACTGATGAAGAAATAATGGATGCTGCTAAAAAAGCGCATTTAGAAGAATTTATTTCCGAGTTGCCTGATGGATATGAAACTCAAATCGGTGAACGCGGCCTGAAATTATCAGGTGGGCAGAAACAGCGTTTAGCCATTGCTCGTATGTTCCTGAAAAATCCACCGATTTTAATACTGGACGAAGCCACTTCAGCTCTAGATACAGAGACGGAAAAAATCATCCAGTCAGCTTTAAGCGAATTGGCCGAGAATCGCACAACGCTTATTATTGCCCATCGTTTTGCAACCATACGTGATGCAGATCGTGTACTTGTCGTAACGAAAGAAGGAATTGCTGAAGAAGGTTCATACTCAGATTTAGTGGAAGCTGATGGACTGTTTGCTAGACTGCACAATATTCAATATCAATGAGTTAAATACAAACAAAAACGCATTCCCGAAAAATCGGGAATGCGTTTTTTTACTTATCGAGAACAAAATCATGGTACCGTTCATAATCGGCCTGTTTTAGTTCCACTTTTAATAATGTACCTTCTTCTTCATACTCAGACCCTTGTACAGAGGCTTGTTCGTTCAAATAAGACACGACATCTCCCCGGTCATACGGAATGAGCATTCGACACATCTTATAGTCGGCAAAAATATGTGTGCGAATCAGCTCAATCAATTCATCCAGGCCTGCATCTTCTTTGGCAGAAATCCAAATATTATTGCCACTCACATGTGGATAATTGACTCCGGCTAAATCAGACTTGTTGTATACCTCGACGGTCGGAACGTTTTCAACTCCAACTGCCTGCAACGTTTCATTCGTAACGTCCATCATGTAACGGTACTCGTCATTGGACACATCGACTACATGAAGAAGCAAATCAGCTTCTCTCGCTTCTTCCAACGTAGAACGGAATGCTTTTACTAAATGCGTTGGCAACTTGCTGACAAATCCAACCGTATCCGTAAGCAGAAATTCTTTTTGATCAGGCAAACGAATTTGACGGACTGAAGTTTCAAGCGTTGCAAATAACATGTCTTTTTCAAAAACTTGTTTGTCATCGATTAGCCCTGTCTTTGCAAGCAGGCGATTCATGATGGTCGATTTCCCAGCATTTGTATAGCCTACAATCGATACTACAGGTACTTCATTTTTCTTCCGTTGTTTTCTTTGCGTTTCGCGCTGGTCTTTTACCTGCTCCAGGTCACGACGAAGCTTGGCAATCTGGTCTTCGATTTTACGTCTGTCGAGCTCAAGTTTTGTTTCCCCAGCACCACGGTTTTTAAAGCCTCCACCGGTGCCGCCACCTTGACGACCAAGAGATGCGCGCAGTCCCACTAAACGAGGAAGCATGTATTGAAGCTGTGCCAATTCCACTTGCATTTGAGCTTCTCTTGATTTAGCCCGTCGAGCAAAAATATCCAAAATCAACATGGTACGGTCGATAACCTTACATTCCAGAGCCGCTTCCAAGTTACGGATTTGAGAAGGGGATAATTCATCATTGAAAATGACGAGATTCGCATCCGCTTCATCGAAGAAAGCTTTGATTTCATCGATTTTACCTTTTCCAACATAGTGCGCAGGGTTAACACGATCCAAGTTTTGCGTTACTTCCCCAACCACTTCCACATTTAATGCTTCCGCTAAGTTGTGTAGTTCTTCCAAGCCATATTCAAAATGTTCGTCTTTGTTTAAATTAACGCCAACAACAATGGCGCGTTCCATTAATTCTTCCATTCATGAATTCCTCCTCATTGTCCTACTGAGAGAAAATCGAAATCATCCTTTTACTACCGTAAATATTAGACAGAAAAAGAGAGCACACGAGTCGCTCTCTTTTTCTGAAAAGTATATTGGTTTTCAAAATGGATAGACCTATCCCGATTAACCTGCCCAGTAGCAGTTCTTTGCTTTATTTAGTTTCATCGCAAAGTGTTCCATCGGAATTTGTAGTCAATCATCTGGAAAACCTCCGTTCCTTAAAGTATGTTTATCGTATCATACTCATTTGATTAGATACAACTTCTTACAATTGTCGGAAGCCACCTGTATTTGCTTTCACTGTTACTTCTGCAAATTTCTTTACGTCCGACTCTTTCGTCAGAAGCGTACCGAGCCATCCACCAATAAATCCAAGTGGTACTGATACAAGTGCTGGATTGGTCAGTGGGAAAATCGGATTTCCTGTAATGATGGCTGCACCTTCAACCGGATTCATCACACTTGGACTGATTGAAACAAGTACTAAAGCAGAAATCAAACCCGTCGCCATTGCAGAAATAGCACCGGCAGTATTGAATTTTTTCCAGAAAATCGTATAGACGATTACCGGTAAATTGGCACTGGCAGCAATACAGAATGCGAGTGATACAAGGAACGCCACATTCAAACTTTGAGCGAATAATGCCAAAATAATGGAAAATACAGCTACACCAACGGAAGCATATCGCGCTGCCAACATCTGCTCTCTGTCTGTCACGTTCCCTTTTTTAATAATTTGCCCATAAATGTCATGGGCAAATGCCGAGGCACCTGATAATACTAGTCCCGCAACTACTGCCAAAATGGTGGCGAAAGCAACCGCTGATACAAAGGACATTAGAAAATCTCCGCCTAATACCTGTGCTAAAAGAGGTGCCGCCATATTGCCGGCTGCATTGGTTGAGACGATTAAATCTTGTCCTACGAAAGCAGCTGCACCAAATCCTAAGAAGATCGTCATGACATAGAAGATTCCGACAATCCAAGTCGCCCACATAACTGAACTGCGAGCTGTTTTAGCATCACGGACTGTAAAGAACCTCATCAGGATATGTGGCAAACCCGCTGTTCCAAGAACGAGTGCAATCATTAAGGAAATCGTATCCAAAGGCATTTTGTACTTAACGCCTGGATTCAAGTAATCTGCACCATGAGGAGTTGCCGTTTTCATAGATGTAAACATTTCAAAAATATTGAAGTTGAATTCCTTCAATACAAGGAACGAAATGATGATTGTACCAGCCATAAGCAGGACTGCTTTAATAATCTGTACCCAACTTGTCGCTGTCATACCTCCAAATAATACGTAAACCGTCATCATAATTCCTACAAGTAATACGGCAATCCAATATGGAATATCAAAAAGCAATTGAATAAGCGCTCCCGCCCCCACCAACTGGGCAATCATATAGAAAATGACGATTGTAATGGAACTGATTGCAGCCCCAGCACGCACCTTTTTTGCATTGAATCTTGAATTGATCATATCAGCAAGCGTATACTTTCCAAGATTACGCAAAGGTTCTGCAACGATAAAAAGAACGACTAAATAAGCAACCAAGTAACCGATAGAGAAAAGGAATCCATCAAAACCATATAACGCAATTGCCCCTGCGATTCCTAAAAAGGATGCCGCGGATAAATAATCTCCTGCAATTGCAAGTCCGTTCTGCCAACCGGTTAGTCCTCCACCAGCTGTATAGAATTCACTGGCCGTATTCGTTTTCTTGGCAGCAAAGTATGTAACGACAAGCGTCAAACCTACAATAATTAAAAATAAGATAACTACGATTGGATTCATTGGTTATCCTCCTCCTCGTAATTAAATTCTTTAAGTGTCTCATGAGCCATACGATCAAATTCAGCTGATTTTTTCATGTAAATGGTTACAAGAGTCCATGTCATGATGAATAGTCCAAGGGCATATACCCAACTCCAGGAGATATCACCGATAAATGATGCATTCAAAACATTTGTATACGAAATAATAATAGGAAATAAAATATAAAGACCTAAAAATAACAGAGTACTAGGAATTAAAAATGCTTTTTTCTTTTTTAATAGATTGCGGAAACCGGGAGACTCTTCAATTTTTTCAAAATCGGGTAATGCTTTGCGCTCAATTTTCTTCGAATTTCGCTTTGTTGCTACTACCATTAGAAACACCCCTTTGCTTTATTTAAATTTTCTGAATACAAATAAAATTAAAACAATGTTAGAATAAAATGTCAATCTATTTACTTCTATTCTCGAAGAATCATAGAAAACGAAAAAAACACATGCTTCGTTAGCATGTGTCAGACTAGGACAAAAGAATATTGATTAATATAAAAGTATAAAAATTCGTGTTCTTACTTATTGCACCCATTCACAAAAAAGGTGGTCGGCTATTTCTTTCGCTTTCCGCGGACGAAACGCTAGCCTCCTCAGCTTTGCTGTCTATGACAGCAAATCCTGCGGGGTCTAGCTTGTTCCGTTTTTCCGCAGGAGTCTTCAGAAACAGCCGACCACTTTCCTCCTTAAATAATTTTAAGAGAAACATATACAGAAGCGCGTTCTGTTGATTGGAATGGAGGCGACGGCGTCCACCGCAATGGATATCAACATTTTCTTGTATTGGTACTTTTACAATAGTATGCAGTTATATTCAATCATTATATTATTTACAATCTGCCACATGCTCTATCAGCATGTGTTTCGAAGTTTTTCAATTGATTTCAACGTGTGATAGACGTTCCTTGTCTTGAGTGGTTTTCAGGAAAACCAACTCGGTGTTGGGTAAAATGATGGTATTCTCTACTCGGTCTGTGGAAAAAAGACTTGCCCACATTTTGCTATGATGTTCGGGATTTTCCACAGCAAATTCACAACGTGTGATTTGAAGTTGCTCATTGTACTCTTTCAGAGTTCCGTCTGCCCTTAAACTGTTCATTCGATCCTCAAATGGTTCATCCCATTCAATGAAGAATGGCAATGGCAATTTGTCGGAAACTTCCTGGTCGATGAAAAGCATTTTCCATTTTCGGATAAATCCTGTTGATGTCTCACGTTCCGCATTCAATACTCCAGAGGTGGTCCATCCTTCTTCTTCCTTCAACCTATTATTCAACCCCACAATATCTGCCGTGCGAAAACAAATAGTTCCCCATCCTTCGCCATTCTCTAAATCATGCAACAAAAGATTCGTTAGTGGATGATTCGCCTGTTTGGCAATGTCCATATGTTCCACTGATAGATATTCGACATAACTATTTTTCGTATAGGTTAACGCATTTACCGTTCCCCAATTTTTGTGCCGCCCACCGATTGAAGTACCTTCGCTTTTTCGAACATGCTCTTCCGGGGTTTGCTTACTGAAATATACAACATGATCCAGCTCAATCATTTTCACCACTCCTGTTCTCTTCCACATGTCAAAGCTAATCTAATGCACGCGTACATACTCCATACTTCAATATGTCGATTATTGCATCCATCTCCGAGAGAATTTTGTCGGTTTCATCCACTAGATTTTCGAACTTCCCTGTATATTCATTTATTATCCGCTGGGAGAATCCTTCAAAAACTGTGCGGATTAACCGTTTTGCCTGATTCAGTTCAACGTCATCACGTAAAGACTTTGGGGTTAAGAGTTGATAAATATAGTCGTCATTTAAAGCGATCATTGGTTTCGACTTTTCCATAAATAGTTGTTCTAATTCTTTCATGATTTCTTTAGGTGGCGTTATAAAAGCTTGCATTAACAATTGATTTTCCAACGGGCATGATACTGCCACGTTTAATTTCATCTTTACAAAGTACTTCAATTGTTCAAAGAAATCTTCAGAATCTTGAGGATGCCATTCCTTCTCAAACGCATTCATCAAAACATCGATGGAATCATTGATAATGGTCAAATACAAATTTTTCTTGGATTGAAAATGGTGAAAAATAAGTGCTTTCGAAACGTCAGCTGTTTCTGCAATTAAATTCGCGGATGTCTGGTGATAACCAAGTGTAGCAAATAGCTCTTTAGCAACTTGGAATATCCGTTCATTTTTTTCTATATCCATTAAATAACCAAGTCCTTTTTCATATACTTCATAATAGCTGCCGTTACAGATATAACCATAATCATAATCATGATAATTAAATACACGGGCTTAATTGATGCCTGCTCTATTATATAAGCCGAATTTACATATTCAAACGGGGTAATCCATTTCAGCTTGGATAGTTTATCGGAAATACTCGCGACAATACTAACAAAATAGCTGAATAACACAATGGCTAGCGAAATTGATGTTACAAGACGTTGCTTACGGAAAAATGCAGATAGTCCAAAAGCTAAGGCTGCAAAAGTTAAATGCAATAATAAGGGAGCCAAGGAAATCAGTGTGAATGTCACCATATCGATATGGTCGTCACCGGCAACCTGGAATCCCAAATAGTTAATCACAGAAAGTACGGTATTAAAGACCACTAGAACCAACGCAACGGCCGCAGCTTTCTGAACAACCACTTGAACTCTTGAAATCGGCTTTGATAATAAAAATTCAATGGTACGATCACTTTCTTCTTTCACCAACATGCCTCCAGCTAACATTGCAGCATAAATACTGCCAAACAGTGTAACGAATAAATATCCTTCAATAGCATAAAAACCGAGTGCACTATCGAAGCCTAGTTGATCAATATTAAACGCTTTAAGCATGGCTTCGGGATACAATTTCATCAACTCCTGAAGTTGCTCTTTATTTTCTGCAAATTGCGGATAGACGCTCATGATTAAAAAAGTCATGCCTCCAAGCGCCAATGTCCAAATCCATAACGCTTTTTGTGCTCGCTTCCATTCTCTCTTAAAGACCATCATTCTCACCCGCTTCTTTTTCGTAATAATGCATGAAAATCTCTTCAAGCGACGGTTCTTCGATGGTTACATCATCAAATTGAATGTTAACCAGCTGTTCCAACAAATTCCGAGTGTGGCCATTATAAATAAATTCGTAGCTATTATCCGTTACGTTTTCTTGCAGAACTCCTTCTAAGCGTATCTTTTGATCCCATTTGTTTTGAAAATGAAGATGGACTTTTTTAAATTTCTTCGCATGCAAGTCTTCCATATTTTCAATTTTAATCATTCGGCCGTCTTTAATGATGGCCACACGGTTGCATAATTTCTGTACTTCACTTAGATAATGGGATGAAAAGAATATCGTCGTTCCTTTTTGTTGTAGCTCTCTTAGCAGTTCAAAAAATATCGATTGCATAAGTGGGTCTAAGCCTGCAGTCGGTTCATCTAATATCAAAATCTGTGGTTCATGCATGAGCGCCTGAATGATACCAACTTTTTTCTTGTTTCCAAAAGACAAATCCTCAATTTTTCTGCTCGTGTCGAGTTGAAGACGTTCAGCTAACTCCAGTGCATGTTTTGATGAATCTCCTGGGTAGAAGCCTGCAGAAAAACGGAACAATTCACTCACTTTCATATCGTCATAATAATGAACTTCAGAAGGTAAATATCCAATGTGTTGACGGAGATTTTTCGCTTCTGTCACCACATCTTTTCCCAAGATTTTTGCAGTACCACTTGTTGGATATAAAAAGTTAAGTAATGTACGGATTGTGGTACTCTTACCTGCTCCATTAGGTCCAATGAATCCAAAAATCTCCCCTTGTGCGACTTGGAACGTGACGTCTTCTATACCGCGTGCTTTTCCGTAACGTTTGGTTAAGTGATTCAATTCAATTGCATTCATACATGAAACCTCCCTTGTATTCCAATTATTACTTTAACTATATGCTTCACTGACCAATCGGTCAATGGGGGATAAAAAAATCCCACAACTATAATATGTTGTGGGATGACAATTTATCTTTCTTGCTTCAATAATGTAATTGCTTCATCGAATTCACGATCAATTTCAGCATTTTTTCGGTACGTAACAAGACTTACAATAACCGCTACAATCAAGCATAGGATAAATCCTGGAACGATTTCATAAATCAAGCCTTTAAGGGTTTCATTGTTCCCCCATATAACTACTGTAGTTGCTCCAACGACCATACCTGCTAAAGCACCCCAAGTAGTTAACTTTCTCCAGAATAGAGAAAGAAGAATAACAGGACCAAATGCAGCTCCAAATCCAGCCCAAGCATATGCGACTAAATCAAGGATGGTTGTGTTTTTCTCCCATGCAATGAACATTGCAACTACTGCAACAAACAGTACTGCAATACGTCCAAGTAACACAAAATGCTTATCTGAAGCATCTTTGTTAATGACAGCTTTGTACAAATCTTCAATCAATGCTGAAGACGTAACAATCAGTTGAGAAGAAATCGTACTCATAACTGCAGCAAGTACTGCTGCCAACATGATACCAGCGATAAATGGATGGAAAATAACTTGTCCTAAAGAGATAAAGATTGCTTCTGGATCACTTAAAGTTTCACCAGCATTTTGCTGATAGTAAGCGATTCCAATCAAACCTGTTGCGATTGCACCAAGGAGACTTAACGCCATCCAACCGATACCGATACGGCGAGCTTGCTTTGTTTCTTTTACTGAACTAATTGCCATAAAGCGCACAATGATATGAGGCTGACCAAAATAACCAAGACCCCAAGCGATGGAAGATAGAACACCTAATGCAGTTGCTCCTTCAATTAAACTTAATCGAGCAGGATCAACAGAACGAATGCTTTCTGCTGCACCATCGGATCCACCTACCAAGAATAAACCGATGACTGGCACTAATATCAATGCCAAGAACATAACAAGTCCTTGAACAACGTCTGTATAACTTACTGCAAGGAATCCTCCAAACAGTGTATAAGCAATAACAACTGCCGACACAATTAATAAACCTGTATGATAGTCCAAACCGAATGACTCGTCAAAGAACACTCCTCCGGCTACCATTCCTGATGATACATAGAACGTAAAGAATACCAGGATGATAATACCTGAAACAACACGTAATAATCGTGAAGTATCTTTCAAGCGGTTTTCCAAGAAACTTGGAATTGTAATGGAATCATTCGAAACTTGTGAATACACACGTAAACGTGGTGCAACTAGCAACCAGTTTAAGTAAGCTCCAACAGTTAATCCGATAGCTATCCATGCTTCTACCAAACCAGTTGCATAGATTGCTCCAGGTAGCCCCATCAATAACCAACCTGACATATCGGCTGCTCCAGCACTCAGCGCTGTTACTCCAGGCCCTAATGAACGCCCTCCCAACATGAAATCCGTTAAGTTGGCTGTTTTTTTGTAAGAATAATAACCTATATACAGCATCGCAGCCATATAAATGATGATTGCAATTAATTGATATACATAATCAGTCATGTTTGTTCCTCCTTTGAGAATGTTGTGAGTATTTCAAACTCATCATAACATGCTCATTGCAGAAGAACGAGAATATTTTTTTAGTAAGAATTGTCACAAAACATAGAATTACCAACGTTTTACAGGGTTTTTGTATTTCCCAGGAAATATGTCATATTAAACGCTTACACTCTTCTCTTTCGACATTTCTCGCAAAAGATACTTTTGAATCTTTCCAGATGCGGTCATTGGATAGGATTCTGTAAACTCAATATAACGTGGGATTTTATGATGTGATATCTTTCCTTTACAATATGAGCGGATTTCTTCAGCATCAACTGATTCTCCCTCTTTTACAATAATCCACGCCATTAGCTCTTCACCATATTTCGGATCTGGTACGCCCACTACTTGGACGTCCTGTACACTCGGGTGTTGATATAGAAACTCTTCAATTTCGCGTGGATAGATGTTTTCTCCTCCACGAATCACCATATCTTTGATTCGACCTGTAATTTCGAGATAACCTTCATCATCCAAAAGTGCTATATCTCCTGTGTGTAGCCAACCATCTTCATCGATTGCCTCGCGTGTTGCTTCTTCATTTTTGTAATAACCTTTCATCACAAGATATCCCCGTGCACATAACTCACCTGGCATTCCTGCAGGCAATTCTTCTTTAGTTGCGGGGTCAATAATTTTCACTTCTACATGAGGATGTGGTTTCCCTACAGTTTTCACGCGTTTTTCAATCGCATCATCAGATTTAGTTTGGGATATAACAGGTGAACATTCAGTAAGTCCATAACAAATTGTTATTTCGCTAGCCCCCATATCATCGATGACTTTTTTCATTACCTCAATCGGGCAAGGTGAACCCGCCATAATGCCTGTTCTTAGGGATGAAGTATCAAATTGTTCATATTCAGGATGATTCAGCTCGGCAATAAACATAGTTGGTACCCCGTGAAGAGCTGTACATTTTTCGTCCTGTACAATCTGGAGCACTCGCTTAGGATCAAATTGCTCCACTAATACCATCGTTGTTCCATGCGTGACGGCCGCAAGCGTACCCAACACACAGCCAAAACAATGGAAAAATGGAACTGGAATACATAAGCGGTCTTCCGGTGTTAACTTCATATGGTCTCCGATAATTTGACCGTTATTGACAATGTTCATATGTGTCAGCATGACGCCTTTTGGAAACCCTGTAGTTCCGGATGTATATTGAATATTTATTACATCATCTACTTCTAAAGAGCCCAGTCTTTCGTCAAGTTGCTTGTCCGTTACGTTTAATGCATGCGCCTCAAACTCACTCCAGGAATAAATACCAGGATAGTCATTTTCACTCATGACAATCACGCGTTTGAAATTAGGGAGCTTCGCGCATTGAATATCCCCTTTAACCGATGATTTCAATTCAGGACATACGGAATTAATAATCTCTATGTAAGACGTTCCTTTAAATTCTTCGCCTAAAATAAGGGTGGTTGAATCAGATTGATTCAATAAATATTCCAATTCTTTTTCTTGATAGTTTGTATTAACCGTCACGAGAACTGCACCCATCTTGCCTGTGGCATATTGACTTAATAACCACTCTCTTTTGTTGTCTGACCAAATGGCAACATGTTCACCTTTGGCTATGCCCATCCCCATGAACGCTTTAGCCAATCGATCCGTCTCTTCATCAAATTCTTTATATGTTTTGCGTACTTGCTTCTCTGGATAAACATAAGCTTCTGTAGTAGGATACCGTTTCGCCATTTCCCGAACTACTTCCCCAACGGTTTGATGTTTTAACATGTTGCTTCCCCCTTTGTGAATGTCTACAACACTATTATGTTATCACAAAATTCAGACGAATTGTAATAGAGAATCCATCTTTACCCATTTTTACGGTTGGAGAAAATCGTTTATTGAATCGTGGTGGTGATGATTTTATCAAACCCTGCTAATTGTGCTACTATAAAAACGATAACTAGTCGCTTTATATTCTTCGGGGCAAGGTGAAATTCCTTACCGGCGGTGAGCAAATGTAGATTTGTAAGTCCGTGACCCGGTGCTTGAAAAAGTAGCGGTGGAGTTGGTGCGAATCCAACACCGACAGTATAGTCTGGATGGGAGAAGAGTATAGAGAGGTTTATTTGTCATGCTCGCGCATCGCTTCTTTTCGATTGAAAATTCGAAAGGAGGAGCTTGTATCAATCAACAACTAAAGGAGTCCAGCTTATCTATCCCGTGTTTGAAGTACATACGATCAGTTGGCACTGTGTCTGAATTCCATATGACTATTGCAAACGCACTTGTATTGAAAGACAGGCTTCTTAAAGCTACCCAATTTAGGGTTCCTGCAAGTAGGTTCACACAAGAAGCGAAGCATCATAACCGAGTGTTTTCACATTGCGTTACCATACTCTATTCTTTTGACACAACGGATGCTAAAAAAGAGTTTCGTTCGCAGAAATTACGCGAGAACTTTCTTTTGTTACGTAATCGTTTAATCGCTCTTTTTCATTTAGTCAATAGAATCCATCATCATATCCCTTTCCCCACCACCTATCTGCCCCTTGGTGGAAAAAATCATCCTTATAAAAGCTTTACAAAGTATGTCTCTACAGGCGTATAAGATTGGCACCACTAACTAAATAATGGATAACAAAAAGACTTTGATGTTCGCATCAATTCTCTCTTCAGTAGGAGGTTGATTACTTGTTCACAGGAATCATTGAAGAAATTGGCACTGTCACTTCCATCAAACGTAAATCACATGCGCTCGAATTATCCATTCGTGCAAAAGTGGTACTAGCTGATGTAAAAAGAGGCGATAGTATCGCCGTAAATGGTGTTTGTTTGACGGTTTCATCTTTTACACATGATACGTTTGTTGTGGATGTCATTCCGGAAACCTTCAATTCGACCACTTTAGCCAATTTATCATCAAATGCGCGTGTTAATTTGGAACGCGCCATGGCGGCAAACGGACGGTTTGGCGGCCATTTTGTCAGTGGGCACGTGGACGGCATCGGTGTCATTCGCTCGATCAAAAAAGAATCCAATGCCATCACAAAAAAGATTGAAGTGGATTTTAGCCTCATGAAATACATTACGCCGAAAGGCTCCGTTGCCATAGACGGAACTTCTCTCACTGTTTTTGATGTCGATCAATCTTCCATCACGATTTCTTTGATTCCAACAACTCAATATGATTCGTTGATCGGGGACAAACGCATTGGTGAAAAAGTGAATATCGAATGTGACATGCTCGCAAAATATACCGAACGTATCCTAACATCTAAAACTGGCATATCAAAAGAATGGCTACAAGATAAAGGATTTTAAGGAGGTTTCTTATGTTTTATACGGTAGAAGAAGCAGTTGAAGCACTATCCAAAGGCCAAGCCATCATTGTTGTTGATGACGAAGACCGAGAAAACGAAGGAGACTTTGTTGCGCTTGCTGAATTTGCAACACCTCAAGTCATCAATTTAATGGCCACCGAAGGGAAAGGTCTTATTTGCGTACCAGTGGCAGAAGAAATTGCAAGTCAACTGGACATTGGGTTAATGACGGATCACAACACAGACCCTTATAGTACTGCTTTTACAATCAGTGTCGATCATATTGACACAACAACGGGTATCAGTGCATTTGAACGCTCGCACACCATTCTTCAAATGATTAATAATCAATCGACCGCATCCGATTTTAAACGACCAGGTCACGTATTCCCCTTAATTGCGAAAAAAGGTGGAGTTCTTAAGCGTGCAGGACATACTGAAGCAGCAGTAGATTTGGCATTGCTTGCAGGTTCTGCGCCTGCGGGTGTGATTTGTGAAATTATGAATGCAGATGGCACAATGGCTCGACTCGATGATTTAGTTACCATAGGGAAACGATTAAATATAGGTATATTAACCATCGCTGAATTGATTGCGTACAAACAAAAGCATGAAAAACTGATTACCCGCGAAGTGGAAACTATTTTGCCAACTGAGTATGGTGATTTTAAGGTATTTGGATATACCGAAACCTTGACAGGGAAAGAACATATTGCCCTTGTCAAAGGATCGGTCTCTGAAGAAACTCCAATTTTGACCCGGGTACATTCTGAATGTCTGACTGGGGATGTTTTTGCTTCTCGTAAATGTGATTGTGGTTCACAACTCCATGCCTCACTCAAACAGATTGAAGAAGCTGGCTCAGGCATTTTGTTATACATGCGACAAGAGGGGCGCGGTATCGGTTTAATCAACAAATTAAAAGCGTATGCTCTGCAGGACGAAGGGTTAGATACTGTCGAAGCCAATCAAAAACTGGGATTTGCTGATGATTTAAGGGAGTACGGAATTGGCGCACAAATTTTGCGCGACCTCGGTGTCCGTAAAATGATGCTTATGACCAACAATCCAAGAAAAATTGCGGGAATCGATGGTTATGGTCTGGAAGTAACTGAACGTGTAGCAATCGAAATCCCCTCTCATACAGATAATGAAGGCTATATGAAAACCAAAAAATCAAAACTCGGACATTTCCTGAGTTTATAGAGGAGCTTGTATATGACAACACATTTAGAAGGATATTTAGTTGGGTCCGATTTAAAAATCGGTATCGTTGTTGGTCGATTCAATGAATTTATCACAAGTAAACTATTAGGTGGAGCCGAAGACGCACTGAAGCGTCATGGCGTGGATGAAGCAAATGTGACGATTGCCTGGGTTCCTGGTGCTTTTGAAATTCCACTAGTCGCGAAACAAATGGCAGCTTCCAAAAAGTACGATGCCGTGATCACACTCGGTACGGTGATTCGTGGCTCCACTCCTCATTTTGATTATGTATGTAATGAAGCAGCTAAAGGCGTTGCCAATGCTGGTTACCAACATGATATTCCAGTGATTTTCGGTGTTCTGACGACAGATACGATTGAACAAGCAATCGAACGCGCTGGAACGAAAGCAGGAAATAAAGGCTGGGAATCTGCAACGGCTGCTATTGAAATGGCAAATTTAATGAAAAAATTAGGTTAATAATTAACCCTGAAGCTCTTTGCTTCAGGGTTTTTATTTCGTATACTTTTACAAATGGTTAAAAGGAGTGCTTGCCAGATGAAGACGCTATACCTCGTTCGCCACTGTTCTGCAAACGGACAAGCTGCAGATGCTGAATTAACCGAGTCGGGATTTGAACAAGCTGAAAAGTTAGCTGCATTTTTTAGCGGGATTTTAATTGAAAACATCATTTCAAGTCCATTTAAAAGGGCACAAGATTCAATTAAACCAACAGCAAAAGCAAAAAATCTACCACTTACTATCGATGATCGTTTGGCAGAACGCACGTTGAGTACGTCTGATCTGCCCAATTGGCTCGAGCTTCTTGAAGAGACATTCCACAATCTCGATTTGAAGCTGACCGGCGGCGAAACCAGTCGTGAAGCGACATCCCGTGCTATCGAAGTCATAAATGAGGCGCCTAACAATACCATTATCGTTACACATGGTAATTTAATGAGCCTTATCTTGAAACACTTTGATGATTCCATCGGTTTTCAAGAGTGGAAATCACTTCGTAACCCTGATGTATATACGATTACTATTGGAAATGATGAAAGTAGCTTTGAGCAATTATGGAAAGATTGATTTCGCCCTCCTGTTCACTTCAAGTGACTAAGGAGAGGCTTTTTTTTAAGGTTTAGAGGGATTCGTGGGGTTTCGACCATTCGTGCTGGGTTTTCGTCCATTCAATTTGGATTTCCGTCCATTCAATTTGATTTATGACCAGTCACACTAGCTTTGTCCAATCACGTCGAATTTCCGTCCATTCATCACTTTTGACATCGGTTTACCTTCTATTCGAAAAGATATTCTGGCTGATGTGATAAACTAGCGGTAATAAACTTGAAGAGAAGGCGGTCTATATGGAATATCAACAAATGTTCGACCAGTTAAGTGATTTGATTCAGCAACAACAGCTGATCTCTGCAACGATCAGCCAACCACGTGCAAAATCAGAAGAAGTTAAACGCGTAAAACTCAAACCCGTTGAACTAAAGGGTATCTATCATATTCAGTTTGAATACCAATACGAACGTATATTAAAACACGAGAACCTTGAACTTGATGCAGCGAATGAAAAATTGCATGCCTTACTTCAGCAATACAGACAGGTACAAGCTGATTTTCAGGAAGAAAAAGTGCATATTCAGCTTTCCAAAAAGTTTAAAGTATTGTGGAAGTCAGACCAAGTTGTCTCAAAAAAATTGGTGAATCTTTCACATAACCGAAAGAAGAACTATTTACTGGACGAAGATACATCCTACCCGTTTCTTGTGCGTCTTGGTGTTCAGACGCCCGATGGGAAAGTCAAAAAGCAAAAGCATGATAAATTCCGCCAAATCAATCGATTTGTCGAATTCATTGATGATGCACTGGACTATCTTCCGAAAGATCGACCAGTTCGGATTTTGGACTTTGGTTCAGGGAAATCTTACTTGACCTTTGCGCTCTATCACTACTTGAGAATTGAAAAAGGTCTCGATATTCGAGTCACTGGACTTGATTTGAAAAAAGAAGTCATTGAAGAATGTCAGCAAATTGCGGATGATCTAAACTATGACCACCTTGAATTCCTGGTCGGCGATATCAATGATTATAATGAAGAAACGTCGGTGGATATGGTTGTGACACTTCATGCTTGTGATGTGGCAACGGATATGGCACTGGCTCGTGCTGTAAAATGGGGAGCAAAAGTGATTCTGAGTGTACCATGTTGTCAACATGAGCTAAACACACAACTGAACAGTCCCGCTCTGGATGTTATGCTTCAGCATGGCCTGGTGAAAGAACGCTTTGCCGCTCTAGCAACAGATTCTATCCGTGCGGAGTTGCTGAAACTTGTCGGTTATGATGCGCAATTACTCGAATTCATTGATATGGAACATACGCCAAAAAACATTTTGATTCGAGCTTATTTCAATGGAAAAAAATCGACACCAGAGGAACAGCAAAAATATCGAGCTTTCGTGGATTTCCTAAAAGCAAAACCGTTTCTTGAGAATGAATTGAAAGATTACCTATAAATCGACATACAAAAAGGCATTGTCTTAAAAGACAATGCCTTTTTCTTGTAAAAATTTATCATCTGAACAAACCTATAATTCAACACTCAAGAAAACATATTCTTCATTTTCCCTTACCTCTCCAAACTTAACAGGTACACGTGATGAAAAAATCGGACCATCAATGACGACTGTATGAAACTCCCCATTTTCTCCACATGAATCAATTCCTAGCGTTTCTAATTCGTCCATCAGCTCTTTTGTGAATGTCCGGCCGATATAATCCCTTGGCATCATCCTTGTATTGATGACGACAATAACCGCTTCAAATCCAACCTCCAGAAGTTCCTCCAGTATTGAACGTCTCGGTTCTTGCCATAACGGATGAATTGGAATAATGCCTGATTTTGCACACGTTTTTTGTACCCATTCCAAATGTCCTTCAAGGTCGATATCACCAAAGACACCGTGTGTGATTCCCGCCAAACGACACTCATCCATGGCATCGATAAACTTCATTTCGTAATCTTCCCATCCTGCGCCACGAATCATTAATGGCACATTCAGGCGATCTGCCTGAGCTTGTATCACTTTTAGTGGCAGAGCATGTGACTTCGAGATTTCTTCATCTTCCTGGAACATCGTCAGTAATTTCTTGGGCATCATTCCTGACTGAATCGCACGATAATAGGCCATGGCAGAATCCTTGCCACCACTCCATGAAGCAACAAACGGTTTGTTTTCCATCTTTTAAACTCCTACCTCTTTCCCATCGCGAATCTCTACTGCCTTTTCATGAGCATTGTTCACGATTTTCCGAACTTGTTTCTTATAGATTGTTTCGTATTGGTACGTCCACTTGAACATACGTCCATACATTCGCCAACTGGGTATGTAACTGGCTTGTTCAATTCCTCTTTTTTGTCTGTAGAATCTATGTGAAATCCTATACAGACGCACAGAGAGACGCGGGTGTAAGAAAATGATTTGGTCCGCTTCATCGAAAGTCTTATAGGACCAACCAAGATGAGCGCCTTCGATAATCCAGGATGGTTGGCTAAGAATATCCGCTAATTGGGCATCTCGTTTTTCTTCTGAATTTCGAATATCTCCGTCTTCACTTCTGGACCATACCACATCATCCAATGAATGCATCTCAATTCCTTTTTGGCGGGCAAGTTTTCTTGCGAGTGTGGTTTTGCCACTGCCGACTGATCCTACAATACGTATTTTATTTGCCATGTTTATTGCCCCTTTATTTATATTAATCACATGCCTTACTACTCTCCAGTCTCTATCTATCCATTTAGCTCATTGCTATACTTAATAAAAAAGTAAAGGAGTACATTCATGGAATTAAAACGCGTTGCTTATGGAGTCATTATGGCCGCTACACTTATTTTTGTAAGGTTCATTGATCATAAAGTTTACGATATGCCTATTTTTGTGTCAGTTCTTGTTGTGATAGGTATCATGGTACTAAGTTATAAGCTTGTAGACAGATTTGCATTTTTCGACAGGGAAATATCAAGAAATACATACTATTTACTAAATACAGTCATCATTTCATTATTGATTCTCACTTTTTATCTCATCGAATCCTAGAAGGACATAATAAATCTATAAATCTTCTCTCTAGTTAAGATTCGACGGTATTAAAAAAGTTCCCTTCAAATTCTGCATAACTTACATCGTTTTTGGGTAGTTATTGGGGAGGGGGAATTTGTGTGGACACTACTTGCGTACTCATCGCAGCTTATAAGCCCGACGATTCTTGTCGTCAAACGATCACTGAGCTAATCGAAGCTGGCTTTTCGAACATTTTGGTCGTTAATGATGGTTCGGGAAAAAAATTCACTCCTTTCTTCGATAAGATTATTCAAATGCAGGAAGTGACAGTAATTCATCATGCTGCCAATCAAGGAAAAGGCAGAGCAATTAAGACCGCATTTCATTACATATTGAACGAACAACCTACCATTCAAAAAGTAATTACAGTAGATGCAGACGGTCAACATCTCACAAAAGATATTTGCGCTGTACTACAAACTTCTAATGAACATGATGGAATTATTCTTGGAGTGCGGAATTTTGACCTGGAAGACATTCCGTTTCGAAGCAGATTCGGAAACAAATTAACCCGAAATTTGTTTCGCTATGCGACAGGTATTGGGATTACAGATACACAAACCGGTCTACGACTCTTCGCGAGGAAACATCTTGAGTGGCTATTATCAATCAAAGGGGAAGCTTTTGATTATGAACTGAATATGCTTGCCGAAACAAAAGATGCAGGTATAGCGATTCATGAAGTGGAAATTGATACTGTCTATTTAAATGGCAATAAATCTTCTCATTTTCAACCCATCCGATCCTCCCTACAGATTTATAAAGTCTTTCTGAAATTTGCGCTATCCGGCTTAGCTTCCTTTGGCTTAGATATGGGGTTATTTGCTCTATTTATCTGGTTATGGAAAGATGATACACCACAAATGTATATTATACTGGCAACTATAATAGCAAGGGTCATTTCAGCAAGTTTCAACTACTTGATTAATCGAAAAAAAGTTTTTGAAAAAGGTGACGAAAAGTCGTTCGTGAAATACATGGTTCTTGCCGCACTTATCATGGCACTTTCTGCCGGAATGGTTCACGGTCTGTATTTCTTAACTGGAAGAGGCGAAATGATTATTAAGGGCATTGTCGACAGCGTGCTGTTTTTGGTAGGTTTCGTCGTTCAACGGGAATGGGTTTTCAAAAAGAAAAAGCCAAAACACGTTTAACGTGTTTTGGCTTATTTAATGATAGGTAGAGGCATTTGCTGAACCCAATCCATAATAAATCGAGATTGATGGGAATTTAAATTGTCCGGCAAATCGTGTTTGTCGAAAAAAGTATGAGCCCTTGACTCATCGCTCTTTTGAAGTAACTCACCCGAGAAAGTGGACGTTTTAAAAATAATTTGAATGCTATACACTTCATCGCCACTAGCATATTTAGCAAAGCCCTCCTGCCCTGAGTAGATGCCAAAGAACTCCAGGTCACCAATCGTTAAACCTGTTTCTTCTTCCGTCTCTCTTCGAGCTGCATCTTCCACTTTCTCGCCTAATTCCATGACTCCCCCAGGAATACACCAAACATCAGCATCTGTTCGATGTTGCAGTAAAATTTGATTCCCTCTTTCAATAATGACCCCACACCCAACCGTTAAAAGTGGTGCATGTCCAATCATCTTCCTCATTGTCTGTATGTAATTCACTTAGGGTACGTCCTTCCGTTTTTAACTACACTGCCATTAGAAAATCTATATATCAAAAGGCGGTCTCTAATAAATTAATTTTATTTTAAAGCCTATATTGAATTTGATGCTTAATTTTTAAACAGTTAATTGATTGAAGTGGAAGGCGGCGGAAACATGTGCTCCTGCGGTTACTCGTCGCAAAGATATTGGCCATTCGCCAATACCTTTCCAGCGGGAAAAGCGTGTCCAGGTGAGACCCCGCATATAAAAGGAACGAAGGCTAATTACGCCGCATCGTGTGGCAACGCCTTCGTGACCAACATCCTGTTGGCCTGAGGAGGCTCACGGGCCGCCCGCGGAAAGCGTCCGTCTGAAACGGAAATCAACATAGTTGTTTTACATGCGCCCACTCTAAATAGGAAAAGAATGGCTGTCCCAAAGCGTCAATTTACATAACTTTTGGAACAGCCACTTCTATCTCCATTTAAATTGTTGTTCATGCAATAGTTTTAGAAAAGCATCCACCACTACTGGATTGAATTGAGTGCCCCTGCCACGAATGATTTCCTGGATGGCTTCTTCAACCGTCAATGAATCACGATAGATTCGATCCGTAGTCATCGCATCGAATGAATCAACGACGGATACAATTGCCGCTTCCAATGAAATCTCATCTTCTTTTAAACCGTAGGGATACCCTTTGCCATCAAAACGTTCGTGATGCTCTTCGACAATAAATGCCGAATCTCTTAACCATTCAATTTCATGTTCCCGCATCATCTGAGCACCTAATGTTGTGTGAGATTTCATGATTTCCCATTCTTCTGGGGTGAATTTTTCTTTTTTATTTAAAATTTCAAGAGGAATGGCCAACTTGCCAATATCATGAAAATAAGCGCCCCATCTGAGCATCCTCACGCGCTCAATGGGCTGACCTAGTTTCTTCCATAACTCAATAGAGTAATCTTTGATTCGCGAGCAATGGTGAAAAGTGTAACCATCCACACGCTCTATAGAGGCTGCATCACGTTGGACAATTTCAGTGTTTCTAAAATTTCGTTCGAATACGCTTGCTGTCATTTCAACGAGGATTTCTACAGCCTCTTCCCCATAAAAAGATAGTAGCTCTGGATATTCCGAAGCATCCAGAGTATCTCCTTTATGCAAAAAGAAAGTATCCCCTTCATACTGCACTTCAAGCTTCCCCTGAACCACTGTGTACTTTTCTATTGCAGATTCTACATCTTCAGTTGAATACCGTACCCAAAACGATCGACGAGGCAATAAAGAGAATAGACTGTACCCGATTTCGTCAGATTTCCCTATGTAAGTTGATATGGCATGACCTACATCATTTCGGTGAAGAGAAGTTTTTTCTTTAATATCTATGATTTGTTCGATTGATAATGTCATAGGTACCTCCACACCGTACATGTTTCTATGTATAAGATACTTTCAACTTTACATTTTCAACCTCCATTTGTCATTATAAATCGTCAAAATTATCTAATTATTACCTTATTTTGTACCTTAAAACATGAAAAAGCTCTCCGATAATCGGAGAGCTTAAAATCAGATGGAAACATGATCTTCCACTTTTTCTTGCTTTTTCTTGTCTTGCATTTCATAAGAGATCCGGTCCAGGCTTGGACGTAATGTGCCTTTGCCTGAATAGTTTTCAAGCATTTCTTTCACATCGATGCCCGAAGAAGCCTTCAATGTTTCCTGAAGAGTCGACATTAAATTTGTCGCATATGAAGTGACTTTGTTGGCACCGCCACCTTCGCCACCACCTGTATCTACCACGGTAATCTTGTCGATATTCGCTAATGGACTTGCGATTTGTTTCGCATATTCCGGCATCATGCGTACAATCATATCCAGAACAGCTGCTTGACCATAATGTTCAAAGGCTTCGGCAATTTTTCGTTTTGCTTCCGCTTCTGCAAGACCTTTCAAGCGAATAATATCCGCTTCTGTTTCACCTTGTGCACGTTCTGAGTCAGCTTTCGCCAATCCATCAAGTCGTACTTTTTCAGCATCCGCTTTTGCTCTTGCCTCAATACGATATTTCTCAGCATCTGCTTCAGCCATTTCACGGGATTTTGCAGCTGCAGCATTTTGCTCGATAGCATAACGATCCGCATCCGCTTTCTTTTTAACCTCAGAGTCGTATTGTTTCTCGCGACGTAGAATTTCTTTTTCTTCAAGTTCAATTTGCTTTTGACGTTCGATAATACGAATTTGCATTTCCTGTTCCATTACTTCTTGTTTCGAGACAGCCGTTTGAAGTTCGTAAGCTTGGTCAGCACGGGCTTTAGCAACATCTTGTTCGCGACGATACTCAGCAACTTTCAATAAATTCTCTTTTTCTGCTAATGCAATCTCAGTCGCTCGTTCAATTTCGGACTTCTGCGCTTCTTTTGCTGCTTCCGCACGCTTGATACGTGTTTCTTTGTCTGCTTCAGCTGTCGCAATATCTGCATCACGTTTGACTTGTGCGATACGTGGTTTACCTAGAGAATCCAAGTAGCCATTTTTGTCTCTTACATCCTTAATTGTAAACGAAACAATAATCAGACCCATCTTCGCCAAGTCTTGAGAAGCGACACGTTGTACTTCCTGTGAGAATTTATCACGATTTTTGTAGATTTCCTCCACCGTCATCGAACCTAAAATGGAACGCAAGTGACCTTCTAATACTTCTTTAGCTTCATTTTCACGATCTTCTTTTGATTTCCCTAAAAATTGTTCTGCTGCTGTTGCAATTTCGGAAATGGATCCGCCAATTTTAATGATGGCCGTTCCATCCGCCATAACCGGAACCCCTTGCTCGGTATATACTTCAGGAGTTGTTACTTCCAGTTTGCTTGAAAGCAAGCTAAGTGGCTGTGACTGTTGGAACACAGGGAATACAAATGTACCGCCACCACGAATGATTTTAATTCGATTACCTGATTCGTCTGTATGAACTGTTTTTGATCCTAAATAACTTCCTGTGACAATTAATGCTTCGTCAGGGCCAACTGTTTTGTATTTCGTTACGTACACACCAATAATAGCAACCAATACAAACGCCACTATCCCTATTACAACCAACATACTCATATCCATGTTCATTTCCCCCATCTATTTTTTATTAAAAACGAAAGGTTCGTATTCCCTTACAAGAAACGTTCCTTCCTCTACCTCAATAACTAACACTTCTTTTCCATAGCCAATTTCCTCATTGTCATATCCTACTGCTCGCTTATTAATAAGCCCACCTACAGTTTCGATGACGATCTCACCGTAACCGTCAGATGGTATAGGTGTAATGACTTTGCCAACTAAACCGGCCAACGATTCATCCGTATAAGCCATTGACACTTCGGCTGATGACATGGGCAGTAAAATAAAAAAGTACAATAAGATATCTAAAACTACTCCCACTGCCAGACTTGCAAACATCACTATCCAGCTACTCCAAATGGTAGAGACTTCAAGTACATACCCAGTGGCTGAAACAAAAGTGACGAATGCCATTAAAACTGTTGGATTTAAAAAAGGAATTCCTTCCCCAATCCCATCAGCAACATCTCCAAAAAATACATACAGAATGGTTACTGCCCCAGCGATGAGGAGTATATACATATAGATTTGTTCTATGGACATCCAATCACTCCCATTTAATGAATTCTTTAGTGACACTTATTAATACGGAGGATGAAAAGAAAAGTTTCATTTTTCCAAATAATTTATTTTTGTTACTATTAGTGGAGTAATTGGAATGGATAAAGGAACCTATTTTATTAAGTGGTGAATCGAACTCGGGGTTTGTCCACCAGTAAAAAACACTCTAATTTGGTAGATGATAAGAGTCTTGAAGCCGAACTTCTAAAACAAATAAAAGCACATGTGCAACTCAATCATGAGTTCACACATGTGCTTCTTTCAATTATATCCACGTTCACCGTAAGGCTGCTTTTCAACACACCAGTTTTCTTTAGCCTCTGTTAATTCTTCTTTTAACTGCCGAGCAGATTTCCCTTCCGTTTCGATGGACTCCAACACTTCAAACTGAAATGCATCTTCACCGAATAACTCCCAATCCCTCTGCAAGTCTTTATTCATTAATGTGCCGCCATTCAATTCGAATTTCAAACCATTTTGTCTCTTTAAATTAAGCGTTGAAGCAATATACATTTTCCCATTTTCTTTGTTCGTTACACAATAGACACCAGCAATGGTCTTTTCATCTTTTACTTGTTGTTTTAATTCTTTTTTCCGGTCAGCATCCATTCCTTCTTTTTCTTTAACCCAATAAGCGGACCCATCTGTTTTTCTGGCTAAAAAGTGATACATGACTAAATATCTTCTTACAAATGTATGATCATCGAACACTTCTTTAATAAGAACATTTACTTCTCTTTCGGTATATATTTTACCAGGTTGAAACTTCTTCACTATTTCACACAAAACGATGAAGCGATGCTTTTCCTGTAAGTTGAATGTACGAAGTTTTCCATTAGACCAGTTCTTCTTCAATACTTCCCTATACTCTCGTTCGGTTATATGGAAAGGTTCCTCAAACAATCTCGCATCTTCTTTACTTTGTGCGCTTAACTTATAGCCCTCTTCCATCAGACTCATTAAAGTTAAATACACTTTCGCTTGCCGTTCTTTCTTTTTTAAAGAAAAACGATGATTCCTTACTGTGGAAGCACTCCCGATTTTCAGCGTATCTTGTATTTCACGGTCTGCCTTCCCTTCAAACAATAAGTGAAGCACTGCCTTCTGTTGATCGGATAAACCTGTAATCTCTTTATCTTGTTCCATTAAATAAGCAAATACTGACTCATGCTCTTGTTTAATATGTAATTTCATAAATTTCAAAGCTTCATAAAAATGTTCTCCTACTGGGTAAATAAGACCTTTTTCGATACTCTTGTTACACATCAAACACATTAATGAGTTTTCAGTCTCGATAAAGCCTTTTTTCATTTCATTTAAATCCGCATCTATCAAATTCATTTCACAAACACTTCCTTTTATTGTTTCATATATTATAGACAATAATAACTTTTGTTTATAATTTATGCAAGTTGTATAACTATTCGATATGACTCTATATGGAGGGTTACTTCTTCAAAAATTAAGGATTTATTATATTGTCAGCAGATTTTGCTAGAATTCTTTCTATTACTTTAATGTAAAGATTCTCAAAGTTACGTAAAAAGTGTTTTGATTTTGTAAATACTTTGATATGATGTGTGAGGTTATTCAGATAACCTATCCTATTTAAAGTCCAGGAGGCTTTCTATGTTTAGTTCAAAAAAACAAGACCCATTCTTCACTGCTTTACTCGGAATTGCAGAAACAGTGAGAGAAGCTACACATTACGCGGATGATTTTAAAATTGTCAGTGTTTCAGATTTAAAAGAACTTAGCATCAAATTAAAAAACTATGAAACTGAAGGCGATAAATTAATACATGATTTGATTTTAAAGTTAAATAAATCATTCATGACACCTATTGAGCGTGAAGATATTCTTTATTTAGCCAATAAAATGGATGACATTTTAGACGGCGTAGAAGCATTTGCAGCTTACCTAGAGATGTATTCATTGATTGACATTGACGATTCAATGCGTACATTCCTTCATTACATCGTAAAAAGTACGGACGAGATCGTAAAAGCGATGGAATTATTGGCAAACAAAAAACTTCTGCAAATGCGTGAACATGCAATTTTGATTAAAGATTACGAACGCAAATGTGATGAAGTATTACGTACATCTATTAAACAACTTTTCATTAATGAAAAAGATCCAATTCGTATTATTCAATTCAAGGATATCTACGAACAGCTTGAAGACATCGCAGATTACTCTCAAAATGTGGCAAACACAATTGAGACAATCATTATGCGTAATGCATAGGAGCGTAATCAAACATGGATGTAGTACTTATATTAACAATACTGGTTGTCATTTTTGCCCTAGCGTTTGACTTCATTAACGGTTTTCACGATACAGCAAACGCGATAGCAACTTCGGTCTCAACGCGTGCACTATCCCCACGTGTTGCGGTAATGTTAGCTGCTGTCATGAACTTCATCGGCGCATTAACTTTCACAGGTGTCGCTAAGACGATCTCGAAAGATATTGTAGATCCGTTCACGCTTGAAAACGGCTCACTTGTTATTCTAGCTGCACTATTGTCCGCAATTGCCTGGAATTTAATTACTTGGTATTTCGGTATTCCTTCCAGTTCATCGCATGCATTAATTGGTTCGATTGCTGGTGCGGCGATTTCGGCAGCTGGTTTTGGCATATTAAATTACGATGGATTCTTGAAAATTTTGCAAGCACTATTAATTTCACCATTCTTAGCTCTTGCTGTCGGATTCCTGATGATGTCGTTGTTTAAAGTATTATTTAAGAAAAACACTCTATACAAAACAAACAAAGGCTTCCGCATTTTCCAAATCGGAACAGCGGCATTGCAATCATTTACTCACGGTACAAATGATGCACAAAAAGCAATGGGTATCATGACGATGGCTTTAATCGCCGCTGAGTTACAATCAACAGACGAGATCCAAACATGGGTACGTGTTTCTGCTGCCCTGGCAATGGGACTTGGAACATCGATTGGTGGATATAAAATCATCAAAACAGTTGGTGGTAAAATCATGAAAATCCGCCCAGTTAACGGGGCGGCAGCTGATTTATCATCTGCATTAATCATTTTCGGAGCGACAACGATTCACTTGCCGGTATCAACAACTCACGTTATCTCTTCTGCGATAATGGGTGTTGGTTCTGCTCAACGTGTAAAAGGCGTTAAATGGGGCGTTGCGCGTAAAATTGTATTAACATGGGTTATTACACTTCCAATTTGCGCACTTCTTGCAGGTATATTTTTCCAAATTCTAAACTTATTCTTCTAAACTTAAAAAGCTGTCCGCTCTAGTTACGAGCGGACAGCTTTTATTGTTTAACGATTAAACCTAGTGATTTTGCAAAACCGAGCGCTTGTTCAGTTGAAACGATACAGCCGGATAATTGATCCACACTTACTGTTACTTGTTCGTAGGTACACGTACTGAGATCCACATCCATTAAACTAGTATCAGTAAAATTAGCACCATCCAGCGGGCATTCCTCGAATACTACTTTATCGAAAGTACAATTGAAGAAGTCCGCTTTATTCAATGCAGTTTGCTGAAACTTAACTCGTTTCATTTTACTAAAACTAAATACGGTGTAATTCGCTACACAATTATTAAGTAAAGTATGTCCAAATCGACTTTCTGTACACTGCACACCGACTAATTTAGAATGATGGAATTCTACACGATGGAACACTGAATCTCCAAAATCCACATTGGATAAATCACATCGCTCGAACTTGCAATCAATAAATTCCACTTGATCAAAGCATACCCCTTCAAATGAAACGTCTTGGAAAATAATCTGATCAAAACTGAGCTTGTTTTCAGGCAGTTCCAATACATTCCAACACGAAACAATTCCCCGGGAAATAAATCTTTCTTCTTCTACTTCAATTAAAGTCGAAATATCTAATAATTCGAGTTGCCCTGGAATTTTCGGCTTATCAATTTTCATTGGTGTGCCCCCTTTACAAATAATCCTCATCCATCAATTTTGAGATTCTTCATCAATAACTCGTACACTAGTAGCACTAGCTTTACCAGGAAACGAATCAGACACACGGCTATACGAGATTCGGACCTTATCGAATTCACTTACTCTTTTTGCTTGGTCAATGGATAATGAAAACCAGATGGCCTCACTTACACCTTCGAGCATTTCTTCCTCAGTTAAATCTTTTAACTCAGCTTCGTCTTTCCCACTGATGACCAAAATACGTGCATCCTCTTTTTTTGCTACTGTGCCTTCAATCCAACTGGCATTATCGTTTTGCGTTTGATTATTTTGGAAAAACACAGAAATAGATATGACGACAGCTGCTATCGATACAAGCGCAATGGCGACAATCATTAAGACGGCTTTCTTACCCTTCATAACTTTAATCCTCCTGTTTGTTGATGGCTAAGGTATAAATTCTTCCTTTTCTTTCTCCTTCAGCTACCAGTAAATTCTTTGACACCATTTCGCGTACAATTTGCGTCACTCGAGACGGAGAAACACCTAATATTTGTTGGAAATCGATATTTTTCGCTTGTTTGTTTTCCAATAAGTGATTCAAAATCGCTTCTTCATGTGTTAGCTCTTGATGTATTTTTATTGGGTTGTTTACTATTTCTATTTGTTCAATACGTGGAAGTCGAACGACAACACTATCTTTTTGAACAGAAAATTTTGGTTTCTCATCTCCATCGTTATAAGTATCGAAAATACGACGTATTCCGTCTCCACGACCCTCTGTCAAACCTAAATCGACAAACAATGCATGCAATAGTGGATTTCTGCGAACGATTCTGGCTCCTTTTTTTACGGAGTCTATCGACAAGCCTTCCACTAATGTTCCTGGTGATGCCACTTCGACACGGTTTGCAAACAAGATAACCGATACATCACCTTCCACTGAATAATCACGATGTACGTATGCATTCACTACACTTTCCTGCAGCAGGATATTAGGATATGATGCGTGAACCTCTCTCAACCCTGCCATGATTCGACTGAATTGTGTCAGTATCGAACCTGAAAAATCGCTCGCTTGTTGGCAGAAAGAAGTAGAGCGATCACCACTGTATTGTAGCAACACTCCACGGGTTTGAGAAGAATCCGCCAGCCAAGTACCCAATCTTGTTAAAACAAATTCACCATTGTTCCAACGAATTGCATTGTAAGAGGCCAATACTTCTTCTAAGTGATCTTCCACCTGTGCAAATCTGGCTTTTTCACTGTTCAAGGTTTTTACAAAATCGACAAATCCCAAAAAGTCTTCACGACGGAAAGTGATATTGGTCAATGCGTTTTCTGTTTCGTCCAGTTGTCGCAAACTGATAAAACGTTGAACTTCCTCTGCTGTTTTCAGTAAGCGTTTCTTAGATCCATATCGAACATAAAGTTCCTCAAACAATGTGGATCTCTTACGATACACATGGTCTGTAGCTTTAACGTTTACTTCTAATATGACTTGGTTATCAATATGCACATGATTTACATCAACCAGTGGTAAAGGTTCGACCATTTTACTTAACTGATCATATAGTGCTGTTTCCTCTGCTAAAGGATTTTCCAATCCAATAATGCTCTTTTCGTCTTCCATTCCAATTTTCAGCGTACCACCGGTTCCATTGGCAAATGCGATAACTTCTCGATACAGCTTGTTCGTTACCTTTTCTTTGTATTCAATATTCAACCTCGTACACCACCTATCGATAATTGTTTCTACTAGTATATCGATAATAGAATCATTGTTCCAAAGAAAAAAGAACCAGGAATTCATCCTAGTCCTCAAATGTATAGCAAAGTCGAATCATATCTCGGCACAACAAACCATTCTCAACAATCGGTTCATCGTAATTCCGCGTAAAATAGTCAAAGTCGATACCAGTCATACGAAATCCACATTGCTGATAAAGTTTCAATTGATGAATACTCGAATTACCTGTCCCAATTTCAACTTGTGCATATCCTCTTTTGGAGGCTTCGTTTATTGCATGAGCAATCAATTGTTTGCCATATCCTTTTCCTTGGAAATCTTCATGGACAGCTACATTCATAATTTCAACGACGACTTTCTTCGTTTCCTTCAGAACATATACACCAATGGCTTTACCTGATTTTTCGCCCACGTAAACGTTGCCACTCTTTAGGTATTCTTCTACAACAGCACGTGAAGGATCCGCCAGCAGCAGCAACTCCCACGGCGGCGTTTCCTCTTTTGTTAACTTTCGAATGTCCATCATTTATTTGATGTGCGGAATCCTTCACTCAATAAATACTCTTCTGCTTCTTCAAATGAACCGTAGCTCTCTTCCAGGTTGTGTGTGTGGTAAATGTTCCACAGCGTATCTTCCTGGATCAGCTTTAATTCCTGGCCTTCACGATTTTTCCACACTTGCTCTACGTTAAGTACTTCTTCTTCATAATGTTCTTCTTCGGATAAAATTCCGATAGAATCGGTAATCATTTCACGAAGCTCAGCTTCAGTCGCTTCACGAATGTTGATCATGCCTTTACTATCCGATTGATATTTCTTCAAATCCCCAACAAATACAAATCCGTTACCGTTCGGATGCAAATGGTAAACGACTGTTTTTTTATCATATAGGCTGTCTTCGAAGTGATAGTTCAACCGTTTTAATGATACTTCTTTTTTAGTCAGTTCAGGGTAAGATTCAATGATTTCTTGTTTTTGTTCAAATGTTAGCATAGTGCGCCTCTTTTCATTATGGTTCTTTGGCTCATTATATCACAAGAGCTCATAAAATTTTGTTGACATGTTAATTCATTAGTCGCTATAATCACAGAAATAGTTTAACAACAGTGATAAGGACCAGTAAAGAAACGTGTGTTTTTTTAGAGAGGGAGTTGCAAGGTGAAAGACTCCTAAAAACCACTTCTTGAACCTACCTTTGAGTTCGAAGTCGAAAGATATTCGCGGCGACAGCCGTTAACATGTTTGAGTGTGAAGCTTTGCTTCAAATGAGGGTGGTACCGCCATGGAAACATGGTCCCTCGTTTGTCGCAGAGCTTTTTTGTTTATTAGGCTCTGTTAAACGATTTGGTTATTTATCGTACATTTGCGATTGCGGCATGATAGGCGCAAATGCACTCCCTTTGGAGCAACTTTTCGAAATTAGGAGCAACTTTCACTGATTTTGGAGCAACTTTTTAATTTTGGGAGCAACTATTACGATTTGAGAGCAACTAACCAATTTCCTACTAAAACTTAACAGAGCGTTTATTTATTAAAAGGGGTGTTTTTAATGAAAAAAGAGTTTGTGCAAAGTGTAACGGCGATGGATGATGACTTCGCTCAGTGGTTTACGGATGTTGTGACAAAAGCGGAGCTCGCGGATTATTCAAGCGTGCGCGGGTCAATGATTATACGTCCTTATGGTTACGCAATTTGGGACAATGTAAAAGAAGCGTTGGATGCACGCATTAAAGCAACGGGTCATGAAAATGTCTATATGCCACTTTTCATTCCAGAATCTTTATTGCAAAAAGAAAAAGATCATATTGAAGGATTTGCACCTGAAGTCGCATGGGTAACGCATGGTGGAAACGAAAAATTAGCGGAACGTTTATGTGTACGACCAACTTCTGAAGTATTATTTTGTGAGCATTTCAGTAATATCATTCATTCTTACCGCGACTTGCCAAAGCTTTACAATCAGTGGTCCAATGTTGTCCGTTGGGAAAAGACGACACGTCCGTTCTTACGTACCCTAGAGTTTTTATGGCAAGAAGGACACACAGCACACGCTACTGATGAGGATGCGCAAGTTGAAACCATCCGCATGTTGGATGAATACGCACAGCTATGCGAAGAGTGGCTGGCTATTCCTGTTGTGAAAGGACAGAAAACGGACAAAGAGAAGTTTTCCGGAGCCAAATCCACATATACAATCGAAACCTTGATGCATGACGGAAAAGCGCTACAATCCGGTACATCCCATCACTTCGGCGATGGCTTCGCACGTGCTTTCGATATCAAATATCTGGACAAAGAAGGCAAGCAACAATACGTTCATCAAACATCATGGGGATTCACAACTCGTATTATCGGGGCCATGATTATGGTGCACGGTGACGATCGAGGTCTTGTCATGCCTCCAAAAATTGCGCCAACACAAGTGATGATTGTCCCAATTGCACAACATAAAGAAGGCGTATTGGATTATGCATACAGCTTGAAAGACAGTTTATCTGGTAGCGCCCGAGTCGGAATAGATGCATCGGATAAAAAACCAGGTTGGAAATTCAATGAATACGAAATGAAAGGAATTCCAATTCGCCTGGAAGTTGGACCAAAAGATATCGAACAAGGTCAAGTCGTGTTGGTACGACGCGATACTGGTGAGAAACTCGTGGTGTCTGCGGATGAACTGGAAGATAGACTGACGGCATTGCTAGAAGACATTCAGAACAATTTGTTTAACAAAGCTTTGTCTCACAGGGAAGAACATACGTCGGTAGCGACATCTTTTGATGTATTTAAACATGTTCTGGTAGAAAATCCAGGCTTCATCAAAGCGATGTGGTGTGGAGATGTGGCATGTGAAGAGTTCATAAAAGAAGAAACTTCTGCGACGTCACGTTGTATCCCATTCGAACAAGAAAAGCTGAGCAATACATGCGTATGCTGTGAAAAACCAGCTGAAAAGATGGTTTATTGGGCTAAAGCATATTAAAAATAGTGAAAAGCCTTCCCCGCTAAGTTGGGAAGGCTTTTTTCATGTCTTTATTTGAAGTTAATGGGGCAACTTTTGCTGTTATAGGGGCAACTCTTTGTTATATAAGGGCAACTTTCCACCTTATTGGGGCAACTAACCAATTATCTCCTAATTCAACTTTCAATCGCCTTAACTAACAGTCCCTTCAAGAATGCCACATCCTCGGGATAACTCAGCTCTAACGAATCCAATTCATCTGCAGATTTCCAGGCAATCTCTAAAATAAATTCATCCGGGTCCTGCAAGGTTAACTCTCCGCTTACCCGCTTCACCAAGAAATACTGTATGTCATACGAAATTCCGTACTGTGCATTCATTCCATTTTTGTCCTGAAGTTTAGACACAATTTCAACGGTCAAACCCGTTTCTTCTTCGAATTCTCGCATACAAGCTTCCTCATACGTTTCATTGCCTTCGATTCCACCTGAAGGAACGGTCCATTTCGGCTCTTCATCTGGGGCAGCTTGCAACACCATTAATACTTGATTTTCTTCATTGATGCACACACCCGCGGCACCTTTCCACTGAAACATGAACAAACCTCCTTTTACATTCAATGTTCGTAAATCATTTTTCGCGTCATACCGCCGTCCACAACCAAATTAATGCCTGTGACAAAATCGTTTTGCGGGTCGGTTAAATACAGACATGCCTTGGCAATATCAGAAGGTTTACCCACTCTGCCGGACAGATGCTGTTCATGGTCAATATCGCGAAGTTCGCTGTAATCACCTGTTTCAATCCAGCCCGGTGAAATGGCGTTGACCGTGATACGATGCTCCGCAAGAGATGCGGCAAGCGCATGGGTTACTGCGACAATTCCGCCTTTCGTCGCTGCGTATGCTTCTGAATTCGGTTCGGACATAGACGCGCGAGTAGAGGCAATATTGACAATTGATCCGCCACTTTCCTGTTCTCGCATTTGCAGAGCCGCTTCGCGTGAACATAAAAAGACACTGCGTAAATTTGTATTGATGACATCATCCCATTCCGTTATCGATAAATCAAAAAGCGGTTTGAATTCGCTCTTCCCTGCATTATTAATGAGGATATCGATACGACCGAATGCCTTTAATGTTTCTTTCATCAAATTTTTGATGTCGGCTTCTTTTCGTACATCTGTTTTAACAAACACACTTCCTACAAGCTGTTTGCTGACTTCTTTACCTAACTTCTCATTCACATCAGCTAGGACGACATGCGCACCTTTTGCCACATAAGCTTCGGCAATTCCACGCCCAATGCCGTGTGACGCGCCAGTTACAATCACCACTTGTGCTTGATTCATACTAGAATTCCACCTTTCATCTATAACTTAACGAGTCCACCATTCCGTAAACACAACAATTCCAATAACCACGGCAAATGCCAATATGTAAAACCACTCGGGAACACCACCAAAACTCATCATCATCCACATCCTTTACCCATTCAAAAAATTCTCACAAAGGAACTATTTAAATATGATAACATGGTTTTAGTCAAAACTAGGAGGTTGAGCCATGACGCGCATACATAGTGATTTACACCGTTTCGATCCTGTGACTGTAATTGGTGCTGGAACGATTGGACTTTCGTGGGCGACATTATTTTTAGCACACGGTCTGACGGTAAGATTATACGATCCACGACCGGATTTGAAAGAAGTGTCTGAGCAGCATTTCAAATCCATTGAGTCTACATTAACTTTACTCAACCTGCCGTCTAAAGGCTTTGAATCGCGATTGACTCTAACATCTGACCTTCAGCAAGCTGTAACGGGGGCGGCCGTCATACAGGAAAACGGTCCAGAAAAATTAACGCTTAAACAGGAACTTTTCGCTAATATCGAAAACTACGTGGAAGCACATACTTTGTTGCTTTCCTCTTCATCAACCCTTCCGGCAAGTGATATTTCAGTATTAATGAAAGACAAAAGTCGTATGCTGATTGGGCATCCATTCAATCCGCCACTTGTGATGCCTTTAGTTGAAGTGGTGCCAGGTCAATTCACCTCACATGAAGCAGTCGAAGATGCACTTGTCTTTTACCGCGCACTCGGCAAAGCCCCTCAACATATTCAAAAAGAAGTCTTTGGATTCGTTGCCAACCGTTTGCAGTTTGCCATGATGCGGGAAGCAATGTATTTAGTGGATGAAGGCGTCGTTGCAATGGAAGACGTAGACGAAATCGTCAAAGATTCAATCGGGTTACGCTGGGCCGCTACCGGACCGATGCTTGGCATGCATTTAGGCGGTGGTCAAGGTGGGATGGAATCATTCATGCGTCATCTAGGACCAACCATGGAGAAGAGTTGGTATGCACAAGGGAATCTCAAGATGGATGAGGATACCATATCACGTTTAGCCACAAAATCACGTAAATCCTACGGTCACTCAACCATCGACGAACTTGCGCAAATGCGTGACGAAAAGCAAATGGCCATTTTAAAAACACGGCATAAATAAGGAAAAGGCTGTCTCAAATTAATCGAGACAGCCTTTCTATTATTCCAAGCTGGTTATCTTCATTGTTTTAACAGGTAAGAAAATTTCGCCTGTATTTAAATAAGTCACGCTCACTTGATCGCCCTCTTTTAAGTAGACCGCCAAAGGTTCCACTTCTGTGGATACCAAGTAATTCGTTCCATCCGTTAACATGAACGATACCAGCGTGGAATCACCCACTCGCTCTTTATATACACGTTCAACATTTCCGGTAGTTGTTGCTTCTTCAGCTTTTGAACTACCATTCACGCTACTACCACCACGTTGCAATGCCGTTTTATATAGCCTCAATGCTTCGTTTGGTGTATTCGCAAAAGCGGAAATTTCCGGATTCGCTGCAGAGACGATAAAGTAGTTTTGTAAAAATCCATTGGCATCAAGTACTGGAGTCAACCAGCTTGCTTCCCCGTAGAAATTGTACAAAATCGGCATTTCACCGGACCACTTTTTCTCGATGAATTTCTTTTCAACGATTTGAAGTGCACCATATGAATCCATATAGGACTCTTCCATATTACCAGTGTAAAAAGTCGCTTCCCCTGTGCGTGCATTCGTCAATGAATACCCGAGCATGGAATCAACACCTTCTTTTGGACTGGTGAAATCAGTGAAGTAATACATTACCCCGTTCTCATTAAAAATAGGACTGACATTTGCTTCCGTTCCTTGATCGGAAGGCAATTTCACATCTTTCTTGCCGAATAAACTGTTCCAGAATCCGTGAACGTACTTTCCGAAATAGCCATTTTGCAAACTCACCACTTCTGGCGATACCGCTCCATCAATGAAGTCTGGCGCTTCGTTCAATGCATACGTCTTGATGTCACCGGATTGTGGATTGACCACAGCTACTCCCGTCACTTCAAAACCATTGCGGGCAGAGACGAATTTTCCGAATGAACGGATGTAATGCGGCTTTCCTTCTTCATCAATTTCAAGCTGCATGTCGCCGTGGAAAATCGTTTCCGGCAGCTCTAGACGCAAATGGCGTGCAACATTTTTTTGGAAGAAGGAAGATGGTGTATACGCCATCTCTGCTTTCACAAACTTCGGATTGTCCGATGAATCAGTTGCACTCATCGTGAAGTAACCCGGGGTGGTGTCCCCATTCACCCATTTAAAGAAACCAGAGAACTCGACTGGCGCAATATAAACAAAGGCATCATCCACTTTTTGAATTTGTAGTCTGCCTAATTCGTAATAACTCGTATTCGGCACTTGACCGAATGCTTTTTTCATCTTGTTGCGTGCGAATTTTGGTGGAACACTTGCAGGTGTTTCCTTTTCATCAAAGGCTTCGATTTCGACTTCTTGTTTCATTTTTGCGGAGTCGAATTTTTCATCTGCATTAAACAACATGGCACTTAACATGTATCCACCAAATACAAGAGCTGCAAGGAATAGCACACCTTTAACTAGGCGTTCTTTTCCGGTTGATGAAAATACACCAAGACCTGTCGCCATAATGGCAAGTGGCCAAAGTGCGGACAGATTTCGATCTATATTTGTTACATAATAGAAAGTGAAAATAATAACTACCAACCCAATGGCAGTTCCTACGATACCAGCGACAATTCCTTTGCGTTTTTCTTTAAGCAACGTCAGCGGCATAATCAGAAATGCTGCAATAATCGCAATCACGATGCTATAAAGGAATGTTAAACCCATATAAGTTCCTCTTTTCTTGGATGTTTTCTCTTCTTTAATACGAATGAAGCCTTTAAAAGTTTCAAGGAAAGTACTGTCTCAAACAAAAAAAAGCGACTGCTAACTGGTAGCAATCACTTTATTAATATAGTTTTTGAAATTGTTTGAGGCAATTCCTCGAACCTCTTCTTCGGTAAACTGTTCACTTAGAGTATTCACTACATTCTGCGTATCACTCGCATCATGTAGACCTTCGACAAAGACACTAATGCCATCAAAATCTGAGCCAAGTCCCAAATGCTGAACACCTATTAACTTCGAGAAATGAGTAAAGTGATGCAGCAAGTGTTCAAGTGTAACTGGATTTACCTCTTTGTGGATAAACGGTGGATAATACACGATGTGTATGTGTCCTCCTTTATCGACTAATGCTTTGGCTTGTTCATCGGTTAAATTTCGTGGGTGGTCACAAAGGCTTCTTGCATTGGAGTGGCTGGCAATCAAATGTTTCGCTTTAGAAATTACATCCCAAAATGACTGTTCATTCAAATGGGACACATCGATCAAAACATTACGTTCATTCAATAATTCCACTACTTCATATCCGAATGGCGTCAAGCCTAAATGAGACGGTTCATCCGCTCCATGTGCCACTGCGTTGGCATGATTCCAAGTAAGCCCAACAAGCTTCACCCCTGCATCCAACAGAGCCTTCAGTTTTTCAAGGTCTTCTCCAAATGCATCTGCACCTTCAAGTGTCAGCACAGCACCAATTTCATTCTCTCCCAGTTGATCAATCTGCTTCCAATCTGTAATGTGGACCATTTCTGGATTCGGAGCCAGCACATGGGTATGAAACAATTCAACTTGACGAAGCGCAGCCATGAATTTTTCTTTTTGAGGTACTTCAGGAGAAATGAATATGGCAAAAAACTGCACTTGTACTTCCCCGGCAATCAACCTATTTTTATTCGCTTGCAGAAGGTCTGCATGTTCATAGGGAAGTAATTCATCCGTTATCGATAATTTATATAAAACATCACAATGTAAATCAATGATTTTCATATCATGCCTCCTATTCGATTTAATGATTTCAATACTTTTCCCATATATTCTTCGCTATGCGGTACAAAGTCTTCAGGCTTAACGATAAGCGATGAATGGGTGATGGAATTAGAATGTATGTGATGAAGTGTAATATGTTGAACCTCACGCTCGTATAAACTGATCACATCAGCCATAGGTGCTGAATATATGGCACTGACTTCTTCTTCCTGTATATGTAAGGATGGATTAGCGGGTCCGATCATGTATACATATGTATGCGCAAATTCATTATCAATAAAATCCTTTTGCACAATGCTGTCTTTAAAGATACCTATCGTTTTAAGATCTTCCATGCCTAGATCAACACCGAGTTCTTCCCTTACTTCACGAATGCCATCACTTACTTTTTCGTGAGCCAAAAGATGCCCAGCTGCTGTTATGTCGAATAGACCCGGGAAATCTTTTTTCAAATGACTTCTTAGTTGGAATAATAGGTGAGGCACACCATTAATTTTTTGGACAAACCAGCAATGAAATGTTTCATGCCATAGCCCTTCTTGATGAACAATTGCTCTCGTGTTTTCCCCGACCTTTTGATGCTTTTCATCAAAGACTGCCAAAAGTTCCTTTTCCAAGTCACTTCACCACGTTTTATTTAATTTGTCCTTATAGAACTGAATGGCATTTCCATACCGTTTGATGTTTTTATCTCGAGTAGTGGTTGCTACCACGCTTAGCAATGTTTCCATTGCGAGATCATGTTCATTTAAATTATGTAACGTCATGGCAAGGAACACAGGAATTGCATTATTTTCTGGAAATTCCGCCATACCTTTTTCAAAAATGGACCGGGATTTAGCGTATTCACCAATCACGCGATAAGTACTTCCTAACCCTACAAATGCCCCTTCTCTCTCGTGTCCACTTAACCCATTCTCAAGAGCTTGTTCATAATAAGGAACCGCTTCTCTTTCCAATCCCTGAACGTCGCAAGCCCACGCACACTGGTAAAGAATCACTGGATTGTTTGAGTCATTTGATAATAAACCTTTCAATATAGGTAAAGCTTCTGATGCTTTCCCGCTCTCTCTCAGTTGAATAGCCCGTTCTAAATTATTCACTTTTATCACCTACCATTCAAGACTCATATACAATTCGTCCACATACTTATGATAATCTGTTTTCATTGCATGATGCTCGAGACCAAACTTTTTAAATCCTGCTTTTTCATAAAGTCTAATTGCAGGGGTATTGGTTGCAACGACTGTTAAATTCATTTTTTCGACTCCCGGCCAAGTCTTGGCATGCTCAATCGTTGCCCCTAATAACGCATTACCGATTTGCTGTCCACGAACTCGAGGGGTCACATAGACGGCTAGTAAATTCACCCGATGACGCAATTTTGGAGCTCCTTCACCTGCTATGGTCATCACACCGACCAATTCATTATCGATAAATGCACCTAATGTTGAACTTCCGGTTGCATCTAAATTGGTAGCTGTGCGTTCGAGTGGATTGCTTCGTACTATCGCTTCTTCGTAAGTGGTCGCAAATGCCTCTGGATTTTGCTGCAAAGCTTCCAATCTTAACTGCAAATATTTCAACGCATCTTCACCTGTCAATTTACGGATTTCCATTTTGTTGCCCATTTATTTTTTCACCTTCATTTTTTTCTCCATCCATCTTGCAATGGCTTTTTCATCAGACTTATTCATATTTCGAAGCCTTTCAACTACACGCTCCACACGTTCTTTTGGATGATTTTGACTCAGCTTGGCTTTCCCTTCTACTTTATCGATAGAGATGGTAAACCCCACTACTCCTTTCGATAAAGAAGAAATATAGGAAGGGTCTACATCCAGTAAGTTATATGCACTCGTTGGCTCCTCGTACTTTTCAGTTAAAGCCACCATGGATTGCCATAATCTTGAATCATCTTCTTTTAGAAGCTTCACTTTACCTGCTACTTGAACCGTTACATAGTTCCATGTCGGCACTGTATTTTGAGTCTCATACCAGGAGGGCGAAATATAACAATGGGGTCCTTGGAAGACAACCAGTACTTGCTGATCTTCAATATCTGTCCATTGTTTATTTCCTTTTGCAAAGTGCCCTATAAGCTCCGTTTTATCTTCACTTAGTAGCAATGGGAGTTGTGTTGCAGTCAATGAACCTTCGTGAAGTGAAGTAAGTGTCGCAAATCCATATGCTTCTATTACTTCATTTATTTCTTGCCGATCATTCATTTCAAAATATGATGGAGTGTAAATAATTAGTCCCTACCTTCTATTTAACTTGCGGTGCTAATTATTTCACACCTAAATAGTGAGTCGTTAAAATCGATTCTTTATCTTTGTCCACCTGGTATCCTTTAGCATGCTCGCGCGAACTCACAATTTTATGCAATTCTTCATCAATAAAGTGTAATGCAACCCCGTCATCAGCTGCATATCCACTCCCTACTTTTCCTTCTTGGATAAACTTCTGATAAGTTGGTCTTCGGCTTTCTTCCCCATCGTAGTGCGGACAGTGACTGCCTCGTAAAATTCCTAAACAGGATATCGGTTCAAGCTCATCTCCATAGGAATCCGTAATACCATCTTCAAACCAACAAAGCGACCCTGCACTCAGACCTGCAAGAATCGTGCCTTGATCATAAGCTTGTCGAATCGCGACATCGATTTCCCATTCGCGCCACAAAGCCATTAAGTTCTTCGTATTGCCTCCGCCTACGTACAATATATCTTGATTCATTATGAAGTTTTTAATATCGCGCGTATGTGGCTTGAACAAGGACAAGTGCGTAGCTTCGCACTCCTCCATACGGAAGAAATTATAAAATCGCTCGATATATCCTTCCGCATCACCACTGGCAGTTCCAATGAAACAAATTTTCGGATTCTGTTTCGTACTTTGTTCCAGAATATAACGGTCTAACAAAGGATTTTCCGGCTCCATTGAGAAGCCTCCACCACCTAAGGCTATTACTTGTCTCATATCGTCATCCTCCATCCTCTAAATTGGTTTTTCTAAAATTCGGTAGTGACGCTTAGTATGGTAGAAATTAATTCTTCCACAGAGCCTGCGCAAATCCACACTTCGGGCAAATGGTAAAACGTACTGGTAGTCTCCATATCCATCGCTTCAAAGTTCGGCGAGTATAGAAAGGTTTTCTTCTGCCATGCAATGGCCATTCCTAGTTCTATATGACTTCCTTTTCCACCGGGTAAGATCACAATTACGACATCAGAATCAGCCACCGCTTGTTTTTCCAGCGTCCCTATTTTCTGCAACGCTTCGAGAGAACAGGCACGATTATTTTGTGTCCAATCGTAGGTGTGATGCCATCCATTCTTCATGAGTTTTTCGCTTACGCTTCTAACAATTTCCTTGTTTTGAAAGCTGGATGCTACATAAAATTTCATACTAATCTATCTGAAGACAAAATTTCGCACACTCGTCCAACTTGTCCATCTTCTAAACGGACTTTAATGCCATGAGGATGACGTGCTGAATTGGTGAGTAAATCCTTAACAATCCCTTTTGTTTTCACTCCGGTACGTTGATCTTTTTTCAAGATCACATTTACTTCAAGCCCAGGTTTCACGTCTGCTCGATTTTGACCGTTTGCCATCTGTCATCACCCTTTCATTTGTTTAATATTTTATCATAAAAAAAGACATACACTCCGACAATTCTGAATTGTCAAAGTGCATGCCCTTACGTACTGTTCATTCTTTATACGAAGAACCATCTATCATTTGATGGGTACATACCCCGTTTTCTCTACCAACTCTTGACCTTCGACCGAAAGAATCCAATCAATGAATGCTTGTGCATGCGGGTTGGTCGTTCCAGCAGTAATTGCGTAGAATTCCGCCGTGATCGGATACGATTCAGAGCGAATGGACTCCTTATCTGGGAAGATTCCATCCACTTTCAGCAATCGTATATTTTCATTTTTCACCATTTCTGTAGAGAAAAATCGGAAAGTATAACCGATTGCATTTTTGTAGTTTTTATATTCGGCTACTTCATTGATGACCCCACCCATGCCCGATACAACATCTTGTGATGGCGCTTCCATCAACTTGTGGTCGCCCATGAATTTTTCAAATGCAGTTTGGCTTCCGCTATCGGCTGAACGCTGGAAGGCACGAATTTTATCGTTTTTCCCACCAACCTCTTTCCAGTTCACCACTTTACCCGAATAAATACTCCGAATTTGATCACTAGTTAAGCCCTCAATTGAATTGTTGGCATGGACAAAAAAGACGAATGCTTCACGTCCGATTGGCGTCATGTTTAGTGTGACACCTTTATTTTTCGCATGTTTAAGTTGCGCATCAGAAGGTCCAGCCACAAAGATTATATCTGCTGTGCCGTCGATTAAATTTTTGTATGCCTGATCTGTTTTGGTTGACCTGACCGTTGGATCATAAACTTTATAAACTTTTTTTGGATAGGTAGATTGAACAAAAGCGGAATACAAAGGGTACAGTGCCGTGGCACCATCCAAACGTAACAAGTTGTCTTTCGGTAATTGCAACGTTGCTTTTTGTTCCAATGAAACTGCCTTCGTACCCGGTGTATTCGGTTCATATTGCTCTAAATCCACTTCTGCATTTACCCGATCCATATTCTCATGATATGTATCATAAGCAAGCTTTCCACCAACTACAATCCAGAGGACCACTAATCCAACGAAAAAGAACTTACTCGGATGATACTCTCTGTCGGACAATCTAATAAGCAAATACTTCAGCAGCATATATACGGTCGCGCCGCCTGTTACTATAAGTGGGATGTATTGTCCTTTTCCATTGATAAGAGTGATGAGTACAAAGAAACCAATCAAAATCACCAACACTATATTAATAAGCAAACTCAAGAATTTATTTGCGGCATATGAAAATTTCATGTTTTCCCTCCTATTTCCTCTCTTAATCTACCATAAATTTACACAATTTAGTGTAAGAGATCGTCTTGGTTGTAGAATTTATGAGTGACGTAGGAAAAAACGGGGACCACGTAGGAATTATTGAGGTTGACGTAGGAATTATCAAGGTTGACGTAGGAAAAATCAAGGTTCACGTAGGAATCAGCTATAACTTACCTAGAATTTAATCCTCAAAAAAAGACTGACCTAGGATCACTAAATCCATAGGGCAGTCTATCTAACTTATTCGAAATGTTTTTCCAAATCATCCAACATTAATTGGGCAGCCAAGTAACCACCAGCTGTATTCCAAATTGTGTCGCTTACTTTGAATACTTTATTCGCTTTCGCCACTTCAAGGTTTTGGAACAATGGATCGTTAATCCATTCTTCTTCTAATTTCGTCGCTTCTTTGTCTCCCGTTTCATACGTGAAGTAGAACATGATGTCTCCGTCCATTGCTGGAATACGTTCTTTTGTTACGCCTTTTTCAGCGAAGTCCGGTAAGTCTTGCTCAGCAGGACGTGCAAATCCAAGTTGCTCTAAAATAACACCTGAGAAGGAATCTTTATGGTAAATACGCACATCACCAGCCATAAAACGTACCATTGAAACTTTTTGTTGTGTTTTTTCGCCTAATGATGCTTTCATTTCTTCAATGCGATTATTATAAGCGTCCAATTTCTCTTGGCCCACTTCTTCTTTATTGATTGCTTGTGAGTAGAGTTTGAAGTTTTCCTGCCAGTCTCCGCGCAACGTTTCTGCAAAAACAGTTGGGGCAATTTTGTTTAACTGTTCGTAGACTTTTTCCTGGCGCATTTTATTACCGATAATCAAATCCGGTTTAAGTGCGGCAATCGCTTCAAGTGAAGGTTCAGACTCATTTCCTACCGGCTTCGTATCTTTTAATTGTTCTGCTGTATGTTCATACCATGTATCTCCCGTGAATGCTTCCACAGCTCCTACAGGCGTTACGCCCATTGCAAGTAAAGCCTCCACGCCTTCGTTCGTTAATACAACGATTCGTTTTGGTTCACCTTTAATAGTTGTTTCACCCATTGCATGAGTAACTGTATAACTTTCTTCTTTAACCTTATCTTCACCACTTGTTGGAGTTTTTTCATCTGTTTTGCCACATGCAGCCAAAATCATCAGCATGAATGCCATTAATATAAGACCAAATTTTTTCATGTTCGTTTCTCCTTTTTATCACTCAATTGAGAATGAAAATCATTTACACTGAGTACTTTATATGCTACGATTTTATTTGTCAACTAGCGATTTTAAATAAAAATTTCAGGGGTCTTTTATGTTACATACAAATAGTAAACGAGGATGGGGCATTGCAATTGGGATGACTGCCATTCTTTTTCTCATGGGCGCGAGCCTGGTTTATGGCTATACCGATACCACCTGGCGGGATGCATATCTTTCTTTTTCCAATCCAAGTGGATCAAATGAGCATCTTATTATTAGAGATGTACGATTTCCCCGTTCTCTAATTGCAGCATTCGTCGGTGCCTGTTTAGGCGTTTCTGGTGCCATCATGCAATCAATCACACGAAACCCACTATCTTCACCTAGTATTCTTGGGGTGAATGCAGGTGCAAGTTTCTTTGTAGTTGTTGGCGTCGTTTTCCTGTCCGTGCAAAGTCTACAATCCTATATGTGGTTAAGTTTTGCAGGAGCCAGTTTCGCTTTTCTGCTGGTGTTTTTATTGAGTAGCGCTGGCCGCGAAGGACTGACACCGCTCAAATTGACATTGGCTGGTTCCGCCATAACCGCCTTGTTTGCTTCATTTACGCAAGGATTGTTGGTACTAAATGAAACTGCACTTGATCAAGTATTATTTTGGCTTGCAGGTTCAGTGGCTAACCGACCGCTCGATTTACTTGTCAGTGCATTGCCTTATATGGCTATCGCATTGACGGCTACTTTCTTGCGTGCAAAAGAGTTGAATGTATTGAGCATTGGAGACGATGTAGCAGTCGGGCTAGGTCAGCGTACGATATGGATTAAGTTTTTCTTTGGTGCTGGTGCTGTTATTTTGGCAGGGTGCGCCGTGGCTGTTGCCGGTCCTATTGGCTTTGTCGGTATTATTATTCCCCATTTAATCCGTTCATTAGTCGGGCTAGACCACCGTTGGATTCTTCCTTATTCAGCTATGGGGGGAGCTGCACTTCTATTGTTGGCAGATATAGGAGGTCGTTATGTCCTCATGCCTCAGGAATTACCTGTTGGTGTTATGACGGCTCTTATCGGTGTACCGTTCTTTATTTTTGTCGCTCGTAGAAAGCTGGGGATTTAACCTATGAAAATTTTTAATCGAATAGATTTTACTCGTCACCCAGTAATCGCCACTGTCCTTGTGTTTGTTGCAGTTGGTACGGTAATGCTTATTTCTGCTGGTTCTGGAGAATTTCCGTTATCACCGTCTAAAGTACTTGCTGCTTTGTTTGGTTACGGGGAAGAGTTCGACCGCATCATATTAATTGATTTTAGATTACCTCGAATTATGATGGCTCTTTTTGTCGGCATGGCACTGGCTGTATCTGGTGCAATTCTACAAGGCATCACAAAGAACCCACTCGCATCGCCTGATCTAATAGGTGTAACAGCAGGTGCATCATTCGCAGTTGTTCTATTTCTAACCGTGTTTTCAGATGAAAACAATGCCTTGATTGTCAGTATTCAGTGGTTACCATTATTCGCTTTTTTGGGTGCAACTCTGACCGCCTTGATCGTCTTTGCCCTTTCATGGAAAAACGGAATCGCCCCTTTCAGACTTCTTTTGATCGGGATTGCCGTTGCCGCTTTCATGCAAGCAGGGACGACCATTTGGATATTGATGGGTCCTATTTATCAAGCCAGTCAAGCTACGATTTGGACGACTGGCAGTATTTATGGTGCCAATTGGTCTCAAGTTTCGGTGTTGATGCCATGGGCTCTGTTATTGATCATAATTTCTCTTTTGCTCCGTCGACAAATGAATATCTTGGAACTCGGCGATGATATTGCAACTGGCGTTGGATCAATGGTTCAGCGAAACCGAATGATATTATTGTTAATTAGTACAGGATTAACGGGTGTAGCTGTTGCATTTGCAGGTGGCATTGGATTTGTAGGGTTACTTGCCCCCCATATTGCAAGAAGAATCGTAGGTCCTAAATTTCAATCAATGGTGTTATTTTCAGCTGGAGTAGGTGCACTGCTTGTCCTTATTGCAGACTGGATTGCCCGTGTGGCCTTTGCCCCAATTGAGGTGCCAGCAGGTGTTTGGACTGCAGCAGTAGGTGCACCGTATTTCATTTTCTTATTAATGACGCAACGGAAAAAAGGTGGCGCATAATGCAAAGCATCTTAACGAAAGACATGGCATCCAACTTCCGATGGCATATGGACGAAGACGCATTGCACACGTTAACGCTGAATCAATTGTTTGATTCCGAAGTTCGTGAGCACCATTTTTCACGGTTAATGAGTGAGTATGGTAGCCCTTCAAGAGGTCATGCCGCTTCCATGACTACGAAACGTATCGGTTATATGGCGGCTCTGATTATTTATGCACGTATAAAACACAATGTATTGACGAACCCGAAAGAGTGCCGCTTCATCACAATCGCGGATGAATCATCAAAAGCTGGTTGGTTGCCAGTCTATTCGTTTCCACTAAAGGAAACTGCCTCATCCGAGACGGTACTGGAGTGGATTGTAAAGGAATTATATTGTGCGACGCTCGTTCCTTTGGTTAATTTGTTCGCAAAGGAAAAAGGGATTTCACGTGTCGTCCTCTTCGAAAATATCTTTACTTATATTAAATGGATTTTTTTAACCCATCTTCAAGATCCCGCGACTTTTCAACAATTGCTTGATATACCGGCTGTCGAATTCGGTACAAAACAGCATCCGTTGTCTTTGTATGTTTCTAGTGATGAGGGTACTCGAAAAACTTGTTGCCTTTATTATCAGACTGCAGGTGCTATCAAAGCATGCAAAACCTGCCCACTATAAAAAGCTTGAGCCATTTATGTGTGCTCAAGCTTTTTTGTTTGGGTCTGGGGGGTAGTGTCTTTTCAGACGTGAACGCTGTTTTTTCAGACGTGACTCATTATTTTTCCGACGTGAACGCCAAAATTTCAGACGTCACTCGCAAAATTTCAGACGTCGCGCTCTTGTCAGGAGTCCGGGCCACTTCTCCACAAAAAAAGATGAGCACAAGGCTCATCTTTTTTCTCACTATTAATCTAAGATTTTAATTTTGACTGTTTTACGTCCCCAATTAAGAGCGTCTTGCTCTTTAGGCATGAACAAATCAATGATTTTCCCTTTAATAGCGCCGCCAGTATCACCGGCGATTGCTTCTCCATAACCTTCAACCCATACACGTGATCCCAATGGAATGACAGATGGATCTACAGCGATGACTTTTTGATTCGGGTTTGCACGCAAATCAATTCCCGTTGCCGTAGTACCAGAACATCCCGGGCAATAAGCCGTGTATGCTGTTGCTGTTACTGTCATCTCTTTAACTGAAGCTGAAGTTTGTACGGCAGCTGGTGCCGGAGCAGATGCTTTAGCTGTTGATTGAGATTGAGATTGAGCTGGAGCTGGAGCTTTTGCTTTATTAGAAGCAGGTTTTGCAGTTGTATGTGCAGACGCAACTTTTGCTCCGTCCAATACTAACTGGTCACCTGGGAAGATTAAATCACCAGAAATATTATTCCAAGTTTTTAATTCGTCCACTGACAAGTTGTGTTTTTTAGCGATTTTGAAAAGTGAATCACCTTTTACAACAACATGTTTTTTCACTTTATCTTCTACTTTAAGTTCTTCTGATGGATATATAAGAGTAGACTCTAAGTCGTTCCAATCTTGTAAATCTTGTACGCTAACATTGTTATCTTGGGAAATAGACCACAATGTATCTCCTGATTTTACCGTATGGACGCTAGATGCAGATGCTTGACCTGCTGCCCCTACTGATAGTACTGCAATTGCAGTTAGTGCAACGATTTTCTTTTTCATAAATGAATTTCCTCCTTTTCACTAACGACCACTAGCATACCACCCGCGCATTGCAAATCAATTGCAAGGGCATGTGCAGGAGTTATCATTTGTGTGACAGGATTCGTCATTCTGATACATTTGTAATATATACACATATGTCCATTTTTTATAGATAACATCCAAAATCATCTATTTCTCATACATTTGACCACTTAATGAAGAATATATTCAATTGGTTTTCTTCTATATAAACAAAAAACATCTTCCCAATTGGAAAGATGTTTTCATATCAATTATCTTTAACTAACGTAAACCCAATTCTTTCTAACGCACGTTCCAAAGTGGATTCAATAAGTATATCTTTTAAATCTGCATGTACTTGTATGGCATTCAGCGCCATTACTGGCTGAAATCCCGTAAGTATAGGTTTCACGCCGATAATCCCTAGAATATTTGCCAATTTTAAAAGAGCTTCACTGACAGTAGCGTTAATATGAGTCACTGCAGATAAGTCGATGATTAAGTAATCCAAATCATATTCCTGACTCTTCGCTAGTGCAGTATGGATGATGTTTTCTGCCCGGGACGCGGTAATTTCCCCGATTATCGGTAATATTGCCACACCTTTAGTTACGGGTACCAATGGGGCTGACAAAGTTTGTATTTGTTGATTAGCTTTATCAAGTTCCAGGACATATGTAAGCAAGGATGCCATGGTCTCAAAAATTTCTATATGTTGATCTGAAAAATTAATGTTATTCGTATCTAAACCGCATATGGTTCCGTAATTGTCTCCATTTTCATAATAAATTGGAATACCGATGAATGAACCACTACCTAAATTCTCCGTCACTTGTAGAGGCTGAGATAAGTCGTTTTTCGTTATATCTTCAATGACTAAAATTTCTCGTCCATGATCTACACTTAATTTGCAATAGGTATCTTTAAAAGGGAGTTCATCCCCTTCATCTAACAGTACTTCTTTGGTGTTAACCGCTTTGACAATCCGATTAGTTTTCTTATCGTTCTTCGCGATGAATATGGTATTCATATCAACGATTTTACTTATCATTTTTAGAATACTGTCGGCTGCATCATCAAAGTTTTGGAAACTCTTGCCTTTTAATGTTAGCATACGCTCTTCCATCAATTTACAAACCCCTTTATACGACCGAAATTTATAGTAAGTGTAACATTGTTTGAGCTTAGGCTATAGCATAAAGATACAGCTTAATGAAAAAAATTGAAAACCCCACCTTTCCTATCCCGACTTACCTATACAGGTAAATCTATCAAATAGCTTCAATTCATTTTCCTGCTATTTTTCTTCAATTTACATTACACTGAAAAAACAACATAGGGAGGAATTCCATGGCACTTCATTCTTTTCATTTAACCGCAAATTGGCCGGGTCTCCGGAATGACGTTGGTACCATTAATACTGCAAACTTACATACCAAAATTTCAATTCCACCTGAAATGGATGGACCAGGTATTGGGACAAATCCCGATGAAATGTTATTAGGGGCAGCCGCAACCTGCTATATTATTACGCTCGCAGCTATGCTCGAACGAAGCAATATTGAAAAAGAATGTTTGACGATGACGTCAGAAGGCATCGTTGATATTACCAAAGGAATCATTACATATAAAAAAATCATTCATCGTCCCCATCTTGTTTTATGTTCGGAAAAAGATTTAGGTGTAGCCAGCAAACTGGTGCAGAAAGCTGAAAGCTCTTGTATGATCAGTCGGGCATTAAAAGGAAATGTGGAAATAGAATTGGAAGCAAACCTGGAGGTAAATTAATCACGATTAGAGAAGAGGTCTCAGATGGATTACAGTTTTTTAAAAAACTGTAACGTAACCGCTTCCGAGTGAAAAGGAATTTGCAGAGGGCGTTTTATTCTTGGCTTCCCTTTAAACAGTCACTTGTGAATGCTGGTGGTGGACTGTTAAAAGTATTATCGTTTTTTCGCACCAGTCTTTCATGGATTGGTGCTTTTTTCATTTAAAATAATCTTTTTTTCCAAAAAAAAATCCATTCTCTAATTAGAACGGACGGGTGACTGAAATCTATTAAAGGCCTTTTCCACCTAGTGGGGAAAACGTATTCATTGTATTCATTCCCTTAATGAGAGGGCGGCCTTTTTCTATTAAGTTTTTTATTGCATCAAGTGAGAGTGATGATTGATGCGCTTCTGCATTTTGCCAAACTTCAGTTATCCAAATCCCGTCTGGTACTTCTTCCTTTACACTAACAATATAAAGCTCACACTCTTCTAGAGTATTCATTGCCTCTGCAGCTTCCAACAAAATAGTGACTAATTCATCACGTTTACCTTCGATCGTCGTGATTTCTCCAAACAGTCCAAATCTGCTCATCGAATACCCCTTTACATACCAACCGGAAATTGTGGTAATTTCAAATGGAAGGTTGTTCCTTGACCCTCCACACTATTTACCGTCATTTGACCACCATGGTCATTAATTGTAGTAAAGACTTGTGTTAAACCCAATCCAGTTCCATCACTTTTACTTGAATAGAAAGGTGTGCCAAGTAAATTTAGTTTATCTTCTGGAATACCTACTCCTGTATCACTGATTTTCACATGGACTAGATCATCTTGAAAGTAATGCTCAATTCGAAGTTTTCCTTTTGATGGCATTGATTCGATTGCATTTTTAATCAAGTTAAAAAACGCTTTTAAATATAGATTTTTCTTGCCATAAATATGTTTTCTGCAATCCTTAATATCCATTTCAAGCTCCACGTTGTAAAGCTTGTCCTGAAATAGGAAGACAATTGAATTCAACTCTTTACAAACGTCAATTTCTACAATCTGTTCTTCGTAAAAATTCGGTTTGGATACTTGAAGTAAATTTTGCAAAGTATCGATTGCCTTTTCCAGTTCGCTTTCCATCGTAAATAAGTATGGATGTGAATTGTTTTCTTTCAATAATTGCAAGAAACCTTTTACTGATGTAAGTGGATTTTTCACTTCATGTGCGATTCCTGCAGCAATTTGCCCAATTGAAGCCAATTTTTGTCGGTCGTTTAACATCTTTTCCGTTTCTTTTCGAACAGTAATATCCCGCAAAACTGTTTGAATGGCTCTTCTCTCGCCAAATTGTACAGGATGACAATATAGCTCGACATCAACCAACGAACCGTCAAACCGTGTAACAGTTTGTTCTATTAAATTCGTCGGTTCGTTTCCATCCATGGCTTTTTGAATTCTTCTCCGAATCATATCCTTCATATCGTCCTGAAAGAAGTTTAAGACGTTTTTGCCAATGAATTCTTCTTTTGGCCCACGGAGAAAATTTGCACCTGATTGATTAATGTAAAGAACTTTATGATCCACATGAATAATGATGGTTTCAACGGAGTATTCAATTATCTGGCTATACATGATTTCACTATTTACTTTCGATTCCATAGACTCTAACACTTGATTCATGATTCGGCTCCATTCTACATTGGACTGGGCAAATATGTGAAGGATATCTAAAAAAACCGCTACAAAATGGTAATTATTCCAAAAAGATTCAAATTAATATGAATTTTCACTTAATTATATCCATTGTAACTGATAATTTCATGAATGAAAACATATATTTACCATTTTTAATGTAAATATCAATGATTTTGATTGTTTGCATTTAAAATAATAAGGAGTATATTCTCAGTTTCTAATAATTTCACATTTTTTCAACACTTTCTCTATCTAATTACCTAGTGATGAATTATAGACATTCTATTAGTTTTCCTTAACTGAAATCCAAAATCTTCTTTTCATTAAGCCCTCTTCAGTGATAAATATATCTTCCTCTAATCCACCGTTATTCATAATGACTTTAGCAGAACCGATGTTGTCTTCATCACATGTAATAAGAACTTGTTCAATTTGAAGCTCTCTACATTTTTTTAAAGCTTCTTGTAATAGAAGGGTTGCGTATCCTTTGTTGCGTTCACTCGGACGAATACCGTAACCGATATGTCCCCCGATTGTTCGCAAAAACTCGTTCAGTTCATGACGAATATCGACCATTCCAACTATTTGATTCTGACTATCTATTAAAAAGTAATGGGAGCTTGGAACCCAAGGAATTTCTCCTTTCGCTCGTAAGTCTAATGCGAATAAAAACTCATCGTATGTATCAAAGCCCGATAAATCCATGCTACTAGGAACCATTCGATCAGAACCCCACTCCGCCACATACTCTTCATGTTGTTCTTTCCACTCAAGTGATGGTTTCACCAATCTCATTTTAGTTCCTCCAAATCAATTAAACGTATCATCAAAAAAATAGTTACAGATTATTTTATGATAATTTAAATATTTTTATTTCTCCCATTATATGTGAAAAGAACCAACTTTGAATAGAGCCCAAGCGGTTTACGATTAAACTAAAAAAGCGAGAATTCCTAGGAATTCTCGCTTACATCTTATTTTTTATAAAAGTTTTTTTGATCGCTTTTCACTGCATCTTGTGGCGAGTCAGATGAACCGAAATTCTCAACATCATCGAAACTGTCTTCATAATCTCGGACACCACCTTGATCTTTTAAAGGATGATCCGTAGAAGAACCAAGGATGTCTTCTTCAGGTGGTCTACCATCCGTGCCGAAATCATGATTGGCATGCTCAATGCATGTCTGAGCTGTTGGCAATGCTTCAAGTCGTTCAAATGGAATGTCTTCCCCACATACAGCGCAAACTCCATACGTTTCATTTTCAATTGCTTGTAAGGCTGCTTCAATTTGCTCGACTTCTTCTTCTTTATGTTGTTCAATTGCCATTTCTGTATTTTGATCAGTTAAATCCGTCGCATTATCTGCTGGATGATTATCATAATTTGATAACTCCGTTGTTTCTAAATGGTGGTCTTCATGAAGACGATTTTTCACATCTTCCAGTTCTTTCGTCAGTTGGTCTTTTAATTTTTTTAATTGTTGATCAGTCATATATAGTTCCTCCAAGTTCTTTTCGCTTTCCCTATCTATTTCCTTTATTGTTGAAATCAAACCTTCTTTTGAAATTTTGAATGAAAGGCGTATGATTATAGAAGAAAACTAAAGGGGGAAATCGCCTTGTCTAAAAATCCTTATTTACTTGTCATCGGTGGCGTTTTTGCTCTGTTTATAGCCATGAGTATCGGCCGCTTTGCCTATACACCCATCCTACCTTTTATGCAACAGGACACTGGGTTCTCTACACGTTTTGCCGGCTATTTAGCTTCAAGTAATTATGCTGGTTATTTAGTAGGTGCTGTCATTGCTAGTATCGTTCCATTAAAGCGTCATCGCGCCATTTTATTACGCATCACCATTATCATTAGTATTTTATTAACGTTAGTCATGGGACTTACATATAGTTATACGGTGTGGATGGTCTGGCGATTCCTGTCCGGCATTACAAGTGCATTGGTCTTCGTTCTTGCTTCCAGTTTGATATTGGATCAATTGGCTAAACAACGGAAACTAAGCCTGGTCGGTATTATGTATGGCGGAGTTGGTCTAGGAATTTTCGTATCAGGTCTACTCGTTCCCCTATTAATTAAGAATTACCAGTATGAAGGTGCCTGGATTGGACTTGCCGGGTTGGCAGCAGTATTAAGCATAATCGTCTTCTTAACCGTAAAAGAAGACCACTCCGAGCCAGCTATCAGTCCAGTTGCCGAGTCCTCAAAACAATCCAAAACACCCAAATGGCTACCTTGGTTGCTCGTTGCATATGGTTTGGAAGGATTAGGCTATATCGTAACAGGTACATTTATTGTAGCAATTGCTGAACACACGCCTGCTTTTAGTGGGAACGCGACAAGTGTTTGGGTATTAGTTGGTTTGGCAGCAATCCCTTCATGCGTCATTTGGGCTTATTTTGGCAGTAAACATGGCTATATGCTTTCACTGATGATTTTATTAATAATCCAGTCGATTGGGATCGCCTTGCCTGCCCTATCAGAGTCCTCTACAAGCTTTTATATAAGTGCTATTTTGTTTGGGGCTACCTTTATGGGTGTCACCACTCTTGCTACAGCCTTTGCACGCAACAAAAATCCCCATGGCAGTGCGAGAGTGATTGCAATTATGACTACAATTTATGCACTCGGACAAATGATCGGACCTTCGATTGCAGGAGTTTTAGCTACCGAAACAGAAAGTTATTCCTTGGCACTAGTTGGTGCAGCTTCTGTAGTATTCGTCGGCGCACTCTTCTTAATGCCTTTAATTAAACATGAAAGGTTGGAAAATAAAAATGATGTTAATTAAACGGATTGACCATATTCAATTGGCAGCTCCAGTAGGTAGTGAAGATACTGCACGCTCTTTTTATCGCGATGTTCTTTCATTAGAAGAAGTAGAAAAGCCTGAAAGTCTGAAAAAGAATGGCGGCGTTTGGTTTTCAAATGGGAGTGTTCATATTCATATAGGCGTTGAACAACCTTTTGTTCCCGCGAAGAAAGCGCATCCTGCCTTTGAAGTAAATGATCTAGAAGCTTTGGCATCACATATTCGCAATAAAGGCATATCGGTCACGACAGATGATCAATTACCTGGAGCTAACCGCTTTTATGTAAGTGACCCATTCGGCAATCGCCTGGAATTTTTGGAGTGGTTGGAAAAATAAATGAAGCTTGTAAATGAAAACGTGACTCCTGTGTTCAGGGGTTACGTTTTTTTAGATTAGAGCTTAGTTTAGAGTAAATTAAATTTATAAAAAATGATTGATTAATCAATCATTTATCTGTATTGTATAAGTGAGGTGGTAATTTATGGCTAATGACAATAAAAAAAGAACGATTGAAATGAAGAAAGATACTGTTTTAAAGGCTGCTATTCGACTATTTGCTGAAAAAAACTATGAGGCAACAACGATGGCTGAAATTGCCCGAGAGGCTAATGTTAGCTTTGGAAGTGTATCTATTTATTTTGGAAATAAAGAAGAACTCTTTATGGCCTGTGTAGTACTACCATTGGAAGAATTTACGAAAAGTCTGTTGGATTTTGATCCATCCCCCAATTCATACAGAGAAGAAATTCAAACATTTATCCTAAAGCACTTTGAGTTGTTTTCTACCCAAAAAGAATATTTACGATTACTGGTTCAAGTAATCGGGCAATATGAACGTTTTTCTGAAGCTTTTAAAGTAGTAAACGAACATAATGAAAAATTAAATAATAAAGTATCTCAGTTAATTGTAAACGGTCAGCAAGCGAATCAATTAGCCGATGGAGATGCAGAAAAAATAGCTATAGCGTACGTTAGTTTACTGTTCGGGTTACGATTATCTTATGCGGATGATCCATCACTTGAAAATTGGAACCAATTTGCAGAAATAGCTATGCGCTTATTTGGACCGAAATAATATTTTGGTCTTTTTTTACAAACAAAAATGATTGATTAATCAATCATAATTGGAGGTATTATGGATATAAAATCCTTTAGCTCAGCCATTAAGATTAGGATAGCGCTTCGCTTTTTAACAGTTTTCTCAAATGCGATAGTAATGCCTTATGTAGTTGTATTTTTTGTCGAACAAGTTGGGAACAAAACTGCAACTTGGATGATTATTTGTATTGGTTTTTCCGGTATTATTGGTTATTTAATCGGAGGTAAAATGGCAGATCAGTATGGCAGGAAAAAGCTTATATTAATAGGCGAATTTCTAACGGCAGTTGGATTCCTTATTGTTGCAATTGGGAATATGCCAGTTGGTAGCAAACCCTTTGTAAGTTTTATAGGTTTTATTATCATTTATTTTTTTTCGAGTGTTGCAAATCCCGCCTACAGTGCTTTTATCATTGATGAAACAACAAAAGAAAATCGGAAAAATGTTTACACAGTTCTCTTGTGGACAGCGTACTTATCTATTGCTTTGGGTAGTTTAACAGGAGGATTTCTCTTTGATCAATATGCAACCATATTGTTTTTAGTAGTAGCATCTGTCTCATTTATTTCCTTCATTTGTGTATTTATTTGGATAGAAGACAAGTATCAAAGTATTGTAGAGGGAGCAGTAACACCAGAAGCCAAAGGTAAACCAAATCATTCTACATTAAAAGTCTATAGAGAGATGCTTAGGGATCCGGTATTCATTTCCGTAGCATATGTGACTTTGACTTTTGCCATAATGGATGAACAGTTATCTTATTATTTAAGTATTCGCTACGTTAGTTTATTTGGAGATGAAGGCTATACACTTTTAGGGTTTTTACGTACTGAAAATACGTTATTAGCAGTAGGACTTACAGTATTTTTCACAAGATTTCTAAAGAAGATGAGTGATCTAAATGCTATAATCACCGGTTCGATGATTTTCTTTATTGGCTATATTTTATTAAGTGTTAGTGAGCTTTCGAACATCTTATTTTTAGCAATGGGTATTGTAACGATAGGTGAGCTTATTTTATTGCCATCGACTCAAACAATCATCGCAGAAATTATTCCAGATGAATACCGAAGTACCTATTCAGGAGTCTTGGGGGTTGTGGCAACTACAGGAGGCTTACTAGCTTCACTTTTTATTTTACTCACAGATTTTCTTTCGGCAGTAGGATTTACTATTATTTATACAAGTATTGGTACGTTAACTTTAATCGTTGTTTTAAATCTAAAAAAGATGGTTCGTTGAAATTTTTGAGCCAGTAAAAGACTTTTAAAAGGTAGAGCCTTAAAAGATTAACTATTAAGCTGCATGAAAAAAGGGGTTGCACCTAAAAGTCCATATGGATGACTTTTAAGACAACCCTTTAGAAAAGCTTTAGTCTACACCTACAATTGTACTGCGTTTTTCCAAAAGCGTATTATCACGCCATACACCACCCATCTTTCCTAGTCGCTCGTGAACCCCCACTTCCCGAAAACCGCAGGATTTATGGAGTTTGATGCTGGCTTCATTTTCTGGAAAAATCACTGCTTTTAATGTCCAGAATCCATTTTCCTCAGAAACTTTGATCAATTCCTGCAATAAACGTTTTCCGACACCTTTGCCTTTCGCATCTGGATGGACGTATATGCTGACTTCACCCACCCCAGAATAAACAGGACGTGCTGAAGTGTACAGCACTTTCGCCCAGGCTAATACTCGATTGTGTTCTTCTACAACCAAATGACAGTCTGGATGGGACGTTTCCATCCATTTCCCATAGGAAGGTGCTTGAGTTTCAAATGTAGCATTTTTCGATTTAATGCCTTCTTCGTAAATCTCTTTTACTTCTGGCCAGTCAGTAGCACGCATGTGACGAATTGTTATGGACATTTTCATACCTTCTTTATTCGTTTTATTTTATTTTTAAGTTTTTAGTTGCATTTTGCAAACAATTAGCATATAACTATATTAAAGAGGTGGAATCATGGAAAACAAACGAGAGTTATTTCAAGTATTAACCCGTCGCTTCGGCCTTTTGAATAAAAATTGTTGCGCAATTGGTGGAATCGATATTTCAGCTGTGCATAGTCATATTTTATACGAAATCGATAAACATCATGAACCAACCATGCAACAAATCGCAGAATTGCTTGCCATTGATGTAACGACATTTAGTAGACAAATTCAAACATTGATTAAAATGGGACTGGTCACAAAATCCCCTTCCCTTGATGATAAAAGATATTACATTTTATCCTTAACGACTCAAGGCAAGTTCATGGCCACGGCAATTGAAACGTCAATGAATAATTACTTAGATGAAATTTTCTCACATATGAATGAATTTGAACAAGAAACAGTTTTGAGATCGATTAAAGTATTGAACAATGCCATGGCAAAATCAAGCGTGTGCTGTACACCTATTATATGAGCAAGAGAAATCTTGCTTATTATTTCACCCTATACTTGCAAGTTACAAATAAAAGAAAAGAGGAAGCAACATGACAAATGAAAAAATGAATTTTAACATTTTAACGAATTGCTGTAGTTCTCCTAAATCTACAATGGAGGCGCCTACTTTGCCAACAGTCATCATCGGTGCAGGTCCAGTGGGATTAGCGGCAGCTGCACATCTGGCAGCTAAAAACGAACCATTCTTGATAATCGAAGTCGGTCCTACCGTTGGACATAATATTTTAAAATGGGGTCACGTCCGTTTATTTTCTCCTTGGCAATATAATATCGACAAAGTGGCTTTGAAACTTTTGGAGGAAAGTAGGTGGAAAGCACCTGTCATGAAGCGATTACCTTTCGGCAAAGATCTTGTGGAAGATTATTTGATTCCGCTAGCCAACTTGCCTCAAATTAAACCATTAATCAAATTCAATGCAAAAGTAGTGGCAATCAGTAAGCAAGGCTTGGACAAAATGAAAGATGCCAACAGAGACCAACAGTCTTTCATCCTGTATATCGAACAAGATGGCAATACGGAACGAATTGAAGCAAAAGCAGTCATAGATGCATCTGGCACATGGGCTCAACCGAATCCTGTGAATGCAGATAATGTATGGACAAAAGGAGAAGAATCACTTTCAACTAAAATCACGTACGGCATCCCAAATATAAAAGGAACAGAACGTACTAAATTTGAACAGAAGCGTGTTGCCGTTGTCGGCGGTGGTCATTCTGCAATTAACACAATCTTAGAATTGGCTGAATTAGATGGAACGGAAATCGTTTGGATCCTGCGTAAGAATCGTGTAGAGGAAGTGTATGGTGGAGAAGCCCGTGATGCACTACCTGCAAGAGGTCAATTGGGTTCACGTATTCACCAACTAGTCGACAGTGGAAAAATTAGCGTTCATACCCCTTTCCTTATTAACGAAATCGTTCAAGACAATGGCAAGTTAATGATTCATGGCACTATGAGAAATGAGAAATATTCAATTGATACGATTGATGAAATCATCTCAAATACTGGATCACGTCCTGATTTCAATTTCCTGCGTGAAATTCGACTCGACATTGATGCTGCTACCGAGAGCGTGTCTGCCTTGGCGCCACTCATTGACCCGAACATTCATAGCTGTGGAACTGTCCGCCCTCACGGAGAAGCCGAACTTCGCCAACCAGAAAAGAATTTTTATATTGTAGGCGTAAAGAGCTATGGACGTGCACCGACATTTTTAATGGCGACTGGCTATGAACAGATCCGTTCCATTGTTGCCCACTTAACAGGAGATCAAGAAGCAGCAAAACGAGTGGAACTTGATTTACCCGAAACGGGTGTTTGCAGTACCAATATCGGTGGAAAAAGTTCGTGTTGTTAACAATTTGGAGGGTTTAATATGGTCGTAAACAAAGGCGGGAATTTATCAGTGGGTTACTTTATCGCTTATATGAACTTAATTATGCAAGCGAAGCAGTGCTCAATTATCTGTGCTCAACAATATACGCTGGAGAAATTCTTCAAAGGAAATCCAGACCACTTTGGACCAGTAACTTATGCGTCTTTTATTAAGGCAACAAGTGAACTGGCGATTATCGAATAAACTGAAGGCATAGATACCTAAATTAGGGTATCTATGCCTTCTTTTTACTGTTTTTTTCATTACCATGTTTAAAATTTCCTGTAATCTTCGCAAGGACTAACTGGATTTCTTTATCAGTTTCAGCCGCATGAATCTTTGAAAGCAACCTCTCTGCTTCCTTGCCTTTTACAATTTTGATTTCTTTCCCTTTGAAGTTAATAAATAATGAATTGTTTTTACTAACTCGATAACTAAACACTTCTTCATCAAGACGATTCCGTTTATCAATATTGTTCATCTTTCACAACTTCCTTCGTAGTAATTTACTTCCATTCAGGTAAGGTTTTCCGGAATCCAAAAAACGGCCTGAAGCCATGTTGTTCATAGTAAGTATGTGACGTCGAGCTTGCCAACATTTCCATTCGGGTTGTTGGGTATTGATTATGTACGAACTTCAGTAACTGTTGGCCAACTCCCTGGCCCCTTAACTTTTCACTGACGAGTATTTCACAAATGTAAAGCGTGATTGCCTGGTCGGTTATTCCTCTCACATAAGCAACTATTTCCTCTTCCATCGTTACCACATAAGCGATATTTGAATGGTCCCACGCTTTTTTCGTATCTTCTTCTTTTTCTACGAGGTTACTCCATCCCTCCATTTGATTCAGTTGTTTAATGGACGGATAGTCATCAGATCGGTAGGGACGGATATTTATTAAAGTTTTCATTTTATCACCCTAAATTTAATTTTGTTTATTTTTTACATTGTTGTATGATTTGACTATATACTCTGTGAAGGGGTGATGCAATAGATGTTGAAGAATGAAAAGTTGACCATCGCCGCTTTTCTATTGGCATTTTCAGAAGGAATTTATTATACATTCAAGGCAAGGGATTATGCATACATGGAAGACTATATGATACACATAAGTATATTAATAATGGTCATTTTTTTCACATTCATATTGTACGTAATTCCGACTGAGCCTCATGAACAAAGTGAAAAGAATCGTAAACTTTTCATTTTATACGGAATATTGATCGGGTTACCAATCTATTACTTCGTCATTCAACCTCAATACACCTTTCAAGAAGCTGAATTGTTAATTGAACAAAAAGAAAAAGTAGAGCTCCCTAACAAAGATAATGCTGAGAAATTTAATGCGGTTGATTTTGGCTGGAAGCATACAAAAAAAGTGCCTAACTTACAAAATCAAGAAGATTATTTTATCTCAGCCATTAAAGATGGGAAAATTTTATACTATATTTTCGATCCTAGAACAGGTGATTATTTGCTCTTCAAACCTTGATCATCATCATCCATTATAATCCTCTTGAAAGGAGCAAATTAGAAGGAGTTCCCGATTCTAAGTCGTGAGTCCTTTACCAATCAAATTTGCAGATACAGGTTTTTTACCTAGCTCCCTGGACCAAACGGACAACTGACCGATATGGTGAATTTCATGTGCAATAACATGACGCATTATTTCTCCGCAAGTGAAGATTTCCACTATTCCATCCTGGCTCGTTTCTCGCACTTCATTATGTTCCATTTGAGGATTCCAGGAAAGGACAAACTCCTCCACTTCTTTTTTAAAGAGAACATCCAACTCCTTCACCCGCTCCAGACTTTGATAGTCGTCAAAGCTTTCCTTGAAATCCGGTTTGCCTTGCATAAGGCGAATCCAACTCCACTCCACATCAATAATATGGAATAGTGTATGCAAAATTCCACCAACGCCACCAGTGCGTACTTTCAGCAATTCCTCCAAAGGGACTTCTTCACACCATTTATACCATTCTTCTCTAATCATCCAATTGTATTGAAAAAATGTTTGCATACTTTTTCTCCTTTCGTGTTCCATTTCAATCAATTCGACAGTCGGTCAAAAATCTCCTCGTATGAGCATTATTGCGATTTTTGCATAGGCTAGAAAGATGGAAATAGAAGAGTTTGTGATGTAGAAGGGATGAGAGTTAATGTGTGGCATTACAGGATGGGTGCATTTTGAGCGCGATTTACGAACGCAGGCATCGATAGTGGAAAACATGACAAAAACATTGGCCAAACGGGGACCCGATGACGAGAATGTCTGGTTGGAAACACATGCGGTTTTTGGCCACCGAAGATTGACGGTTGTTGATCCAATCGGTGGAAAGCAACCGATGACGAAAGTACATCACGACAACCGCTATACACTTTGCTATAACGGTGAATTATATAACACGGAAGATATTCGAAAAGAGTTACTGCGAAAAGGCCATTCCTTTTCCGGGCACTCCGATACAGAAGTACTGCTGACTTCCTACATTGAATGGAAAGAACAGTGTGTGGATTATTTCAATGGAATATTTGCGTTTGCAATTTGGGATGAGAAAGAACAAAAAGTGTTTATCGCACGCGATCGTTTAGGTGTAAAACCGCTGTTTTATTCCGAACATAGTGGGGGCTTACTTTTTGCATCCGAAATTAAAGCTCTTCTTGCCCACCCAGATATGAAGACGCAACTGTCCCGTGAAGGTTTAGCAGAAGTTCTGGCTGTAGGACCATCCCGAAAACCTGGTTCCGGGGTATTCCATGGAGTGAAGGAGTTACGCCCCGCTCATGCGTTAACCGTTTCACGTCAAGGTCTTCGCATTTGGCGCTACTGGAACGTCAAAAGTGAACATCACACAGATTCTGTTGATGAAACAGCAGAAAAAGTTCGTTTCCTTGTAACGGATGCCGTCGAACGTCAACTTGTATCAGACGTTCCACTATGCTCCTTTTTATCAGGCGGTGTCGATTCCAGTGCCATTACAGCCATTGCAGCCAATCGTTATAAACAGGAAGGAAAAGGACCTCTTCATACCTACTCCATCGACTACGAAGACAATGCCAAATTCTTTAAAGCCAATGAATTTCAGCCGAATGCTGATGGTCCATGGATAGATAAGGTCGTCAATACATTCGGAACTGTTCATCACTCATCCATCATTACACAAGATCAACTAATCGATCATCTGACTGAGGCTGTTCATGTTCGGGATTTACCGGGTATGGCGGATGTCGACTCTTCACTACTGTGGTTTTGCAGAGAAATCAAACAGGATTTCACTGTAGGCTTGTCCGGAGAATGCGCGGATGAAATTTTTGGGGGATACCCATGGTTTCACAATGCCAATGATTTAAACGGCACCGGGTTTCCCTGGATGCGCTCCACAAATGAGCGTGTGTCCTTATTAAAAGATGATTGGCGTCAGAAGCTAAAACTTGAAGATTATGCTCGTCATGCTTATGAACAGAGCGTTGCTGAAACTCCCCGACTTGATGGCGAATCAAGTCTCGAAGCAAAGCGGAGAGAAATGTTTTATTTGAACATGGTATGGTTCATGACAACACTTCTAGATCGTAAAGACCGGATGAGTATGGGCGCTAGTTTGGAAGTGCGCGTTCCATTTGCCGATCACCGGCTTGTTGAATATGCCTGGAATATTCCTTGGGAAATAAAAATGGCGGGAAATCGAGAAAAAGGGATCTTGCGCAAAGCGTTAGAAGGTATGTTACCAAACGAAGTTCTTTACCGTAAAAAAAGCCCATATCCAAAAACACATAATCCATATTACACCGACCGAGTCCAAGGCTGGTTAAAAGACTTATTAAATGATAAAAATTCGATTCTTCATGAGCTTTTTGATGGGGAACGATTAAATGAATTGGTTGACTCAAAAGGCACAGCTTTTCAAGTCCCTTGGTTCGGTCAATTGATGTCTGGGCCACAGCTTCTTGCCCACCTTGCTCAAATGCACGTGTGGTTTAAAGATAATAAGATTCAACTGATTGATTGACGTATTTAATACCAGAAAGAGCAGATTGAAGTCGAAGTGACTCCATCTGCTCTTTTGTTATGACTTCATTCCGGTATAAATTTGAATGGCATCTCTAAGAAATGCCGCTGTTCCAGGTTGTTCTTTATCGTAATAGGCAGTAAATCGTTCATCATCCACATACATCTGCCCGAGTCCTGCATGAGCTTCCTTGCTATACTTCGGCCAATAGTACATAATCCACTGTTTATGGAGATCCGCCGCTTTTTGGGCAAGGTCACTTGCAGGATTTCCCGTCTTGAATGCTTCTGCTAATGTTGAGGCAATTTCATTGGCAAGCTTTGTTACTTCATCGTGTTGGGCTTGGGTCATGTTTTTCACTTTGCTGTTTGATTGGTTGACCGTGTCATCTCCATATTTCTCACGAATTTCCTTGCCATATTGTTGTTCATTATCATCTATCATTTTTTGTTTGAAGCCTTCGAATTTCTCATCGTTCGTCATGTTGCATCCCCCTTCTACTGAAGATATCGTTTTTTCCACGTTGGCAATCAGTAAATCCAGTTGCTTTCGTTTGTCGAGGAGTTGTGAACGGTGTTCATTCAAGGCTTTCACACCATCGAATGAAGGATTGCTAACGATTTGTTTGATGTGTTCGAGACTTAACCCCAGTTCTCTATAAAACAAGATTTGCTGTAATTTATTAACTTCCGCTTGGCCATATATTCGATATCCTGATGAATTGATTCTCGCCGGCTTGAGAAGATCCATCTCGTCATAATAGCGCAATGTGCGTGAACTTATCCCAGATAATTTCCCTAACTTTTGAACTGTGTATTCCACCCCGTCACCTCCTCTTGATTTCATCGTACACCTTCACGTTGCGTCAATGTCAAATGGAACATTTAGAGAAGAAACACTTTCACACACTACTATAGTAAAACATTCCAATTGACTTCTCTTATGAACGTATCTATATTAGGACAAGTGAATAAATATAGCCTTCTTCAGCTCAAGATGAGATAGTGGTCGGAAATAAAGTATAACTTGATGTAGAGTCAGAGGACTTATCGACTTCAAGTGGAAGGTTTTTCTCGTAGACCTTTAACCCTCTGGACCAGTTGCGGGGACTGGCATCTTTACCACAACCACCTTTTTGGAGGATTCAATTTTTGCAATCAGTTTCCGAGTGATTTTTGCACCTTATTTTACAAATCATATATTCCGGGTAGATATAGAATGAATTGAAAGGAGCATACGTTTTTGAATACAGAAAAAAAATTAGGCTTATGGATTTTAACTGCGTTAGTAGTTGGAAATATGGTGGGATCCGGCATTTTCATGCTGCCCCGCACGTTGAGTGAAGTAGCCAGCCCAGCCGGCGTATTATCCGCTTGGTTAGTTACAGGATTTGGCGTGCTGATGATTGCTTTAGTATTTGGTAATCTGGCGCTGAGAAAACCTGATTTAACTGGAGGTCCTCAGATTTATGCCAAGGAATTATTTAAACCGGGCAGTAATGCTTCCACGTTATCAGGGTTTATGTCTTCTTGGGGATATTGGATTGGAAATGTGGCTGGGAACGTAGCCATTATCACAACGTTTGCCGGTTATTTAACCACATTCTTCCCTATTTTAGTCAATCAGGCTGAACTTTTTACAATCGGTGATTTCACTTTAAAAATCGGAAACGCCCTAACCTTTACGGTTTGTACACTATTGTTATGGGGTGTGCATTATATCATCTTGAACGGCCTTGAAAATGCCGGAAAGATTAATTTTGTTGCCACAGCCACAAAAGTAATTGGATTCGTCTTATTTATTGTGATTGGTTTATTCGCATTTCAAAAAGCGAATATCCTTCCTTTTGTTGCACCAAGATATGATGAACTTGGACAATCTATTGGACTTTTGGGACAAGTGAATGGCGCAGCAGTTGCCACTCTATGGGCATTCGTTGGCGTTGAATCTGCAATCGTTTTCGCATCACGTGCTAAAAAACCAATCGATGTTAAGCGTGCAACGACAATCGGACTTCTTATCGCTCTTACCATTTATGTCGGCATCAGCACGCTCGTTTTAGGAATGTTAAGCCATGATGCACTCATCGCTTCTGATAAACCTCTGATTGATGCCATTTCAACCGTGTTGGGACCAATCGGCGGAAAAATTCTTGCCGCAATCGGTTTGATTAGTTTATTTGGTTCTACGATTGGCTGGGTCATGCTTAGTGCTGAAATTCCCTACCAGGCAGCTAAACAAGGGTTGTTCCTCCCTTCATTCGCCAAAGTGAATAAAAAAGGAATTCCCGTCTTTTCATTGATCATCACCAATTTACTTGGACAATTGTTCATTTTCTCTACAGTTTCAAATACGATTGCTGCTGCATTTGATTTCATTATTATTGTTGCCACGCTGTCTTATTTGGTTCCTTATTTCATTTCTTCTGCTTTCCAGTTAAAGCTTGTCTTTACTGGTGAAACCTATACGAATGGAAGAAGTAGAGTTACGGATGCGATTATCGGTATTCTTGCTACCCTCTATTCCATTTGGGTTATTTATGCTGGGACAGCCGATCTCAAGACATTTACATTTGGTGTCCTATTATTGGCCAGTGGGATTCTGTTCTATAATCGAGTTAAAAAAGCGAACAATGCTTGATACACAAAACGCCCACTTCATTTTATAGATGAAGTGGGCGTTTAATTATATCTAACCTTTAATCATATTCATACATTGTGTCCTGCAATGAACCATCTTCTTGATAAATTTTCAGTACCCCATTGTGGTCATTCACATATGGTTTTGCCTTATCCAGCAAGTCTTGTTTTGTTTCAGCTACGAAAATCGCTTTACTTCCAGAGTCTTTCTGAAGTTGCCAACCATCTGAGTGCTTCAATACTTTATATACTTCTTGCTTCTCATCGCCACCGACATATTCACGGGCTTTTTCAGTGGCGATGGCAATAGCTCGGCCCTCGTCCATTCCATCTCGAAGAAGGGCATTGGCAATTTCAATAGCTTTCTTGCGAACAGGCGTGTCCAAGTTCTTGAAAGAATCAGGATAATCATTGTTGTTCCAAGGCATGTGCAAAACTCCTTTTTACAAGTAAGGTTCCCGTAGATTGTCCTTTCAAAACACTCCTGTGAAAAGTTGACGATTCTGATTGAGTAACCTGGAATGCCATTTTGTCTACCTGGGAGCGTAAACTGTCTATTCGATAGCGATTCTGTCTACCTGGACCATCATTCTGTCTATCTGGCTCATTCCATTTCAACCTGGGATTGCAAAAAACAAAAAAGAGTGCGGTTTAGGCACTCTTTAAACAAATGGGAATTTTTCAGGGGAAATTCGAATGTATATAACCATCGTACTAGTGAAGGAATTTCCTATTTATTTAGCATTTCTTTTGGAAAGTTGCCCCGATGATGATTAGTAAAATGAAAAGAACTACAATTAATGCAAAAGTACTCCCTCTACGAGAGCCGTGATCGTACTGACCACCACATGGTCCATAGCCACCACATGGGCCGTAACCGCCGTAATAATCCATGATAAAGTCCCCCTTTCCTTCAAAGATTCTTATTATGATATGAAGGGGATTTAAAATGACCTAGGGATTTAGCGGAGAAAAAGGATTTTAGTTTACAGGAAAGCAGATTCTTTTTACGGTACTTTGCTCATTCATTGACAAAAACGACTGCATATGCAATAATATTTTAGTTAACAAGTAAGATAGCAAATAGTATTTGAAATTCTGGCATCTACTCGATGTTTTTGATTAAACTTATTCACACTGGCGCGACTATAGGGTCGCAAGGACGTAAAAGAAGGTAGGGTTTACGTTGCTTAAGGAAGACACCCAGTGGACAAATGACCGCGGCACGGAAAGCAAGGAACACTTTCTTAGGAAATTATTCCCCGAATAATTCGGGATGAAAAATATCATTCAGAGCTTATGTTATCTTATATAATAAGGGACATGCCCAATCGGGTATGTCCCTTTTCCAATTTAAAAAGCCGTACCGATACAAGGTTCCCCTCGTATGGGTACGGCTTTTTTATGATTTATTCGCCTAGATCCACATTGTGATAGACTTGTTGCACGTCTTCCAAGTCTTCAATTGCATCAATCATTTTCTCGAATTGCGCTTGAGCATCCGCTTCAAGTGTAATGTCGTTTTGCGCAAGCATCGTCAGTTCAGCAACTGTGAATTCAGTAATCCCTACGCTCTTGAATGCTTCTTGCACAGCATGGAATTGATCAGGCTCAGCATATACAATAACTGATTCTTCTTCTTCCAAAACGTCACGCACATCAACGTCAGCTTCCACTAACAATTCAAATACTTCATCAGCCGATTTACCTTCAATCCCAATTACAGCCGTTGCATCAAACATGTAGGCAACCGATCCGCTCACACCCATGTTCCCACCATTTTTACCAAATGCCGCACGTACATCCGAAGCTGTACGGTTAACGTTGTTTGTCAGTGTTTCAACGATGACCATTGAGCCGCTTGGACCAAAGCCTTCATAGCGAAGTTCATCGTAATTTTCTTCTGAACCACCTTTTGCTTTTTCAATGGCACGATCAATAATTGTTTTTGGCACACTATACGTTTTAGCACGTTCAAGAACAACTTTAAGTGCACGGTTTGATTCTGGATCCGGTTCACCTTGTTTAGCTGCCACATAAATTTCGCGGCCGAATTTTGCATAAATACGACTTGTATTTGAATCCTTTGAAGCTTTCTTTTCTTTAATATTATTCCACTTACGTCCCATATCGTTTCACTCTCTTTCACGTATATGTATCTATATCATACTATTACTAAAACGGTAGTTAATGACTTGCTTACTGTTGCATTATACACCATCTGACATGGATGTTTCGAGTGAAATCTCATTCGCCTGACTTCTACGATGCCATTAAAAAAGCGAACTCCAATGAGTTCGCTTTTGTTTTTAAAGACCTTCCGTACCGATACGTGGTTGTGTGACCACTGTCTCCGTATTTTCATTCTTTTCTTCCGATATATCATTTGAAGAAAGTTTTACATTCTTTTTCTCCGTTTCCTTACGCGTCTTGATTCTTTCATCTTTTTTCTCTTTGTTCTTGGGTTCAAACATAGGTATACCTCCTCAGAATATGTTTATTTAGATTAGGTATACCCGCAATTCACTTTTATCACACGCTTGTTATACTTGGAGAGATTTTATTTTCCGAATGCATTTCAGACTATCTTGGAAAAAGCACTTACATATGATTAGTTTCTTTATGCGAAGTATCCAAAAGGCGAATGTTTCTTAATAAAATAACGACATCGTTCGATATTTAACTTAAAAATCACTTGAATCTGTGAATTTTGTAAGTTAGTATTGTCAAAAAGAGATTTTAGGGAGTCATTTTAAGAGATAAATGATTAGCAAAAATGATATGGTTATTAAATCGTAAGGAAAGTTCACAGAAGAACCATTTCGCTCAGCAGAATCAATTAAAGTTTTACTAAAAGGAATATGGAAGGTTGGGAAATTCATGCCGTTTACAGACTTATCAATCGCAACAAGCGCAACTATGTTACCAATCCAAGAAATCGCCGATAAAGCGGGAATCCCTAGAAAAGCACTGGAACTTTACGGCAATTTCAAAGCTAAAATTGACGTTTCTTCCCTGCCACCTGCAACGAAAAATGGAAAAGTCGTATTGGTTACGGCGATAAGTCCGACCCCAGCAGGAGAAGGGAAATCGACTGTAACAGTCGGATTGGCTGACGCTTTTAACCAGTTGAAAGAATCGGTCATTGTGGCCTTGCGTGAACCTTCTTTAGGGCCAGTTATGGGCATGAAAGGTGGCGCCACTGGTGGTGGATTTGCACAAGTATTGCCAATGGAAGACATCAACCTTCATTTCACGGGAGATATACACGCCATCACGACTGCCAATAACGCACTATCAGCTTTTATCGATAATCATTTACATCAAGGAAATGAACTGAATCTCGATCCACGAAGAATTGCCTGGAAACGCGTACTCGATATGAACGACCGTGCATTGAGACAAATAACCATCGGATTGGGTGGCCCCCTGCAGGGAGTCCCTAGACAAGATGGGTTTGACATCACTGTAGCTTCAGAAATTATGGCCGTCCTTTGCCTTGCTACTTCATTGGAAGATTTGAAAGAGAAGCTTGCGCAAATGGTCATTGCATACACATACGATAAAGAACCCGTAACCGTTCGTCAGCTAGGTGTCGAAGGTGCCTTGACGATGCTATTAAAAGACGCCTTCAAGCCGAACTTGGTCCAAACGATTGAAGGAACTCCAGCCATTATTCACGGCGGTCCTTTTGCTAATATTGCACATGGCTGTAACTCCTTGATGGCAACCAACACAGCGAGAAGACTTGCGGATATCGTCGTGACAGAAGCCGGGTTCGGAGCGGATTTAGGTGCGGAGAAATTCATGCACATCAAATCAAGAAAAGGGAATTTCCATCCTGATGCCGTTGTCATTGTCGCAACGGTTCGCGCATTGAAAATGCATGGTGGTGTCGCGAAAAATGAATTGACGCACCCAAATGCTGATGCGGTTAGACGAGGAATGACCAATTTGGCTAAACATGTGGATACCGTCCGTCAGTTTGGCATTGAGCCTGTCATCGCTTTAAACCGTTTTATGACAGATCAAGAAGATGAAATGCATGCGATTATGGAGTGGGCTCAAGAAAACGGTGTGAAGATTGCTTTGACAAATGTCTGGGAACAAGGTGGTAAAGGCGGACTTGAGTTGGCTAAGCTCGTGCAACAGGAACTTATGAAACCAACAGAGTTCAAATTACTTTATGACGAAACCGATTCTGTCGAAGAAAAACTACGTGTTATCGTTCAGCAAGTTTACGGTGGAGCTGGCGTGCAACTGACTGATAACGCGAAGAGAAAATTAAACGAACTGAAGAAATATGGTTGGGACGCTTTACCTATTTGTATGGCAAAAACACAATATTCCCTTTCAGACCAACCTTCCCTTCTCGGACGTCCAGAAGGCTTCACGATTACAATTCGCGATATTATCCCAAAACTTGGTGCAGGATTCCTAGTCTGCCTAACAGGTGATATCATGACAATGCCAGGATTGCCAAAACAACCCGCTGCGTTAAAAATGGACATTGATGCAGCAGGCAATGCAGTTGGGTTGTTTTAACATACTGATTTAATTCATAAGAAAAAGCACGACTTTCGCAGAGTCTCTTGTAATGTAAGAGACCTCCGAAAAAACGTGCTTTTTTATTTGAACCTACTCGCCGAACTTAAAGAATGTATTTTTACATTTACACATTCACAGTCGTTAGTTGTTTCCAACGGTTCACCTTTGCCCGCTCCACAAAGTCTGATTGATTTGCGTACTCACGGATCACATCTTTGATTTCTTCCGCTCTGTATCGATCATTACGGTTATGAGCAAGTGATGGATAACCCGAACCACGTTGTAAGTAATCGGAGCTTGCCACTGTATACCAAATGTCATCCTCCATTTCGCGTTCGCCTATCATCACACGTTTTATCGTTTTGCCATCGTGCAAAATGTCAGCTCCGGAAATATGGAGTCTGCCCACGAATTTCCCTCTAAACCCAGGTCCTCTGCCGTCAGCCAAACATACCTGAGCATCTAATGATTGCGCCAACGCCAACTTGATATCTTTGCCTTTCACTTCAAATGAAGTCGGATTTAAAGGAGAAGGACAAACCTCAATCAACTTCTTATTGGTGATATTGTGGAACAGACCTGCATTCGCAATGCCACTGTTCATTAATCCGATCTTGCAACCCAACATGTCTTTTAATCCATCCACAATTAGATTCGTTAATGGGTTTTCTTCCAACACATCATGCCAAAGCGGCTCTTTAAGATCATATAGAGGACGACTCAATGCCGTTATGGCTTTTGCTTTATTTTCTTTCATAATAAATACGATCCGCTCATCAATCTCTGCCTGTTTTGTCGGAAGCGTAGCTGAATAGATCAATTCCACGCCCTTATCTGCACTTATTTCAATGTCCACGATTCCTAAATATTCCCCGTAATTTCCTGCACTGTTCATGATGGTACCATGAGCAATTTTTGCTTCGCTGTAAAGCTGGTGATCATGCGCAGACAGGATGATATCGATTTCTGGAATATCTTTAGCCACATCTTCATCAGCCACAGTCCCTATATGGCTCAGTAATATACATAGGTCATAGTGTCCTTCATTGTGTTTGATTTCGTTGGCTATCATCTCTTTAAACGGATATACATGGATTCCTAAACCCTCATTGAAAACCCCCATATCCGGAGATGAGCCGGTAATCAAAATCCGAAGACCGTTTTTCACCACAATTGTACTCGAAACTACTCCCTTAAGATTACTCAATTCTTTTTTTACCAAATTGTTGCTGATAAAAGGAACCGAACTATGACTCGCCATATGCTCGAGCGTTTCCACGCCGTTGAACATTTCGTTGTTTCCTATGGTCAGTGCGTCGTAGCCCACTTCTTCTAGCAATTCAATGGCTGCGATGCCTTTAGTCCCTTGCAGTTCAATGCTCTTAAAATCCGCAAAGTCTCCACCGTCGAGGGTGATCGTGTTTTCATTTTTATACGTTGAAATAAGTGTGGCCATTCTTGAGAAATTGTCAAAATTACTATGTAGGTCATTGGTGTGCAAAATTCGTAATTTCATGATGTTCCCCCAATTTTTCTCTTTAATAGATGATTCTAGCTATCTTTTCATATTCCTTTATATAAAACGTCATAGCATCATAAAAGGCTGCATCGATTGAACGATGCAGCCAAAACATTATTGAGATGTATTTGTATTCGTAATAACTGTTGCTATGCGATCGAGAACAGGAACCGTGCTGGATTTTGTATTTTGCGTTTGAACAGTGAAGATTAACCACTCACCATTTCTTGTTTTCGCATAACCAGCTAACGCACTGACATTATCCAAACTCCCTGTCTTGGCAATGACATTTCCTTTAGCAGGTGCTGTCTTCATTCGCGTTCGTAACGTTCCACCGACAAATCGTTCAGAGCTACCTGCTATCGGCAGTCCTTTACGGAATGTTCCATACCAAGGTTCTGATTGAACTTTAAGCAGTAGCTTGGACATTTCACTTGAAGGTATTTTATTGGCATGTGACATTCCAGATGCGTCTTCAAATACCCATTGGTTCGTATTCAAGCCAATTGAAGATGCATAATTTCGCATGACTTTCAGACCGGTATCCCAGCTACCTTTTCCATATGTAACTTTACCCATTTCTTTTGCCAAAACTTCTGCGTGTGTATTATTGCTTAACTTTAAAAATGGAACCATTAGATCCTTTAATGGCATCGATTTTTTGGAAAGGAGTACACGTGCAGTGCTAGGTGTAGTGCCTCGTACGACTTTTGAAGTTGAAACAAACGTAATCCCTTTTGACGATAAAGACCTCTTGAAAACATCCATTGCATAAGCTGTTGGATTGGAAACGGCAATCCATTCTTTTCTACCATAAGATCCGATTGGGGCATTTCCTGTGATCACGACTTTATTCGTGCCGACTTCGCGTTTGATTTTCAACGTATTACTATATCCTTTAGGAACTGTTTTTGATAAATTGACAATGCGAACAACGCCCGTTGCAGGCGTTAACGTAATTTTTGCGGCTCGGCCATTCACTGAAGGTTTGGCATCAACAATAACCGAACCTGCATCATAATCTGTATTTGGTGAAAGACTTAGAGCAGATATTTGTGCTGCATAATAATAAGACTCGTCTTCTTTTGCAATTCCAGCTGAAAGTCGGTCCGCATCATACCAACTATCGTCCCCGATAATGTGACCTGACAGTCGTTTTACTCCGCGATTAGCCAGAATGGAAGCAAAATGATCAAAATCATTTTTTAATAGAGTCGGATCCCCTCTTCCACGAAGATACAGATTTCCATACAACGTTCCGTTTAAAACGGATCCATTTGTCAGAACGTCCGTGGAAAAACGATAGTTTTCTCCAAGTGTTTCCAAAGCGGCAGAGGCGGTGAGATTTTTTAAAGTTGAAGCGGGTGTAATCCCTTTATTTGCATCCTTTTGGTACACAATCTCCCCTGTAGAAGCTTTACGGATCGTTACACTTGATAAAGCACTTGTCATTCTACTATCTCTCATAATCGTATTAACTGAGCTTTGTAAACTCGAATACGAAGATGCTGCCTGTACAGTCGACTCTTCAGGTAAAGTCGTCAAACTTGTCCCAGTAAACATGACCAATGTCGTCATTCCAATTAAAATCTTTCGTTTTATTTTCACTTCCTACCTCCAACAATTAAATAAGATATTCCTATTTTACCATGTAATTATCAGATAATACTGTCTATATTTACCTATCTATTAAATGCGGTCAAAATGCCTAGGAAACATAAAAAGCCCCACAATTAATGTGGGGCAGAGAATATGAAAACCTTGTACGGCTACTAAAAACACGAAACTTTAAACAATCTGAATAGGTATTTCCATTGCAATGGAAACCATTTTCTCACGAATACGTTTCTTTCTTAAAGAGGAGTGGAAACCATGTCTAACAAGCAAAGGACAGTATTAAAAGTAACGGCATATTTTTGTTTACTATTCGGTTCTCTTATATTTGGTTTAGTTCTGATCATAAATCATTTGTTCTTTAATATTAATCGGATACCTCAGGGTGAATTGCTCTCCGAGGAAGTTTCCCCTACTCGAGAATATACAGTCCTGACTTATGTTATCAATAGCCATTCTACCGTTGCACCAGCTGTCAGGGGCGAAGTGATTTATCATAATAAGAACGATCAAAAACGAAATATGTATTGGTCCTACCGAATAGAAGAAGGCAAGATTGAGTGGATTAACGATCATATTGTCTCCATTAATGGGATGAACCTCGATGTTCATAAGGATACGTACGACTTTAGAAAAGAATGAGGCTCTATATTGAACATCACTCGTTTAAGACATTAGCTTCAATCCCGTTAAGATGTTCCTGCTTATTCAGGAATCTGATGATTCGAGCGTTCTCTTTTATTTCAAGTAAATGAATGCCTGTATCACCTGTCGGAAATATGAATTCACAATTCATCGGTTGTTTGAGAAAGGCTTTTAAGAAATTTGAAATCGTTCCACCGTGAGACACAATAGCCACTCGTTCATAATGTTGATATTCATACAAGATCTTGTGAAAGATGCCCTCTACTCTGAAACGGAATTCTAAATCAGATTCACCATCTTGAATGGGGACATGAGCTGGTCTTCCTCCTTCAGGTAAAGGGTATTTAATCGCCGCTTCTTTCCTTGATAATCCAGCAAGTACTCCATTATTAAATTCCATCAAATCATTCTCCACGATTAATTCGCAGCCTATCGATTCTTGTAATAGGCTGGCTGTCCTATTAGCCCTTTTTAATGGACTGGTTAGGATGATGTTTGGTCGATAATACTTTTCTATGTAGGTTGCCATTTTACTCGCTTGCTTCTCCCCCATCTCCGTTAAGGGAAAGTCCGCTCTACCTTCATGTACGCCTAATAAATCTGCTTCTGATTCTCCATGCCTAATGATCAACAGTTCCATAAAAACCCTCCCTTAAAATACACATACTTAGATTGTGGCATGTATTGTTATTTATTTACAATGAAATTTTTTGTTTTAGTAATTATTATTCAACTTTCGCTGTGATTTATATAGAATCACTAAGACAAAGAGTTCCGGTTCGCTTTGGACTTTAAGCCTTCCCACTATTGATTTGAAAATGGCGTTGACGTAGGAGAGATTAGCATTCACGTAGGAAAAATCGAGGTTGACGTAGGAATTTTCGGCGTTGACGTAGGAATAATCGAAGTTGACGTTGTAAAAGCAACATTTGGCGTTTGCATCAGGGAGAAAGTTGAGTAATTAGAAAAAATAGATTCCAAGAAGAGATTCCTTATGTTATGATATCCAAAATTAAAAGCAATGAAGAGAACAGTAAGTCATCTGAATTCTTGAACAGAGAGCCCTGGTAGCTGAAAAAGGGTAAGCATTCACTGATTGAAACAAGACTCTGAGCTTCACATGGGAACCTTGAGTTTTAGGGGGATGGTGTGACGGATGCTCCCGTTAGAGAGCTAAAGTATAAGCATGAAAATCGTGCCGTACTTGAAAAGGTTCTGATGGTGACATCAGAACAAACTGGGGTGGTACCACGACATGTTAATCTCGTCCCCAAGACAAATCGTCTTGGAGGTGAGATTTTTTTATTTGCAAAAAACATGTCGGAGGGTTATGAAATGAAATTACCTAAATGGAAATTCAATGCTTATTATTTAAGTGCCGTTGGAATAGCGAATATTGGGGGATGGATTTATTTATTGTCCATCAACTTAATGATTTTTGATCGGACAGGTTCCGCATTGGCAGTTGCGATCCTGTATATGATTAAACCGTTTGCGTTTATGCTCATGGGATTCTGGTCGGGCAGTGTGATTGATCGTGTGTCAACGAGGAGCTTGATGATTATCCTCGATGTAGTGCGGGCATCACTCATTTTGTTCATTCCTTTTCTAGATCCCATATGGGCTATCTATGCGATTGTGATGATTATTCAAATGGCAGGTGCCATGTTTGAGCCAGCCTCTTTTACCTATATGACGTCGCAATTACCAGATGTCGAGCGAAAGCAATTCAACGCTAAGCTTAGTTTTGTTCATTCTGGCGCATTCATCTTGGGACCTGCTCTTGCGGGGATATTATTTATGCTAGGCTCTCTTGAAATGGCGTTGTTTGTGAACACTGGTATGTTTTTATTGTCGGCTGGATTGATCTATTTGCTCCCGGGACATAGCCGTAGAAACTCATCTGAATCTACAAACTTTACTTGGAGTACTATCGTACAGGATTGGCATTTAGTCTGGAAGTTCAGTAAAACGGCTTTCCCTTTTGTTGTCGTCTATATGGTCTTTCAAATGGTCATGTTGTTAACAGCCGCGCTTGATTCAACTGAGGTGGCTTTTGCGAAAGAAGTACTTCATTTAACAGATGCTGCCTACGGTTCACTTGTAAGCGTCGCAGGTATTGGATTTTTGATGGGCGCTATTAGTACGAATATGCTGGTCAAGTTCACTTCTGCCAAACAGTTGATGTCCAGTGGAACCATTTTGGTATCCATTGGGTACGTAGTTTATAGTTTTTCCACGAACTACGTAATGGCAAGTAGCGGGTTTTTCATTCTCTGCTTCTCATTAGCACTCGCAAATACGGGTTTCACAACCTATATCCAAGAAAACATCCCAATCGAAATGATGGGAAGAATCTCAAGTTTATACGGAATGCTTGTCTATTCGTTGCAATTGCTAGCCGTGTTAACTATTGGGATAGCGGCACACTGGTTTTCAGTACAAGCAGTCGTAATCGGTGGTTCCCTTCTTATGTTAATTATTTCTCTGTTGCTGATTGTTTCCGTAAATCGTCTTGCCTCTTCCAAAGTGGCAATAAGTTAACTCGGAAAATATGTTCTCCAACACAAATATCCCCGCTGTATGTTCCTATCAGCGGGGATTAATTAATGATAAGTTAGAGAAAATTAAATTAAAGTGAAGTATGCACCAATTAAACAAAAGCCAAGAAGCGTCATTATGACAATTTGTTTAAACGTAGCCTCATGGATGGATTCAATCAGAATTTCTTTTACCGTTACCATATATATCATTCCAATAGACAGGCTGATAAAAGCAGACCAGAGAAGAGGATGGGGCATTTCTAAATTACTCCCTATTAAAGCACCCGCTCCCACCGGTAACGAAACGAGCACTGAAAGTAATAGCATGGTTCTTTTGTGAACACCCGCTATCAGTAATGGCGTAAAGACGATCAATCCTTCTGGAATATTATGCAGGAGGATCATTTGGAGGATCGATCGAGATAAACTTGTGTCCTGAACAGCGCCTAAACTGATTCCTATAGGAATGTTATGTATGGAAATGCCAAGCAGCAACAGCAAGCCGGTGTAAAAAGCGGCTGTCTGTTTGCCACCCTTCCCCCTCACTTTATGTATTCTGAAGAATCCGTGCAAAAAGTTGAACAAGAATACTCCTGCTAAAACCCCTGCGATAAAAGTAAACCAATTGCCGAGCTCAATAGCTTCTGGTGCAACTTCAAAACTCAGTAAACCAAGAATCAACCCTGCACATAAACAAAGGACAGCATCCGTGTTCTTCTTAAGGCCCTTAATCCCCCAAGCAATGATTCCTCCTAAACCAAAACCGATGGCAGTAAATATTGTGCCCATCGCCCAAATTGAAGACATTTAAATCACCCTCACGATCCTTGTCTCTATGTTTATATGGATTTTGGCAGGTATTTATGAGCCGTTCGTCTTGTTTCCTATAGGAGCATGAGCTCTAGAAATACAGGAGATTTTTATGTTTACGGAGAATACATCAATTACTTGCCAATCAGAGAGGGTGCTCGAAATGTTAAAAATCAATTCTGAAATTGAAGAACTAGAGAAAGAAATCCTAGAGAAAAAGCAACTCTTAAAGAAATTAAAAAAAGCTGCTCCATATGTACCTGTAAAAAACTACGAGTTTATAAAAAGTGACGGTCAATCCACTTCTTTACTTGAACTTTTTGGAGACCGCAATGAATTAATTGTCGTTCAAAATATGGGGAAATCCTGTTCCTACTGCACGATGTGGGCGGATGGATTCAGCGGAGTTTACGATTATCTTGCACATAAAGCACCATTTGTTTTAGCTACTCCCGATTCTCCGGATGTTCAAGCATCTTTCGCTAACGAAAGAAATTGGCCATTTCCTATGGTTTCGACGATAAACAATAGTTTCAAAAAAGATATGGGATTTGAAAAAGATGGCTACCAATATCCTGGTGTCTCTACCTTTAAAAAAGATGACGACGGCTCCATCTTTTTGATCGCGAACGATGTTTTTGGACCCGGAGATGATTATAGCTCCCCGTGGCACTTCTTTGACTTGTTAGATTCAGGTGCTAAAGGTTTTAACCCGAATGCCGTAAAAATGAGCTGACGATTAAAACTTTATTAAGAAAAATCCGCTGACTCGAATTGACGAGATAGCGGATTTTTCTTGTGATATTTAGTTCTTCTTAACAAATTCCGATTTCAGCTTCATAGCTCCAAAACCATCAATTTTACAATCGATATCATGGTCACCATCAACCAGACGGATACTCTTCACTTTTGTTCCGATTTTTAAGACAGATGAACTGCCTTTAACTTTCAGGTCTTTAATGACGGTTACGGAATCACCATCATTCAATACATTGCCATTTGCATCTCTAACCACTTTATCTTCTGCACTCTGTTCATTTTTCGATTCCAACGTCCACTCATGTGCACATTCCGGACAAACCAGCATATTCCCATCCTCGTAAGTATAGGCTGAATTGCAGTTTGGGCAATTAGGTAAATCTGACATAAATTTATTTCCTCCAAGCAGTAATTTAATTCAAATAGTTAAACCTAGATTCAACCTATTAATTATGACAAGTGTCTCCAACCAAGTATACACCGCATGCTGTAAATACAAAAACCCGTTCAGGTTTTGTTCCTGAATCGGGTCTTAGTGTGTTACAAGGAAATGATTCAATCCATTTCCATAGGATTTCCTTTACGTTGACGAATTTGATAATAGTTTAATTGCTTGAACAACTCAGAAGAAGTATCCTGGTTCACTTCAAATCCTACGCCGTATTCAATATCATGCAACCTTACGGACTTACGGATAATGGATCCTTCCAATAAAAAAGGACTGCCTAAAATTTCAAAACGACAGGTTACTTGTCTCTCTAATGGAATATCCATAGATGAGATGAATTTCAAGCCTCTCACACTTACATTTTCAATCTCTACCGGCATGAAGAAAATTGCCCCATCCAATGAAATTTCTCCAGCAATCGATTGATGAAATATCACTCGAAAAAATTCGCGACGATTCTCGCTCATTTTGTTTCTCCCCTTTTTTTATAACTTCTTTCACATATATAAATTAATGAGCAATCCTTTGATTTCGCCGACTAAACGCAGCGTATTAAGACCTTCATTTTCATTATTTAGCACTTCATCCTGTACTTCAATAAGTTTCTGATCAATCACTTCCACTAATTGATGCGTTTTCATTCCACCACTTTGATTAAAGCTTTGTTTTTCGGACAACTGCATCCCAAAACTTAAGGATTCCCCAATAAACTGTTTGACTAAATTTTTATAATCTAAGAGATTTTCAAGGGTTCTTTGTTTTGCCAACTTCTGCCCTTGTGTATCCACACGAGACATTAATTGATTTAAAGAATCCAAGTGCATTTTATTCTGTGATTTCCTCATCACGTTGGCAAAAGAATCGGATGTCTTACTTTCCACTGCATTTTTAGAAATCCGGTCGTTTGAAAAGTTCGTTTGCATTCCAATACGCAAATGAAACACCTCATTCTACTTTTGATAACTTTGCTTTTTTTTGAACATATTTAGGACAAGTTCCACTTCTCCCAGATCCATCTGCAATACCTTGGCAATTTGCTTTTCAGAAAAACCTTGTTTATACAATTTCAACATTTTATCGTTTTCTTGTTCATGGACCTCAGAAGCAGCAACGTAAACGTGAGCTTCATCGTCTTGTTGCTCTTGTTGAAGTTTCATGGGGGAGCTCCCTGCCATCTCATTATTGAGTTTTTCTTCCAACAATCGAATTCTCTCAACGATTTTGCTATCTTTCATTTGTACATGATCGACAAATCTTTGATACAGTTCATCATTTTCTTTTTCCACGCTCATCACGAATTCTTCCATACTTCCGTGAATCGCGTTTATATCTTCTATCATCTGAGCCCTTTTTTGTTTCAATTCGGCCAATACAAGAAATGATCGGATATTCACCAGAATAACTAAAATAACCATCGCCATCAGAAACCAATCCAAGAGTATCACCTTATCCTTCTATACCATTTTACAATCAATAGTTTTCGTGTATGGCAAGTGTGGCTGCCCGTAAACGAAGTATTGCTTTGGAGTGCATTTGGGAAACTCGGGATACACTGACACTGAGCACTTCTGCAATTTCAGTTAATTTCAGTTCCTCGAAATAACAGAGCGAAATGACAAGCTTCTCTTTTTCAGGCAAACGTCCAATCGCATTTGATAATGATTCTTTAATCATCTGTGCTGTTAAGTGGCGTTCTGGCGATTCTGCATGCTCGTTTTCAATCAACGCGTATTTTCCGACTTGTTGATCATCATCGTAAACAGTCTCATCTATGGAAATCATGGTGGACAGAGCCGCTTCTGATACGGTTTTGTTCAGTTCGGATTTTGTAATCCCTAAATAATCACTGACTTCCTCATCAGTAACAGACTCATTTTTCTGTTGCTCCAGAATGGCGTACGCATTTTCGATTTTTTTCACTTTATCCCGAACGGAACGCGGTAACCAATCACTATGCCTAAGTCCATCAATGACTGCTCCTTTGATTCGCCATGACGCATATGTTTCAAACTTCATGTCTCTTTCCATATTGAACTTATCAAATGCATCAAGCAGTCCCTCATATGCGAAACTACGGATGTCGTCCTTATCGACTGTTTTAGGCAAACTGATCATAAACCTCTGGACGATATAATCAACCAATGGAAGGTAGCGCTCGACTAAGTATTCTCCCGCCTGGGGGTCTCGCTCTTTTTGCCAATTTCCCCAGTAGGCCAGTTCTTCTTTCGACAATTTATTGTTCAACATGAGTTTCACCCCCACTTATAAGAATGCTTTATGCGTTTATTTAAAGGCTATTTAAAATGTTGCTTTTGATACTCCGTAAAACAGCTACGCTTTCCACAGGCTTGCACCGAACTAACTCGGACTTAGCTTCCGAGTGGATTTCGGCACTTCGCTTTTCCTGCTGGAGTCTCCGCTGTTTTACTCCATATCACTAAATCGTAAGTTATGTCCTATACCAGTTCTCTTTAATGATTGTAGTGGAATGCGGCGACTCCAGCGGGATAAGCGTGTCCAGACTAGACCCCGCAGTGAGCAAAGCGAATGAGGAGGCTATCGGACCGCCCGCGGAAAGCGTCCGCATGGAACAAAATCAACAAATCGTTTAACAGAATCTATTTAAAAAGCATTTTTAATAAAAACCCTTTAATCCCAAGCTTATAAGAAACAGGAAGTTGAAGAAATTCGCTTGTCACATGGTGCATAGCCTGTGAAGCATGACAGTTTGGATATGCCAGTAGAAACGGAATTTGTTTTTTTACGGCATTTGGTATATGCAAATCACTTGGGATAAACCCCAAAGTTTCGATTTGTTTATGTAAAAATTGCTCCGTCACTTTTTTAAAGTTATCGGCTGTTTGTTTTCCTTCTTTATCACTCATACATTGATTGATGATGAGTTTCATATGGACGTTTTGATCTTTGGCATGGACCATCTTCACAATAGAATAAGCATCGGTTATTGATGTAGGCTCTGGTGTCGTGACTAAAATGACATCATCTGCTGCGAGAATGAAACGTAAATTTTCATAAGATAATCCCGCACCTGTATCCAAAATAATGTAGTCAACTGAACCTTGAATTGAACTTAATTCACTAAAAAATTTGTTCATTTTCGATTCATCTAGGCTGAACATTTCATTGAAACCTGAACCACCTGAGATAAATAACAAGCCATTCGGCCCTTCTTCGATAATATCCCAAATAGATAAATCCTTTTCAATCATGGTAGCTATGGATTCTTTATTGGATCTGCCAAGTAATACATCAACATTTGCAAATCCTAAGTCAACGTCAAAAATCAACACTTTTTTGTTTTGTTGAACGAGACTCAAAGCAAAATTCAATGCGAAGTTTGATTTGCCGACTCCCCCTTTACCACTGGTAACAGCAATTATCCGGGTTTGTCTCTTCTCTTTCTTGGGTGTCTTATGCAGCACCTTTTCCCTTAATTGTTTTGCTTGATCAAACATTTTCATCTTCCTCTAATACGAAGTTTGCTATTAACTCAGGAGTTACGGTAAGGATATCGTCAGGAACACTTTGACCATTGGCAATATATCGTATTGGGATTGAATAATGATAAATCAAGTTCAGGATGGCACCTGAAGAACTGGTTTCATCTTTTTTAGTCAATATCAGCTGATCCATTACAATCGTTTCGAAATTATCAATAATTTTCGTCATATCCTCATACTTAGAAGTTAGGCTCAAAACTAAATTGATTTGTATTTTCTTACTGTCCGGAAGCATCTGCTTCAGGTCATCGATATACTGTTTTTGTTGATAGTTTCTGCCTGCCGTATCCATCAAAATGATATCGCAATCGCTTAAATCATCCATTGCCGCACTCAGATCAGCTGAAGATTCCACGACTCTGATTGGGATATTCAAAATGCCAGCATACGTTTTCAATTGCTCTACTGCCGCAATACGATATGTGTCTGACGTAATCAGTCCCACTTTTTTATCTTCACTTAATAAATAATCGGCGGCTATTTTAGCGATGGTTGTGGTCTTTCCTACTCCTGTTGGTCCAATAAAACAAATGATATCGACTTTTCTTCTGCTCGGTCTTTTTTTATGAGCATTGATTAACTTTATTATTTCTCTTTTAGCTAAAGTTTGAAGTTTTTCTCCAGATGTATTGGGCTGCTTTTCTAAAACAAGCATCAGCTTGGCCATGATCTCAGACTGAACTTCTTCAGTTATTCCTTGTGCATTGAATTTTTTATTCAGCGCTTTTAATGCCTCTGGTAAGCGGTCTTCATCGATTGCCTGGAACATGAATTGCTTAAGACTCTTCAGTTCACTCATCAGTTCATCCAGATGTTCCTCTTGCTTATCACCCGGCATAACTGATTCATTCTCATTCACCTGAATATCCTCATCCATTTTCTTTTCAACAGCTTGAATCTGAGGCTTGATGCTTTCGGCGTTACGCTTTGGTTCACTAGGTGTTGGTTCAACTGCGGCAATTACCTCAAGTTTTTCTTTTTTAAAAAAGCCTAAGTAACCACCCGTCTTGATTTGCTTTGTATTTAATATCAGAGCGTCAGGACCCAAGTCTCTTTTGATCATGGGTATAGCCTCGGTCATATTATTGACGACATACGTTTTCAGTCTCATGAGAAACTTCCCACCCCTCCGGAGATATTGACGACTCCCACGCTTTGGATCTCAACTTCCGGTTCCAATTCATTATAGGAAAGGACGGGAAGATCCGGTGCAAATCGTTCGACGAATTGGCGCATATACATGCGGGTTGCAGGTGATGTCAGCAAAATAGGTTGTACGCCTGATTGCTGAAGTTGAGTAACTTGTTCGGAAATCTTTTGAAAAATGGTTTGTGATGCTTCAGGGTCAATCGATAAGTAGCTTCCTTGCTCAGTACGATGCACAGACTCTGCAAACTTCTTCTCAAGGCTTGCACCTGCCGTAATCACCTGTAAGGCTTCATTCGGGTTCGTATATTGCAAGGTAATCTGTCTGGATAAAGCTTGTCTCACATACTCCGTCAATACATCTGTATCTTTCGTCTGAGAAGAGTAGTCTGCCAATGTCTCCAAAATAACGAGTAAATTCCTAATCGATACTTTTTCCTTCAGAAGCTTCATTAAAACTTTTTGCACTTCCCCGATCGCCATTAAGTTAGGAATTAATTCCTCTACCACTGCAGGAGAGTTTTCCCTAATGTTTTCAACGAGGGATTTAACTTCCTGTCTGCCAATGAGTTCATGGGCATGCTTCTTGATGACTTCTGTAAGATGCGTTGAGACAACAGAAGGTGGATCGACAATCGCATAACCAGCCATTTCTGCTTCTTCTTTCATTTCTTCATTCACCCATAAAGCTGGCATTCCGAATGCCGGTTCTACCGTCGCGATACCCTCGATGCTTTCATCGTCTATTCCTGGGCTCATCGCCAAGTAATGATCAAGCATAATTTCACCCGAAGCTACACGGTTGCCTTTTATTTTAATGACATATTGATTTGGAAAGAGTTGAATATTATCACGGATCCGGATGACCGGTACCACGATGCCCAGTTCGATGGCACATTGCCTGCGAATCATAATGACTCGGTCCAGTAAATCCCCGCCTTGATTTTTATCTGCAATCGGAATCAAGCCGTAGCCGAATTCAAACTCGATGGCATCCACATGAAGTAGGTCAACAACACTTTCAGGACTTTTCAATCCTTCCAGTTCCTGTCCATCGTGAGAAGAAGCTTCTTTTTCTTCCTCTTCTTCAGCATTCAAAGTGCGCTGCATTTTATATCCACCGAAGGCTACAAGTCCGGCTATCGGAAAAACTAATAGCGGACTGATTGGCGTAAACACGGCAAATAAAGTGAGCGTTCCGGCTACTACATACAACATCTTTGGATAGGCGAAGAGTTGTCTTGTAATATCTGTACCTAAGTTGCCTTCAGAAGCGGCTCTCGTCACTACGATGCCGGCTGCTGTTGAAATCAACAATGCCGGAATCTGACTTACGAGACCGTCTCCGATCGACAATAAAGTAAATAGTTTTGCCGCTTCTCCGAATGGCAATTTGTGAACGATGACACCAATCATCAAGCCACCGAGAATATTGATGAGGGTAATGATAATCCCTGCAATCGCGTCCCCTTTGACGAACTTACTGGCACCATCCATCGCTCCGTAGAAATCCGCTTCCTGACTTACCTTTTCTCTACGCTTCTTTGCTTCCTGATCGGAAATCATTCCTGCACCAAGATCGGCATCGATACTCATTTGTTTCCCTGGCATAGAATCAAGTGTAAAACGAGCTGCAACTTCCGCGACACGCTCAGATCCTTTCGTAATAACCAAGAACTGAATGATGACCAAAATCAGGAAAACCAGTATCCCGATAATGGCACTTCCCCCAACAACAAATGATCCGAAGGTTTCAATAACCTGTCCCCCATCTTGATTCGTTAAGATCGATCTTGTCGTCGATACATTTAATCCGAGACGGAACAAAGTGGTCAATAACAGTAGCGTTGGAAAGATAGAGAATTGAAGTGCTTCTTTTGTATTCATCGCGACTAAAATAATCGTCAGCGAAAGACTGATGTTGATCATAATCAAGAAATCCAACAATAGTGGCGGAAGAGGAATAACCATCATCACGACAATCATGATGACTGAAACTAAGACGAGATAATCTTTGATTTTCATGCTGTTTCCTCCTCCCACAAATTCATTAAATCTTTCCTTTTAATCGATAGATATATGCTAAAACCTCTGCAACCGCCAGGAATAATTCTTCCGGCACATAGTCACCTATTTCCACTTGGTCGTATAGGGCACGGGCGAGTGGTTTATTTTCCATAATCACAATTTCTAGTTCTCTTGCTTTTTCTTTTATTTTCAAGGCAAGATGATCTTTCCCCATTGCAATGACCATTGGTGCTTCCATGGTTTCTGCATCATACTTGATGGCAATCGCGTAGTGAGTAGGGTTTGTAATGAGAACATCTGCATTCGGCAAGTCTTGAATCATACGATTCATACTCATTTGTCTTTGCCGTTCTTTTATTTTGGATTTGATCAGAGGATCTCCCTCTGCTTTCTTGAATTCATCTTTAATATCTTGCTTGGACATTCGAATGCCCTTTTCAAACTCATATTTTTGATACATATAATCCAAAATCGATAAAACCAATAAAATAATCGATGCAACCAATCCCATTTTAAAAACGAGGGATCCAATAAATGATAAGGAAAAACCGATACTTTTCTGTGAAAGTAAAAACAATTCTTGTTTTGCCGACCATAAAACACTAAAAGCGGCAAAGCCTATAATGCCGATTTTCAGTAAGGACTTTAAAAGCTCCACCAATGCACGAATGGAAAAAATTCGCTTGGCACCTTCGATCGGATTCAACCGTTCAAGCTTCATCATGAGAGGCTCCGTTGTAAATAGTGACCCAATTTGTATGTAATTGCCCAAAAAGCCGAATACCATCGCAATAATCATAATAGGAGCCATGATGATCACCGCATCGAATGTCATTTGTTCAAATAAGGTGCGAATATTACTAGGGCTCCATTCCCAGCCAATATACTGATTGAAATTGATTCTAAAAATGGCCAATAGCCGATCCAGTATCCAGCCCCCCAAGAAATTGAGTAACAAAATTCCACCGAGCATTATTAAGGCTGCAGGTACTTCAGCACTCTTAGCCACTTGCCCTTTGCGTTTGGATTCCTGCCTCTTCTGTGGTGTGGCTTTTTCGGTCTTTTCCGAAGCGAAAAACTGTAAGTCGAGAGGATATCTTTTTTGCACTTATGGTCCCCCCATCAACCTGATCAGCTGAGACATGCTTACCATTATTTTTTCGAACAGGATTTGTAATAGGTAAAAGAAAATGGGCATCGAAAGAAATAACATGATAAACCCAACGAATATCTTCAAAGGCAGACCGACTGCAAAAATGTTTAATTGTGGAACGGTCTTAGCTAAAATGCCAAGCGCGATATCAATCAGAAACAGTGCGCCAACAATCGGTATTGCGATTTGCAAGGCGATGACGAACATTTCTACAAACAGTGTTGTGAAAAAATGAGTAATGTCACCAAAACTAGCCGAGAAGGAAACAGATTCAACCGGAAATGACTTGAAGCTTTGCATGACTCCATCCAGCATTAAATGATGTCCATTAACGGTCAATAAAAAAAGAAGTGCCAAGATATATTTAAAGTGGCCAATAATCGGCACCTGACTGCCAGTTTGCGGATCCATCACACTGGCAATGGCAAAGCCCATCTGAAAATCGATGAATGCCCCCGCTACTTGAACCGTGTATAACAATAAGGCTGCTGTAAAGCCAAGAGCGATACCTACCGCAAGTTCTTTTATAATCAGCAGGATGTAATAGGAATCCATTAGAAGTGCTTCTTCAGCGTCCATGCCGGATAAGGCAATTAATGAAATGAAAAACCCCAATCCAATCTTGAATTGGTTCGGAACACCTTTCATCGAAAATAAAGGCGCAACGAGGAAAAAGCTAGTTAGTCGAACAAAGATCAGCAGTAGATATGGGTACATCTCAAAAATAGTATTCATATCAATCCCACTATCCGATTAGTTGCGGAAGTTGTTGGAACAAATCTCTTGTAAAATCCAATAAGATTGTCAACATCCATGGCCCAAACAACACGATGGACAAAAACACTGCCAAAATTTTAGGAATGAACGCAAGCGTCTGTTCCTGAATTTGTGTCATCGCTTGGAACACACTGACAATCAGTCCGACAGCAAGTGCAATTAATAGCATGGGAGCAGATATGATAATGATCATATATATCGATTGTTCCGCTAATTTGATCACCGTATCTGGAGTCATCATTTTCTTCCTTCCCTAAAAGCTGACGAGCAGCGATTCTATAATTAAATACCAGCCATCGACCAGAACAAACAACAGGATTTTGAATGGCAACGAAATCATGACCGGTGGCAACATCATCATCCCCATGGCCATTAACGTACTGGCAACCACCATATCGATAATCAAAAACGGGATAAATATGACAAAGCCAATTTGAAATGCCGTCTTTAACTCACTGATGGCAAATGCCGGAATAAGCGAAGTCAAAGGGATTTCTTCAATGCTGTCTGGCTTTTCCAATCCAGCATATTTAAAAAACAAAGCGAGATCCTTTTGTCTCGTATGCTCAGCCATAAATTCCTTAATTGGCATCACGGCCGTATCCAACGCTTTCTCTTGTTCCATATCCCCTGCCAGATAAGGCTGCAAGGCTGTTTCGTTAATTTCATTAAATACTGGCGTCATAATGAAAAAGGTCATAAACAAGGCTAGTCCCACTAGCACTTGGTTCGGTGGCATCGACTGCGTTCCTAATCCGGTCCGGACGAATGACAACACGATGATAATTCGTGTGAAAGAAGTCAACATAATCAAGATTCCCGGAGCGAGTGAAAGGATGGTCATCAGGAACAAAAGTTGCAACGTGACGGAAACATCTCCCGGCGCATCTGTACCAAAATTGATGCCTGGAATGCTTAATGAAAGCAGGAAGTTTGTCATCATCATTATGATTTACCTTCCTTTTCATCGTCTGCTTTGGTCAAGTCATGCTTAAGTTGTTCTTGTTTACTCTTTTGTTTGATCAAACTTTGCTTGAATAATTGCTCAAACCCATTTGTAGATTTAGATTCCAATCGTTTGCTGATCTTTTCTTTTGAAAAATCGACGATTGAGTTTGATAAATTCATAATCGGGTTCGATAGCATGTTTGGTTGTTGCTCTAAATCACTTTCAATACTGCTAATCTCATCCGTATTTGAAAACTCCTTGATCAATGTGACTTGATCTCCCACCCCCAGTAAATAAACCTTGTCCCCTACTTTTACAAGTTGAAGTGATTTATTGTTGCCTAATGGCGTACCGCCCATTAGTTTGACTGCTTGATTGGGTTGGAATTTCTTTTGTCTGATTGCCAAAAACTTAATCAATCCATAAATCATGACGAGAATCAGCAACGTATAGAATATAAGTTTAATAATGATGGTCACGAGACTAGTGTCTTTAGTTGGCTTTAAATCTTCTTCAACAAGCGGCTTGAGCTGTTCATCTGCTGGATCTTCTTCCCCCAAAGCATCTTTTACGGTCTGATCTTTAGCAGCATTAACCGAATTCGGGGTCAACATCACATATAAAGTGAACATCAAAATCATCGCTAGTATTTTTACATATTTTTTTTGAATCAAACCTGGCAAACTCCTTACTAAGGCATTAACGTAATTTAGAAATACGCTCTGCTGTGCTTAAAATATCTGTTACACGGACGCCGAAATTTTCATCAATCACGACAACTTCACCTACAGCGATTAACTTGTTATTGATTAAAATATCGACAGGTTCACCTGCCAATTTATCGAGTTCAATAATCGAGCCTTGGGAAACACTTAAAATTTCTTTTACCATCCGTTTCGTTCTGCCCAGTTCGACTGTGACTTGAAGTGGAATGTCGAGTAACATGTCCAAATTATTCGGTTCTGCGTGAGCCGAGCCTGATTCATCAAAATTTGAGAATTGAACAGATTGGATATTTGGTGCTGCTTCGTCGGTTTTACTAGCTGCATCTGTTTGAGTAGTCGATTGAAATTGCATCTCTTTTGTCTCCTCTGGATGTCCTTCTTCCAATGAATCTGTTAAAATCCCTACCACTTGTTTCGCCAAGCGGACAGGAATACATAGATGAAGGGTCATATGTTCCTGAGTGTTTATTTTCAGTTGGAAATTTGCTTCTACAAACCATTCTTCATCCGTAAATTTCGTGACGGGGAAGTCATTCAGTGTTTCAATCAAGTCCATTGAAGACAAGGAATGGGAAACCTCTTGGTCTAGCACAGTGGACATTGATTGGGAGACTGAAGTAAACATTTGTTGCACCACTTCTTCTACCACTTGAAATTGTTTTCTGATATGGTTCTCTTCACTGTCTTTATGGATCAGATTTGTCATGGTCTGGACGTCATCCACATGTACGGAGAGTATCTGTAAGCCGTTGATGCCACCTTCGTATTCTCCCAGGACGACAATGAATGGCTCTTTTGTATTGTTGAGTAACTGATCATTTCGTTTGATAGATAGCTTTGTATTCGAAACCGTAACTTGCTCAGTGAATAAAGTGGTAAGGACTGTAGATGAACTTCCTAAGGAAACATTCAATAACTCTGACAATGCTTCCATTTCACGGTTCGATAAGGAACTTTCGGATATCGTTTCGTTGTCTGTTCCACCTTGCCCCAGTAAACCTTTGATTTCATCTGGAGATAACTTATCAGTTTTCATCGAATTCATCTCCCTCTCTATGGACTTCGGTTATTTGCACAGCCATACGTCCCTTGGAAACTCCAGGTTGTGCAAAGAACTTCTGTTTTTCATCTACCAATATCGTGACAGGGTCATCATAGGACTCATTTAACCGAATGACATCACCGCTCTTAAGATTTAAAAAATCGCCAATGTCGATCGTCGATCTACCTAATATAGCTTTGACATTCAGTCTCGTAGCTTGCAATTTTTTCTCCAATGCTGCTACTTCCTGATTGACCACAGTTTTTTTCTGATTAGCTAACCAATGGCGAGCGGATAATTTCGGTAAAATTTGCTCCAACACTACATGCGGCAAGCATATATTGATGATTCCTTCTACATCACCAATTTTTGCATGTAATGCTACTAAAATGACCGTTTCATTAGGTGGGAACATGGTTAAGAACTGAGGATTCACTTCTATTTCTTTGAACTCCGGAGACAGTTTCACTACAGACGACCAGGCTTCCTGAAAACTGATCAGTGCCTTGATGAAAATTCGTTGGATTACACTGATTTCGATTTCCGTTAAATCGCTACTTTTCAAGGAAATATTCCCTTGTCCGCCAAGCAAGCGATCGACCGTGACATATACCACGTCCGGAGAGAATTCCATGACCATACTTCCTTGAAGCGGGGGTGCTTTAAATACACCCAGAATGGATTTCTTCTGTACGTTATTGATAAATTCCTCATATGGGAATTGCTCAACTGAAGTAACAGAAATTTGCACGAATGTCCGTAGCTGAGTAGATAGATAAGATGTCAACAAACGGGCAAAGTTTTCATGTATTCTGGTTAATGTTCGAATTTGATCTTGTGAAAAGCGCATAGCTTTTTTGAAGTCGTATGTTTTTACATTTCGTTCTTTGCCAGGTTTGAACAATTTAGGTTCATCCTTTTGCAAAGAAGATAGAATGGTCTCAATATTTTCATCTGATAAGAATTCCACCAGGACTGTCCTCCCTTCATTCCATCCAGTTTGGCTTCTGCAAACTCGGCAAAAGGTTTATTTTCTGGTAGTAGGCTGTTACTTTATCTGTTACTTCTTCAACTGTCTCTAAGACATGTACTTTTTTTCCGGATCCCAACGTTACTACTGTATCTGGAATGGACTCAATTCTTTCGATGTACAGAGCATTTAATGTCAAAGGTGTTCGATTAAGTTTCGTTAATTGGATCATGTTAAAAGCGGCTGGAGAGACGATTCATCCCTCTCAGCCTGCCCTCCCTATTTTATCGTTTCAAGTTAACGACTTCTTGTAAGATCTCATCAGAGGTAGTAATCGTACGTGAATTTGCCTGGAAACCACGTTGTGCGATAATCATTTCTGTAAATTCCTCTGTTAAATCAACATTGGACATTTCAAGCATGCCAGAAGCCACTTCTGTGTTTTTAGGAAGTGCCAGCAGCTGTAATACTGTTCTTGAATCTGCTTTAGTGTTTAATTCATACAAAGACCCGCCAAATTTACTTAGGCCAGCTGGGTTTTCAGGTTGTGCAATACCAATCGTAGCAAGTGCCGATTCCACTCCACTTGCATCTTTACCCATTACTTGACCTAAGCGATTAATAGAAAATGAAACAATATTTGCAGGGATGCTAATTTTTCCACCAGCGCTGTTCAACACGTTATAGCCTTGTGCGGTTACTAAATCTCCGTCTGCCTCAACAACAAAATTACCGGCTCTCGTTAAATATTGGCCAGTAGTTCCTGGTGCTGATGGGTTTTGAACAACGAAGAACCCATCACCATTAATAGCCAAATCCGTTCCAACACCAGTTGTCATAAATGAACCTGGATTATGATTTACATTGATCGCAGAAGTCGTTGATCCTAAACCAACCTGCATAGGATTAACACCGCTGCTTGATAAGTTTTGACTCAATAAATCTTGGAAATTGATTGTGCTTTTTTTGTACCCGATCGTGTTTACATTCGAAATATTGTTCCCGATTACATCTAATTTTGTTTGGAAACCCTTCATACCTGATACTCCAGAATACATTGAACGTAACATTTGTTTTTCCCCTTTCAAATATTGCCTGATCCCCTTTGTGGATTAGACAATTTCCTGTTCATTTATTGTTTTTGACTGTTTTTCGATACGATGGATGGAGTCAATCGGAACTTTGATATTATCGTTTTCAAGTTCGACTATTAACTCTCCATTTTTAATTGCCAGTGCCTTGACAATCCCCTCACCTGACTGCAGCTGCCCGTTTACTTCCTGCTCCCAATACACCGTGTTGCCAATTAAATCTGCGTTTTCGGATAGTGACTGTTTCCCTTGAAGACCAACAAACTGAGTCATCGCCTGATTTAAGTTTGTTAACTGTTCCAAACTGCTGAACTGAGCCATCTGACCAATGAATTCCGTATCTTTCAACGGTTCCAAAGGATTCTGGTTCTTCATTTGTGTCACAAGGATTTTCATGAAAGCATCTTTACCAAGTCCATTTTGTGGTTCCGTTTGCTTTGTTGCGCCTGCCGTTTGCATACTGACCGAGCTTGAACTATTCACATTCATTGCAATGCCCCTTCCTCGTTAAATTGTATAATCTACTTTCATTAATCCCTCTGACGAATGGTTACGTTCTACAGCGGCTTCTTCTTCAATTCGTTGATAGCCGTTTTTATTATGTGATGCATGACCTTGCTTTTGCTGTTGTTGAGAAAAGCGTTGATCTGGATGTGCATGTTGTTGTCCAAATGATGACTGGGAACTTTGTTGAGAAATTTCAATGCGATCAATCGTTACCCCTTGCTGAAGCAATGAATTTCTTAACTGATTCACTTGCAGTTCTAATGCTTCTTTCGCCAGTAAGTTACTGGTGAAAATTTGGGCTGCGATCTTACCTTCGGAAGCTGTCAGTCGAATATCCAGATGTCCGAGATGCTCCGGAGCGATGTTCACTTTTAGTTGCGTTCCTTCTTGGGTGCCATTCAAACGGAAAGAACTTTTCAGTACCCCTCCCAATTCTTCAATCAGGTTTGACATTCGAACTGTGGGTGCTGGTGCTGGAGTAGTCACCTCGGGCCGAGTTGGAGCTTGACTAGCTTTTGCAACGTCCGATGAAGTTCCAGTCAAAACTTGACCATTCACTTCACTTTGAACAACTTCCACTCGTACTGTACCCGCACCGCTATCCTGTTGTTGAAGCTGGGAAATGGCTTGAATTGAAAGAGGTCGAGATGAATCTACACTCAATCCATTAATCCGTGGCGTTTCAGTTAAAGGTGTTTGATCACTTGATTGTTGAGGTAAATCGTCAATATGCTTAAATATTTTTGTTACTTCGTTCAGTTGCTGAAATTCAACTTGTTTTCCAGTAACAGCCTGCTGTTCGGTTTCAAGCTGTTGGATAAATGCGATTAATTGTTTGAATACTTGCTCCAACTTTTTCGGATCGGCTAAAATATTTTTTTCTACCCCCGCAAGTTCTGTAGCGGCTTCGAAAGATTTAGTAATAGTTGATTGTTTTTGGATTTCCTGATCGACCTGATTCAGCAGACTAACCAGTTTTTCCTGAACTGAATGACTCAACACGAGCTTGTCTTGACCAAGCTCGACACTTTTTAGCTGATTTTCTATTTGAACCGTTTGAAGAGAAAGCATTTGTACAATACCCATCATCATTTCCTGCTCTTCAGGTGACAGATTTTCTTTCGGCATTTCCTGCAAGGTTTGCAACATCTCCTGAAGTTTTTCCAGTAGATCTCCTTGCTGAAGTTCACTCACTTTTTCTTCACTTGCGTGTTGTGCTTCTGAAGTTGTTACAGAACCTAATAATGTAGCGAAATTCACAGCGTCTTTGGCAGATCCACTATTTTGTTTCGTTGCAATGGACTTGGAAGTTGATATGTTGGAAGGAAAAGATAAACTCATAGTTTCCATTTTTTCATCACCCTTCAGCTAAACTTGCTTTTGATGTCCGGTAAAATCGCGTGCTTGCCAATTCATCGAAGAAATTTTGTTCGGCCGTTTTGCTTTGTTCAACGAAGACGGAATGTTCTTGTTGCTTTAGATTTCCCCACGTTTTTTCTTCCTGAGCTTTCTTTTGCAAATGCGTTTGTGTTCTCGACACATTGTGCTGCAAATGCTCCAGCTCGCGATTCGAAGAAATCAATAGCTCTTGAAGTTGATGGATATAATTGACCAACATTCTTAATTCTGAAATGTTGACTCCATCTTGCTGTTTCTCTTTTTTCAAACGTTCTGCATCCAAGATTTTATTGTATATGGCTTGCTTTTTTTGATGTCCTACTTCGTGCTGTTTGATGGCATCCGCCATTTGCATTTGCGCCAAGCCTTTTTCATTCTCTTTTAAATCCAATATTTTTTGAAATCTAAAGTTGAATTGTGTCACGTCTGTGCTCCCCCAAATTGCGCTGATAGCCGGTCGGTACTCTCTTCCAGCTTTGTCTTTTCATATATATCTTGTTGCAGGAATTCTTTTATCAGTGGATAGGACCGGATTGCATCATCAATTTCTTTGTTTGCACCGCTCTTATATGCGCCAATATTGATTAAATCTTCCGATGCATCATAAGCCGCTAATAATCGTTTGAATTCAACGGCTGCCTTTTGGTGCTCGTCAGACACAACGTCGTGCATGACCCGACTAACACTCGACATAATATTGATTGCTGGGAATTGTCCCTTTTGAGCAATTTTACGATCCAATACAATATGTCCATCAAGAATCCCTCGGACAGCATCGGCAATGGGTTCGTTCATATCGTCCCCATCAACCAGCACTGTATAGAACGCAGTTATGGATCCCTTACTTGAAGTTCCTGACCGCTCCAGTAGTTTTGGCAAAAGTGCGAAAACACTTGGTGTATACCCTTTACTCGTTGGTGGTTCACCGACTGCCAGTCCCACTTCACGTTGCGCCATGGCAAAGCGTGTCACTGAATCCATCATCAACATGACGTTTTTTCCCTGATCACGGAAATATTCAGCAATGGCTGTCGCAGTCATGGCACCTTTTATACGTTGTAAAGGTGTCTGATCGGAAGTTGCGGCAACAACTACTGATTTTTTTAACCCTTCAGGACCAAGATCGCGTTCAATGAAATCCCGAACTTCCCTGCCCCTCTCACCAATCAAGGCAATGACGTTGATGTCGGCTTCTGTATTGCGGGCAATCATACCAAGCAGCGTACTTTTTCCAACGCCACTTCCTGCAAATACACCAACTCGTTGACCTTGTCCGACCGTTAGTAAACCATCAATGGCCCTTACGCCTACTTCCAATGGTTTATCAATTCTCGGTCTTTTCAATGGATTCGGCGGCGTGTTGTTCGTTGAATATTTTTTCAAACCTTTTGGAAGCTGACTTTCATCCAAAGGTTGGCCTGTACCATCCAGAACTTTGCCCAGAATGGATGGTCCCACCTTGATTTGAAGGGGATAGCCAGTTGCAACAACCAGACAGCCCGGACCTATTTGGGATACGTCTCTTAGCGGCATGAGCAATATTTTATTTTCTTTGAAGCCAACGACTTCCGCTTCAATCGGACGCTCATAATGGTTGGGATATAAGAGACAAAGCTCTCCGATTTTTGCGTAGGGTCCTCTCGACTCAATGGTTAAGCCGATGACTTGAATCACTTTCCCATGCTTTTTTACTGGCTCAATCTCTTCCAATAATTCTAGGTACTCATCTTCCCTTAGGTTCATCGTTGGTTTTCTCCTCACAATAAGCCAGTAAGTGCTTTTTAATTTCCTGCAGCTGACTGTCAATCGTGGCATCATAAGAACCACTTGCCGTATGAATCATACAGCCACCTTTTGAAAGGTTGGCAACCGGAATTAATTTAAACTCTGAATCAGCTTTTACATAGGTCTTCAATTCTTCGAGAAACGGTAAAATAATTGGATAATCTTCTAGCGACACTTGCATCACGACATCTTCTGACTCTTCGATTTGTCTCAAAGCTTGCTTTACGATGTTCAGCAATTGATCATCATGCTGCTTCAATTCTTTTTTGATGACTTTCTCAGCAACTCTAACGCTGAGCGACAATAAGAATGATTCAGATTCCTGAACTATTTTTGCTTTTTCTTCATAAGCCGTCTCAATCAGTACCTGCATTTCCATGCGTTTTTGCCGAAATTCTTCTTCTGCGAACAACGTACCTTGCTCAAATCCTGCTTTAAACCCTTGTTCAGATGCCTCTTTTGCCAATCTTCGAGCTTCTTCTTGAGCTTGGTACTGTTTCTCTGACCACCATTGGTCAATTTCGGACTGGGCACTGTCCATTTCATTCTTCATTTGCCTTTGAAGTTCGCTATACTGAATTTCCAAAGCTTTGATTTCCATGATTAAATTTTGCTGCTGCAAAACGGGATCAATTTCTTGTTCTTTTATATCCACTGTTTTGTTTTCTATTTTCTTTGTCTGAATAATTTTCTTTTCAATGGTCGGAATCGTATGGGAGCGAATGATATTAGACAATCACTTCATTCCCTTCACCACGAGCCACGATAATTTCGCCTTTTTCTTCTAAACTACGAATCAATGAAACGATGTTGGTTTGTGCGTCTTCCACATCTTTTAATTTTACAGGTCCCATTAATCCAATTTCTTCTCGAATCAAGTCTGCCCGTCTTGTAGACATATTGCTGTAAATTGTATCCTTCACTTCATCACTTGCTACTTTCAATGCGTAAGTTAAATCTGCATCGTTAACTTCACGAATAACTCTTTGAATTGAACGTGTATCCAAGTTCACAATGTCCTCAAATACAAACATACGTTTCTTGATTTCAGCAACGAGATCAGGAGTTTCGGTTTCAAGTTTAGAAAGAATCGCTTTCTCTGTACCACGATCCACCTTGCTCAATACTCTAACAATTGCTTCCACACCACCGGTAGACGTATAATCTTGCGCCCCTGTTGCTGAAAGCTTTCGTTCCAGAATTTGTTCAACCTGGTGAATGACCTCAGGTGAGGTACTTTCCATCAAGGCAATCCTTCTTGCTACTTCTGCTTGCTTTTCAGGAGGCAGTGCGGAAAGAATTTGCGATGACTGCTTTGGATCCAAATATGAGAGTACTAATGCAATCGTTTGTGAATGTTCGTGTTGTAAAATATTCAAGATTTGATTTGGATCAGCTTTTCTCGCAAAACTAAACGGTTTAACCTGCAATCTGCTCGTTAAACGACCAATTGTATCCAATGCCTTGTCTTTACCTAATGCTTTTTCAAGAATATCCCGTGCATATTCCAAGCCGCCTTCATTCATGTAGTCCTGGGCAAGAATCATTTCATAAAACTCATTGATTACTTGTTCTGTTTGACTATTTTTTAATTGGCGTATATTTGAAATTTCCATTGTGACTTGATCGATCTCTGGTTCCGTCAACTGTTTAAAGATTTCTACCGATACTTCCGGTCCCAATCCCACTAACAATACGGCTACTTTTTGTATACCGCTTAGCTCTCTGCCATGTTTAGCCATGTGTCACCCTCCTACTCATCTGCCATCCATGTGCGCAACAATTTCGCAAAGTCTTCAGGTCTCCCTGTCGCAAGCTTCTCAATCGTTTTTCGCTTAGGATTTGCTTTTGTATTGAACTCGGATAGGTCAACCTCAGCGTCCTCAAGGTCACTGATTTTTTCAATCGGTTGATTAAACATATCAAGAACATATTCTTCTTCCTCCACGCTTTCACGCTTCCTTTTACGTATCACGAATATTAAGACAATCAGAATCAGAAGTAACACTACGCCCGCTACGATGACCCATAACAGTGGGTTTGATAAATTATTGATCGACAGCAATGATTCGTTCGGTGTTTCACCGTCAACTACAGGTTTTCCTTGGAACTCGGTTGCAAACACGGAAATCCGGTCATCCAAAGCTTCTTCCGTCACCTGTGTTCCATTCATGCTCAAAGATGTACTTACCGTGTTTTTCAAAAGATTGCTGATGTCATCTATATTTTGTTGAGTTAAGCTATCCGGATTTTCAGGGTTTGGAGGTTCGACTCCAACATTGATTGTAATGTCATCGATTACATACGGACTTAATTCGATTTGGCGGTTGATTCGATTGACTTCACGGTTAATCCGTTCTTCCGTTTTTTTCGATTCACTGTTTCCAGCTCCATCAACCCCCGGGTAATTGGCGATTTCTGTTTCGCCAGCTCCGGTTGCATCCGCAACAGCCCCTCCTTCACTCGAATAGGACTCCACAATTCGTTCAACACTAATATCGATGCCTTGGTTTTTTTCTTTATCGACGGCTTCAACCAGGTTTTCTTCCCGCTTTTCCTTAGTGAAGTCAATGGTTGTCATAACAGATACAACCACTTTGTCATGTCCAAGTGTCAATCCCAGCATTTGCTGCAGTTCACGCTGAATATCTCGTTCAATATCTTTCTTGATTTCCCGTTGCTGTTGATAGACAGATAATGCCGAATCTAGCTGGTTTTCTTTTTGAATTTCAAAAACCTGGCCATTTTGATCCATGATGACAATTTCTTCTTGAGGCAAATTGGGAACACTCTTACTGATTAAGTGATACAGACCATTCACTTGCTTCTGATCGAGTTGAAAAGAAGGGTCACCTTTCACTACAACAGAGGCCGTAGCCACCTGTTCTTCATCTGTAATCCATACATTTTCTTTTGGAAGTGTAATCATTACGTTTGCTTCGGTCACACCATCAATTTGCTTAATCAATTCAGCAAGTTCATTTTGCATCGCGTCACGTTCTACTACGTCAAAATGACGATCGGTCATTCCGAGCCCCATGTTTTCACTAAAGATACTGTAGTTCACATTTCCGCTTTTCGGAATCCCGTCCGCTGCTAAACTGACTTTTAAGTTGGCTACTTCCTCGTTTGGCACACTGATGGATTTTCCGTCAGACGAAACTTCTACCGGAATTCCTTGCTCCTCGATTGCCGTTTTGATTTCACCAGCTTCTGAAGGAGACAAACCCGTATAAAGTGCAGCAAAACTTGGACGTGAATTTAAAAATACAAATACAAAAAGTAGAAGTAACGTGACAAAAAACGTCCCAATCACAGACCACTTTATTTTTGGAGAAAAACTGCCCCATGATTCGATTATTTTGTTTTTATAAACCAATAACTTTTCTTTCATTTATCTCATCCTAAAAATCATAGTTGCATTCTCATCACTTCTTGATAAGCTTCGACCACCTTGTTACGCACTTGGACGGTAAGTTGCAAAGAAAGACTTGCCTTTTGTGAAGCAATCATCACTTCATGAATATCCTTTACTTCACCCGTTACCAATTGGTTGGTCATTTTATCCGATGTATTCTGTGCGGCTTGAACTTCTTCGAGTGTCTGCTTAAATAATTGACCAAAACCTTCTACCTGATTTTCAGGTTTCAGTTTTGAGATTGATTGATTTTGTATAAATGGTGTTTGAATCAAACTTAATTTTTCCATAGTGCCCCCTAGCAATCTGATAGATTATTTACCAATCTCCAAAGCTTTCATGAACATATTCTTCGAAGCATTCAACGCTGTAATATTCGCTTCATATGAACGGGTTGCAGACATAAGATCGACCATTTCCTTTATCGGATCAACATTTGGCAAGCGAACATATCCGTTTTCGTCCGCATCAGGATGAGAAGGATCAAAAGATAATGTAAAGGGTGCTTGATCTTCATCAATTTTTGAAACAGTAACTCCCGATATTTTCGTCGACTGATTATTCATCGCTGACTGAAGTTGTTGTTGGAATGGGGATACACCGCTTTGTGATAATTCAACAGATTTCCTACGGTACGGTACCCATTCGCCATTTACAAGATGCGCACGCGTTGTGTTGGCATTGGCAATATTAGAAGAAACAACGTCCATTCGCATACGATTGGCCGTTAATCCCGAAGCGCTGATATTAAAACCGTTAAATAAACTCATAACTGCTACCTCCCATCATTGATTACTGTACGTAAACTGTTGAATTTGCCGTTTACTCTTTCCGTAACGGCGTTATACCATAATTGATTTTTTGCTAACTCCGCCATTTCATAGTCCATGTCTACGTTGTTTCCATTCGGATTAAATTGTGTGGATTTATTTTCTTTAATGGTCGGATTAAAATTCGACGACTCGCTACTGAAAGCAATATGTTTGGCATTTGTTTTATAGCTGGACATGCCTTGGTTATTCATCGCATCATTCAATGTTGACTGAAAACTCACTTGCTTACTCTTGTAATTAGGTGTATCGACATTTGCGATATTAGCTGAATGAATGCGTTGCTTTAATGTGGCGTTTGATAATGCCGATTCCAATGACTGAAAAGATTGAGGAAATAGTTTCATTCTTTAACCCCCTTCATAATGTGTAGTCACATATAAAAATCCACCTTCAAGAAAAGGTGGACGACTTTAAAAGCTTCCATCTTTTTCGGTAACCCGGCTGCCTTATAAGAATCTACTTAGGCCCGTGGCTTTGCGTCCCTATCTTTCGAATAAGTTTGCCGTTATCGTAATGATAAAAACTATCTATTTTTAATCAGATTGTAATTTTGTGTCATAATTCGTCATAATTTAGTAATAAATGTACCAAAAATATAATCTCACATTTTCTTTAATTTGTATATTTTTATTTTTCATTGTATTTTGGATTACCTTAATTTACAATATTGACCTATATTTTCTGTCAATTTCATGTTATGCTTACGCATAATCAACTTTGTGCGTTTGAAAGGATGAAAACAGGGTATGTTTCGTGGTTTATATACTGCAACTTCAGGTATGATGGCAAATAATAGAAGACAACAAATTTTGACAAATAATTTAGCCAATGCAAGTACTCCTGGATTTAAACAGGATCAAAGTACCTTACGTGCATTTCCTGAACAATTAATAAAAGCGATGGAAATGAAAAGCATAACGGGCGGAACTATGAAAATAGGGCATTCCACTTTGGGAACTTTAAATACTGGTGTCTATACACAGGAAGGAATTCCTTCTTTCCTTCAAGGTGCTTTAAAAGATACTGGTAATACGACCGACTTTGCTCTACTTGATGACATGTTGCCAGTAAATCCGGTAACTCAAAAAAAGGGTTCTCTTGTATTTGCAGTTGGTCTCGAAAATGATCAAGTCCGTTATACACGAAATGGACAATTCTCCGTTGATCAAAACGGCTTCCTGAAAACGAGTGATGGTTACAATGTATTAAATCAAAACTTGCAACCGATCCAAGTGAATTCAAAAGAATTTACAGTTCAAGAAGATGGCCAAATCATTTTACAAAATGGTGTTGCTACTAATCGACTATGGCTCGGGTATACCGAAAACCCTGAACAATTTGTCAAACAGGGTCAGGGGTTATTGCGTTGGGAAGGAAATCCTGCTGATGCTCCTCAATCCATTGAGGTGACAGGCTTGAACGGCCCTTTCATTAAACAAGGTTTTATTGAACAATCGAATGTGGATTTGACTCAAACGATGACGGAAATGATGAACACTTATCGTGGTTTTGAATCGAATCAAAAAGTTATTCAAGCCTATGATCGCAGTATGGAAAAAGCAGTCAATGAGATTGGCCGTATTTACTAAGGAGGTATATATACATGAGTATCCAAATGAATTCCGCCACAACATCCATGCGTGAATTGCAAAAAAAAATTGATATCATTGCTAATAATATTTCCAATGTAAATACAAATGGGTACAAACGTCAGGAAGCGAACTTTTCGGATGCCCTTTACCAATCCATTGAAAAGCAAGCCGGACCTCAGAACGAAATTGGCCGTATCACACCAAATGGTCTGCGCATTGGTTCTGGTGCAATTATTACTCAAACGAGTATTCGGACTGAACAAGGCTCGATAAAAAAAACGGATCGCCCTCTTGATTTCATGATTCAAGGAAACGCTGGATATTTCCGCGTGGCTTCAGAAGGCACTACTTTTTATACAAGAGATGGCTCTTTTCAAGTACAACCAGTCTTGAACTCTAATCAAGTAAACTTGGTGACGTCTTCTGGAGATTCGGTTCTTGATCGCAATAACCGTCCGATTGCTTTTGACGGAGATTACAACAACATCAAGGTGACAGAAAACGGGACGCTTGAAGTAACCTATCGAGATTCTTCCAAACAACCAACCCAAATCCAGTTAAGCATCGCTCAAATTAATAGACCGAATCTGCTCGAAAAAATCGGAGCGAATCGCTTCCAACTTCCAGGCACTGAAGCCGAGCAAGTAGCAAACGGTACTCTGCAAATTGGTAACAATGATGGTTCGATTCGAATTACGCAAGGCGCACTAGAAATGTCCAATGTTGATTTAACTGACGAAATGACTGAATTGATTTCCACTCAACGATTGCTTCAATCTCAAGGAAGAGCAATATCATTTGCAGACGATATGATGGGATTGGTCAATACGATGAAATCGTAAAAAGTAAAAAGGATGGATTAGTGACTTTGTCATTAATCCATCCTTTTTTGATTTTAAAGATTTATTTCATTTTGGAATTTTTTTCATAGATGTTTATCTGTGCACAAAAAATGAGCACTCACCAAATGGTGAATGCTCTTTTTATTAATACTTTATCTCAGGAAATCCATCAAACTTGGCTGAATGATTTTTGCCGATGCCGCAAGACTTGCCTGATAGACACTCTCTTCACTTTTCAATTTCGTGACGGCTTCTGCATAATTAACATCTTCAAGTTTCGATAACATAGACTTCAGTTCAATATTGCTATCTTGAATTCGGTTTTCCATTGATTCAACCCGGTTCTTTCTAGCACCAGCTTCTGCAGATACCGTTAACATTCGATCAATGCCTTTATCAATTTGATCCAGCTGAATGTCAGTTCCAGAACGAAGTCCCACAGACAATTGATTTAATGTTTCAAACAGATTCGCATCATCAGCAAAATTGCCAAACAACTCATTGGCTGTAACATTTGCTTTAATCACTACGCCATCCGCAATCGTAAACATTTTAGAACCTGTATCAAATGTATCTGTCAAATAGGAATCTTTATCGGGATAAGGAGACTCATTCGTTTTTAGGCCATTGAATAAATGTTTACCATTTACTTTAGAATTGGCGAATTGACGAATTTGCTCGGTCAATTCTTCCACTTCTGTTGCAATGGCACCTCTATCTGTGTCAGAAAGAGTATCATTATTTCCCTGGACCGCTAGTTCACGAACTCGTTGCATGACATTGACCATTTCGTTAATCGTCTGATCCGTTTCATCCATCCAAAGTGTGGCCTCATTTGTATTACGTTCATATTGTTCATTTGCAACAAGTGCACTTTTCAGGTTCATCGCCTTACTTACACCATTTGGATCATCGGACGGACGGTGCAGCTGTTTACCCGTCGATACCTGGTTATTGATTTTTTCCAGTCGACCGAGGTTTTGATTGATATGGCGAACTGAATTTTGATGTAACATTTGCTGTGTAACTCTCATCATCATTACCTCCCATGCCCTATCATCAACGTGCGGCCATGCGGTTGATGATTGTATCCAGCATCTGATCTGTCGTTGAAACCATTCGTGCAGCAGCACTATATGAATGTTGGTACTTGATTAAATTAGCCATTTCTTCATCTAAGGAAACACCCGTTACCGACTGACGACGGCTATCTGTTGCTTGTAAAGTTGCTTCATAATTGGCAACTTGACGAATCGCCGTCTGACTTTCCGTTCCAAGTTCACTTACTAGAGAGCGATACGAACTGTTCACTGCCTTGGATTTTTCCTCCATGCCTGTAAACAAAGGTGTAATCTGCTTCATGTCATTTTCAACATTCGGATTTACCTTAAGTGAAGCAATAGAATAGTCCGCATCCCCACTAAATAGGTTTTCTCCCGGTTGGCTAGCATCAGTAGGTGAAGACATCTGATTTGCCTCAACAAAATCCTTTGCCACAGCGTTCAGCTTCGTTTGGTAATCGTCAACGATCACCAGCGATTTGACGATACCAGATAATTCGCCTCCACCAAACGTGCTGGTAGCATCAATTTTAGATTTAATACTTGCACCTTCCACGAGAGAAGTCCCATCAGTCAAGGAGATGTTGGACGTACCGTCTGCTTGGTTGTCCACTTTAATTGAAACCAGTTTCGATAGTTCTTCGATTAAAACATCACGCTTATCCTGTAAATCGTTTGCCTGAGAACCTGTGCGTTTAATGCTGTCATTCAACTGGGCAATCTGTTCCAAGTAACCGTTCGCTTCGTTCATTTTCACTGTTTGTTGTTGGTTTAAATCCTTCTTCATTTCTGTCATTGAACGGTCCATGGATTGAATCGTTTCAATAAAAGCTTGTGCCCGTTCTTTAACAACTGCTTTAGCGGAAAGACTGTCTGGCTCATTGGCCAAATCCTGAAATGCTCCAGCCAATTGATCCATCGCAGTTCGAAGGCCAGTATCACTCGGTTCATTGATAACCGTTTCAAGCTGATCTAGTGTCTCTTGTCTAATTGACCATTCTCCTAGAGTACCTGACTGATTACGGTATTGCTGATCTAAAAAATGGTCACGTACGCGGGTTATGGATTCCATTAATACGCCAGTTCCAAGTTGGCCTGGGTTAACAGCACCGCTTGTCCAAACGTCGAGTGAAGGGGAAGTGATTGCATTCACTTGTTGACGTGAGTAGCCCTTGGTATTTGCATTGGCAATATTGTGACCTGTTGTTGAAATACTTGCCTGCCCGACCATTAATCCGCGCTTCCCAACTTCTAATCCGTGAAATGTTGAAACCATCTTATTCCCTACCTTCTAACGTCAATCATGCTTTTGTATCGAAGAAGCCACGATTGCTTGTTTGTGATTTTTGTTGATTAGGAGATTGATAATTGAAATGTTGTTGTTTAGACTTCGTAATGTGTTCAATCATATGTTGAACAAAATTTACTGAGTCTTCAACGAGTCGCTCATTTACTTTATTTATGTCATGCAGCTCCATCATGAGCTGTTGCAATGTTTTCAATTTTGATTGTAGATTTTTCCTTGTAAATTCGTTTGGAAGTTGTTCTACAAATTGACTGAAACTAAGAGATGGGTGATTTTGCAGCGCACTTTCAACCAGCTGTTCACGTTCCTGATCTACTTGATTGAGCTGTTTTACAATCTTCGCTTCTTCCTGTACCAGTTGATTCAACTCGTCAACTTTTCGTTCGATTAAAACGACTTTCTTTCGTTCAGCCAAGTTGATGAGTTGTTTCAGTATGACCATCAATTCTTCCAGCGTCGTGACTAACTGAAGCATCCGACACCCTCCTCTATTAAAGCGGAAATCTATTTATCAAACCAGAATTGATAGATTTTATCTGCCACTTTGTCACTGTGAATTTGATACTCACCTGACTGAATTTGGGCTTTTAATGTGCTGATCTTTCCTTGTCTGTCTAAATCTATTTCTGTGTTCTTTTCAAATAACTCTTTTGCTTGATTTGAAATCTGCAGCTGGTCTTCTTTTTGCAATGGTCTTGTTTTTCCAACTTGTGTGACCTGCATTTGCTTTTGATAAGATTGAATAAAGGAAGAACTTGTCGTCTTATCGATATTCATTCCTTCACCGCCCTTTTCGTTTATTTTTATTTCTTTAACTGCCAATACTGTGGCATGTTCGTATTTTTCGCTTGATTGTTTTGCTTATTATGCTTGTTTTGTGTGTTTCTAATCTCATCTACCAGATTTTCTCTCTTCAATGTTTGATTGATTTCAGATGAGAATTGTTGAAAACACTCATCACATAACAGCTGTCTTTTTATCATTTTATCACAATGCGAACATCGGTATCCCAGGTTTGGGTAGTCCTCTGCATATATTCGGCCGTCACGAATGAAATCAGCAACCTGTTTCACTGAAACTTCCGTTTCTATGCTTACTTCTTCAATCGTAGCAAAACGGTTTTGCTCGTTTGATAAAAAGTCTGAAACCAATTTGAAATCCTGCTCAGTTATTTTGTAACAACCTAAGCAATAATCCGTATGATCTCTGAGAAACAATTTGCCACAAATCCGGCAGTTATCCAATTGACCTGGTTGCATTTGTAATCACCTGAATCCTTCTAATATTTATATCGGCACTTTTTAAAAAAAGTTTAGTACAAATACGAATTATTGTAATTTAAATTCCGTTACCAATACCCGTTCGACTTCTCCAGTTTCCACAATCCGTTCAAGTTTTGCAGAGAGTTCTTTTTCGAGTTTGACAATGCCTTCATTGCCAATCAACTCGTCTTTTGTAAAGCTGGCAATGGTAGAAATAATGGCAGCACGCACTTCAGGTTTACGTTTTTCTGCCTCTTCTTTCGTTTCCTTGCTACTTAACAAAATATTGAACTGAACTATCGCAAAATTGTTGGGAGATGCTAGATTCGTTGTGATGATATCCGTATCCACACTCATTTCAACAAGTTCTTCAGCTGAAATTTCTTTCTCTTTCACTTTTTCCTTACCCAATACTTCATCTTTCAAAAAAAACATGGCTCCCCCGCCGAGTAAAACGACAGCGAAAAACATCATGACAATTACTTTCATTTTCCCCATAGTGCACCTCTTCAGTGTTTAATTTTCTTGTTTGTAAGGTGATATCAATACTTCCACACGACGGTTTTCTGCTCTGCCTTCAGGCGTGTCATTCGTAGTTACTGGATGGTATTCACCATATCCTGTTGCACTAAAAACTTTCGGATCTAACTGTTTATTTTCAAGAAGTATTTTCATGAAATTGATGGCCCGGGCAGCACTCAATTCCCAGTTAGACGGAAACTCCTTTGAATTAGCCGGAATATTATCCGTATGACCATCTATAAAAATGTTTCGTGGTGGATCTGTAACCAGTAAATTTGAAATTTCAACCGCAATCGTTCTTGACACTTCGTTTATATCTGCACTGCCTGAAGGATAAAGAACACCTTCTTTAATTTTGAGCACTAAACCTTTGCCTGTCAGAGCTGTTTCCAGTTTTGTAGATAATCCCTTGTCTTTTATGTAAACTTCAATTTTTTCCTGGAGCTCACCGAGTTCTTTCATGTCCTGCTCCCTTGCCAATTGCGCTTCCGTTTTTTCTTCTTTGGGTGGTTCGTTCTCATCCAATTTGGAAATTTTAGATGTATCAGTCATGATTTCAATTGCCGCTTCTTCATCCAAAATGCCTGTCCCACCTTGCAGCTCATTATTAAATGACTCCGCAATTTCCTTGAATTTCTTCGAATCAACTTCACTTGCCGCAAAAAGAACGATGAAAAGAGCGAGTAATAGCGTCAATACATCGGCATAAGGAATGAGCCATGATTCATCGACATGATCTTCATGCTTTTTCTTACGCTTCAACGCCAACACCTTCTCTTGTTTTTTCTTCCTGCACAAGAACGCGATCTTTAGCAGGTAAATAGGTCAATAATTTCTCTTCCACAATCCGTACCGGAAGACCTTCCTGGACAGCCAGCAATCCTTCTAACATGATAGTTTTCATTCTAGCTTCCTGTTCTGATTTTCGCTTTAATTTGTTGGCGAACGGATGCCACATAACATACCCCGAGAATATCCCAAACAAAGTAGCAATGAATGCTGCCGAAATGGATTTACCAAGCAATGCAATATCATCCAAGTGACCAAGTGCTGCGACCAGCCCGATAACAGCACCGAGTACCCCTAGAGTAGGCGCATACGTACCCGCTTGTGTGAAAATCTTCGCACCAAGTTCATGACGCTCTTCCATCGCAGCAATTTCTTCTTCCATCAAATCACGGATATGTTCCTGCGATTGCCCATCAACCACCATTTTTAAACCCCGTTGCAAAAATGGATCTTCCACTTCTTCAGAGCGTTCTTCTAAAGCCAGTAATCCTTCTCTTCTTGCGACCATTGCCCACTCAGTAAATACCGGGATTAGTTCTTTGAGAGGAATCATCTTCGACTCAGAAAATATCACTTTAAATAAAACAGGGATTTTCTTTACTTCTTCAAGTGGAAACGCAATCAGTATGCAGGCAGCCGTTCCCGCAAAGATGATTACCAGTGCCGCGGGATTATATAAAGCGATTGGATCGGAGCCTTTTAAAATCAGTCCACCAACCAATACGACCATTCCAAGTATTATGCCTATCCATGATGTCTTATCCACACCAAACCCTCATTTCAATTCTAAGAATATCAAACGTTCCTTGACTCTTAGTTCTTTTTCGCCAGAGCCATGACTTGCTTCCATGTGTCACGTAACTCTACAACATACCCTTCTACTTCTTCCAAAGTTTCGAGGTTATTTTTCATATTGGCGTCAATCAATTGTGTGTACATATATTCGTATAGTTGTGCCATATTGTTCGAGATTTCAATATCTTGGTTCAAGGTAATTCGCAACTCTTGAATGATATTTTGTGCCTTGATTATATTTGTGTTTTTTATTTCGTAATTTTTTTCCGCCATCGCTTTTTTTGATAGTCTGATGAATTTTAGACACCCGTTGTATAGCATGAGCGTTAACTCCTGAGGAGATGCTGTCATCACTGAATTCTGTTGATACGCTTGGTAAGGGTTGATAACTGACATGTTATATCCTCCTGCTTTTTATTTCCGTTCATCGATAAATGAACCCTCTGTCGATACGTTTTGATAAGCACCTACAAACTTCCTGGATCCTTGCTTTGTTTGATTAATTTGATTCATTTGTGTCTTAAATGATTGATGTAGACCAGTCATAAGTGGTTGAATCATTTGTTGTAAGTCTTTCAGTTGATGAATAATTTGTTTATCTTCATCTGTCCATTGAAAGTCCTCTTGCTGTAAGTATGATTCAAGCTCATCAATCAACTGTTGTCTTTTTTCAAAGAGTGATTGTAAGTTCTCCACTTGCCCTGCTTCATCGTCTTTCATGTTTGAGTGTAGCGCTTTAGACACGTATTGAATTTCTTTGGTTACTTGAAGAAATTCAGCTAATACGTTTTGGTACTCACTCATTACATGCCACCGAACATGTTCTGTTGCATCCACGAGCTTTGTGAATTCATCTGGCTCAAAGCTTTTTCCATGGCAGTGAACTGCTTCCAATAGCGGTTTTCAACCATTTTCAATCTGTCGTTCCATTTGCTAATTTCCTGATTCATCTGGGTAATTCGTTTTGACATCGTACTGTTGTCGACAGCGCTTGTTGGACTACCCCCACGTTCACTCAGACGTTTTATAACATCGTTCAGCTCCGCATAAACTCGGTTGCCAATGCCGTTTGTACCGTTTGTAAATAGATCCATGACTTCATCAGGTTTATTTGACAGCGCGTCTTTTAGTTTATTTTCATCAATGAAAAGCTTCCCACCATCACTGTACTTGCCGGTATTAATGCCAATTTGCGAAAGCATATTCATATTTCCAGTAGCAATTCCTGCGACAGGGTCCATGAAAGCACTTCTAAGCTCTTGCAAAGCATTTTTCAGAATCGGGTCATTTCGTAGTAAGCCACTTCTAGCTTTCTCTTCCCACAATTCTATTTCTTTTTCGCTCATGTCTTTTCTTTGTTCATCGGAAAGGGGTTTGAAGTCGGGATAGCGTTTCTCGACAAGTTTTTTCTCGATTTCTGAAATCGTTTCGTTATACTTCTCTACTAGATTTTTAATCGTTTCTAGCGGCTTGGCTGTGTCGGATTGAACCATAATGGTAGAAGTACCTTTTTGTAACAGATTCAAATTCAAACCATTGATCGTTGTTTTGTTTGACGTTAAGTTATCGACCAGTATACCGTCAAATTTCACTTCACCGTTGGTAGCGGTCGACATATAATTCGTTCCAGCCGTATTGGTTGAGTAGGATAGTTGACCATTATTATTAATGACTTGATTTGCTAACGCAGCGTCGCTAAATTCCAACGTAAAGTTTTGATCTGCACCCATCCCTGTTGTCGACATGAAGAATCTCGATGTAGTGTCATCAAAGCTTGCTCGTAACTCTGTTGTTTTGCCAGCAGTTGCTTCTTGGAGTTTTTTCGCTACGTCTGCATAAGTCAGACCACTAGTAACATCAACACTTCCCAAAACCGCGCCAGAGTTATCTTTAATTGTGATCATTCCTGTTGCAGGTATTAAATCCGTTGATTTTGCAGCAACTCCAGCGGATTTTTCAATCGTGCCGGCTGAGTGAATTTTTGCCGTACTCGCGACATTTACTACTTCTACTTGATATGTACCACTCAAAGCGTTTGCTGTCGTCGAAGCCGTCAGACTACCAGAATTTGAAGATGTTGCACTATAGGCATTAAATGAGCCTTGAAAACGTAGGTCACTTGCTATTGTCCGCAACTTTGAAAGAGATAAATTAAATTCTCGATTGGCGTCCCGTTGCCATTCCGTCCACACTTTCTTCTGTGTCAATTTATTTAATGGCATTTTTTGTGCATTCATAAGTTCCTTGACCAGTTGATCCGTATCCATTCCTGATGCCAATCCACCAATACGCAATTTACCTCACTCCAATCGTTTTTTTATTAAAACTTATCATCCACCATTAATCCGGCAAGCTCGGCCATGGATGCATACATATCTAAAAATTTTCTATTGGGAATTTCTTTAAGGACTGTATCTGAGTTTGTGTCTATTACTTGAACATAATAGATGTCCAGTTTTTCATGCAGCTTAAATTTAACTGAAGTCGTTGTAGGTTCTAGAAAATCATTCATACCATCTACTTTGTTTTTTAACAGTTCTTTTGTTATTTTTTCCGGTTCTTGAATTGGTTGCTCTTTATGCTTTTGCCCTTGTATAGGATACTCTTGTACAGGCTCGACTTTCTTTGGAAAAGGTATAACAGGTGTTTGTTTCACTTCCATTAGTGGCTCTCCCCTTATCTCATATCATCTATAACGGTAGATTAGGGAAACAATGATCATTTAACAATCATTCTATTAACTGCCAGATCGACCTTTATTTAATGTATATCGGCATAAAACGTGAAAATTTTAGCTTTTTTTCACTTTTATTTGTTCAAAAAAACAGGACTGATTCAATAAGAATCTGTCCTGTTTATGATAGATTATTAAATTGACGGCTGACCCCTTTTGTCCAATGATTATTCAGACCTGTAGGATCATTTGCAACTCCGATTGGGGCATATTTCGCTCCAATTTCGGCAATCGTATCTTTCCCTTGGTTCAAATAATTTTTTCGTAAATTACGAGCCATATCGAAAATGCTATCTTCTACTGACTCGTAGCTTCTCAACCCATTCTTGCCCATCATGCCAGCGACATTGTTTTTCTCATTAACAGCTCGTGAAGAACCATTACCTGTTTCATGAATGGCAATCGCAGAAAGGAGACTCGGATCTATATCATACTTTTTCCCTGCATTGATAAAGTGCGTGGCTGACCCGCTTAATTTCCCTTCTAAACTAGTATCAAGTTTCAAGAGTTGCACGGGTTTGAAATGAAAGTCACTTGTATCATTCGGACTTGTAGGGACATCTATTTTATCTACTGCCTGCACATTTACTGGAAGAGTAAAAGGACTGTTCATTTGTGGCATCATCTGATTTTGAGAAAAAGGCAGAGACGTTGCATTGTTCGAGTCGCTCCTCCCATGCATCGCTGCATTCAATAACATTAGGAATAGGGTATTTTCGTTTCCTGCATTGCCGAGTGAATTGGTTGCCCTGCCCGAGAGATTCATCGAAGGCATTGCTTGTGCCATGGAAGCCATTGTCATGTAATAAAACCAATTGGAAGAGATTGGGCTGGTCATTGATAGATTTCGCACCCTTCTTTATATGTTCATATCTTTCATTTTACATAGAAACAATAATTAAAAGAATAGTCGTATGGTATTATTATGAATTTTATAGTAGCATAAAAAGAACAAAAAGGAGGAATATCACAAGAAATAAGTCACAGTCCTGCTTCTATATTAGTGTTGTCCGATTGGTCTCTTTACTAAAGAAGCTTCCCAGAAGTTGAACCTATGGTGATGTTTGTTATTCTAGCCTTGTCTCGAACCTTTCACTTCCACTTCAGTAGTTCCAAGTACCAGTTATTTTCCAAACATTCCACTAAATTCAAGTGTCTGCTTTCAATTATCCCAGTCGAAATTATCCCGATTGAAGTTAAATTGCTAAGGTCCATAGATGAGTTCCATGATTACTTGTGGCAACCGGCTGCCATCCATGTAATGCTTAAATGTTTTGGTCATTGGCTTTGCGTTCCACAGTTTCACTATGGTTTGCCTTTTTCAATTGGTAATTTTATTTAAGCCAATTATACCGCGTACCAATTACTACATTTCCCTAGATATTCGCATTTTTAAAAGATAGGATTTTATGTAGAATACTTGTTTTGGGATATGAGGAAAACAGAAGAATTGCAGAACTAAAGAAAAGGAAAAACGTATCTTTAAGCAGATAAATCTTCCTCTTTACTCTAAAATGAAAATTTGTAAGCCATGTGTAGTCAACTATAATATTTATATTAGACAAAACTACGGTGATCTTTCTTTTTAGTTATTCTTATTTAAATGATTACCTAATTTACTGAAACAAAATCTAATAATGTTGTGATTTATAGCCATCCTTTTCTACGTTAAGTTTGACCAGTTTTTTAAGCAACCTCGCAGGATTTCCACCTACTAAAGTAAAATCGTCCACATTTTTGGTTACAATACTTCCTGCTGCAACTACAGCGTTTCTACCTATAGTCACTCCAGGCAAAATTACCGAATTCGCTCCTACCCAACTGCCTTCTTTAATTAAAACCGGTTTCGGTTCTGAATAACCCTGATAATAAATAGGTATAGTAGAATCACTATATTGATGATTTGATACATATATATGGACTCCTGGTCCAATCAAAGCATTTTTTTGAATATCGATACTTCCATTAGCAGAGGCTATTAACATACAAAAAGGTCTAATTACTACATTGTCCCCTATTTTGATATTCGAGCATCCTATTGCATATGCGCCTATTCTAAAATCGGCATTTTCACCATAGTATAGAAACTTTTTTTCACAGATTTTTCTTTGTAAAAGTGGAATGTATAATTTAAAATGGGATCCTAACATATCTGGTCCTAATCGATCTGCATCTTTTGTCCAATTCCAACGCTTCACAAATTCCTTTAGAAAATTCATATTAGCTTTCTCCCATTTTGATATTTTTTCCAATGAAAGCTTTAAACCTTTTTCAATATCGCTCTTAAATGATTCCCTGACTTTGAACTATCTATCGTTGGCTGTAAAGTATCATATAAACTTGCACACGATTCTGCTAGTTGAGGTTGATTATTGTATTCATAAAAACTTTTCAAATCTCCCATATCAATTCCTTTAGTTGCATAGTATACAACCTCCATATCTGAGAGTTCAGCCACTTTCTCCACTGTTTTTTCTGTAAAATAAGACAGATGCTCAGCTGGCATTATCAAATTCGATTTATCTTTCATTGTTTTAATGGCCACAGAGTCAAATTGCGGTGTAAAAATGACTATAATGCCATTATCTTTTAATAGCTCTTTTGCAGAGTTAATAAGTAAAAGCGGATTTTCTACATGTTCAATCAAATCAAACATTGTAACTACATCAAACTTTTTTATAGTATCTAATTCTGTCAGATCACAGTTCCATACAGTTATTTCTAAACGTTCAGCAGTAAATTTTGCCAAATCTTTACCGAGTTCAACTCCAAAACAGTTCGCCCCCTTGTCCTTGGCAGTTTCTAAAAACCAACCTGTTCCACAACCGACATCGAGTATATCTACATCTTTTATTTGGCTAACTAAATGTTGTTCTATTAATTGAACTCGTTCAGTAGCAAACCTAATTTTCCTGTAATCTTTATTAACAAGGTATGCCTCCTGTGCATCCCCTATGGCATGAGGTGCAGAATAAATGTCATTTGTATTAATTGGAACCTGATCAAAATATGCTGTACTACAGACATCACATTGTACTAAGTGAAAATCATGCTTTTCAAACTGATACGTACTTTTTGATGATTGACATATTGGACAATTCACTCTTACCTTCCACCCATTACTGGAATTTACAGTATCAATATTATTTTTCTGTCTATCCAAAATCGTCTGTAAAAATCCTTCGGGTCTCATTTCGGATAAATCCATCGTCACAAATTCATTTTTGGAACCTATATAACTCAAAATATTTACCTTCCTTTATCCAAGAGAATATATGATTTTAAGCATCACTATTTAACACTCGTTTAAATATTTCAATGTCCTCCATACAATCTATATCCAAGTCAAATTTTGAATCCATTATATATGGCCATTGATTATCATTTAAACTTAATTCTTCGTTAAATGATTTATCAATTTTATTAATATAAATAGCACCATTCACTTTATAATAATCTTCAAAATCTTGTCTTCTTACCGTACTGTTTTCTTTAATCAATTTCTTAAGGGAACCCTCATTACCAATAGAACGAATTAATAATGGATGGTCTTTAACTTTTGAAACACTAACAAGGGTACTTTGATCATTATGGATAATCTGCTCTATCGCTTCATCTATATGATCAGAGGTACGCAATGGTTGCGTTGGTTGTAAAAGAACGACATAGTCATATTCTTCATCTCTACTTTTTAGTAGCTCGATAACATGAACCATTGTACTAATTGTCTTCGCCGAATCAGTAGCCAAATCACGTGGTCTCAAAAAGGGTACTGCGACTCCAAGAGACTCTGATATTTGAGCTATCTTTTCACAATCAGTTGATACAATTACTCTATCTAAATATTTTGATTGTAAGCTTTGATTGATGGTGAAAGAAATTAATGGTTTTCCATAAATACTGTATATGTTTTTTTGGGGTATACCCTTACTTCCACCTCTTGCTGGAATAACTGCTAGTATTTTTTTGTTTTTGTACATGTCTTCACCTTTAAAATTGAGAGTTATAAGGAATGAATTTTTTTTGAAATTCACCATTCCAAACTTTTGGATTCTTTAGAACTTTTATAAATTCAGACGCACTTTCTCCATCCCCATAAAATACAGGTGGTGAAGTTAATCGTTGAAATATTTGTGATAGCTCTACTAATAATTCTTGTTTTTTTTCATTTACATGAATAATGGTGCTTTCATGACGGTTATATCGTCCATCCTGTCTACTCCCAATATCAATTGTAGGGATGTTATATATACCAGCTTCTCTAATTCCCGCACTTGAGTTTCCTACCATAAACTGTGCATTCTTTAATAGAACTAAAAATGCCTCAAAACGAATAGACGGATACAGTTTAAAATTCTTATTATTTTCCAATCTATTATAAGCATGCAATATAGTCCCGCTCCCCTCATCATTGTTCGGGAATATCACGATATAATTCTTCTTAGAATCAATGAGGGCTTCAACTACTTCAGATATATTATTCACAAGCTTATCTAGTTCTGTAGTTACAGGATGATACATGAAAATTGCATATTCATCATATGTTATCCCATAATGATTCTTTACTTCGCTTAAACTAGGTAATTTCTTTGAAAACATAATATCTATATCTGGAGAGCCAATTACATATATCTCGTCCTCTTTTTCCCCCAATTGGATAACATGTTTTTTCGCTTCTTCATTTGCTACAAAATGTAAATGCGAAAACTTAGTCACTGCATGTCGAATGGATTCATCAATAGTGCCTGAAATTTCTCCACCTTCAATATGAGCCACTTTTATATTATTTAGCGCCCCAACAATTGATCCTGCTAGCGCCTCTATACGATCACCATGGACAACAATTAAATCAGGCTTAAATTCGGAAATATAGTTACTAAAACCAACAATTGTATTACTTAATGTAATATCCATGCCTAGATTTACCTTGGTATTAACAAATTTGTATATATTATTAAAACTATCTTTTTCAATTTCAATATATGTAGATCCATATTTTGAAAGCATATGCATACCTGTAACAAAAATATGTAACTCGAAACCTTCACTTTTTTCTACTTCTATCATCAATGATTTCAATTTTCCATAATCTGCTCTCGTTCCTGTTAAAAAAACTATCTTCTTTATATCCATGTATTATTCAACCATGTCCCATGAGAGATGAATGTCTACAGGAATAAATTTACTTGCTGTCTTACCAATTAATTTCTCATATTCAACTGCTTTTATTTCACCAGTACCGGGTCTCTTCACCCAGATATTATCTTTAGAGAAAACTTCACCTTTTTGAATTGGCTTAATCGAAACTGCACAAGCATAAGCAAAGTCAATAGTTACTTGTTCCTCTGGCTGAATTTCTTTACGACCATCTTTTGCTTCCCAAATCGCTTTGGAGCCGATTATTAAATCCTTCAATTCAGATGGATCAATGGATATGGGTATATCTGGACCTGGCCAATTTTTATTAGAAGTGAAATGCTTTTCTAAAATACTGGCACCATAAGGGATTGCACCAAAACAAGTATAATTTCCTATTGAATGGTCGCTCAAACCCAAAACAGCATTTGGGAAGTTTACTTTCAAATCATTTATTGCACCAAGTCGCACTTTATCGTAAGGGGTTGGATACATCGATACACAATGAAGAAGCGCGTATGGAATTTTGTATTTCTCCATTATCTCCACTGACTTATTTACTGATTCAATATCATTCATTCCCGTACTCATAATAATTGGTTTTCCAAATGATGATATATGCTCAATTAATGGATAGTTGTTGCACTCTCCCGACCCAATTTTATATATATCCACATCTAGATTTTCTAGATGATTTGCTGCTGCTCTGGAAAACGGTGTACTCATAAAAATCATTTTCTTACTTTCCACATATGCTTTTAATTCTTTTTCTTCTTCTAAAGTTAATGTACAACGGGACATAATATCTAATATAGATTCCTTGGAATTACCTGGAATTATTTTTCCAGCCTCTGGTATCATTTCATCTTCAATAATGTGGGATTGAAACTTTACAATTTCAGCTCCAGCTTTATATGCATCATCTACCATTTGAAAGGCTTTTTCTATATCTCCTTCATGGTTAATACCAACTTCAGGTATAACCAAGGGAGGATAGTCGCTACCGATTTTTCTTAAACCTATTTGGATAAAATTGCTCATCAGTATTCCTCCTACGAATCCATTTCATATTTTTTTACTATTTTTATTAAATCATTTTCTTTATATCGGCATGTAACTCCTGTACATAAGGTTGTAATGCATGCATTTGTTCCTGACATTCATTCAAGAAGCCTACATATATTTCCGAAATAACTCTTCCTTTTTTAATTAAGTCATTTTCAAACCGTACCTCCTGGATTACTTCAGAAAGACGCTGGTTATATACACGTACCATCGGCTCTATAAATGCTTTATAGAATATATTGCTTTTTATTTTTTTGAAGTCTTTGTCGAACCTTATAAACGTTTTCTCTAAAACCTTAGTCCGGTTCATATTAACAGCAGAATTAATATCACAAAGTGTTTTTAGTGCACGGCTAATTTCTAGATTAAGGCGATGCATTGCATTTAGCATGCTGTCTATTTGTTTTTTTGTATAAATTAGATTATAAGTGTTTTCACCTTCAAACCAGTTTGGTTTTACATTTACTGTTTCTGTCCATCGTTCTGATATTACTTCAGTTAACGGCATAAATACAGTTCCTTCAATATGAGCTCCACCTTTGGTTGTATTAATCACTTCCTGGTTTGGAGACAAATTAATATACCGCTCCAACTGTTGACGCATTCTGTTAAAACTTTCATTTGTTTGAATCTCTTGCCCAGAAACATCTTTTACAGTTAACAGACTTACTTTTTCTTTTTCAGATAATTCGTTAGGGATGAAGTCATAATTAATTCCCTCTGCATATCGGCTATTGTTTTGAAAAGCTAGATTTTGCCCTACTAAAACTATTTGACTGCATCCTAACATTCTTAATAATTGAAATGTAACAACTGCAATCGAGGAAGCATCAAGTACAACATTAATGTTTTCGGACTTATCAATGTAATGTGGAGCAATCGTATCTTGATTCGTGAGCATATGTAACATTTCTCCAGGGTAGTTCCTTAGTGTCTCAAACCCCACGGAACTACCAAAAATCAGCGGCACTTCTGATATATTAAGGCCTTTTAATTTTTCAAAAACGAGATGGTTATACTCTTTCGGGTCATATGTACAAGCAGCATCCGGATAAATCCCCTGCTCAATCAATGAATTAATAGCTGATCCTACTGAGAATATGTAAGCTAGTCCATTCTCTTTTATGTAGCGCAAGTTTTCATATTCTTCGTTTAGTGATGGTCCAGCCGCTACGATAATTGCGGGTTTATCTTTAAAAGCATTTTTGTCGATATCGTGCAAGATATTTGGTGTTTTAAGTACTTTAGGAAAGTTTTTAATGGAATTAATGGTCCAACGTTTTTGGAAAGAAACATTTGTTACTAGAGTACTCTTTTTAATTTTCATCGACTCTACTAGTTCTTTCATGATTAGCTCGATTTGTTCACTGTAAATCTTTTCGTATACAGGCAAAGTGATTATTTTCAGAACACCATTTGAAGATTGCAACAGAGATTTTAATTCTCGCATTAAAATTTCTTCATCTGTTCCAGTAAAGATTCTCACCAAATTATTGATCGGTAAATCATATATACTTTTACAAGACAAGTAAGTTAGAAGTGCTTGTTCATCTGGTTCATATATCGAATATTTCGTATCTGGATGAGCTTTGGTAAAATTTTCAACGTGATACCCGAGTCCCATTCCAACGAAGATTACGTGCTTAATATTTTCACTTTCGAACTTATCGACAAAACGCTGAGCATCCTTTTTCGGATCATATTTACTGTGAACGTATTGCATTTTACCATCGATTAGCATTTTCAATGTTTGTACACCTGTTTTGGCCTGTTCTACAATGATATTTCCAGTTTTAGCATTCTTTTCGACTTCGGTCATCCGGTTCAATAAGTCTCGGTTTTTCAAACGGAGAACATTTCGATTGTCAACTAAGATCATATCGTCTTCCCTCTACATCGATTGACTTTTGTATTTCTTTACCTAAAGCTTTGAAATTCTCGATGATTTCGTATTCAATTAAATCTCCTATTAGAACATTATCCTCATTCTGAAGTGCTTCTTCTAAATTTTTGAGTATTCCCTGCATTTCATTTGAAACTTTTACATACCCCCCCCAATTTAAAGGCTTTACTGTAGAGTCTCCAATCAATAAAATCATGTCAGAAAGCCATTGTAAACCATCTAAAAGTTGACTGAATCGACTCCATGAATCAGAGTTTGGATTATCGTAAAATTCTTCTGCAAGGGTTCCAAGCTCAGGGTTTGCACGAATGATGTAATCCTCTGCTGATAGAAGAATGTCATTTACAAACTCTATTACCGTTTGTGCAAAAACCTCGATACGACCTATCTCATTGATATATTGATTTAGATAGTCTTCATGACTTTCAAGCACCTCTATTCCATCGGCAATGAAATAACTAAAAATATAGTCTTTACTAAGCAACTCATTAATTATTTGAATTATATTCTCTGGTAATAGTTTATTGTCGAATTTTAATTTTTTTTGTTGAAAAATAATTTCCACTATTGTAGTCCTCCGGATTAGCTATTTAATAAAATCTTAACATACTCCTATGTGTAAATATCGGCATCAAACCTATAATTGAATTATAGTACTAAATAGATTTTATAATGAGGTTATTTTTACGGGGGGAATCACTGACATAGACAATTACACTCTTAAAACTATTTTCTTCCACACGCATCAATGGTTACATATACCATTAAATTTAAAAGAGACTCCCAATTTTCGGGAGCCTCTTTTGTTAAGCAATCAATTAACGAAGAAGTTGTAGTACTCCCTGTGGTTGTTGATTTGCTTGAGCTAACATAGCTTGAGCTGCTTGAGCAAGAATAGAGTTCTTTGTTTGTTGCATCATTTCTTTTGCCATATCAACATCACGGATACGAGATTCCGCAGCTGTTAAGTTTTCTGATGTTGCACCTAGATTATTAATGGTATGTTCTAATCTGTTTTGTTGAGCTCCAAGTGTTGATCTTTTCGTATTAATAGTATCAATTGCAGTTTCAATTCCTGATGTTGTTGACCCACTGTTCAACGCTAGGGCAACTTGTGCTACTCCAACTGCAAAAACATCTTGATCACTATCACTAACTACAATATCAATAGCACCTGAGAACACTTTTGTTCCATTAAACTCTGTTTTTGTAATGATTTTATCAATTTCTGCTCCAAGTTCTTTCATCTCAAGTTCAAGATTATCAACGTCTGTTCCACTATTTGTTTCATTTGCTTTCTGAACGGATAACTCTTTCATACGAACCAGCATATCACTTACTTCGTTAAGTGCACCTTCTGCTGTTTGAATGAATGAAATCCCATCTTGAGCATTACGTGAAGCTTGTTCTAATCCTCGAATTTGGCCACGCATTTTTTCTGAAATCGATAAGCCGGCCGCATCATCTGCTGCACTATTAATACGAAGACCTGAAGATAATTTCTCCATGTTTTTCATCTGTGCATTGTTTGCGTTGCCCAATTGACGATGAGTGTTAAGTGCTGCGATATTGTGGTTAATTCTCATTTTCCTATTACCTCCGTGTAATAAAGTTTTTTGTTTGTGCAAGTGTCCAAATCCGTTTGGACTAGCTTACAGTATTTATATCGGAGCTAGATTTAAAATGTTTAGCGCTTTTTGAGAATATTTCTATAAAATTTCAAAAAAATAAAAAGCCTGCTAATATCGCAGGCTTAACCTATAAACTCATTTCTTCATATTCAAGAAATCACTCAAGTTGATGACATTTGAAGTCGCTCGTCTATTCTCTTCTTGAATCTCTAAATAAACTTCCTTCCGGTGAATAGAAATCTGTTTTGGTGCTTTTATTCCGAGTTTCACTGTTTCCCCTTCAATAGCAGTTACGAAGATTTCAATGTCGTCATTAATAATGATGGATTCGCCTTTTTTTCTTCCAAGCACTAACATCTGCTACACCTGCCTTCCTTCAGCATCTTGAAATAAAGGCTGCTTAATTAGATAGTCTTTGTTATCTAAAACAATTTGCATGCCAAGTTGTTTTTTGTTATTTATGACAAGTGGTGCTTTTAAGTTAGTGGTCGCATCCTTAATTTCACCTTTTGCTGTAACCGTTGTTAAGACGATTGCATCAGTAGGCTTATTTAACTCAAGTCTATCTACCATTTGTTCTTCTAGTTTGATATCATATTCCTTGAAAAATGAGAAGGGATCTACCAAAAAGAAGTTCACTTCTTTTTCCTCTATCGATTGCAGGAAAAAGAATGGGGATTCCCCTTTTTCATCTGCCGGCAATAATGCATATTTTTTATATTCTTCAAATCCTGGAATGCCTTTATTAAATGTAATGATACTGCTGTCTGCTACTTCTATCTCACCAAAACGGGCTGCTTGAATTTTCATATATGGCTCCTTTCACCTTGTAAAGATTTACTATTTAAATCTATTTTTACACAAATTCGTTTCACTAGACAGGAAAACTATTTTTTGATGGGTTTTTACTGAGGGAAGAATCATTAAGCCATAAAAATAAAAAAGGCATAATTCTCAGAGTGAATTACGCCTTTTCGTAGATTTTATTTTATTGAAAAACCAATAATTATATTACTGAATTTCTTTAAACATCGTATTACTCGGGAAATAGTTATAAACATTTCTCATCCTTCTTGATAATACATGGAATACAAATCACCTAATGTTACTTTCCCAAAGTTAACCTCTGTTATGTGATTCGCTTTAAGAAACGCTAAAACATTCCCTAATTCCCCCGAACCATATCCCTGAACATCTATGAGCGTAGTGCCATTTGGCAAAGTTTGTACGTTTGTTTTTGGAAACTCTTTTAAAAAGTTCTCTTTAAGCGTGTCTGTTACATCTGTTACTCGAACAGTTGTGATTTCTCTTACATCAAACCCTGGAGAAATGTCATTGACCTGAATTAACTCTCCATTTTTCATAAAGAAAATGCGATCCGCATATTTCTCTAGATTTTCTAATAAATGTGAAGCTACGATAACTGTTTTTCCCTCAGACTTCTTTTTAACGAGAATTTGCGAAATAAGTTCGACATGTGTAGGATCCAACCCGTTCATCACTTCATCCATTAACATGACTTGAGTGTCTGATACGATTTGCATCGCAAAACATAACCGCTGGCGCATCCCTAAAGAATACGTTCCTGTATTTTTATTTATATAGGATGACATTCCAAGTTCTTTTATTGTTTCGTCAATTAATTTCGGCTGACTATTCCACATGGAGGAATAGATTTTCAAATGCTCTTTTCCGGAAATTTGATTATATAGGTCACTTTGATCTGGCATCATGGATACTAGTTGATGAATTTTCACTTCATTCTTTTTATTTGTATATTCTAGCTCATCATTTAAAATGACTTTCCCGCTATTAGGATTAATATAGTTCATGATGACATTCATAAGCGTTGATTTCCCTGTGCCATTTGGAGCAACCAGACCAATAATTTCTCCTGAATGGAACATCACAGAAACATCTTTTAACACGTCTCTTCCTGAAAAGCGAACACCAATATTTTTTAATTCCATCATATCTTCTCACCATCCTTATCAAACTAAAGTAGTTTAAACTTTCTATGATTACTGATTAAGAAAGTGAAGAACAGAAAAATACCTGTACATAACCCCATTACGAAGAGTCCGTTTACAATTGTCAGTGCTTCGGAATTATACAGATAGTTCCGATACCCCGAAAGTACCTGACCTACCTGAACATAACTCGTCGGATACCACTGGACATCCCAAAAGATTCCGTTCCCTCTGCCAAAGTAAGTAAGTTCTCCAATAACAAAAGCGCAACCTACTAATAAATTGGCAAACTCGTTTTTTAACGTCACACTCGCAAGTAGGAGCAAGGAAATCATAAATAAAAACCAAAAAATCATGATCAGCATGTTTTGTAATATATATTCACCTAGCAGTATATTTGAAAATGTTTTTTCAGCAGAAAAATAAATGGGAACCGGTAAATTAAAATCACCAAATCCACTTTGTATACCAATAATCAATAAACCAACAGAAAGCGGAACTAATGCACCGATGCTTCCTATTAAGGATACTGCGCCTTTAACAATTAACTTTTTCCAATCTGAAAGTGGTAGGCCTTGTAACAACGTTGGATATCGTCGATCCTTCAACACAATATCCACCGTGAAAAATATACAACTTACAATGAGAATGAACGGCAGATAAGAGTGCAATAGACGTTGTAATGTTTGCAGTGCTGTTCTTTCTTCGAAAACATTTATGGATAGTTTTGAATTTCCCTCTGCATAGCCTTTGTAACGACTTGCAGAATATAAATATGCATAGTGTCCATCCATCGTTGCATAATTATTTCCGAACGTATAATACCGCGGATGATAAAATAGGACACCATTTCCCCTGGTAAAAATCATCTTGTCGGAGTACCCATACCACTTATTAGTAGCTTCAGCGTACTCTTTCAAATCGTTCTGTTTGATCGCGTCTAATCTGCCTTTATCATAAACATTCCATTCAGGAAATATGGCGGCAGCAAAACGCGTAAAATGATGCGTCCCGTCATTAATCACAACAGTATTCAGAAATTCTTCTCTCGTCAAAAACCGTGCCTCAATTTCACTTTCATCCACTTTTTCAATAGGGTCATATGTTGGAGCAATTTTTAGTGCGTAATAACAGGAGAAGAAAAGTAGAAGGACATAAATTGCGATATTCTTCTTATTCGTAATAAATTGATAGAATTCAAACTTATAATACGGCCACATGTTCTCACTCCCCTATATCTTTTTTAGTTTCCCAGTAGTCAGGAAGTACTTTACAGCGACTACCATTATGGCAATACTCATCCCGATATATATAAGTCCATGTGTGCTGTTTAAGTCGACTGGATTTTCAAACTCCAGTGTCTGGCCATTCAATATACTGGTGAAATTCATGTAGTTGAATGGATTAAACGGAACAAGATTCATCATGTTTGGAAATAACATCGGCAAAATAAATAATAACAATTCAACGAACAACGTTAAGTACATATTCTTCAATAGGACATTTAATATTACGGATAGCAGTATGGTGAAAATGGCAATTAAAATCATATAAAGGATAGATAAACCTAGAAACTTGTATATTGGATAAACTTTAAAAACACCATCAAAGATCGCTATAGGATACGAAGGGTTTCCTAGTCCTTGAAAATAAATTAACGGCAGGCTGCAAACAAATAACTCCAGAAGAATTACACCTACAATAAGCATGGATGAGATACATTTACCTAAAACATACTTATCAAAAGATATAGGATACCCTTTAATTAAAGACGTATGGCGGAAATCTTCTATCATGATTCCACATGAATAAATACTGATAAAAATAAACCAAACAGAACCTAATATACCGAATAAATAGGCCAAAAATTGATAGAAGGATAGGGAATTCGTGGTTAATGACAATCCTGTTTTCTTTATGTATTGATAAAATACACGATCAAATTCATTTTCTATTCTTGAGGGCAGATAGCTCGCAACCCCATCAAATCCCTCCAGGTCAAATGAGTTCGCTCTTAAACGCGCAAGTTCTATCGCCGCATCCAAAAATAATTCTGGCCGATCCATTTTCAGTGACATACTTTGCGTAGATATTAATCTTTGCTGAAGCACTAAGTTTTTATATAAATCGCTACCATTTCCACGATCAGTAGCGTCTACATTTTGAAACTTACTCAACGCTGAAGAGACCGATTGAAACTCTCCCGACTTTTCTTTAATCGGGTTTCCTAAATCTTCGGTTTTCACAAAGAACATTAAGCTCAAAACAAATGCTCCTACGAAAATAAAAGCAAAGATATTCTTTTTATTGGATTTCTCTAAAATAAAAAAGGTCTTTAAAATATTCCACATAGGCATCCCCCAGCTAATAAAAAATCTTTTTCTAATCGTTGTGTAAAATTAAGTCATTACGAAAATGACTCAAATAAATAAAGATTCCTAACCTTATGTAATTCCGTCCCAAACTATGAGATATAGAATTCTAAACTAGAAAATTTTAACATAAAACCATGTGATATTCACCTAATTACTTTTTTGCAACCAAAGTTGTTTTTCCAACTAACCATACGTTCAACCCAAAACATAAAAAAATCCCCCTTTAGACATACAAGTCTAAAGGGGGATTGCGTGAGTCTTTATTCAAAACCGTTTATCTTCAAGAGCACGGTCAAAATGTATCAGCTGAAATTTCTATTCAACTGTTACCGACTTAGCCAAGTTACGTGGTTTATCCACGTCACATTCGCGGTGAAGAGCAGCGTAATAGCTGATTAACTGTAAAGGAATTACGGAAACTAATGGTGTTAACAATGGATGAACTTTTGGCAATACCAGTGTGTCGCCTTCTTCTTCCATGCCTTCCATTGCAATGATACATGGGTTAGCTCCACGTGCTACTACTTCTTTTACGTTACCACGGATGTTCAAGCTTACTGCTTTTTGCGTCGCTAAAGCGAAGATTGGTGTACCGTCTTCAATTAGAGCGATCGTTCCGTGTTTCAATTCGCCACCAGCAAAGCCTTCAGCTTGGATGTACGAAATCTCTTTCAATTTCAATGCGCCTTCCATGCTGACACAGAAGTCTAAGTTACGACCGATGAAGAATGCGTTACGTGTAGTTGAAAGGAAGTCACGAGCAATTTGCTCCATTTCTTCTTTTGAATCAACCATCGCTTGAATCGCATTTGCAACGATGCCTAGCTCTTGAACGATATCGAAATCTACTGAGCGCCCTGACTTTTTAGCCGCTACTGCTGCTGTAAGTGCTAGAACAGCGATTTGTGCTGTATAAGCCTTTGTAGACGCTACAGCGATTTCTGGGCCTGCATGTAATAACAACGTATGGTCTGCTTCACGAGAAAGCGTAGATCCTTGTACGTTCGTAACTGTTAATGTCGGGTGACCCAACTCTTTGATTTTCACTAATACTTGACGGCTATCTGCTGTTTCACCTGATTGTGTGATGAACATGAACAATGGTTTTTCAGATAGTAACGGCATGTTGTAACCAAATTCACTTGAAATGTGAACTTCTACAGGAATGCCAGCGATTTTCTCGAAGTAATCTTTCCCAACTAAACCAGCATGGTAGCTAGTTCCTGCTGCGATGATATACATACGATCCGCTTCATTTAACGCAGTCAAGATTGCTTCATCGATTTCAAGCTCGCCTTGTTCGTTCTGGTAAGCTTGGATGATTTTACGCATAACTGCTGGTTGCTCGTCAATTTCTTTCAGCATGTAGTGAGGGTATGTGCCTTTTTCGATATCGCTCATATCCAATTCAGCTGTGTAAGCTTCACGTTCTACTACTTCGCCATCTAATTTTTGAATTTCAACCGATTCTTTTTTCACGATTACCATTTCTTGATCATGAAGCTCAACGTATTGGTCAGTTACTTGTAACATCGCCATTGCGTCAGATGCCACAACGTTGAAGTCGTCACCAAGACCAACTAATAACGGGCTCTTGTTTTTAGCTACATAGATTGTTTGTGCTTCTTCTGAATCCAATAACGCGATTGCGTATGAACCGTGCAATAAGCCAAGTGTATGACGGAATGCTTCACCAGTCGTCATGCCATCGTTTGAGAATTTCTCAATCAACTGAACGATGACTTCTGTATCCGTGTCGGACTTCATTTCAACGCCAGGTAAATATTCTTTTTGAAGTAAGTGATAGTTTTCGATTACTCCGTTATGAACCAGTGTATAGCGACCTGATTCACTTTGGTGTGGATGGGCATTTAATTGATTTGGTACCCCGTGAGTTGCCCAACGAGTGTGTCCAATACCAGTTTTTGCGTGGACATCATTTTCCACTGCTTGACGCAGGTCTGCAATGCGACCTTTTTCTTTGAAGACCGTAACACCATCTTCATTACGAACAGCAATACCAGCTGAATCGTATCCACGGTATTCCAATTTTTCCAAACCTTTTAATAAAATTTCTTTTGAATCTAACTCTCCAATGTATCCTACAATTCCGCACATAATTTAAAATCCTCCAATAATTTAATCAAATTAAAATAAGCGTCCCGCTAAGCGTGCAGACGCTATTCCTGTGCCCTCTTCTTCCTTTAATCGCAAAATCACTTCTGCGGTTTAAGAATCAGAATTACGACCGGGCATCGCGGCCGGGAGGTATCCGCCGAATCTTCGATACTCCTCCTCCTCGTCTGCTGAAGATCCATTTCCGTCCGATTTCTTCAGCTCAGGCGCTATCATTGTTTTCCGATTTTTTGACGTGCGTAAATTCGCTCCTTTTGCACGGGGACGTTTAAGTAGTCAGTTGTCAATGACTTACAGTTCACGTCAGCACACCTATCATACTGAATTCACTTACATACGTCAATACAGTACATACCCACAATATATTCCAAAGAAACATGAATGGCTAATAAAGCAGCCCGTTAAAATTTACCATCCATTTTCCCGTGAATAAATAAGCGTTCTCTAGATTTTTATGAACAAATTTTCATCTAGTAATTTTCAAATTAAAAGTCCTCCATTTTCCAGGACATGCGGAGACAGGAGGAACTAGTGACGCAGAAATCTATTAAAGATTGCATTCCATTTTTCCGAGACGCGAGCAGGTCGCGGAAGCAAGCGAGCGAACACCGGAGTGTACTTAAGTACATGAGGATGTGAGTGAGCGCAGCTGACAAAGAGATGAGAAGTGTATCGGAAAAATGGAAAAGGATCGCATTAAAGCGACCCCTTTATAATCCCGTTATAGCCCCAAATACCAATGCCAATGCAATGACAAAAGCTGGGTGTAACTTCACTTTTTCCAATAAAACGAAACTTGCTACCATTAAAAATAAAGTGTATCCGGGACCAATGCCTTCAACTGACTCCTGTCCAAACTGAATTGTCATAAAACCAAGCAGAATGGCGATTACCGGTCGGATAATTTTTGTTAAGTTTTTCACTTCCGGTTCGTCTTTGTACTTCAGCAGAATGGCCATCATTCCGATCATCAGGAGTAAAGACGGGGCAACGCTTGCGAACATCGCAACAATAGATCCTAGTACGCCCGCTTCCGTATACCCAATATACCCGGCCATTTTCGTAGCAATGGGACCAGGCAACGAATTGCCAATCGCGACTACTTCACTAAATTCCTGCGTGGTCATCCATTCGTAATTCCCTACGACTTCATGCTCAACCAAGGGTATTGAAGCTGGGCCTCCTCCATAACCGAGAATACCGGGAATGAAAAACGCTAAAAACAAGTGCCAATAAATCATGGTTTCTTCCTCCTTGTCAGGAGTGGTGAAAAGACGATGAGGATACAACCTAAAATAACAACCGCCGGATGGATCTGTAAACCTTCTATTAAAATGCCAGCCAACACAATGATGAAGATGGCGCGCATCCAACCGAGTGTCTCACCTGACTTTTTAATGAAGTCCCAAGTCAAGACGCCAAGCATGACAGCTACCACCGGTACCACCGATGCCGACATATGTTGAACCCACGGGATGTCTTTATATGTTTGTAGTAAACCTAAAAAGACAATCATTAATAAAACGGTGGGAATTACAGAAGCAGCTAGTGCAATCAAACATCCGCGTATACCTGCAACGCGGTACCCAACATATCCGGCGATTTTGGTCGCAATAGGACCTGGTAATGTGTTGGCAAGCGCAATCGTGTCGCCAAACTCATCATCAGTCATCCATCCATAGTTTTTCACAACTTCCTGATGGACCAACGGAATGGAGGAAGGCCCCCCTCCGAAACCAAGCATTCCTGTTCGAAAGAATGCTAATCCGATATTTTGGTAAAGAACGCGAGCTGGACGTTCGGACGCGTTCTTTTCCTCTTGACGTTCTACCAAGCGGCAATGGCTCCGTCCGTTCGGGATTCCGTGCCACCTTGTAGCACGCCTGTTTCAGGGTCTCGCCAAATGATTTGTCCACGTCCAAAACTGCCACCATCCGAAGTCACATGAATATCATGTCCTTTTCGAACAAGACTCTGCACCAGGTAGTTCGGAAACTCTGGCTCTACATGAACGGTCTTGCCTTTCATCCATTGCCAGCGTGGCATGTCCAACGTAGCTTGCGGATTTAATAGGAAGTCGACTGTATTTGTGACCACTTGGAAATGCCCCTGTGGTTGCATGTAGCCACCCATCACACCAAACGGACCGACAGCTTGCCCGTCTTTCGTTAAGAAGCCAGGAATAATCGTGTGATACGTGCGCTTGCCTGGTTTTAACACGTTTGGATGCGTTTCATCTAATGAAAAATCATGTCCGCGGTTTTGCATGCCGATACCTGTACCTGGGATGACAATGCCGGAGCCGAAGCCCATATAGTTACTTTGAATATAGGAAATCATATTTCCTTCGTCATCCGCAGCGGCGAGATAAACCGTACCTCCTTTTGGCAATTCATACGGTTCTGGGTTCGCTGCCGTTTCCCCAATGACACTCGCTCGTTTCTCAGCGTATTCATCGGATAGCAAATGTTCAACACTGACAGGCATTGCTTCAGGTTCTGTAATGAAAGCCTGACCATCTGTAAACGCCAGTTTCATCGCTTCGATTTGTTTGTGGAATGTGTCCGCATCTTGCCAAGCTGGAGGATCCAGTTGTTTGAAAACGTTCAACGCCATCAACGCAACCATTCCTTGCCCGTTCGGCGGAATTTCCCACACGTCGTATCCGCGGTAGTTAGCAGAGACTGGCTCCACCCATTGCGGTTTATATGTAGATAAATCTTCTTTCGTTAAGTACCCGTCATGCTTTTTGAAGAATGCATCGATTTTATCGGCAATTTCACCTTCGTAGAAATCACGTGCATTCGTTTCGCCTATTGCGCGCAATGTTTTGGCATGCCCTGGTGAAGACCACACTTCGCCAATTTCAGGTGCCCGACCATCCGGAGCGAACGTTTCGAACCAGGCAGTAAATTCTTCCGTCGTGAACGTTTCTTTATACTTCTTGTAAGCCGATTTCCAATACTTGCCGAGAATCGGTGACAACGGATAGCCTTCTTCTGCGTAGCGAATCGCAGGAACAAGCACGTCCTTTAATGGAAGCTTTCCAAATTTTAAGGATAGCTCCGCCCACGCAGCCGGCACACCAGGAACTGTAACTGGAATGACACCGAATACCGGCATCTTTTCATGACCTTTCTCAAGGATGGCTTCAGCAGAAATCGATTGCGGTGCAGGGCCTGAAGCGTTAAGACCATGCAACTTGTCCTTTGTCCATACAAGGGCAAATGCATCGCCACCGATGCCGTTTGAAGTTGGTTCTACAACGGTTAAGGCAGCTGCTGTTGCAATGGCAGCATCAATTGCATTGCCGCCTTTCTGTAATATTTCAAGTCCAGCCTGTGCCGCAAGTGGCTGTGAAGTCGCAACCATGCCTTTTTTAGCGAATACAGTATGACGCTTCGCAGCAAATGGGTGGTGTAAGTAATCCATGATGTTCCCCCTTCATTTCTTTCAGTTCACTAGTTAAATTTTTGTTCCTGCAAAATGACAAGCGGCAAAATGTGCTGGTTCTACTTCTTGCCAAGCTGGCTTATCAACCTTGCATACTTCCTGTGCAATCGGACAACGCGTATGGAATGGACATCCACTTGGTGGGTTTGCCGGATTTGGCAAATCCCCTTGTAAGCGAATGCGCTTCGTGTTGGTATGGACAGAAGGTCTTGGGATTGCTGACAGCAACGCTTGTGTATACGGATGCAATGGATTAGCAAACAATCCTTTTACAGTTCCAAGCTCCACAGTATTTCCTAGATACATCACCAATACTCGGTCGCAGAAATAACGAACTACGCCTAAGTCATGCGAAATAAATAAGTAAGACAGTTGATACTTTTCTTGTAGTGTTTTCAACAATTTTAACACTTGAGCCTGTACCGAAACATCCAGAGCCGATACCGCTTCATCACAAATAACAAATGAAGGATTTAAGGCAATGGCACGTGCAATACCGATTCGTTGCCTTTGTCCCCCACTAAATTCATGCGGGTACCGGTCGAAATGTTCTTCTTTCAATCCGACTTCATGTAGCAAATCTACCACACTTGCCCGCTTTTCTTTCGCTGACATGTTCGTATGCATTGTAAATACTTCTTCTAGTGCATGGCCAATCCGTTGGCGTGGATTTAAAGACGCATAAGGATCTTGGAAAATCATCTGCATTTCTTTGACGAATTTCAATTTTTCTTTACGTTTCAAATCTTGTATTTCTTCGTCACGAAAGTGGATTTTTCCTTCTGTTAATTCTTCAAGTCCTAAAATGGCACGACCAAGAGTGGATTTTCCACACCCAGATTCACCCACTACACCGAGACTTTCCCCTTCAAACAAGTGAAGTGAGACATCTTCGACGGCTTTCACGTGACCTTGAACACGTTTCAAAATGCCTCCTTTAATAGGAAAGTACTTTTTCACGCCTTTTAACTCAAGGAGAATTTTTTGATTAGATTTGGGCGACAAGGTGACCATGCTTAACCTCCTCCACTTCTTCGTGCAACCAACAACTGACGACATGTCCTTCGTCCGTTTTAAATTCAGGTGGTGTAAGTTCACGGCATTTATCCATCGCAAATTTACATCGCGGATGAAATCGACAGCCTTGGATGTTTTCCTGCAAACTTGGAAGGGACCCGGGGATCGGTTCCAATTCAAAATCGGGATCGTCGATGTTCGGTACTGAATTCAGCAAGCCGATTGTATACGGGTGCTTCGGATGATCAAATATTTCTTGGACGGACCCTTCTTCCACTTTTTTGCCGGCATACATTACCATCACGCGGTCGGCCACTTCAGCGACTACGCCCATATCATGCGTAATCATCATGACCCCCATATTGAGCTTTTCTTTCAAATCGTTGATCAAATCCAATATTTGCGCTTGAATAGTTACGTCCAAGGCGGTGGTCGGTTCGTCTGCAATTAGAAGTCCCGGATGACATGCTAGGGCAATGGCAATCATTACCCTTTGACGCATCCCTCCACTTAGTTCATGCGGGTATTGGTTCATCCTTTTTTCCGGATAAGGAATGCCGACTTGCTTCAATAATTCGATGCCTTGTTTCGTCGCTTCATTTTTACTGATTTTATGATGGAGGATTAATGGTTCTCGGAGCTGGTACCCCACAGTTAATACAGGATTTAACGCGGTCATTGGTTCCTGGAAAATCATCGAGATTTTCGTGCCACGCATTTTTCTCAATTCTTCATACGGTAGATCATGAATTGGCTTACCTTCATATTTCACTTCTCCACTGGCAATCTTTCCATTACTCGGAAGCAGTCCAATGACGGATAGGGATGTGATACTTTTCCCGCAGCCTGATTCACCAACGATACAAAGCGTCTCCCCTTTTGCAATGGAAAAGGAGACGTCCCGCACAGCTTGGACGTTGCCCTCTGCCGTGCGAAATTCAGTTACCAAGTGATTCACTTCGAGTAATGTCTCCATATCAATTCCCCCTACTTTTTCGTTACGTTTTTCAACGACCATTTACCAGTCGGATCTACTTCAAGGCCTGTATAATTTTTGTCCATAGCAGTTGTTACAATTCCATGGTACATCGGAAGTACGACATTTTCTTCAATCATCAAGTGATTCGCTTGATCTAGAATCTGTAGACGCTTATCTTGATCAATTGTTGTACGAGATTGAACAACCAGCTCGTCAAATTTCGGATTGCTGTACTGTGAGCGGTTAGATGAACCGACATTATCGCTATGGAAGTTCGGATACAACAATTCAGAACCATCTGCCGTAACATTCGACCAACTCAAGAACGTCATGTCATACTCTCCAGCGCGAGCTGTATCAAGGAATGTTGCCCATTCCAACGATTCAATTTCCACTTTAAATCCAGCTTCTGTTAATTGAGCTTGCACGATTTCAGCCATTAAAATGAAATTGTCACGATTCGCCGTCAATAGCTTAATTGGTTCGTCTCCATATCCATTTTTCTCAACTAAAGCTTTTGCTGCTTCCACGTCGTACGCTGTTCCTGCTTTATCTGCCCCTTCATCAAAACCGAACACTTGTGGCCCAATGACACTGTCACTTCTTACACCTAATCCATTTAGCTTCGACACAAATGCATCACGGTCTACTGCTAATGAAACAGCTTTACGGAAATCAGCATCTTGGTTTCTTTCGCGTGAGTGATTGAATGCCAAGTAATAAACACTTGTACCGTCTTTCTTTTCGATATTAATGTTTTTCATTGATTCTAATCGTTTCACTTGTTCTGTTGGTAGATTATCGATGAATTGGACTTCACCTGTTTGAAGCATAGAAATCGCTGTTGAGATTTCTGGTACAACTTTAAACGCGATTTTCTTCAATGCCGGTGCGCCATCCCAATAATCTTCATTTGCTTCTAATTCAACTTTATCCCCTGGTGTCCAACTAACAAATTTATAGGGACCTGTTCCAACTGGGTCTTTCATTAAGTCTTGTTTTTTGTCAGCTGTTGGGCTCACAATCGCAGCATTTGTATGTGACAATGCCGCTAAGAATGGTCCATACGGATATTTCGTTTTAATTTCAACAGTGTGTTCGTCTACTACCGTGATTGTATCAACTGGTTCTAATAAAGATGCACGTGGTGCAGCAGTCGCTGGGTCACGAAGTTTATCAAACGTATATTTTACAGCTTCCGCATTGAACGGCGAGCCATCGTGGAATTTGATGCCTTCTTTTAATTTAATGACCCATGTTTTTTCATCTGGGTTTTCATATGATTCTGCAAGCAGAGGGTCAAATTCCTGTGTCTCACTATTTCGAGTAAATAGTTGCTCGTAAACATGCTCCGTGATATTTGCGGATACAGCATCGTTCATTAAGATTGGAGATAAACCAACAGCATCTGAAGTTGATGCATAAGTAAATGTTTCGTTGCTTTCACCACCACCGTTTGATTCGTTTGAACCTTTAGGTGCAGATGCCGATTCCCCAGAGCAAGCTGCCAGGACAAGCATTGCGATTAACACGATTGAGTACCATATTGTTTTCTTCATTCTTTTTCCCCCTGCTCTATTTTGTTGATGTTCACGATGTCGCTATTTGGTCTTCCTTAATTAATTGAGCTAGAATGGCGCTTTTGTTTTTCATAAATATCAAATATTCATATTTGGATCTAATGCATCCCGTAATCCATCTCCTACTACATTGAATGCAAAAACCGTCAACATAATGGCGATACCAGGAACAATCGTCAAGTGAGGGGATGTCCACATATAATCTTGTCCTTGTGAAATCATGGCTCCCCACTCAGGTGTAGGTGGCTGCGCACCCAGTCCCAGATAACTAAGTGAGGCTGTTGATAAAATGGCTGTTGCCATTCGCATAGTCGCAAATACAATAATCGGTGCAAATGCGTTCGGTAAAATGTGTCGCATCATAATTCTGAAATCGGATGCTCCCAATGACTTCATGGCCATGATGTATTCTTTCTGTTTAATTGAAAGAACTGAACCACGTACAATTCGTGCACATGTTGGGATGGACCAAATACTGATGGCGATTGCGACATTGACCAAGTTCGTGCCCAAAATAGCGATAATTAACATTGCGAGCAATATTCCTGGGAATGAGAACAATAAATCAACAACACGCATGATTACGCCATCCAATTTTTTGTAGTATCCCCCAAGCAACCCTAACGTGACACCACCAATTAGGCCGAGTGATACCGCTGTAATTCCTACCAGCAACGAAATTCGTGCACCATAAACAATTCGTGTCCAAACATCCCGTCCATAGTTGTCAGTCCCTAACCAATGACCATCTGAAAACATCGGCAATTCACTTGCGGCTAAGTTTTGTTTGATGGGATCTTGGGTGGCAATAAGTGGTGCAAAAATGGCCATTCCGATCTGTAAAAGGATAATAATTAACCCTGCTACCGCTAACTTGTTTTTTAATAATCGTCTTAAAGTCGTGACATAAACTTTTTCTTTCTTCTTTACAACCGCCATTCTTTCTTCCGTAAGGACTGCATTCGTCATAGGTGGGGTCTCCTTTCATCAGTCGTAGCTGATCCGTGGATCAATAAAGGTATAAACAATATCTACAATTAAATTCACCACAACAAACAACGTAGCTACTAATAGTACCGATCCTTGAACCATCGGAAAATCTCTCATTGCAATTGAATCAATCATTAACCTTCCTACACCATTAATGGCGAATACTTTTTCCGTAATGATTGTTCCTCCCAGCAAAAATCCAAAGTTAAGCCCGATGACTGTGATGACTGGAATCATGCCATTTTTCAATGTGTGAATCCAAATGACATTTCGTTCTTTCACACCTTTCGCTCTTGCAGTCCTGACATAATCAGCTTTAATTACTTCGAGCATGGAAGATCTCGCCATTCGCGCTATCATTGCTGCAGAGCCTGTACCAAGTGTAATCGCCGGCAAAACCAATTGTTTGATGCCGTCAACTGTGTAGAAAGGTGCGGATAGCCCGCCAACGGGAAGCCATTGCAAATTTACTGCAAACACTAAAATTAACAATGCACCTAACCAAAAGTTCGGAATTGAAATACCAGCAAGGGCAAACGTGGTGGATGTAACATCCAACCAGGAATTATGCTTCAGTGCCGATATCAATCCTGCAAATATTCCAATGACTACCGCAACAATCATACTGGCAATCGCAAGTTTTAATGTATTCGGAAAACGAATAGCTATGGCTTCAGAAACAGATTGTTTTGTCTGATAGGAATAACCAAAATCACCTTGAGCCGCATGTTTTAAATATCTGCCATATTGAACGAGGAATGGATCGTTTAATCCAAGATTGTCTCGAATGGCTTCCAAATCAGTCTCCGTCGCGGTGGGTCCTCCCACCATTGTGGCTGGGTCGCCAGGAGCTATGTACATGGATGAAAAAACAAGAAAGGAAATACCCAATAATAAAAATACGAGCTGGATTCCTCTTCTGACAATCAATGCTATCATTTATCCCCCTACCTTCTTACAATTGTTAATTATTTTTTTTATTTCACTTAACAATTGGTTGTTATTTGTTAAATGTGATTATAGAGCATAGCAAATTAAAAATCTACATGAATATTCAAATAAATTATAAAATTTCATATATTTGATTCTTTTTGTTCATAAATAGTGATTATATAACTACATAACGTAATATTTTCAACAATATTTTATACAAGGTGTTAGTATTGTCTGACTTAATTAATGAAAACGGTTTCAATCATTTCGAAACTAGAAATTTTAAGCGAAAAAACCCCCTGACTTTTCCTAAGAAATGTCAGGGGGCTTCATTTGTTATAATTTTAATCCACTACGGCTCTTAAAGCGTCTCAATAAGATGTGACTTTCTACACGGGTAATACCTTCCAAAGCGTATAATTCTTCATTGATAAACTTCTCTAAATTCGAGAAATCATCCACCAACACATGCATATGAAGGGTGGAAGGACCTGTCATTTGATAACAGCTTGCAACACTAGGATTATCAGCAAGCGTTTCAGCAACTTCAACAAGTGAAGATGGTTCACAATCCACTTCAAAGAAGCCAGAAACACTTTTACCTACTTTTTCTGAATTGATTACCACTGTAAAACGCTCAATAACTCCCTCTTCTTGCAATTGGTGCACACGTTCGCGCACAGCTACACGTGATAAGTTCAATTCTTTTCCTATATCTACATACGATAAGCGTCCATTGGCAATCAATAATTCTAAAATACGTTTATCTGTATCATCTAAACGCATAGGCCACCCACTTTCTTCCATTGTATTGATATTATACGAAAAGAATTAGCAGATAGGAAGAAAAATAATTAATATTCTTACGACTTGTTTTTAAAATGGTAGTTATATGAACAGAACGACAGGAGACCAGCTTCATAAAAGCTGGTCTCCATTTTAAAATTATTCTGCTAATCCCATTTCAGTACGCACAACCTCAGCAATGCGTTCTACGTAACGTTCGCAATCTTCTTTCGTTGATGCTTCAACCATGACACGCACCAATGGTTCCGTACCTGAAGGACGTACCAAGACGCGACCATTCCCTGCCATTTCTTGCTCCACTTCTGAAATGACAGCTGCCACTTTGGCATTATCCGTCACTCCATGTTTGTCCGTTACACGAACATTGACAAGTTTTTGTGGGAAAATCGTCATTTCAGCTGCGAGTTCAGACAGCTTTTTGCCGGTAATCTTCATGATGTTCACCAATTGAAGACCTGTCAGTAAGCCATCACCCGTTGTATTGTAATCCAGGAACACGATGTGTCCAGATTGTTCTCCACCTAAGTTGTAGCCATTGTTCTTCATTTCCTCGACTACATATCGATCACCAACCGCTGTTTGAACGCTGCTCATTCCATGAGACTCTAGAGCTTTATAGAAGCCCATATTGCTCATCACTGTTGAAACAACTGTATCGTGCTTCAAACGGCCTTCGCTATGCAAATGCTTCGCACAAATGTACATGATTTGGTCGCCATCTACGATTTGTCCTTTTTCATCTACTGCAATCAGTCGGTCACCATCTCCATCAAATGCAAGACCTACGTGAGCGCCTTTATCCACGACAAATTTAGCCAATACCTCAGGATGAGTAGACCCAACACCTTCGTTAATGTTCAATCCGTTCGGTGATGCACCCATTGTAGAAAGGTCTGCATCAAGATCAGCAAAAACATGAGTTGCTAAAGATGACGTTGCACCGTGTGCGCAGTCCAAAGCAACATGAATGCCAACAAAATCTTCATCCAATGTTTGCTTCAAGTAACTGATATATTTTTGTCCGCCTTCAAAATAATCCGTAACAGACCCTAAATCTCCGCCAACAGGACGTGGCAATTCATCCACTTCTGTATCAATAAGCGCTTCGATTTCTGCTTCTTGATCATCCGAAAGTTTAAAGCCATCAGAACCAAAGAATTTGATTCCATTATCGGCAACCGGGTTATGCGAAGCAGAAATCATTACGCCCGCTTCTGCACTCATCACACGTGTTAAGTATGAAACACCTGGCGTGCTGATCACGCCTAAACGCATAACTTCTGCACCTACTGATAAAAGACCAGCTACAAGTGCACCTTCCAGCATATGTCCAGAAATACGTGTATCTCGTCCAATTAAAACTTTCGGACGGCTTGTACTCCCTTTTGTTAACACATATCCACCAATACGACCTAATTTAAATGCCATTTCTGGTGTTAGCTCGCTATTCGCAACGCCTCTTACCCCATCAGTTCCAAAATATTTACCCATTTATCTATTCTCTCCTTCAAATCCAAACTTAAGCTCGCATAACTTCCACTGTGACGGAAGGTGAAGACACCGTCCATGTCACATTTCCAGGACCTTCTACGGTGACATCCAAAAGATTTTCACCGTCTTCTGCTGCGCTTGCATCTACATATACCTGAAAATCACTTGCAGTTAATGTATCGATATAGGAACTTTCACCTTTAACGGTCAAGAGGACTTGACCACTGTCAGGTTGAGTAAAGGAAAAACGATCCTCTTCAGCCAACCCTTTCACTTCTACATTGACACCTGCAAATTCACGAGCTGTCGTTTTGACTTCCGTTTGTCCAGCTTGAGCTGACTCATCCGGCACTGGCTCTTCTTCAGGCGCTGGTGTCACATCAACTAATACTTCTAGTTGAGATTCAGAAACTCGTGATGCACCTTTAGGAACCGGTATTTTCAGTGTGAGTTCTTTCGATTCTTCGAGCTTACTCACATCCACATCTACCTTAATTGCATCCAAGGCATCTACAACTGCCCGATTTCCATACACACGTACATAACCAAATGATGGCGTTAAATCATTAATGACTACGCCCTCTTTTGGTGGCCCGATTTGCCTTAAGTCAATTGGTACCTCTCGACTATATTCTTCCATGGCAATTGTGACGTCCACTTGAGCAGGCTCTATCGTAACATTTAATTTGGATAAATCCTTATCCAACACTTTTACGCTTGCCTCTTGGGTAAAGGTTTTATTAAGCCCTTGTTCTCCCCCGACGGTCGCTTTAACAAAACTGATACTTTCAATCACACTTCTAGCACCCGTTATCAAAACGCGTTCCGGATCCGTTTTCATGCCCGTCACGATAAAGTTTTCAGCCAACAATCGTTCGTTGAATTCTGCATCAACCCGCATTTCACGAGTGATTTTTTCTTCAATATTTACTTCGATATACGATGGATCTAAAGTGACTTCGAGTTTATCCGACACATTCTCCACTTGCAGCATGACATTATGTTCATCCATATTCAATGTACGCAAATCAACAAAGACGGTAAAGTCTTGTAGTTGTTTTGCTGATTGTACAAGTGACGTTGGTCCTTCTATCGTCATATCGACGGTCTTAGGAACCCCCGTGACCACTAAGTTCTCATCATCATAATAAACTTCCACTGGCACATCACGAATAATGTCCGTCATGTTCCCGTTCGTTGCTGCATTTAAGTTTTCTTCATCGGATTTAATCGTCAAGAACAAAAGCATGGCGAGAAGCAGCGCCGTGATTCTTAAAAACCAAGGGCTATCCATCATTTTATCCATTCTTTTTCCCCCTCCACGTCCATTTAGAAGTGCTGACCAGTTCAGGTTCAGGTCCAAACCACACTTTTCGCAAGCGTGTTTCAAATTCTTCAATGGATAGATTTCGGTGAAGGTCTCCGTTCGATGTTAAACTAACCGCTCCAGTTTCTTCAGATACAACAATCGTAATGGCATCTGTCACTTCACTGATACCGAGAGCCGCCCGATGACGTGTACCAAGATCTTTAGAAATGAACGGACTTTCGGATAACGGCAAATAACAAGCAGCTGCCGCTATTTTATTTTTTTGCATAATCACCGCTCCATCATGAAGTGGCGTATTGGGTATGAAAATATTAATCAATAATTCCGAAGTAATTTCAGAGTTCATTTTAATACCGGTTTCAATATATTCTGTCAGCCCGGTTTCACGTTCAATCGAAATCAATGCACCAATTCGGCGTTTCGCCATATAGCTTACAGATTTCGTCATAGCTTCAATTAACCGATTCTGCTCTTCTGCTTCTTGAAGGCTCGTGCGGGCGAATAATTTGCCTCGTCCAATCTGTTCGAGTGCACGTCGTAGTTCCGGTTGGAAAATAATAATAATGGCAAGAAAACCCCAGTCAATGATTTTTTGCATCATCCAACCAAGTGTGTCCAATCCAACTGTCTGCGTCAGCACCCGGACAATTATGATAACAAAGATTCCTTTTAATAATTGGACTGCTTTCGTTCCTTTTATCAAAGTGAAGATCTTATAAATGACAAACCACACGAGTAACACATCAAGTATATTAACGAGCACGTTTACCGGCGTCAAATCTGTAAATTGGTCAATAAACGGCATGTGGCATCCCCCACTTTTCATCACATATTCATATGGAATCAGTATAACATAAACACCCAGCGTTCTGCCTGCTGCAAAGAAAAGCATGGATATTGAAATAGCACTGGATTATTCCTCTTCCGCGTATTTGCGTTCAACGCTTTCTGACAGGAAGCCTTCTTTATGATAAAAAAAGAAAAAGCCCACCCCTGAAGGGTAGACTTATTTATCTTCTTTACCATCTACAAGTGACGCAACGTCTTTTGCACCTGCTTTAATTTTGTACCAAAGCCAATCGAACACTTGGTTAATTTCTTCTATTTCCCCTGTAACGTTGGCTGTTGAGGCCATATACTGTCCATTGATTACCGTTACATTGCCATCTACTTCTCCATCGATTTGAAGGTCACCGTTTTTGACAACCAAGTCCCCTATGACAATCTCTCCTGCAGGAACGATTACTTTTTCTCCTTCAACTACAAGGTTCGGTTGTTTTGTGAAGGAGAAGTGTTGGTCTTCATTGAAACTCGAGAAGAGTGAAGCACTCATTAAAATCATAAACAAGGCTGCAGCAGTCAATAAAGGATGACTGTGGAACCAACGCTTCATTCCGACTTTTGATGTTTCTTTAGGCAAACGTGCCGTCACGCCTTCCACAAAACCATTTGGTGCAGATATATGTGATGCGCTCTGTACGAACGCAGCAACTTTACTTAACTCATGCATGTGCTGCTGACACGATGGACAACTGGCTAAATGGGTTTTAAGCTCCTGCTCATGCTCACCGCTGATGTCGCCATCCAAATATTCATGCATATAGTGAACAATCTGTTCTGGGCATTTGTTCATCGTGAATCCCTCCTACATGTTACTCAATTGCTTTCTGAGCGCCTCGCGCCCCCTGTGGATACGGGTTTTCACAGTTCCAAGCGGCATTTCTAAAATTTCACTGATTTCCTGGAGCGGTAAATCTTCCATATATTTCAGTACAATCACTGCACGATATTTATCCGGCAAGCGACTGATTTCATATTGAACTCGGTCTTGCATTTCCATCTTCATAACTTGATCTTCCGGCAACTCTTCAGACGCAGCGATTTGCGAATACATGTTTAATCCTTCCGTGCCTGAAACCTCTGCATCTAAGTAATAATCTGGTTTCTTCTTTCTTATACGGTCAATACACAAATTGGTTCCAATTCTGTACAACCAAGTTGAAAATTTTCGTTTTGTATCAAACGTATGAATATTAATAAATGCACGGACAAATGCTTCCTGTGCTATATCCTCCGCTTCATGTTTGTTTCCAAGCATACGAAAACAGACCCGATATAATTTATCCTGGTATAGTTCGACAATCTCCGCGAATGCATTTTGATCGCCTTTTAATACTTCTTTTATTCGTTTGTTGACCAAAGCATCCATGGTGATTTCCCCTCCGCTCATGCGGCTGTCTTACTTATACGGTTTACAGCCTAGACAGGTTTCATCTTTTTTTATATCTTTTTATATCTTTTTTATAACTTTATTATATCAGAACTATTTTCAAGATACTTACAAATGATAAAAAACTTCCCTACAGATAGACGCCAATTCATGAGCTTTAGTTGCATTGAAATGAAGAAAAAACTGTTCAACCTGTAAGCATCATATGCCAGGTTGAACAGTTCGATTTACCTTATAATAATTTTTCGCCGAACAGTGAGCCCATTAAAGCTACAGCTACATCAGCCGTTTTATTTTTCTCATCAAGAATCGGATTTACTTCCACAAATTCAGCAGATGTAATCATATCTGAAGAATAGAGCATTTCCATCGCTAAATGACTTTCACGGTAACTGATTCCACCCGGTACAGGAGTTCCAACACCCGGTGTATAAATTGGATCGATTCCATCTAAATCAAGAGATAAATGGACACCATCCACTTCACGGTCTTTTAAATACCACATTGCTTTGTTCATGACTTCCGTCATCCCAAGTTTATCGATATCATGCATCGTGAATACTTTTATGCCTTTTTCTTTGATTAACTCACGTTCCCCTGGATCGATTGAACGTGCCCCGATAATGACAACATTTTCAGGTTTGATTTTTGGAGCAAATCCACGGATATTCACCAATTGCTCATGACCTAATCCAATGCTGACTGCCAAAGGCATACCATGAATGTTGCCTGAAGGTGACGTATCTCCCGTATTTAAATCTGCATGTGCATCGTACCAGATGACGCCTAAATTCTCATAACGATCGCCTAGACCAGCTAGTGTACCAATGGCAATACTGTGATCCCCACCTAAAATAAGAGGGAACTGACCATTTTCCATCACGTCATGAATTTTGTTTGCTAAAGTCGTACTTGCATCTGTTACTTCTTTTAAGTTACGTAAGTTTGTATCCGTTGGAGCCGTTTTTTCTGCCGCCGCAATTTGAATATCGCCTTCGTCCGTTACTGAGTGACCAATTTCCTCTAAACGTTCAACCACACCAGCATAACGAATCGCACTTGGTCCCATATCAACCCCGCGACGATTTTGACCCAAATCCATTGGTACTCCGATTAAAGATATATTTAATTTATTCATTATTTTATACCTCCCCATTTACTTAAGTTTATTGTAAATCAAGAGGTACACTTGGCTCAACTGTACATCATTTTGAATATTTATTCATATTTTCATACAATTGATTTCTGATTGATGACCATTCATTTTCGATAATGGAATAAACGACGGCATTGCGTGGTTTTCCAGTTGAGCGAATACGTTCATTGCGTAAGATTCCTTCTTTCTTCGCCCCTAATCGTTCAATCGCTTTTTGAGAAACCAAATTTTCTTCATCTGTTTTAAATTGCACACGAATCATACCAAGGGTTTCAAATGCATACGTAAGCAGCAGCCACTTAGACGTCGTGTTTATATGTGTTCGTTGAAATGGTTTGCCATAAAAAGTAGCGCCAATTTCGCATGTTTTATTAGAATGATCAATGTTATAGATCCTTGTAGAACCATACAGTTCATCCGTTTCCGTATTGGCTACAACTAAAACAATGGTCGAATCTGTTGATTGCATCTGTTCATAGCCAGAGCCCATCCATTGTTCAAACTCATCCATATGTTGAATTTGGTTAAGCATAAAGGTAAACGTCTCAGTTGTCGTTAGTTTCCACAGACGTGCGATATCGGTTTCTTTCATCGGTCGTAATGTCACATCATCATGCATTAATAACACACTCATACTCCACAACTCCCCAACAACTTTTCCACTATCATACAAAAGTTTTTCCGATATATACAGACTGTGGTCTGAAAATCGTATTATCCTCTGCTTGTTCCATGGCATGAGCTGTCCAACCTACAATTCGTGCAACACTAAATGTCGGGGTGAAGAGAGTAGGATCCAGGTTAATCGCACGCATGATGGCAGCAGCATAGAACTCCACATTTGTGTATAACTTTCTCCCTGGTTTATGTTCATTCAACAGGTGAATAATTTCTTTTTCAGCATAAGTAGCAAGATCCAGCCAAGCATCTTTTCCTTGAAGGGACAAACATTTTTCCCTAAGTACAATGGAACGGGGATCTTCCGTTTTATAAATTCGATGACCGAACCCCATAATACGTTCACCTCTGGCAAGCTTTTCTTCAATGACAGGACGAACGCCTTCCGGAGACTTCATTTCATCTAACAAAGCAAGTACGCCTGAAGGAGCACCTCCATGTAATGGACCTTTCATCGTACCGAGTGCCGAAACAATCGCAGATGGAATATCAGACTCTGTTGAGATCGTGACTCGCGCGGCAAACGTCGACGCATTCAATCCATGCTCCATTGTTAATAACAAATACGTCTCAAGTGCTTCTACTTGCGCAGGTGTTGGGGATATCCCTGTTAATAAGTATAAAAAGTTAGCAGTATGTCCTAGATTTTCTTGCGATGCCAACGGCTCCAAATCTTGCTGTCTTCGATAATAAAAAGCTACAATTACCGGAAGTGCTGCAGTTAAAATAACTGATTGTTCATATTGGGATTTTTGCAGGAATGACGGGGTTCCGTAAGCTGAAACAGCTACTTTCAATACATCCATCACTTGTAAATTAATCGGTAAATTTAGCAGTAATTTAGACACATGTTCAGGAAGTTCCCTTCCTTCTTTTAATAGTAGAGAAACCGGTTCTTTCGTTCCTGTCCATAAATATGTGGACAACTGTTCAAATGTTGCATTTGAAACAATTTTATCCACAAGTTCTCCACGGTAGCGCAATTCACCTTTTTCTCCATCCACTGATGCAATTTTCGTATGAACCGCGACCACGTCTTTTAATCCTTTTTGAAACATATTATCGCCTCCTATAAAAGGAGTATACGCTGATAAATTGATTATAAAAATTAAATAGTTATAATTAACTTAATTAATATTATTAATTAAAAGAGGTGTCGATTATGGAAATACAATGGATAAAAACATTCATTATTGCTGCAAAAACTCTCAATTTTCGAAAGACCTCTGAACAACTTTTGATGTCCCAACCGAGTGTCTCCGTACACATTCGATTACTAGAAGAGTATTTAGGAATTTCATTATTCGAACGCAATAAAAATCGAGTAACACTAACCGATGCTGGAAAAATGTTTGTGGATAAAGCGGAAAAACTCCTTCAACAATATGAAGACAGCATTCAATCCATCCATGCATATAAGCAAGGGTATAGAAGAAATTGGACCATCGCTATCTCACCTTTGCTAGCCGAAACCATATTACCTCATATCCTGCGATCATTTATGCGCCAACATCCAGACTTGGAAATTACGATTCGTGTAGAAGAATCCCATCTGATCGAAGAACTTGTGGATAAAGAAGATGTCCATTTGGGGATATCCGCATTAAATTCGACTTATAAACATATTGAATCAATTCCAATTTTTGAAGAACATCTTCTTTTCATTGCTCCTGTGGATATCTATGATGATGAAAGTGGACCAGCGTACGATGAAATGGAGTATTTACAGACTTATACACTTTTTACCCACCATCACCCCGTGTTTTGGGATGACGTGTTGATAAAGTTGAGAAAACAAGTAACCGGCTTGCGCTCGATGAAAGTGTCACAAGCCCATATCACCAAACGCTTCATCCAGGAAGGGCTCGGCATTTCATTTCTACCCCATTCCATTGTCAGACGTGAACTACTAGAAGGAAGATTAATGAACATCCACTTTGATTTATTCGAACTACCGAAAGTCACGACCTATGTGATTGTAAAGAAACAAGGCGAATTAGAGAAAGAGTTCATTCAAATGTTATCCTCACACTATTTTGGATAAATCTATATCTCAAAAACACAAAAAGACGTTTGGAATATTACATCCCAAACGTCTTTTTCAATTATGGAGCCTAGCGGGATCGAACCGCTGACCTCCTGCGTGCAAGGCAGGCGCTCTCCCAGCTGAGCTAAGGCCCCGAAAAAAGATAAATAAAAAAGTGAGCCATGTAGGATTCGAACCTACGACCCTCTGATTAAAAGTCAGATGCTCTACCAACTGAGCTAATGGCTCGTACAAGAGTTATGGCTGGGGTACCTGGATTCGAACCAGGGCGTGACGGAATCAAAATCCGTTGCCTTACCGCTTGGCTATACCCCATTAATAAAATGCAAAAAATGGTGGAGGGGGGCGGATTCGAACCGCCGAACCCGAAGGAACGGATTTACAGTCCGTCGTGTTTAGCCACTTCACTACCCCTCCAAGGGTAAAATATATGGTGGAGGATGACGGGCTCGAACCGCCGACCCTCTGCTTGTAAGGCAGATGCTCTCCCAGCTGAGCTAATCCTCCTGGGTAAAATTATGTCTTTATCGCAAACGTTGAAGGATTTGCTCCTTCCTTGCTTTGCTGCGTCGTCGCATTTTGTCATCTTCGTATGACAAAATGGTGACCCCTACGGGATTCGAACCCGTGTTACCGCCGTGAAAGGGCGGTGTCTTAACCGCTTGACCAAGGGGCCATTATGTATAATACGAGTACTGTATTTTTGGAAAAAAGCTTCCAACCGGGCTCGAACCGGTGACCTCTTCCTTACCATGGAAGCACTCTACCTGCTGAGCTATGGAAGCAAGAAAGTGGCTCCGAAGGTAGGACTCGAACCTACGACCAATCGATTAACAGTCGATTGCTCTACCACTGAGCTACTTCGGAATAAAAGTATAAATAAAAAAGCCTAGCGACGTCCTACTCTCACAGGGGGAAACCCCCAACTACCATCGGCGCTAAAGAGCTTAACTTCCGTGTTCGGTATGGGAACGGGTGTGACCTCTTTGCCATTATCACTAGACTTTTTTGAGTGTTTGTTCACTCAAAACTGGATAAACGGGTCATTGAAAACCATTCAAATTCATTTTGGTTAAGTCCTCGATCGATTAGTATTCGTCAGCTACACACGTCACCGCGCTTCCACCTCGAACCTATCTACC
>NZ_JAMKBJ010000005.1 GCF_027563315.1 Paenisporosarcina quisquiliarum
CAGGATCAAACTCTCCATAATAGGTGAGTCGATTAGCTCGACTTTGTTGCTGGCGTCAAATTAATGACGTTTATAATGAACGTTTAAGTTCAAGTTTTGCTTCCCACACCGAAGTGTGTTCCGCTTTTAGTTGCTCCGATCGCCAAGGCGACCATCGCAGAAATTCGTTCTCGCGTTAAACGCTCGTTACGAATTTTGTTGACGTTTTGCTGTTCAGTTTTCAAGGTTCATTTGGTGTCACTCGTTTTGGCGACTTCTCTAATTTAGCACTGCAAAGTGTGAGAGTCAAGCACTTTTTAAATCTATTTTTTTATCTTGTTTCTCGCCGTGTTGCTCAGCGACGTTTACTATTATATACAGGCTTCTGTTCATACGTCAAGAAAAAAATAAGACGCTTTTTCAAGCGTCTTATTGCTGTGATGTTTCCTCATCAATTGGTTCAACTTTGTAGTAGCGGTGGAAGATCTTATCGCTCTTCGTTTCTACACGTTCGACGTGGATGTAGCCCTTCTCCACAAGGAATTCAATAAAGACTTCCAAGTCCACCGAATAGTTTCTGAGCTCTTCTTGTTCATGCAGATCCTGTATAGTCCAATGATCTTTTTGGCTCATAACTTCTAATATATGACGCGATCCATCTTTCGTTCTTGAATGAATCATAAACTCACTTGCTAAAAATAGTAGTTCCAACCTTTTATCAATTGGTTCCTCACTCGACAGCAATTCTTCGTACAGTTTATAAATGGATGGCTCAATTATTTTGACCTGAGACCAAACGGTTACTTCAGGATGCATTCCGTTCTCAAATACTGCCAGACGTGCAAGGTGGTGCAATGAATCCACAATATGATTGTACGCATCCATGTAGTTTTTTTGTTCAAAAAACACTTTTCCTTCTAAATAACGACGCAAAAGTTTTGCGAATTCAATGCCCATTTTAATTTTCCGGCCGTAAAAAGGAAATTCTTTGAGCTCAGTTTTTAACTCATGGACAAATTCGTTCCGATCAAACATGACACGGCCATAAAAAATCCAGTCCACAATCTTTCTATTAGTACCAAGCAATAACCATTTTCGTAACTGCTTTTCAGTTACAATGTGCATCGCTGCTTTTTTATCATTAAACGTATAATGTTTCGTAAACACAGGTTGAGTTGCGTCTTTAGCTAAAATTAAAAGAATAGTATCGAATGTATCCGTAATTTGACTAACTTTTTCTCTCTTCTCGACTAAGATAACGCCGAGCGTATTTGGTTGGCTCGCTCTTTCCTGATAAATAGGACGCAGAATCTGTTCCAACTTGAAGTCCCCCTCATAAATTAATCAAAATGGTATATGTTCTTTTTTCGACAAAGGTTGTGAGATTCCTTCAAACGATTTACACTACCAATTATGGTATAGTAAACATGATTGAGGAGGAACACAATATGAAACCTTATAAAAATAAAATAAACCGAATTCGTTCGTTTGCATTATCATTGATTTTCATTGGTTTTGTCATCATGTATATCGGCATCTTCTTCCGTGAAAATCAAATCGTCATGACATTATTTATGTTCTTAGGTCTGCTTGCCATTTTAGGCAGTACGGGAGTTTACGCATGGATTGGAATGCTTTCCACAAAAGCAGTTCAAGTTGTTTGTCCTAACTGCGGAAAGTATACCAAAGTTTTAGGTCGTGTTGATATGTGTATGTATTGCAAAGAACCTTTAACATTGGATCCTACTCTAGAAGGCCAGGAATTTGATGAAAAATTAAACCGAAAAAGATCGTAACCGACAAGGCTAACATTCATTATAGAATGTTGGCTCTTTTTTTTGAACTAAAAAAAGAGCACCGAAATGCTCTTACTGTTAACTATTGAACTTTAGAAGCTTGTGTTACACAGGTCGGACATGTTCCGTAAATCTCCATACGATGGGAATTCACTTTGAATCCAGTAACGTGAGAAGCTAAATGTTCCACTTCATCTAAACCTGGATAATGGAAATCAACAATTTTGCCACAATCATCACAAATAATGTGATAGTGATCGTTTGTTACGAAATCAAATCGACTGGACGAATCGCCATACGTTAATTCTTTTACTAATCCGGCTTCTCTAAAAACTCGAAGATTATTGTAAACCGTGGCAACGCTCATGTTTGGGAATTTCCCTTCAAGCGCTCTATATATATCATCTGCTGTTGGATGAATCATGGATTGAATGAGAAATTCTAAAATTGCATGACGCTGTGGCGTAATTCTGACTCCTGTTGATTTCAAATTATCCAATGCGTCACGTAAATGCATTTCAGTCATCGCCATGCACCTCACTTCATAAAGATTCTTATTTTATAATGGTTACAATTAGTATAAGAAAGAAGTAAGGAAAAAGTCAACAAAAAACCAATTACATCAAGGTATTACTCTGCATGCAGTCCGATTTCCTTTTGACCCAGTCGCATGTTAATGAAGCGTGCGGCTACAAACAAGAAATCGGATAAACGGTTTAAATAAGCCAATACAAGAGGTGATACTTGTTCCCCTATACCTACCGCAGCACGCTCGGCACGACGCACAATAGTACGGGCTACATGAAGAGTGGCCCCAGCAGGATGACCGCTTGGCAAAATGAAGTTTTGCAATGCAGGAAGATGTGCATCCCATTCGTCAATTACATTTTCAAGTTTCGTGATTTCCGTTTCTTCCAATTTCCATTTCACTTCTTTCCCTGCAGGCGTAGCGAGTTCTGCACCTACATGAAACAGTGTCGTTTGAATTTGATGGAAAACTCGTTGAACATCCTCTTTTTCTTCAAAAAATTCATTCTGAATATAACTCATAGCAAGACCAATCATGGAATTCGCTTCGTCGCACGTACCATATGCTTCTACCAATGCATCATTCTTTGCAACACGTGAACCATAGATAAGTGAAGTTGTGCCTTTGTCGCCTGTTTTTGTGTAGATTTTCATGTTAGTACCCCTTTTCTAAGTCTATGACATTTTGAAAATTCGTTCCCGCTTCAATCCATTCATGGAGGTTGTGACGGAAAATCTTCAATGCTCGTGGAACATATTCAGAAGAATGGCTCGAAACATGAGGTGAAACAATTACTCCTTCCATTTTCCAAAATGGATGGTTCTCATCAAGAGGTTCATTTTCGAAAACATCCAGTACAGCGTAGGAAATTTGACGTTCCTGAATGGCCTGAATGAGTTGTTCTTCTTTTATTAAATCACCACGGCCAAAGTTCATGAAAATTGCATCTTCCTTCATTAATACAAAATGATCGTATGTAAGTAGACCTATTGTTTCTGGTGTGCTCGGTAAGACTGAAATGACGATATCTACTTTTGGCAGTACGTCACTTAATTGGTCAAAAGTAATCATAGAATTCATGTTAGCAGCATTTTTCCCGGAGCGATTACAACCTATTGTCGTGACTCCAAATGCTTGCAGTAACCGTCCAATCTCACTGCCGATTGCACCCGGACCAATAATAAGCGCTGTACTTCCAAAAAGCTCAGTTGATCCCGAACGCTTACTCCATTCACTGTTTTCCTGTTGTTTATACATCCATGGCAACGCACGTTTAATGGCGAGCAAATGTGCCATTACGGATTCAGTCATTGGTGTCTTGTGAATCCCTTTAACATTCGTAACGAAAATGTTTCGTTTTAAGATTTCACTCAGTGGCATCTTTTCTAATCCTGCTGAAGCAATCATGAGCCATTTTAACGCGAGCGCTTGATCTAATGTAGCGACAGAAATATCTTCGCCATACGTCACAATGACTTCAGCAGATTTTAGTGCGTCCTGATCTTTACTTGAAGAAAAAGTAAATTTCACCTCAGGAAATTCCGTTTGTAATTCCTCTATTAAATATTCTTTAACCGGGAAAGTAAAAAGTACATTGGTCATTGAGCGGTCACCAATTCACGCAAAGTTACAAGAGCATCTTCCACATGTCCTTTCACTTTTACTTTTCTCCATTCTTTTATGACAGTTCCAGTCGGGTCAATTAGGAAAGTGGAGCGCTCGATCCCCATATATTCTTTTCCATACATTTTTTTGAGAACCCATACGCCATATGCTTCAGAAACAGCGTGGTCCTCATCAATCAATAATGAAAAAGGCAGACCATGTTTTTCAATGAATTTCGTATGCGCACGTTCACCGTCCGGGCTTACGCCTAAAATGACGGCATTCAGATCTCGGAAGGATTCGTGCATATCTCTGAAGTCACACGCTTCAGTCGTGCATCCTGGAGTAGCGTCTTTCGGATAAAAGTAAAGCAGTACATATTCTTTTCCAGCGAACTGATGTAGTGAGACTTCTTCCCCTTTTTCATTTCTCAATGTGAAATCTGGTGCTTGCAATCCTTCAAGTGTTGTCATGAACATTCCCTCCACTTTACTATTTATTTTATCGTACCTAAGAATGACTGCACTTTCAATTTTCTTGGCGTTCTACGTCCTTTTTGTCTATTATTAAGGATGGTAGAAATGGAACGGAGGATATATATGAATAGAACAAAATCAGAAGCACTACATGAAGAAGCATTACAACATATCGTTGGTGGTGTTAACAGCCCATCTCGTTCGTACAAAGCAGTAGGTGGCGGTTCTCCAACGGTAATGGAAAGAGCACAGGGAGCATACTTTTGGGATGTGGATGGAAATAAGTACATTGACTATCTGGCAGCTTACGGGCCAATCATCACTGGGCATGCCCATCCGCACATTACGCAAGCTATTACAAAGGCAGCCGAAAACGGGTTACTATATGGTACGCCTACCCCTCATGAAGTGAAATTTGCCAAAATGCTGAAAGAAGCGATGCCTGGAATGGATAAAGTGCGTTTTGTGAATTCGGGAACAGAAGCTGTCATGACGACGATTCGTGTATCTCGTGCATATACAGGGCGTACTAAAATTATGAAATTTGCTGGTTGCTACCATGGACATTCGGATTTGGTGCTTGTTGCTGCCGGATCGGGACCTGCTACACTGGGTACCCCTGATTCAGCTGGTGTTCCTAAATCAATTGCGAAAGAAGTCATCACAATCCCTTTTAATGATCCAGAAGCTTTCAAGGAAGCCATGGACAAATGGGGTAACGAAATTGCCTGTATCTTAGTGGAACCTATTGTAGGAAATTTCGGCATTGTTGAACCAAAGGAAGGCTTCTTACCTCTTGTACATGATATCGCCAAACAAAAAGGTGCACTTATTGTATATGATGAAGTCATTACAGCATTCCGTTTCCACTACGGCGGAGCTCAAGATTTATTAGGCTTAACACCTGACCTGACTGCTCTCGGGAAAATCATCGGAGGCGGCTTGCCAATCGGAGCTTACGGCGGACGAAAAGAAATTATGGAGCAAGTCGCACCACTCGGCCCTGCTTATCAAGCGGGAACTATGGCCGGAAATCCTGCGTCTATATTATCTGGAATTGCTTGTTTGGAAGTATTGAAGCAGCCGGGTATATATGAAGAAATGGATCGTTTGGGTGCACTTTTGGAAGAAGGTATTTTGAAAGCTGCTGCTAAACATAACGTGACAATCACAATCAATCGTTTAATGGGTGCATTGACAATTTACTTCACGGATGTGAAAGTAGAGAATTACGAACAAGCCGAAGCAACAGATGGTGAGATTTTCGGTCGATTCTTCAAACTGATGCTGGAACAAGGAATCAACTTGGCTCCTTCTAAGTATGAGGCTTGGTTCTTAACGACCGCCCACACAGAAGAAGATGTTGAACAATCACTAAAAGCGGTTGATTATGCATTTTCAAAACTTTAATAAACGATTTCTTTTAGAAGGAATGTCTAAAGAAATTAGAAAGGACATACCACATCTATGAAACTTGGTGCACGAATCGTTAAAACGGGAGTTGCAATCGTGTTTGCGCTGTTCTTGGCTGATTTAATGCATTTACCGTCACCCGTATTTGCGGGAATCGCAGCGATATTTGCCATTCAACCTTCCATTTACCGATCCTATTTAACGATTATTGAACAAATTCAATCAAATCTGATCGGTGCTGGTATAGCCGTAATTTTTGCTCTAATTTTTGGACACCATTATGTGGCAGTAGGTCTGGCTGCAGTTATCACAATTGCCATCATGCTGAAATTAAAGTTGGAGAAATCCATTTCATTGGCACTTGTAACAATCATTGCGATTATGGAAGTACAGAGCGATGATTTCATCACCTTTGCTCTAATCAGGTTTGCGACGATTGTCGTTGGTGTATTGGCTGCATTTGTCGTGAACTTGGTCTTTATGCCTCCGAAGTATGAAACTAAGTTGTTTCAGGCGATTCATTCAACAACAGATGAGTTAATCAGATGGACACGGTTAGCCGAACGCCAGGCTTCCGAACATACGGCGACGAAGCAGTCACTTGAAAAACTACGCGAACGTTTGATAAAAGTAGATCAGTTTTATTTGTTTTATAAAGAAGAACGAAGCTACTTCCGAAATGAAAAACGTGCGAAAGCCCGTAAACTTGTGGTGTATCGTCAAATGATTTCAGCAGCCAATAAAAGTTGGGATGTGCTGAAACGACTTCATTTACATGAAAATGAACTGGCGAATCTCCCGGATCAATTCCGTCAGATGATTCAAGAACGACTGGACTTCTTACTGACATATCACGAACAGCTTCATTTAAAATACACAGGTAAATTAAAACCTGAACATTCCTTTTTAAGCGGAAGTGAAGCATTGCTCCAACGTCATGAAGTAATGGAAATATTCGCGAGAGAAATTGCACTTTCCAACACAGAAGAATCTTTCTCTTCCTATCATTTACTTCATGTACTGTCTGCCATATTGGATTATGAAGAACAATTGGAACACTTGGATACGCTTATTATTTCTCACCAGAATTACCACGGAGAAGAAATTAAAGTGGAACTTGAAGATGAATTCTAAATTAATGGCAGTCATCTCACCTATTGAGATGACTGCTTTTTCTTATGCATTATTTACATTTTTTCCCTTTTACAACTAAAATCTATAATTGTTCAACTAAAACCCTCTTTCGTCAGACGAAACCTCCAAATTGTCCAACAAACTATCGTTCCGCCAACAAAAACCCCATAAAAAAAGCCATTCCTTATAAAAGGAATGACTTCTTCTCCATCTATTAGCTCTTCATGCGTGGATCCAATGCATCCCGCAATCCATCTCCCATTAAATTGAATCCCAGTACCGTAAGCATAATGGCGATACCTGGGAAAATCATGGTCCAAGGAGCGTTGATTAAATACATTTTGGAATCAGCTAGCATTTTGCCCCACTCCGGAGCTGGAGCTTCTGCGCCAAGACCAAGGAAACCAAGTGCTGCCGCTTCAATAATGGCCGTTGCTATGGCAAGTGTACCTTGCACGATAACAGGTGCCATTGAATTCGGTAAAATATGCGAGAATAATATTCGGATATCCTGCATGCCGATTGCTTTAGCCGAAGTGATATACTCCTCTTCCTTAATACTCAAAACTTTGGATCGAATCAATCGACCGAAGTTCGGAATGTTAATGATGGCAATGGCAATCAATGCATTTTGCAAGGATGGTCCCAATACCGATACGACAGCGATTGCTAGTAAGATACTTGGAAATGCCAGCATGATATCGAAAATGCGGGAAATAATCGCATCTACCCACTTACCGTAATAACCTGCAACAATCCCTAAAATACTCCCTGCAATCACTGAACCGATTACCGAAAAGAACCCAACCCATAATGAAATACGTGCACCATGGATAATGCGGGATAATATATCTCGACCCATATCATCTGTTCCGAACCAATGATCAAAAGATGGTGCCTGTAATCGATTGGGTAGATTTTGCTCATTTATGCCTTGTGGTGCTATCCAGGGTCCTATGAATGCCACGATGATAAAGAAGAGAACAATCCCAGCTCCGACTACGGCGACTTTACTTTTCTTAAAGCTTCGCCAAGCTTCATGCCAAGGGCCCGCTACTTTATCTTGTTGTGCTACTACATCTGATGGTTTAGGCGCGAATCCGACCATAATGAGATTCCTCCTTCTTAATCGTATTTAATTCGTGGATCAATCAAACTGTAAAGAATATCAATGAACAAGTTAATCATTACGAAGATAAATGCCACAACAAGAATCCCTGATTGGATAACTGGGTAGTCGCGGAAATTGATTGCTTCGTAAATATAACGTCCAACTCCTGGCCATGCGAAAATGGATTCCGTTAAAATGGCACCGCCAAGCAGTAATCCCATTTGAAGACCGATAATTGTCAATACTGGGATAATGGCATTTTTCAATGCATGCTTGTACACAACCCAGAACATTTTTTGACCTTTCGCACGTGCAGTACGAACATAATCTGATCTCATCACATCAAGCATGCTGGAACGAGTCATACGGGCAATGATTGCCATCGGAATTGTCGCAAGGGCTAGCCCTGGTAAGACCAGATGTTTCAAAACAATGCCTAATTGATCAAAGCGTCCTTGAAGAATGGTATCCAGTACATACAAATTGGTCATTGAATCGATCGGATTCCTTACTTCCTCTCGGCCTGTCGTTGGAAGAATCCCAAGCTCGATGCCGAAAATATATTGCATCATCAAACCTAGCCAGAAAATTGGCATAGACACGCCAACTAACGCTAAGATCATGGCTGTATAGTCAAACCATGAGTTTTGGAACCAGGCAGAGATGATGCCTGCATTGACTCCGACAATAACTGCTATAAGAACTGCAAACAGAGATAATTCAAATGTGGCAGCTAGATACGGCCAAATTTCTTCAGATACTGGTGTAGTTGTTCGTAAAGATTCTCCAAGATCACCTTTTAACAATCCACCTAAATAATCAAAATATTGGACATACCACGGATTGTCTAATCCGAGCTTTGCTCGTAATGCCTCAATCGCTTCTTTCGTCGCTTGTTGACCCAAAATTACTTGTGCTGGGTCCCCAGGAATGGCACGAATAATCATAAAAACGACAAACGTCATGCCCAGCAAAACTGGGATTAATTGCAATAGTCTTCTCCCGATATAGTGAAGCATTGTCTTCACCTCTCCATCTGATGCGATATGTAACTCATTTCAATTTTGCTTGTAAATAAAATGGGGAGAAATCACGTAGACTTCTCCCCATCAGTCAGTCTCTTACTTGAAGTCTACTTCTGCTAACTTATCAGAACCAGTCGGATGTGGTTTGAAACCTACCAAATTCGCTTTACCTGCAAGAAGTGGAGTAGAGTGAGCAAGCGGTACCCACGGAGCGTCTTCGAAAATGATTTCTTGAGCTTGACCGTAAAGTTCATTACGCTTGTCTTCATCAACTTCTGATTGTGCTTCAATTAGGATGTCGTGTAATTCGTCGTTGCTATAGTATGAATAGTTATTGCTTCCGATATTGTCTTTATCAAGTAATACGTATAGGAAGTTATCCGCATCACCATTATCACCAGTCCAACCTAACATGAATGCATCCGCTTCTCCGTTACGAGCTTTTTCCAAGTAAGTTGCCCACTCGAATGTAACGATTTTCGCTTTGATTCCAACATCAGCTAAGTTCGATTGGATAACTTCAGCCACTTTTTGGCCGTCTGGCATATATGGACGTGGTACAGGCATTGCCCATAGTTCCATTTCAAAACCTTCTGCTAAACCAGCTTCAGCCAATAATGCTTTTGCTTTCGCAGGATCGAAATCATAACCTGGAATGTCGTCATTATAGCCACTGATTACTGGAGGCATTGGGTTTTTCGCTACTTCTGCACGACCTTCGAAGAATGCATCTACGATCGCTTGTTTGTCAATTGCATGGTTGATTGCTTGACGCACTTCCACTTTATCGAAAGGAGGACGAGTGCTTGTCAAACCTAAGTAACCAACGTTCATTGATGGACGTTCGAATAATTGCAATTCTGAATTACCTTCAACAGATTTACCATCAGCTGGGTTTACACCATCAGCCAAATCGATTTCACCTGTGTTTAAAGCGTTCAAACGAGCTGAGTTATCTGGAATTGCTTTGAATACTACTTTATCAAGTTTAGGAAGGTCCTTAACCCAGTAGTCTTCGTTCTTTTCAATTGTGATTGAATCATTGCGTTTCCACTCGACAAATTTGAATGGTCCAGTACCTACTGGGTTATCACCGAATTTTTCGCCTTGTTCTTCAAATGCTTTAGGGCTCGCAATACCAAACGGGCTCATCGCTAAGTTTTTAAGGAAAGGCGCTTGTGGACGTTTCAATTTGAACACAACTTTGTAATCTCCATCTGCAGTTACAGACTCGATGACATGTCCTTCGTCACCTTTGTAACCACCGAACATTGAAGAATAGTAATAGAAATCTTCACCTGAACCATTTGCCCAACGCTCAAAGTTAGCTACTACAGCTTCAGCATTGAAGTCAGTGCCATCATGGAACTTGATGCCTTCTTCAAGTTCGAATGTATAAGTCAAACCATCTTCTGAAGGTTCCCATTTTTTAGCTAGACCTGGGTTGATTTCTGTATCTTGTTTACCAAAGTTAACAAGTGTTTCAAAGATGTTTTGTGTTACTTTAAAAGATTCACCATCAGTTACTGTTGCCGGATCTAGAGATACAGAATCCCCACCACGACCAAATACTAAAATCTTCGGCTCTCCGTTATTTTCGCCGTTGCCATCTGATGAATCAGATTGACAGCCCGCTAAAATTGTTGAGAGGACTAGCATTGTTAATAAAGCGAGTGACCACAGTTTCTTCTTACTCAAATTGACCCCTCCATATTGTTTTTTATATCATTGTTGCGCATGTTCACCGTATAGGTGGCAGGCAACAGAATGACCTGGTTCAACTTCTTCTAACTTTGGTACGATTTTTGTACACACATCCATTTTAAAAGGACAGCGGGTATGGAATGTACATCCCGATGGAGGATTTGAAGGACTAGGAATATCTCCTTTAATAAGGATCTGCTCCCGTACAAAGTTCGGATCCGGAACCGGTACAGCAGACAATAATGCCTGTGTATATGGGTGAAGTGGCTTATCATATAGCAACTCACTTTCCGCAATCTCGACCATTTTGCCGAGATACATAACCCCTACTCGATCACTTATATGACGAACAACCCCTAGATCATGCGCAATAAATATATAAGTAAGATTTAATTCTTTTTGTAAATCCTGCATCAAGTTCAGCACTTGTGCCTGAATGGACACGTCGAGCGCTGAAACAGGCTCATCCGCAATAATTAGTTTAGGGTTTGTCATCAGTGCTCTGGCAATGCCGATACGCTGACGTTGTCCTCCGCTGAATTGATGAGGATAACGTTTCGCATGGTAGCTGCTTAACCCGACAATCTCAAGAAAATCATGAACTTTCTTTTTGCGCGTTTTGGCATCACCGATTCCATGAACAATCAAAGGCTCCTCCAAGATCTTCTCAATGGTATGTCTAGGATTTAATGAAGCATATGGATCCTGGAAAACCATTTGAATTTCCCGGCGCGCCTTTCGCATATCATCACTTGAAATACTCGTCAGTTCCTTACCATCAAAAACAACTTTTCCTTCTGACGGTTCTAGCAATCTCATAAGCATGCGGCCAGTAGTAGATTTTCCACAACCTGACTCGCCCACGATTCCAAGAGTTTCGCCTTTATTGACATAGAACGATACATCGTCAACCGCTTTTACATGCCCAGATACTCGACTGAGTAATCCTTTACGAATGGGAAAATACTTTTTAAGTCCTTCAACTTTCAACAAGGGTTCTGTCATGAGTGGATACCTCCTGATCTTCGTACAAGAAGCATCTTGTCTTGTGTACAGTTGCAGTTTGATACAAATCTGGATTCTGTGTCAGGCACTTGTCGAATGCAAATTCGCATCGTGCAGCAAAGCGACAACCTGTATTTACGGAACCTGGTTTTGGTACATTACCAGGTATCGAATATAAACGTTGTTTTTTATAACGCATATCGGGTACGGATTGTAATAATCCTTTTGTATATGGATGTTGTGGGTCTTTGAAAATCGTTTGAACTGGACCTTCTTCAACAATTTGGCCAGCGTACATGACAACCACTCTTTCACAAGTCTCTGCAACAACACCGAGATCATGTGTGATTAACAGAACGGCTGTGTTCAATCGTTCATTCAAGTCTTTCATCAATGCCAGGATTTGAGCTTGAATGGTTACATCAAGTGCAGTTGTTGGTTCATCTGCGATTAATACTTTTGGATCGCATACGAGTGCCATGGCAATCATGACCCGCTGCCTCATTCCTCCTGATAATTGATGGGGATACTCTTTCATCAATTCGTCTGCACGTGGAAGACCTACTAGCGTCAGCATTTCAACAGCACGAGCACTTGCCTGTTTTTTCGACCAGCCTTTTTTATGAATAAGAATAGCTTCCATCAATTGATTTCCTATCGTAAATAGAGGATTCAAAGATGTCATCGGCTCTTGGAAAATCATGGCTACGTCGTTGCCTCGTACATTCCGCATTTCTTTATCACTTAGTTTAGTTAATTCCTTGTCTCCGAAAAGAATTTTACCACCAGTAATTTTTCCTGGCGGGCTCGGTACTAACCCCATTATGGATAATGATGTAACACTTTTCCCACAACCAGATTCCCCTACAATACCGAGTACTTCTCCTTCATGAACGGAAAAATCAATATTGTCTACTGCGGGTATTACTCCGTCATCTGTGAAAAAGGATGTTTGAAGACCTTTTACTTGAAGAATCGCTTTACGTTCACTCATGATGTCCCTCCTTTTTCCTAGCATACGAAATGAAATAGTTTACTAGTATCATTGTTTCAGAAAATTCGATATGTTCTATATTATACAAACAATAATTATAATTGCAATACTTATTTTATAAGTCATACTTCTATTATTTTCATAAAAAAAGGTTCTCCTTTTCAGGAGAACCTTTCTAGTCTATATCCAGTTGTTGAACTTGAAATAAGTTGTAATATATTCCTTTAGTTTGCATCAGTTCTTCATGAGTTCCTTGTTCTTTAAGCTCTCCATGATCAATAACAAAGATTTGATCAGCATGTGTGATGGTAGATAAACGATGGGCGACAATAATCGTCGTACGGTTATGTGCCAATCGTTCTAAAGAGTCTTGTATCAAGGATTCACTCTCTAAATCTAGAGCAGAAGTTGCTTCGTCCAAAACTAAAATCGGAGGATTTTTCAAGAACACGCGGGCAATGGCGACACGTTGTTTTTGACCACCAGACAACTTAACTCCACGTTCCCCGACTTTCGTCTCATACCCTTCCGGCAACGAAACGATAAAGTCATGAGCATTCGCAGCTTTTGCCGCTTCAATTACTTCGTCATCCGAAGCGTCTGGGCGACCCATAAGTATATTTGCTTTCACCGAATCACTGAACAGAATATTATCTTGCAAAACTATTCCAATCTGTTCGCGTAACGAATGAATTTTTACATCTCTAATATCTAGGTCGTCTATTTTCACTGATCCGCTTGTTGTGTCATAAAAACGGGGAATCATACTAATAATTGTTGATTTCCCTCCCCCACTCATACCTACAAAAGCGGCTGTTTGACCTGGTTCCACCGTGAAATTCATATTATTCAATACGAGATTATTTTCTTCTTCGTATCTGAAAGAAACATGGTCAAACTGCAGTTTCCCTTTAATTGCCGGCATATTTTTAGCATTTGGTCCATCTTGAATATCATATTTTTCATCCATGAGTTCAAACACACGGTCCATCGATGCAAACGCTTGTGTCAAAGTAGTTGAAGAACTAACCAGTCGTCGCAATGGATTATATAGACGTTCAATATACGCGATAAATGCAACCATCGTTCCGACAGTTAAATTCCCATGAATAACTTGATATCCTGCGTAGGCGATAACTAAAAGAGGTGCTACATCCGTAATGGTATTAACGACAGCAAAAGCTTTGGCATTCCATTTCGTATGATCAACAGCCTTTTCTAGAAACTCGCCATTTGCTTTATCAAAAATTTGTTGCTCATGTTTTTCGAGTGCAAAGCTTTTAATGATACTCATGCCTTGGACACGTTCATGCAAGTAACTTTGAACACCTGCAAGTGCCTGTGATCTTTTTTTAGTTAAATCTCTCAGACGCCCGAAGAAGTATTTTACACTGAACGCATAAAACGGGAACGCTAATAATGTTACCAGAGTTAACGGAACATCCATTGTGAGCATAATTGCTACAGCAATCAAAATTGTTGCTAGATCTAGCCATAAGTTCATTAAACCGATCATCACAAAGTTTTTGGTTTGTTCTACATCATTGATTACACGAGAAATGACCTCTCCCACGCGAGTGTTCGAATAAAACCGTAAACTCAGGCGTTGTAAGTGACCATATAGCTCTTGTCTGATGTCGTACAAAATTTTGTTACTGACTAATTGAGCATAGTACTGGCGGTAATACTCAATCGGCGGTCTGACAATAAAGAAAACGAGCGCCGTTCCACCTAGCCAATAAAATAATTGACGGGTTTTTTCGGCATCCGACATTGTATCAACAGTAACGATATCGTCAATGACGATTTTAATTAGTAACGGTATAAATAATGGAATCGCAAATTTCACGACTCCAATGGCAACTGTGAGAACAATTTGCCACGTATATGGTTTAACAAACTTCATGTATCTTTTCGTACTACTCATCCGTTCACTTTCCTTTCCAAATGAAAAACCTGTTGGGATTCAACAGGCATCATTTACTCACGTATTCTAAGTTGCTTGTGAAATAGGTAACGGTTTGTCCACACCTCGATAAAATCCGGTGCAAATGGTCCTTTGCGTTGTTTAATCCAGCTAATTAGTTTTTCCACATTACGATGTAATATCGTATCAATAACTTCAGGATAATTCATTTGTTGTTTATGATCTTCAAATTCATCTTCGTCCAAAATGGTATACGTCATATCTGGGAAGACTTTAACATCTAAATCGTAATCAATGTATTTTAAAGATTGGTTATCGTAAACGAATGGTGAACTGATGTTACAGTAATAGTACACACCATCTTCGCGCAACATACAAATGATATTGAACCAGTGTTCAGCATGGAAATAACAAATCGATGGTTCCCGAGTTAACCAAGTACGACCGTCTGACTCGGTTACGAGCGTTCGTTCGTTCGCGCCAATGACAATATTCCTTGTCCCTTTCAGAACCATTGTTTCTTGCCAGACGCGGTGGATTTTGCCGTTATGCTTGTAGCTGTGGATCTGAATCGTTTCTCCTTCTGCTGGTATTGACATGGATAAGCCCACCTTTTCGTCAAAGCACAATATATATATAATCTTGCATTGTGTACTCATTATAACAACCAATTTACAAAAACTGTAGCAAAAAAAATCAGCGAAGGCATAAAGCCCTCGCTGATAGGTGGTGAAGTACTTATTATTTAGTTGAATTATTGTTGCGGTTTGCTTGTGGACCAGAAGCATTATTTTTCTTCTGAGCAGATTGTTGATTGCGTTGGATCACTTCGTTTACATCAGTTTCAGAAGCGAACTCTGTACGGTAGTTACCTTGTGTACCTGTCATTTTTTGTGCAGATTGTTGATTTTGACGACGTACTTCTGCAGCGTTAGTTGGTTGGTTGTTGTTTTTGTTTGGCATGAATTTTCACCTCCATGCTCATTAATGTGTGCAATTAGGGAAAACTTATGCTTACAAAAAAACTTTTTTACATGACGATTGATCGTCCGCCATCTACAATGATGGTTTGTCCGCGAATCATATCCGAACCATCAGAAATTAAGAACATGGCTGTCTTGACCATATCTTCGATTTCAACCATGCGTCCTGCAGGTGTATTTTTTCTTGCGTCATCCAATAATTCTTCACGATTTGGGAAATGTTTTAACGCATCTGTATCAAGCGCTCCACCAGATACGGTATTCACTGCAATTCCTTTTGCCGCAAGTTCAACTGCTAAGTAACGTGTAATCGATTCAATCGCAGCTTTGGATACACCGACAGTCGTATAGTTTTCTAAATAACGAATGGAGCCCAATGAGCTAATTCCTACGATTTTGCCGCCACGATCCATCAATTTCGCTGCTTCCTGAGCACCGAAAAGCATTGCTTTCGCATTAATATTCATCGTCCAGTCCCAATGAGATTCTTCCAATTCCATTACTGGTCGAAGCACACCTGAAGCGGCATTGCTTACGAATACGTCCAGACGACCAAATTCTTCACGAATTGTTTCAAACATTGCTTTTAATTTTTCTACATCACCTACGTTTGCGCGTACAAGAAGTGCTTTCTGCCCTAGTGCTTCTATTTCTTTCACAGTTTCAAGTGCTGCTGTTTTACTGCGTGCATAGTTTACAACGATATCATATCCGTTTTTTGCTAGTTCAATCGCAAGTGCTTTTCCAAGTCCTCGGCTGCTTCCTGTTACGAGTGCCACTTTGTTTGCTGTCATTGTCATTTTCCCCTCTCCATATATGCCTGCCAGATTTTCAACATCGGGACTGGCATCGGAACTTCTTTAATTTCTTCTATTGTTAACCACTTACAAGTTTCCGGTACACTTGTTTCAACTCCATGTCCAGAGAAACTATTCATCTCCCATGTTAAATGAGAAAAGACATGTTTGAAAGAACCTAAATCCATTTCTTTTGTAAAATGTAGCCCATAACGACTCTGCAATAGTGGAACAGTCTCTTCATCTTTGATGATTTGTTCAACCATTGGGAATTGCCACATGTTCGCCAACAGACCTGTTTCAAGTCTTTTTTCCATCAGAAATTGTTTGCGATCATTTTGGGCAATATAAACATCATAATGTTGTGCTTTCGTTTTTTTGTTTTTCGTCTTTATTGGCAAGTCATTTTGTTCACCTGCATAAAAAGCAGCACAATTTTCCCGAACAGGACACAACAGACACTTTGGGGAAGTTGGGGTACAGATTGTAGCACCGAGTTCCATCAAGCCCTGGTTAAACGACGATGGATCCAGCGGGTCAATGATTTCAGAAACTGCATGTTCAAATGTTTTTCTCGTTTTCGGTTTTGCTATATCTTCTTTAATTAAAAGTACCCGTGAAAGTACACGCATGACATTTCCATCAACGGCATGTTCAGGTCGCCCGTAAGCAATACTCAATATTGCACCAGCAGTATATGGTCCAACACCTTTCAGTGTAGATATCTCATCTCTTGTGGATGGCACGACACTATTATAAGTCTCAACCACTTCCCTTACGCCTGCTTGCAGATTTCGAACACGGGAATAATAGCCAAGACCTTCCCACTGCTTCAATAATTTTTCTTCATCGGCATTCGCCAAGTCTTCAATTGTAGGAAAAGCTTCAATAAAACGATTGTAGTATGGGATGACCGTATCCACTCTTGTTTGTTGAAGCATGATTTCTGAAACCCATATTTTATAGGGATCGGATGTTTCCCTCCAAGGGAGATTTCTTTTTTCTTCTAAATACCAGTCGATTAACGATTTACGAAATTCAATTTTGTTAAATTCATTCATACTTTTCACCTACATTCTTGTTGATTACATGCTCCGCATTTCGGGTATACCAAATTGTAGAATGCAAGGAATCTCGGAAGTCTAACCGTTGTTATTTTATCAAAAATATCTTATGATGAACAAAATTATTCGGGCAGTCTCCGTTCAAAGGAGTGGATACAGTTGGATACAGGTACTCATGTTGTCATGGGGATCGCGTTAGGTGGACTAGCCATGATTGACCCAGTGGTCGCTAATCATTCAATGACTGCTACAGCTGTGATTGCCGGGACAATTATCGGATCTCAAGCGCCTGACGTGGATACAGTTTTAAAATTAAGAAATAATGCGGTATATATTCGCCACCATCGTGGCATTACCCATTCAATTCCGGCTGTATTATTATGGCCACTCGCAATTTCGGGTGTCATTCATTTAATCATGCCTGGTGCAGATTTTCTCCATTTATGGTTATGGACATTTCTAGCCGTCTTTTTGCACGTTTTCGTCGATATTTTCAATTCATATGGAACTCAAGCGCTTCGCCCGTTCTCCAATAAATGGGTAGCCCTTGGCGTAATCAATACGTTTGATCCCATTATTTTTGGTCTACATGTGTTCGCCTTGATGTTCTGGGCATTCGGAGCTAATCCCGTCTACACAATGCTCATATTGTATGCAATCGTATTTGTTTATTATTTACTACGATTCGCAGTACAGCACGCCGTTAGACACGCGGTCAAAAATACAATTCCGACAGCGGAAGAAATCATTATCGCTCCAACTATCCGTTTTTTCCAATGGCGTATTGCAGCCATTTCTAAAACGCATCACTATGTAGGAAGAGCATATGGACGTTCAATTAATATCTACGACCGTTTTGATCGTAAAACGATTCCAGATTCTCCGCTTGTAAAAGCTGCTCTCAAAGACAAGAATTTACAAGCTTTCATATCGTTTTCTCCTATTTATCGATGGGAAATCACTGATCATGATCACATTCACGAAGTACGTCTCATTGATTTGCGCTACCGAAGCAATGACTACTATCCATTTGTTGCAGTTGCCCATTTAAATGAAGAATTACAAATCGTCAATTCGTACACCGGTTGGATATTCAGCGAAGAAAAACTCCACAAGAAATTAGATTTCATTTCAGACTAAAAAGTACACGACACCTTCTGTCGTGTACTTTTTTCTTATCTTTTGCACTCTATAGCAAAAGAACATGGTCGGCTATTTCTTTCGCTTTCCGCGGACGAAACGCTAGCCTCCTCGGCTCGGCCTGCGGGGTCTAGCTTGTTCCGTTTTTCCGCAGGAGTCTTCAGAAATAGCCAACCATCTGCCTGCTTAATAAGTTTGTAGGACCACGCTGATAGAAACGATTTCTGTTGATTGGAGTGGAGGCGGCGACTTCAGCGGGAACAGCACGAGCTGAAGGCCCCGCAAGAACGAAGTGATGAGGAGACTGAAGCCGTGCCCGCGAAACGCGTCCGCCGCAAAGGAAATCAATATTTTCTTAATACTCTCTTTAAATAAAATACAGTTAATTTCTGCTTATTTTATTGTTTGTCTACGGACTAACCTCTGTCGTGTACTTTTCTTATTGTATAGAGTCGTCGTCTACTTTTAGCAAATGGGAATACTTCGGATTATTCCCTGCAAACTCATGAATTCGTTCGCCATAGCTTTCAATCCATTGACGGATTACTTTTTCGGTTACTTCAGATCCTTTGTAATCATAGCCCGCTTTTGCATAAGATGACTCAAAATCTGACCATAATAATTCAATCCAAACACGTGCTTTCGCGACAGACAGCGACTCATTCTTTGCCGCAAGTTCCTGTACTAATTGTTCGATTTGCTGTTGCATATTATTTTCCCTCCTTCAATGGTTTCAACATGGAGATCGGCAAAGCTTCAGTAAATTTCTCCCCACCAAGTCGGTAACCCCAGGCAAAACGGCCTTTTAAATAATCCACATGGAAAAATACGCCTGGATCTCCTTCAATACGGTACATTTCTCCAGGTACAATCGACGATGAATCTACTAAATATGCCTGAGCCATAATGGCTTTTCGCTCCAGTACGGCATATTCATTTACATGACCAAGTTGACTTGCCTTTCGTGCCTGTTCCAATAAATTGGCAATGGCTTGGCGTAACTCCTGCTCAGTCATTTGACTATATTTTTTTTCAGTTACCATCTTCTTCGAGCTCCTTTTTTTCAATAAACATTTCAATTTGTTCTGCAGGGAAACCTTTTACATACAAGGCTTGCTTCACTCTGCGTTTGCGATCAAATCCGGTATATTTTGAAGAAAATTTGCGCCAGATTTTATCTCCCTGATCGGCAATCATTTCTTCCCATTCTTCGGGTTCTGTTTCAAATTCTATATCTTCAATTGCTTTGCTTATAATGGCATATGAATAGCCCTTACGCAATAAGGTGTCTTGAATTTTTTGCTTCACTTGCCTTGGTGTTTTGGAAGAATGCTGATTGGCAATTTTTTCTGCTAGTCCTTGCGCAATTTTAGCTTGGTCTTCCTCCGTATACGTTTCAAGCACTTCTTCCTGAAGGGATTTATCAATTCCTTTTTTCTTCAGTTCCTGTTGAATCGCGCGAGGACCTTTTTTGCCTGTTTTCTTTTGCGTTTCAAGTAATGCCTTCGAAAAAGATTCGTCGTTTAAGAAATCTAATTGGTACAATTTTTGAATGGCTTCCAAAACAACGGCTTCTCCGTATTCAGCATCAAGTAGCTTCTTTTTCACTTCATGTTCACTGCGCATGCGGAAACTTAGAAAATGAAGGGCTTTATTAAAGGCTTTCCGGACTTCGTCGTCATAAACGATTTCATCTCTTTCCCAATCTTCCAGCACTTTGCCTTTCGACAATTGGTATTTGATTAGCAGAGATTCATCCACTGCAAAAGCGTATTTTTCCTCTAAATAAATATTATATCGTTCAGGATTATTTTTTTGGCGCATTATCTTCGTAATTACTGACACTTAACTCACCTCATTGTTCAAGTATACACGTTATTAGAGGCACATTCATTTGCGTACACTTATGGAAGAAAGGGTATTATACATCTAACAGGTTATATGAAGGAGGAATCATAAATGAAAGTAGCGATTACTGGAGGAAGTGGATTTGTCGGGCAGGAAATTACGAAGCAACTAACTGACAAAGGTCATGAAGTGTATATTTTGACGCGTTCAGATAAGAAATCGGATGGCTCGGTACATATGATTAAATGGCTTGCAGATGGGGCCAAACCGGAAGAACATTTAGATGGAATGGATGCATGGATCAATTTAGCTGGTGCATCCATTAATGAAGGACGTTGGACGCCGGAACAAAAACAAAAAATATATGATAGCAGAATGAAAGCAACGGATGAAGTTCTACGTATTTTGAAAGCAGTGTCAACCAAACCTTCCGTCTTGGTGAATGCAAGCGCAATCGGCATTTATCCTCCTTCCGAACAAGCAACATATACGGAACACTCTTCCGCTCGCGGGTCGGATTTCCTCGCGAAAACAGTTGAGGACTGGGAGAGTAAAGCAAATGAGGCGGAACAATTGGGAACACGTGTGGCTGCAGGACGGTTCGGCATTGTCCTTGGAAAAGATCAAGGTGCTCTTCCTCTCATGGCATTGCCTTATAAAATGGGTGTTGGCGGAAAAGTTGGAACAGGAGAGCAATGGGTTTCTTGGGTACATGTCGCAGACGTCGCCAAAGCAATTCTATATGTCATTGAAAACGAAGATTTTACAGGTCCATTCAATTTAACTGCACCCGATCCAAAACAAATGAATGATTTTGGCGAGATTTTGGGGAAAGTATTGCATCGACCTCATTGGATTCCAGTACCTTCAATTGCATTGAAGCTTGCACTTGGGGATAAGAGTCAACTTGTATTGGAAGGACAAAGAGTCATTCCTGATAAGTTGCTTACACATGGATTTAAATTCACCCATCCTGATCTACAGCGTGCTCTTGAAAATATCTATGCATAAGATTATTGAGACAACGCAACCTATCTGAAAAGAAAGGTTGCGTTTTTTATGATATGGAAACATACAGTAGGCATCATTGCCTCATGTGCAATATTGACTTTGGGCATCTTATTGAATCCATTTCAGGTAGATGCAGAATCTCTATATTGGGGATTCCAAAAATCAAAACAAGAAAAACAAGCGCAAGCTGGAAGTGCATTTGATGAACTCCTAAAAAAATATGGGGCTTATTACAAAGGTTCTCCCGACGAAAAAATCCTATACCTGACATTCGACAATGGCTTTGAGAATGGCTACACCGCTTCTATCCTTGATACTTTGAAAAAAGAAAAAGCACCTGCCACATTCTTTCTGACAGGTCATTATGTAGAAAGCGCTACGGACCTAGTAAAACGCATGGTGAAAGAAGGCCATGAAATCGGCAACCATTCATATGGTCACCCGAATATGGCCAATTTATCTGAAGCACGAATGAAAGAAGAATGGGAAAAATTTGATCAAATTCTCGAAGAAAAAACAGGGGTCAAGAAAACACGCTTTGCTCGCCCACCTGAAGGGGTTTTCAGTGAAAAATTACTTGCATATGGAAATGAGCTCGGCTATCGCCATATGTTCTGGTCAGTCGCGTTTGTTGATTGGTACGCAGATCGTCCACAAGGTAAAGAATATGCTTATAACCATTTGATGAATCAACTTCATCCTGGTGCCATCATATTGATGCATACAGTGTCGCCAGATAATGCAGCGGCATTACCTGATTTTATTCGTGACGCAAAAGCAAAAGGCTATACATTCTCATCATTAGACGCATTAGTCAATGAAGCAACTGAATTCCCGTTGTCTTTTCATTAACCCGTCAGTCCTATATACTGTAGAAACCAGTAGTAAAGGACGTGAAACCATTTGTCTCAACAAAACATTATCGAAGTCGGCCAAAAATTCCCGCTGACCATCAAACGCCTTGGCATTAATGGAGAAGGCATTGGCTATTATAAGCGCAATGTCGTCTTCGTTAAAGGGGCTCTTCCAGGAGAAGAAGTGACCGCTCAAGTACAGGTAGTCAAGCGCAATTTTGCTGAAGCGGTTATTCTAAAAATCCGCAAAGCCTCACCTCATCGTCAAGAACCACCCTGCCCTGTTTATGAAGCTTGTGGCGGGTGCCAATTACAACATATGACTTATGAACAACAACTGAAAGAAAAACGTGACATGATTGTTCAGTCACTTGAACGTTACGTCAAAGACATAGCCAACGATATTGAAGTCCGACCGACTATCGGTATGGAAAATCCATGGCACTATCGAAACAAGAGTCAATTCCAGGTGCGTAAAGATGGCAAGCGAGTGAAAGCTGGTCTTTTTGCAGAAGGGACACATCAATTACTCGATATCGATGAATGTATCGTACAACATCCACATACAACGCTTGTTACGAATGCAGTAAAACGAATTCTCGAGAAGCTTAAAATACCGATTTACGACAGCGAAACTGGTAATGGTCTTGTGCGTACCATCGTAGTGAGGACCGGTATTAAAACTGGGGAAATTCAGTTAGTGCTTGTAACTACACTTGCTGAATTGCCGAAGCGCCAACTACTCATCGATAAATTGGCAGCCATCGATCCCGCCATTGTTTCGATTGTCCAAAATGTCAATCCGAAACAAACATCTTTAATCTTTGGCGAACGTACGATAGTTCTTCATGGCAAAAAAACACTGCACGAAGAATTAGGTGAACTTTCATTTGATTTATCAGCCCGTGCATTCTTCCAATTGAACCCGGCTCAAACCGTTCGTTTATATAATGAAATTAAATTTGCAGCAGCATTAACAGGTCAAGAAACCGTTGTTGACGCTTACTGTGGTGTAGGAACAATTGGCTTATGGTTAGCCGATCAAGCAAAAGAAGTCCGAGGAATGGATATCATTGCGGATAGTATTTACGACGCTAAGAAAAACGCAGAGAAACATGGATTCACTCATGCAACATACGAAACCGGCACTGCTGAAGAATGGCTTGCCACATGGAGTCGTGAAGGGTTTTCCCCTGATGTTCTGACTGTGGACCCACCTCGTACTGGCTTAGCTGACAGTTTGTTGCACACGATTTTAAATGTGCGACCAAAGAGATTTGTTTACACGTCATGTAATCCATCTACGTTAGCAAAAGATTTAAGCGAATTACGTAAGGTTTACAATATTGTTTACATCCAGCCTGTCGATATGTTCCCTCAAACGGCTCAAATCGAGAGCGTTACTTTGTTGGAGCGAAAATAACTTGTAATAGAACAGGTTATTTGGGGTTGAAGCAGTTTTAAATGGGGTTGGAAAGCGTTTAATTGGGGTTCCAGTGAAAATAACTGGGGTTCCAAGTAATTTAATTGGGGTTTCGGTAAAGATAACTGGGACTGCATATAGTTATCTCTGATTTGCAGTAACTCCTCCTAAAAATACACCTTCTCAAGATTTCGCAGATGACCTATTGGTTGAAAATTTATTAAAGCATGCTCACTCGAGCGTGCTTTTTCTTTTTGTTCAAAATGAAGGATTATTATTTTTCATTCTAGGGAATAAAGACAATAAGTTATGCAAAAGAAAAAAGCTAAATTGGATAGATGGAGGAATTGCTATGAAGTGGAGAGGTCGAGGGCAAAGTGCGAACGTTGAAGATCGCAGAGGAATGGGTGCCGGTGGAATAGGAATTGCCGGCGGTGGAATTGGTCTTGTTATTGTTATTATTATGACTTTATTAGGTGGCGGTGGTCCTGGAGACATTCTGAATAGTATCCAGGGAACCGATACAAACCAAGCTGGAACTTACGAAGAAACCGAACAGGAAAAAGAACTGGCAGACTTCGTTTCAGTAGTGCTGGCAGATACCGAAACTGTCTGGAGCGAGCTTTTCAAAGAAGCCGGTACTGAATACCAGGAGCCAGTTATGGTTCTATATAACGGTCAAGTCCAATCCGCTTGTGGAGCAGCTGGCTCATCCGTTGGACCATTTTATTGTCCGGGAGATTATAAACTTTACATTGATTTAAGCTTTTATGAAGAATTGAATAAGAAATTCCAAGCTCCTGGTGACTTTGCTATGGCTTACGTTGTTGCCCATGAAGTAGGTCACCACGTTCAGACCCTTTTAGGCACAAACAAAGAAGTAATGGCACTGCGCAATAAAATGAGCGAAGAAGAGTTCAATCAATATTTAATTCGACTTGAGTTGCAAGCAGATTATTATGCTGGCGTTTTCGCCCATTACGCAGAAGGCGAAGGATATCTAGAAGTTGGAGATATCGAAGAAGCAATTACTGCAGCAAGTGCAGTTGGCGATGATAATATTCAGAAGAAAACGCAAGGTTATGTAGTCCCAGAAAGTTTTACGCATGGTACTTCAGAGCAACGCATGAGATGGTTCAAAAAAGGATATGAAGCAGGAACAATTGAAGACGGTGACACGTTTAAAGCAAAAGATCTATAAAGGCCTCTCAAACTCAAACAGCCTATCCCTTCGATATCAAATCGATTGGACAGGCTGTTTTTTCGTTTTTAGTAAACTTAATAAACTTAACGTCATTAAAAATAAGGCAATGAGCCATAAAAAGCTGAAGCCTTCAAAGTATTCGAGAAACACTCCGCCCAAAAATGGTCCAGTTAAACTCCCAATACTAAAGAAAATGCCACATAATAAATTCCCTGTCGGCAATAAAGCTTTCGGCGTCAAATCAGCCATGTAAGAAATTCCAAGAGAAAATGTGGAGCCGACGAATAATCCTGCAAGTAAAAATGCACCGATAAGTGTCCAAACATTATTTTCTAAAATCGCTGCTAAACTAAAGGAAAATGCGCCACCAAATAACGAAAGTAACACCACTTTCTTTCTACCGATACGATCACTCAGAGCCCCTAGAGGTAACTGGGACAGAATCCCTCCCGTCGAAAACGCAGCTAATATGATGGAAACCATGGATACGTTAACATCACTGCGAAGTGCGTATACAGGGAAAATCGCATGCAAACTGGACTCCAAAAAGCCGTAACTGAACGGAGGAATAAAAGCTACCCACGCAAATCCAATCGTTGCGCCAAAGCGTGCCCATGTCCCTCGCATGGTAGAGGTTTCATGCATATGACCAGGAAAATCATTATCAATGAAAAAGACTAGTGACCATGCTGCCATACATAAAATCCCTGATATGATAAACGGCAAGCCTTCGTATATTGAGACAAGCGGTAAAAATAATGGACCTGCCGCAAAACCAATCCCAAATGACAAACCGTACAATGCGATATTACGCCCTAACCGCTGCTGGGGTGAAAAGCTGGTGATCCATGTTTGAGTCGAAAAATGGAGTGCATGGTCCCCTATTCCAATGAACAATCGAAGAATAAACCAGAAAATCACACTTTTCCATAATGGAAATAATAGCAACGACACAAAAACTAACATTCCACCGACCATGATAACTGGCTTGTAACCAAATTTACGAAGCGGCTGTTCCATAAAAGGAGAAATCAAAAGCGTTCCGATATATAAACCGGTTGCATTCAAGCCGTTTAATGAAGAAGAAAGTCCATCTTGTTCGAAAATGACGGATATGAGTGGTAGCAACATTCCTTGGGAAAAGCCTGATATCGAAACAATGACTACTAATATCCAAAATCTTCTTTTTTCTAAAGCTGTAAACTGATTCATGAAGGACCTCCTGCGTACGGGTTGAAATCATGTTCATTTCAACCAAGTTTCGGTACAATTCTATCATATAGGAGGGATTAGCGTTGAAATATGTGATGACAGAACACGGTTTAGAGACAGAGTTGGAGTTTGGTAAATTAACGATCTCGGGTGATGAAACAAAAGGATTCAGACCATATCAATTATTGGTATCTTCCCTTGTAGGTTGTAGTGGAGGCGTCCTGCGAAAAGTGTGCGAGAAAATGCGCATGCCGATTGAGGATATGGAAATCGAAGTATTGGAAGTGTTACGCAACCCTGAGGAAGCAAGTCGTCTTGAAAAAGTGCACATCCACTTCAAATTGAGAGGCGATCAACTTGAAGAAACAAAAGTGGAAAAAGCAATGAATCTGACAAAGAAAAATTGTTCAATGGTTCGTTCTGTTGACCAATCAATCGAAGTCGTGGAAACGTTTGAACTTATTTAGACAATGTCAAAGGCTCAGTCGATGATCTGCGAACAGATGATTGGCTGAGCCTTCTAAATATCACTATTATCTAATTGAGTATCCATATATCGATTCACGGCTATTGTGCCGGTGAAATGTTCGAACCCCCTCCTTCTAACTGATTGATTGGTTTCGACTATTCACTTCGGCCCTCCCCTCTCTTGTTGAAGTAAGTTAACTTTAACATGTTATTTCACTTTTGTAAATATTCAAAATACATTAAATATTAAAATATTTCTTAAGTCCCACTGACAGTTGAAAATTCATGGCATATGGGCTACGATGTATGTGTAAAGCGAGGTGGCTCACATGGGCAAGTCAATTTCTAACAAAGACCAACAAGTCACATACTTAAAAGAACGTCTTCACATATTCTTAGAAGTATTAGATTCAATTGAACCAGAAACGACTGAACTTGAAGATATTGATCGCTTGATTGCGATGATGGACGACTTAGAAGAAAAGATGGAACAATTCAAAAACCGTCCTGAATGATTTCACGGAGAGTGCCTAATTATAGGTACTCTCTTTTTTATTTCCTGTCAGGAAGCCACTTTACTTTAGGCGTCACCGTTTTTCGTCCATTTAGAATCAGTTTTCGTCCAGTCAGAAACGATTTTCGTCCATTCACACGAATTTTCCGTCCAGACAGAAACAATTTCCGTCCAGTGTTTAATCCCCTCCTTTCCAAACGATACCCACTCCTTTTTTTAGCCAACCGAAAAGAGTATAATGAAAAATGGAATTATGACTAAGCAATGTATGAGAGGGGTCTACACATATGTATTTAGAAACATTGGAAAAAAGCATATATGATTTGATTACTGAAACGTCGACAAATTTACCGAAAGATGTTCGTCGTGCAGTCCGTAAAGCAAAAGAAGCAGAAAATGCAGGCACTCGCGCTGCGATGAGTTTAGATACAATTACCAACAATATTCAAATGGCGGACGATAACGTCTCCCCCATCTGTCAGGATACTGGGTTGCCTACTTTTAAAATCAAAACACCAATCGGCGTTAACCAACTTGAAATAAAAGCGGCAATCAAACGTGCCATGGTAACCGCTACGAAAAATGGGAAACTACGTCCCAATGCAGTAGATTCATTGACCGGGGAAAACAGTGGCGATAACTTGGGCGAAGGTGTGCCAGTTGTAAAGTTTGAGCAATGGGAAAAAGATTACATTGAAATGAAGCTTATCCTTAAAGGTGGCGGATGTGAAAATAAAAACATTCAGTACAGCCTTCCTGCTCAACTTGAGGGAATCGGCAAAGCTGGACGTGATTTGGATGGCATTCGCAAATGTATTCTTCACTCGGTTTATCAAGCACAAGGTCAAGGATGTTCAGCAGGATTCATTGGTGTCGGAATCGGCGGCGACCGTTCTTCTGGTTATGATTTAGCGAAAGAACAATTATTCCGCTCTGTAGATGACGTGAATCCTAACGCTCAACTGGCTGAACTTGAGGAATACATTGTAGAAAAAGCCAATACGCTTGGCATTGGCACGATGGGCTTTGGTGGAGAAGCTACTTTACTAGGTTGTAAGATTGGTGTCATGCACCGTATCCCTGCGAGTTTCTTTGTTTCCGTAGCTTACAACTGTTGGGCTTACCGTCGTCTAGCAATCAACATTAACCCTTCAACTGGTGAAATCAATGAATGGCAATACCAAGAAGGCGAAAAAGTTGAATTCAAGGACCAAGGTGCAGACCAGTCTGCTGAAGAAGCAGCTTCTCGTATTGTGGAATTGCGTGCTCCTATCAGTGAAGAAGAAATTCGCCAGTTAAAAGTCGGCGATGTCGTAAAAATCAGCGGCATGATGTATACAGGCCGTGACGCCATCCATAAATATTTATCTGAAAATGATGCTCCACTCGACTTGAATGGCCAGATTATCTATCACTGTGGTCCGGTTGTTTTGAAAGACGACGAAGGCAAATGGCATATTAAAGCGGCTGGTCCGACTACTTCTATTCGTGAAGAGCCTTACCAAGGCGATATCATGAAAAAATTCGGCATTCGCGCGGTTATGGGTAAAGGTGGTATGGGTCCTAAAACGCTTGAAGCGCTTAATGAACACGGTGGCGTATATCTTAATGCCATCGGTGGAGCGGCTCAATACTATGCGGATTGTATAAAAGACGTAGAAGGCGTAGATTTAATGCAATTCGGGATTCCTGAAGCTATGTGGCATTTACGCGTAGAAGACTTCACAGCAGTTGTAACGATGGATTCTCATGGTAATAGCTTACATGCTGATGTAGATAAATCTTCTCTTGAAAAATTAGCTCAATACAGCGACCCTGTATACAAATAATTTAATTGATTGCCTGTTTAAAAACCTCTATGTTATAATGATTATAAATTAATAAAAATTCTAATAAATGCTGGTATTCCCTATGGGAGTGCCAGCTTTTCGTACATTTTAGGGACTGTGATATTGATTTTCATTATCAGGAGGGGTGCAAATTGGAAGCAATCGAACACAATATTTCTTCGACAATGCTCAGTCGGATCAAGCCACATGCCGAATTAATTGCAGCACTTTTATCTGGCGTATTGATTGTAATCGCTTGGTTTGTTGGTAAAGGTGAGGAAAGCTCCCTATCCATTGCTTTGTATTTAATCGCCTTTTTAATTGGCGGGTATGCAAAGGCAAAGGAAGGCGTTTTACACACCGTTCGCCAGAAAGAATTGAACGTTGAGTTACTGATGATTTTTGCCGCAATTGGCTCATCTATTATTGGCTATTGGACCGAAGGCGCTGTCCTTATTTTCATTTTCGCATTAAGCGGCGCTTTGGAAACGTACACGATGAATAAAAGCAAACGCGAATTATCTGCATTAATGAAGTTACAGCCTGAAGAAGCATGGCTTATGGATGCAAACGGTCAATCAAAGCGGGTTGCTGTCAAAGACTTGCGAATTGGAAACCGACTACTTGTTAAACCGGGTGAACGAATTCCCGTAGACAGTATAATCATTAATGGAAATTCTTCGGTTGACGAAGCCGCAATCAGTGGAGAATCCATTCCTGTATCGAAACAGTCAGGCGATCATTTATATGCCGGTACCGTTAATTTAGATGGTGTGTTGACAATTGAAATGAACAAATCAAGCAGTGAATCGCTCGTCCAAAAAATTATTGAACTTGTACAGTCGGCACAGAGCGAAAAATCACCAGCTCAGCAATTTATTGAGAAGTTTGAGGGAAGATACGTAAAAATCGTTCTGATATCTGTGGGAATTATGATGTTTCTTCCCCACTTTCTATTTGACTGGGATTGGACAACGACGATTTACCGGGCTATGGTACTGCTTGTCGTGGCCTCCCCATGTGCACTCGTTGCATCAATTATGCCAGCAACTCTTTCGGCCATTTCCAACGGTGCGAAAAATGGATTGTTATTTAAAGGCGGCGTGCATTTAGAAAATATCGGTTCTATGAAAGCAATTGCGCTTGATAAAACGGGGACACTTACGCAAGGAAAACCCGAAGTCACCGATTTTATTGTCCGGGATGGAATGGATGACATTTCAGTCCTTACGACTTGGGCAAGTATTGAATCACAATCAACACACCCACTTGCACAGGCAATTACGAAATTTGCTTTAGATAAGGGAATCGTTACAACTCCTATTCCGAATATGAAGGATGTGCCCGGTTGGGGTATAGAAGCAACGGTCGGCTCAAAGAAATGGAAGGTTGGAAAACCGAGTTTCGTCGGCACCGAGGCATCGAAAGAATTTCACGATGGCATATCCTCCATCTTGGCCGACCAAGGGAAGACCGTCGTGTTTGCTGCTGATGACGAAGGAATCATCGCAGTCGCAGCATTAAGAGACCAAGTTCGGTTGGAAGCGAAGGAAGCCATCACATTATTACGTGAATCAGGCGTTTATACCATCATGCTGACGGGCGACAATGAACGTACTGCCAAAGTGATTGCAGATGATGCAGGAGTGGATCACTATATTGCTGAATGTTTGCCTGAAACAAAAGTAACTCATCTGAAAGAACTCCTCTCAAAATACGGGAATGTCGGAATGGTTGGCGACGGCATTAATGACGCCCCCGCATTAGCAACTGCCACGACTGGTATTGCTATGGGCGAAGGAACCGACGTAGCGCTGGAAACTGCAGATGTTGTACTGATGAAGAATGAATTGGCTCGGATCAATTATGCGATTCAGTTGTCGCGTAAAATGAATCGCATTGTTAAGCAAAATGTCTTTTTCTCAATTACTGTTATTTTCATCTTGATCATCAGCAATTTCTTTCAAGTCATCAATTTACCGTTAGGTGTCATTGGACACGAAGGCAGTACGATTCTTGTGATTCTAAATAGTTTGCGTCTACTGAATCGAAACATATAAAAAGCAGGAGCGTCTAAACGACAGCTCCTGCTTTTTTCATTGCTAATTTTTCTTTTCTTTCCTGCATCACCGCATTTATTTGTCCACCAACCATTAAAATAGTTCCGGAGAAATAGAGCCACATCATTAAAACGATAATTCCACCGATACTTCCATAGGTAGCAGAATAATTTGCAAAACTACTAACATAGAAAGAGAAAGCCAGTGACACGATTATCCATCCTAGCGTAGCAAAGATTGCGCCAGGTATGACACTCTTCAAATACAACTTGCGGTTTGGTGCAATCCAATATAGAAGCATGAATACAACAAATATCATGACAGGTGGAATGGTCCATCTAATATTATTCCAGACAGTCAAGAATCCTTGTTCATAGCCAAGATACGAGAATATAAACGTACCTATTTGTTCGCCAAAAATCGGTAAAACAAGTGCTACAACAAATAACATAATAAGTAACAAAGTGAATATAACGGATATCGCTCTTGCAATAAAGAAAGGTCTCGTTTCTTCAAGATCATATGAACGATTCAGCGACTTGATTAGTGCGTTCATACCGTTTGAAGCTGACCAAATAGTTGCTAGAATCCCGATTGATAACAAGCCACCATTTCGGTCGCTAAGCACTTCATCTAAGGTACCATCAATCAGTTTGTACACATCGTCTGGGGCATAAGTACGCAAAATATGAAAAAGTTGGTCCTCTTGTAGATTTAAATACGGCAGTAATGTCACCAGGAAAATCATTAAAGGAAATAGCGCTAGTAAAAAGAAGAAAGCCAATTGTGCGCCAAGAGCTGTTACATCGACATGCTGAATGCGTGCCAACAACTCTTGAAAGAATCCTTTTGATGTTGTGACATCAAAAGGATGTTTAGGTTCTTTGTTTTTCTTTTTGAACTGCATTAATTTCAACTTACTTAAAAAACTTGATGATGATCGGGTTGGTTGACTACCTCTAGGTTGAATTGGTTGATCTTCGTTAGCCATGCCATCATTCCTTTTCTTAAGAGAATTTTTTCTCTTCGTACACATGCTCAGGTAATACTGGCATCGTAAATTCATCTTCTTCGTCTTTTACAATCGTTTTGTATTCTTCTTTAGAATGTTCAAAAGCTTCTTTCGTATCAACAACCAACGTTTTCACTTGTGGTGTCAACGTTTTCAGCTCTTCCACTTTACCTGATAAATATTGAGCATCTTGGGAAAACTGATTGTAAACCGTTTGTAGTTTATCGGCTGTTTCCTGTAATTTCATTCTAAGGTCTTCACGGTTCTTCGAGTAATATTTCACGTCGGAAGATACTGTTTTCAACTTATATTTAACATCTTCACGTGTCGCACGATCAAGTAAACTCATTCCCGCTCCTGCCAATGCTCCAACAACCATGCCTTTAAATAATTTACTTTCATTCATCATTATAAATAACCTCCTAAGTAGTAATAATCATTGTGCTTTAATATACCCAACTCTCTCCGCATTAAAACAACTAATGAATTGGATTTGACAATCTTTCGGTCCCGTGAAATGATTAACCATATTGTTTGAAAGGCAGGAATCCCGAATGAACTTGACTCAACCATCACAAGAAAATGTGGAATACATGATTGAACAAATAAAAGAAAAACTTCGTATGGTTAACGTGGATGCTATGAAATCTGAGCATTTTGATGACTCACAATATGAAGATTTACACTATTTGTACACAATGGTCATGAAGCGTGATACATTCAGCCCAAGCGAAATGCAAGCCATCGCATCTGAATTGGGATCATTACGTAAATAATTGATAAACGACTAAATTAATAATGCTCTTCCCACTAGAGCCGAATAACATGAAACCTCTAGTCTTGTTGACTAGAGGTTTTTTTGTATTGAACAGCATACCAGCTTCCTTCTTTGATGACAGTCTGGATGCCAAATGAAGTTAATTTTGCTTCAGTTCCCCATTCTTCCAACTGCTCTTTTTGTGGTAAAGGATGCAAGTTTTCAAATGAATGGAAGAAACTATTGAATGCCGCGACAAATGGCGGACTTTCCTGGCCACCTGAAATCGGTGTAATAACGGATAACACGCCATCGTCATTCAACCACTCAGTCAGACGGTCAAATAGCTCCTGTCGTTTTACTGGTGGGATATAATGAATGATATTGTTCATTAATATTAAGTCATACTTTTGAGTCGGTTCATATTCCCAAAAATCACCTTGTTCAATGGATACATTGTCGAGTGAAGCCGTTAAATTCTGTGCTGTTTTAGCAACTGAATCACTCACTTCAATGCCCTTGAAACTGGAATTCGGAAAACGTTCAGCTAAACGTTTTATGTAACCACCTTCTCCACATCCAATATCCAGCACGTCTTGTGTGTCATGATCTTTAAGGAGTTTCGCAATTTTCGGCAACGCAATAACTTCCAGTAAACGACTCGTTTGGGCCACTGTGTCTGCATGCTTTTCTTCATCAAAATGATTGCGTGTCTTCTTGCGCATCATCTCTGGATACGTAAGCAAACTAGGTATATGTAATTCCATCATTTCTTTTAAAATAACTCCCGAAGAAGATTCGTCTTTAGGTCGTGGAAGTTTCCACATCGGACCGGTTTTGTATCGGTTGCGGCTTAATGGCTTTAAATGACCAATCGAAACGCCGACATTTACCCATTGATTAAGCAATGGCTCATCAACTTGATAAGCATCTGCAACATCGGCAGCCGTCACGCCTCGTTCGAATGCTTTAAATAAATCAAGTTCATACCCTACATATGCATGCCAGGAATATAAAAATGGGACATTTCTTTTCATCCACAAACGTGCTTTAAACATCTTCATCACATCAATCATCGTATATACCTCCCCATTTTTATCTCTCTTATTTACATACACCTTCGTTTTTACCTATAAACCTTTCGATGTGCTACGACAGTCCTTTCCATTTCCAAGGATAATCATCTTCCGCCGAAAATAGCTTCATTTCCTTTTTCTCACTTGGCAACTCTTTTTTTCTGGTCGGTATCACGCCCCCTTGAATAAAGCGGTCACGAACAGATTCTTTCCACATCCCAAGACCAGAAACATTTAGCATTTGCTTGAAATGCAGGACAGGGTCTTCTTCCATCCGTTCGAACGTTTTACTTCGAAGCCAACTGACTGGCTGAAAAGGAAATGAATAGGCCAAGGCGGATAAATGACTTAATTGGATCAGATATTCTGCGCGTTCCATCCGAACATTTTGGTAGTGCTTCAGATTCGATGGATTTAATGAAGAAGTCTTGTACATATCCACCAACAGTTCTCCTAAAATATCTGCATCCTGAATAGCCATATTCATGCCTTCACCTGCCATGGGATGAACCGCATGTGCAGCGTCACCAATAATGGCTTTATTGCCTTTCACATAAGAATCCACATGATACATGATGGGAATCATCAACTGAATTTTCGACCAGTCTTCGAGCTTTTGAACATAGCCATCAATGGACGGTGCAAGTTCTGTATACAATTTATGAAAATGATCGATTGGCTTTTCTCTAATTTTCTTATAATCTCCCGCCGGTATTAAGTAGACGGACCGCACCTGATCGTCAGGTAAAGGAAATAGCCCTAAAAACCGATTGTAGCTTGAAAATATTTGCCCCCCTACAAAGTTTGCAGGTCTTGGGAAAGTGACCGTTATAAAGTGATGATTATATTTTATTGGCTCTACTTTTATTCCCATTGCCTGGCGTGTGACCGAAGCTCTACCTTCTGCACCTATAAAAAAATCCGCTTCCACTTTAAATTGTTCTTTGCCTTTTTGAACGGTAGCTGTCGTGACATCAATTTCTTTACATGAGGCCCCATTGAAATAATGGAAATTCGGATATTTCTCTGCTTCCTGCCGTATGATTTTCTTTAATACTTCATGGTGAATCATGTACGCTGCATTATATTTACCGGGGATGACGGTGTAATCCATAAACGATTGTTCTTTTACTTTCAATGATTTCGACAGTTCAATTAAATCGAGAACTTCAATAATCTGGGCATTCGAGGCAACTTCGTCATAAACCAGCAATCCATCAAAAATTTGCATACTTTTGGGTTGCAGCAATTCCCCTTTATAAACAGGTTGTTTACCTGGTAATTTTTCAACCATTACAACATCAATGCCAGCTCGCACTAGCTTTAAGGCAAGTGTTAACCCGCCAATGCCTCCACCCGTAATAAAAACATCCGTCTTCATGCGAATCCCCTCCTTCCTATTAAGTTCCTCTAATAATGATAGGCAAAACTTTTGAGTATACAAAAAAACACCATTCGATATTGAACGGTGTCCTTTTACTTATCAAATATTAATAATAAGGAGTGCAGGATAACTGACTGACGATTGCTTCCGAAATTTCATCTGCCATATGAAGTGCCTGTAATTCAACGAGGTCGAACGTATTAATTGAAGCTGTATGATTCTTTTGAATCAAATAAGTCGTTTCCGTTTTCAACAACTCCAAATGCTTATACATCATTTCCTGCATATCCTGTTTTGAAATAAACGGACTAATCATGCTCAAAAACTCAGATATATCGTCCGCATTGGCGTACCATTTTTTATCAATGGCTTCAAATTTTTTCGTATCCCCTGCCTTGGCCGCTTTCACCAAATCCGCTGCAATGACCAAATGTTCTTTTATTAACTCTCCATACCGGTCTCCCGCTTCCTTTCCGTAAAAAGGAACAAGTGCCTCTCCCATCTCTGGAGCGTTACGCAACAATCTTGCCAGCACTATATCGAGATCAGGTGAATCATTAATCAAAGCGATGACGGCCGCTCTTGTCCAATAAACATGCTGCGACCATAGTAAACGCATCGTATTACGCAATTCCAATTCTGCACGGCTTAGACAAGGGTTGACTTGGGCAACATATGGATTGAAATTCTGATACATTTCATTACCTCCCATTGTTTTCTATTTAAGGTATTCGAGAAAGGCGATTGAAGTTCCCGAATTAAAGATATAGATATTGCAAACCGAAGTTTTAAAAAAATCGCAACATTCTTTCGTCTCACGAAAATTGCAATTGATTTACTGCTTCGAATATTGCTACTATAGAAGCAGACTGTATCTCAAAGGAGAAATTCAAATGACATCATTTAATGAGAAATTAAAGAAGTATGCAGAGTTAGCTGTCAAAGTTGGCGTTAACATTCAACCTGGACAAAGCTTGTACATTGCAGCATCAATTGACAATCCAGAATTTGTACGTTTATTGACGAAAACTGCTTATGAAGTAGGAGCTAAGCAAGTATATGTGGACTGGTCAGATGACGTCATTACTCGCACAAAATTTGAAATGGCTCCAAGTGCATCTTTTGAGGAATTCCCAGCATGGAAAGTTCAAGAACGTGAGCAACTAGCAGATCAAGGCGCTGCATTTATGAACGTTATGTCTTCTAGTCCTGATTTACTAAAAGGGATTGAATCTTCTCGTATTGCCGCATTCCAAAAAGCGGCTGGAACAGCGCTTACGAAATATCGTCAATACGTTCAATCGGATAAAATCAGCTGGACTGTAGTTGCAGCACCTTCTAAAGCATGGGCTGCAAAAGTGTTTCCTGAAGTTGCAGAAGAAGAACAAGTTTCAGCTTTATGGGAAGCAATTTTCAAAGCAGTACGTGCAGATGTTGAATCTCCTATCGAAGCTTGGACAAAACATGATGAGACTCTTCATGAAAAAGTTGATTATTTAAATGAGAAAAAATATCACAAGTTGCATTACACAGCTCCTGGAACAGATCTTACAATTGAACTTCCTAAAGGCCATTTGTGGTGTGGGGCTGGAAGCATTAACGAAAAAGGCGATGCATTTATGGCAAATATGCCAACTGAAGAAGTATTTACAGTGCCTTTGAAAACTGGTGTTGATGGTGTTGTTTCAAGCTCTAAACCTTTAAGTTACGGCGGCAATATCATCGACGATTTCAAAATCACGTTTGAAAAAGGACGTATTGTGAAAGTGGAAGCGGCTGAAGGCCAAGAAGTATTACAACAATTGGTGGACACGGATGAAGGAGCGAAGTATTTAGGTGAAGTGGCTTTAGTTCCTCACCACTCCCCTATCTCTGAATCTGGATTACTTTTCTACAACACTCTTTATGATGAAAATGCATCAAACCATCTTGCAATCGGAAGCGCTTATGCATTCTGTCTTGAAGGCGGCAAAAAAATGTCTCAAGAAGAACTTGCGGAGAACGGCTTAAACCAAAGCATTACACACGTTGACTTCATGATTGGTTCTGACAAAATGGACATCGATGGAATTTTAGAAGATGGTACACGTGAACCAGTATTCCGTGCGGGTAACTGGGCAATTTAATGAACAATTTTCGACAATCGTGAAAATGCCTTCAAGTATGCTCTTTCCTCCTGTATACTGATAACTATTGAATAAAATAGGTTAGTAGAAAGGAGAGTTCTTATGACTATCGGGATAATAACTGTAGTTGGCTTCATGATTATCATCGCTATTACTGGTCAATTCGTTATGCATTTCTTGGGTAGAGCATTAGTTTCTCATGATGCAGAAGTAATCGATCCTAAACCAGATACAAAATATTAATCATATAAAAGCAATTGTCCTCGGACAATTGCTTTTTGTTATGATTTAACATTTTGTTTACATTTCCACTACACCGTTATAACAACAGCGTGACAATCCGCAACTTGATGCTTATTTATAGCCCCCTTCCCCCTCCTTTTGTCCCATGAATCACTGCAACAAATGATAACTCCCATTAAGTACCACATGGCATCTACACTAAAATCCTCTATACTAAGGAAGCAAACCGTTTTAAGGAGGAATCTGCATGTTTTCAGGTATTGATTTAGGGATTGATTTAGGAACAGCTAATATCCTTGTATATACAAAAAATAAAGGCATAATTTTAAATGAACCATCGGTAGTAGCGGTGGATACAAAAACTAGACAAGTTGTTGCTTTTGGTGAAGAAGCTAAAAGTATGATAGGGAAAACTCCAGGTTCCATTACAGTTATTCGCCCATTGAAAGATGGGGTTATTGCTGACTTTGATGTAACAACTGATATGTTACGTATGGTAATGAAAAAAGTAGGTAAAAAAATGGGAAGCTCTGTTCGCAAACCAAACGTTATGGTTTGTACACCTTCTGGCGCAACTTCTGTAGAACGTCGCGCAATTCATGATGCTGTGAAAAACAGTGGAGCGAAAGAAGTGCATTTGATTGAGGAACCTGTAGCAGCCGCTATTGGTGCGGATTTACCTGTTAGTGAACCGATTGCAAGTGTCATTGTTGATATAGGTGGCGGTACTACTGAAGTGGGAATTATTTCATTTGGTGGCGTCGTATCCTCAAACACTGTAAAAGTTGCCGGAGACCGTATGGACGAAGATATTATTCATTTTGTCCGTAAACAATTCAATGTGTTGATTGGTGAACGCACAGCAGAAAGAATTAAAATGGAAGTAGGCTACGCTTTGATTCCGCATACAGTGGAAACGATGGAAGTACGTGGTCGTGATGTTATGACAGGTCTTCCAAAAACTATTTCTATCAGTTCGGTAGAAGTTCAAGAGACTCTAAAAGAATCATTACTTTCCATTTTAGAAGCAATTCGCGCAACTCTTGAAAGCTGCCCACCAGAACTATCTGGCGACATTGTTGATCAAGGTGTTGTTTTAACAGGTGGCGGTGCCCTATTGAAAGGTATGCAAGAATGGTTATCTAACGAGATTTCCGTACCTGTTCATATTGCCCCTCAACCACTTGAGTCTGTTGCAATTGGTACTGGTCGCTCATTGGTTATGATGGATAAAATACAAAAAGTTGCCCGGTAATCAAGAATGATAGGGGCAACCGTGTGAGTGAGATGATACTGTCATCTCACTCATTTTTTTATATAAAGACGATCTTTTTTGCTTAAAGAAATTCGGCGTCAATTCTTCGTTCACAATTCCTTGATGAAATATCGGAGTCAAGGCCGGTGAAACCGGTGGAATAAGCCAAGTCCAATCCCCTTTTACTTCTCTTTGTTGTTTTTCTTCTTTATCACGAAACGTTTGAAACTGCTGTGCAGCTGTATAATGGTCGACAATCTGTACACCTGCTTGTTTAAACGATGCGTACACTGCGTGTTGGAGTTCTACAAGCGCTTTATCCCTCCAAAACGTTGTAGTACTTGATGTATCAAGTCCCAAATGTTCCGCAACATCCCTCAAGCGGTTGTATCGGTAAGAATCCACAAAATTTCTTGCTGCAATCTCTGTCTCCATATACCAGCCATTAAAAGGCGCTGGATAACGTAAACCGCCTATTTCAAGATAGCGATCAGAAATAATTGGCACCGCATACCATTTAAGATTTAACGGACCCCAGTTTTGATGAACGGGATGGTCAATTTGTACTTCAAGAATCTCTTCTTTCGTAATTGGTACCATGATTGGAACCTCATCTTTCCACTGAAAAATGACAGGCAACAAATCGTACGGACCCCCTTCACCTTTCCAACCCATCTTTTGAGCAATCTTTGTTAATTCAATACAAGCAGGGTCACCAATGACCTTATGATTGTCTAATGTATATCCTGCATAACGAATCAATTGAGGACTCCACAATTGCACTTTTTGTGGTTCATTCTGTTTAAGTGGCGGGAAAACGGTAATTGTTGAACGAATTTTCCCTGCATTTGTTGCGTGCTTGATATGTTGATGAAGATAATGCGCTACTTCATCTGGTGATTCCACATGCCTTGCATCAAACACATCGAGAGTTTCCCAAAATAGCCTTCCAATACATTTGGTACTATTTCGCCAAGCAAGTTTTGCACCAAAAGTTATTTCTTCTAATGTATGTGTATATGTGCCAGTCGATTTGATTTCCTTTGAGACACACCGTTGTCGATCAGATATTGTATCCTTTGAAAGCCCATTTTCCTCCCCATACTGAACAAGGAATTTGGCTGCTTCATTCAGCAATGATAGGTTCATATATTTCATCCTTTATGTTTCTTTATACTTATAGTGTAGTAAATAGTTATGTCCCACTCAAAAGATAAACGGTACACATCTCCTTGTTTCTATAGAATGTGTCATAAAAGTGGCTAAACCATATCAAAATCATCTACAATAAGAAAGGGAATAATTAAGGAGGAACAGACCCATGACTTTATTGAACGAAATTCTCTCTTTTAACGAAAAGTTCGTAGCTGAAAAACAATACGAAGAATTCATTACAACCAAATTTCCTGACAAAAAAATAGTGATTTTAACATGTATGGATGCCCGGTTATTTGAATTATTACCTAAGGCAATGAATTTTAAAAACGGCGACGTGAAAATTGTAAAAAGTGCTGGCGCAATCATTAACCATCCATTCGGCGGCATCATGCGCAGTTTGCTAGTAGCTGTGTATGAATTGCAGGCGGAAGAAATCTACATAATCGGCCATTACGATTGCGGAATGAGTGCAATCAAGCCGGAAGTCATGCTGCAAAAAATGATTGATCGGGGAATTTCTCGGGAAACCATCGATATGCTTAGCTATTCCGGTGTGGAACTGGACGAATGGCTACGTGGATTTGAAGATGTGAGTGAAAGTGTTAAACATAGCGTGGATATGGTCCGTAATCACCCGTTAATGGTTAAAGATGTTCCTGTTCACGGCTTAGTCATTGATCCCGCAACCGGCAGACTTACGCTGGTGGAATAAGATGCACTAGCCCAATGCTGGAAGTATAAAATTTATCAATTATTTAACACAACACAAAAGAACTGCAAATTCACATATGAATTTGCAGTTCTTTTACTGTTCATATTTAATTATTCTTATCCTGAAACTGATCAAATATTTGAAACCATTTCCAATTTATTCCGTATTATAACTGACGAATTAAATTGGAGGCGTATTTCATGAAGAAGATAAATAAAATACTTTTATTCTCAAGTCTGTCTTTAGTTCTAGGGGCTTGTTCATTTGGTCAAGCGGCTGATAATGAAATATACAAGGCAGAAGTAGATGATTTACAGAATATTATTTTTTATGAAGAATCGAATCGTGAAAATACTTTAAGCTTTATTGATGAAACTCTTGAAATTAAATTCAATTCTTTAGATATTAAACCTTGGATGGAACCGAATAAACTGGAAGAAACCGAATCAGGTTTATTAATAGTAGAAAATTATCAAGTCGAGGTCGATGGAGACACTTATACTGTCACGGGTGATGACTTTAAAATGCTGCTTCAGAAGATCGGTCCTCGCACGCTAAAAAGTAACGACGAAGTAAGATTTCTTACAGATCAAGAGTTATAAAAAAAAGTCTGCCAATGCAAAGCGAATTGGCAGACTTTTTTTGTTACAAATGCTGAGCTCTTATTATTGTGCTGCTGATTTCTTGCGACGATAATTCCACTGCTGATATTGGAAGCGTATGAAACACCCGATACAAAATCCCATAATAGCTACCAATGCCGCTATTCCTACCATGACGGTCGCAATGTTAAACAAAACACTCCAATTCATAAAGAAACTAATTGTTGCCACCAATAAAAACCCTACAGCCATCCATTGGTTAAATTGAAGTTGTTCATAATCTTCTTGTTCATATTGATCAGGTGATTTTGATAAAAATTGTTTTACTAAAGCTAAAACAGGATTGAATCCTGTAAATAAACTTAAAAGGCAAGAAACTAAAGGAATGAATAATATCCACGCCGATTGAGTTATAAGTGAAATGACAACTGATAATGCAATTGTCCATTGATTTGCTAGCACAAGAGGCTTCGGAATTGTTCTCATTTTAAAACCTACTATTCTTATTGGATTTATATTCATAGTATATGACGGATTTAAAAATATGTAAACATTTCAGCCTAATCTATCCTATATTTCCCGGGAAATCGACATAAAAAAACTGGTTTCTCAATTGAGAAACCAGCCATTCATCATTTTACGCCATTTCCGCCAAGCGGCCTTACCTTTTCAATAATCATTTTCCAAAACCGCATAGATGTAATGATCTTCCCACTCTCCATTAATAAATAATAGCTGTCGGAGCAATCCTTCTCTTTGCATGTTTGCTTTTTCCAAGACACGTATTGAACCGACGTTTCGCGGCGATACATACGCTTCAATCCGGTGGAGCCCTACTACTTCCATTCCATACTTCACTAGAAGCTGGACAGCCTCAGTTGCAACGCCTTTCCCCACATTCAATTCATCGATTGAATATCCGATAAATGCACTTGAAAATGGTAGCCGTTTAATACTGTACATGGAAATATGGCCAATCAGTTCCTTCGAATATCTATCATAAATCCCAAAACTGAATTCACGTTGATTTTTCATATGGTGCATTGATTCTAATATTTTTTCCCTTTGAACAGCTACTGTGAAATAAGACTCTTGATGTCTCGGTTCATAAATGGACCAATAATGTCGATTTTTGAAAACAAGATTCGTAAGTTCTGCTGCATCTCTTTCATCTAATGTTCGTAAAAAGCAAGTATGGCCTTCCAGTAAAATCATTGAAAATCACCCTTTAGATGAAGTTAACGACAGAAACTCTTCCACATCTTTAATACAAAGTGCTATGCCTTTTTCCCAGAACGCATGTTGAGTGATATCTTCACCTAAATGCTTCATTGCTAAATCTTCAACCGACATAATAGCTGTATCTTGAAGTAGTGCAATATACTTTTCTTCAAAACTGCTGCCTTCTTCAATAGCTTTCGCATAAATACTCAAGCTGAATAAATAACCGAATGTGTATGGGAAGTTATAGAACGGCACACGAGTAATATAGAAATGCAATTTAGAAGCCCAGAAATGTGGATGCACTTCACCCAAGCCATCTCCAAATGCTTCACGTTGTGCTTCTTCCATCAATGTATTTAAACGCGCTGCCGAAACAATTCCTTTTTTACGCTCATCATAAAAACGAGTTTCAAATAGGAAGCGTGCATGGATGTTCATAAAGAACGCTACACTGCGTTGGATCTTATCTTCAAGCAATGCCAATTTTTCATCTGCTGTAGTCGCTTCTTTAACGGCAGCATCGGCTACAATCATTTCAGCAAATGTGGAAGCTGTTTCAGCTACACCCATTGCATATTGACGATTCATCCAATGGACAGGACGAAGTGCATATGAATGGAAAGCATGACCAAGTTCATGTGCCAATGTGGCAACGTTGGACATTGTGCCACTGTACGTCATGAAAATACGTGATTGTTGTGACATAGGCATTCCGGTACAGAATCCACCAGGTCGTTTATTCGGACGATCTTCTGCTTCAATCCACTCATCTTCAAAGGCTTGGCGGGAAAACTTCTCAAGCTCCGGACCAAATTTACCGAAGTGTTTTAGAATAAATTCCGCCCCTTGCTGATACGAAACTTTCTGAGTCGATTCTGTCACTGGTGCATCTAAGTCGTACCAATGCATGGCATCTGCTCCGACAAGCTCAGCTTTACGCTTTAAATACTCAACAAAAGGAGCTTTATGTGCAGTGATTGCGCCCCACATTGCATCCAATGTTTGTTGTTTCATGCGATTCATTTGCAAAGGTTCTTTTAAGATTGAATCCCAGCCGCGTTTTTTGTATACTGCCAAGCGGAATCCAGCCATATGGTTCAATGTTTTGGCAAAGAACTCTTCTTTGGCTGTCCATGCTTGTTCAAGAGCTTCGAATGATTCTTTTCGGACTTTTGCATCTGGATGAGAGCTTAAGTTACTCGCTTGTCCTACAGAGAACTCTTTTTCTTCTCCGTCCACTGTTACACGAACTTTCACGTCACCAACCAATAAATCGTAAAGCTGACCCCATCCATGATAACCGTCTACCCCAAGAGCGGTAATCATGTCTTCTTCTTTTTCAGAAAGCAATTCCTTTGCTTCATCACGCCATTCATTTAATACGAAAGCAAATTCTTTCAATTGCTCATCATTCATTAAAGAAGTCCAGAGAGTCTCTTCAGTTTTTGATAATTGTTGTTGGACAACGAGCATGGATGACGAAAAGCGAGCACCTAAAGAGCCAATTTCTCCTTGTAATAAGTTCGCTTGTTTATCAGTCGTATCTTGAGCGAGATAACAGCCGACAACTGCTCCAGCTTGTGATAAATTCTCAGCCACTTGTTTTGTTTCTTCAATAATAGAAGAAATCTTAGCAGCGTCTGATTCACCAGTTGGCACTTCAAATGTAGATAATGTTTTTTCAAAGGCATCTAATTTTGCAGTTAAAGCATTCAAATGTTCTCGAAGTTCCGGAGAGGAGCTTCCCCCTTTAAAAAATACGTCCAAATCCCAAACTTCAGAGTACGTCTTTGTAGTCAATATCTTTTCCCCCATGTCTTTCTAAATTTTCCGAAAATACTACGCTATTATATCATGCTTCTTCGCCTTGCGAAACATCGTTATTCAGTTTCGCAACGGGTATGCCTTTTTCTTTGCATACTTGCATAATATGTTCCAGAATGCTTTTTAAAACAGCCGTTCGTGCATATTTCTTATCATTAGCTTCTACAATAATCCAAGGAGCGTTTTCCGTATGTGTTTGTTTGAACATTTCTTCTGCGGCAATTACATAATTTGACCATTTTTCACGATTGCGCCAATCTTCATCTGTCAATTTCCATTGCTTGTAGGGATCGTTACGGCGTTCCTCAAAACGATCCAATTGTTCTTCTTTCGTGATGTGTAACCAACATTTCACTACAATGTACGATTCGTCTGTAAGAGTCCGTTCAAAGTCTTTAATTTCTTTGAAAGCTCTTTCCCACTCTGGCTTTTTAGCAAAACCTTCGATTCGTTCAACTAGTACGCGACCATACCACGAACGATCAAAAATTCCGATTTGTCCATGTTGCGGAAGCTTACGCCAAAACCGTTGAAGATAATGGTATCTTTGCTCATGGGTTTGTGGGGCTGAAATTGCGTGAACCATTAATCCACGTGGATCTAATCTTTCAGTTAACCTTTTAATGGCCCCCCCTTTACCAGCTGCATCCATGCCTTCAAATACCAGAACCAGTCCCACTTTTTGGTTGAATAAATGTTGTTGAACGTTTAACATGTCGTATTGGAGCTGTTTTAATTCTTTCTTATACTCTTTCTTGTTCTCATATCGTTGATTCATACTCAACTCGTCCAATTGAACATCCACGCAGAGCCCTCCAATCTTTTAATCTTCATTTTACAGAAAGTTTTGGTAAATTGACATTTGTTGTTGCTTAGTTATGACGTTATACTATTGAATAGGAGGTGTACGCTGTGGTTCGTTTCGCACTTATGGTCATCGCACTAATTGGTGTGATTGCTATTAATGCACTGGCAAATATCCTACCCCTTAATAATCAAACGACTGGTGAGATTTCCAATCGTCTTCCGGTCTTATTTACACCAGCAGGCTATGTATTTTCGATTTGGTCTGTCATATATGTATTGTTGATCATTTGGTTGGTAGGCATGTGGAAAAAGAGTAAAGAAATTGACGCTTCCTATATTAAGCAGTCAAATCTATTTATCATCAGCTGCATTCTGAATATAGCCTGGATTTTTTTATGGCATTATGAATATTTCTTATTAACGGTCGTTGTGATGATTGCCTTCCTGGTAACATTAATTTTACTATACAGTACGTATCCGGTTTCAGATAACCGCCTTACTGGCCGACTGCCAATATCTATTTATCTAGGGTGGATCAGTGTTGCAACGATTGCGAATATTAGTTATGTCTTAACTGTATATCAGTGGAATGGCTGGGGTTTGAGTGACCCACTCTGGGCTGTTATCATGATGACTATCGGAACTGCATTGGCACTACATATTCGTTTCCACCATTTCGATATCGCGTATGTATTAGTCTTCATTTGGGCATTTATCGGAATTGCTGTACGAAATGGCTTCGAAGAATTACTAGTTTCAACAGCAGCACTATTCTTGAGTGCTTTCATGCTGGCTGGCATCCTATTCATCAAAAAAAGACCAACTGCTCGTTCGTAGCAGTTGGTCTTTTGTATGATTAATCGATTTTAGTAATAAGAATTGGGGCATCTTTTGTGACGATGACTGTATGCTCAATCTGTGCAACCAGTGATTTATCCGGTGTCAAGAAAGTCCAACCATCACCAGACTCCACGATATGTTCCGCTTTTTCCGAGATGAAAGGCTCTACCGCTAAAACCATACCTTCTTTTAATATAGTAGGTTCCCATGCATCAAAGTAGTTCAAAATATGCTGAGGAGCTTCATGCAATGATTTTCCGATACCGTGACCCGTTAAGTTCATAATGACCGTAAAACCGTTTTGCTTCGCTTCGCGTTCTACGGCTTTACCGATTTGATTCAAACGAGCGCCAGCTTTCACTTTCAACATCGCACGGTTAAATGCGGTTTCTGCCACTTCACATAACTTTTCTTTCTTAGCATGGCCTTCACCCACTACAAAAGAAATCCCTGTGTCTGCAAAATAACCATTAAATGATCCGGAAACGTCAATGTTGACAAGGTCTCCATCTTTAATGACACGAGAACCAGGAATACCGTGTGCGACTTCTTCATTTACACTGATACATGTGTACCCTGGGAAATCGTATTCCCCTTTAGGACCTGAGATAGCCCCTTTTTCTTTAAACATATGACCAGCGATTTCATCAAGTTCTTTTGTAGTCACACCAGGTTTTGTTGCAGCTCGCATTTTATCGCGAATCTCGGCCACGATGCGACCTATAATTTTAAACGACTCAAAGTCTTCAGTAGTTTTTGCAATCATATTCGTAAAACCCTTTCTTCCTCAAATTATCTACCCCATACTATACCACAAGAAAAGATGCTTTCCCATTTGCCAAAATCATTCTGAACATTTGGAAAACCTCTTGTAAAGTATGCGCTGAAGATAAGTTAAGCTAATCGATTGTTTAAGTGACTACACATGCAGGGTTTTTAATTTTTGTCCACTCAGACTTTGTTTTCGTCTATTCAAAGCTCTTTTCTTCCATTCGCAAACAGTTTCTGTCCACTTAAACCCAGTCTTACCAACCTAAAGGATTCAGACCGACAAAGAGATATCTTTAAATCAAACGTTATTGCGATGTTCAATAAGACGAGGTGCAGCAACGAAAATGATGGAGCACACAATTGCTGTCAAAATAATCGAAGGAATCATATAACCGCCGTTATAAACCAGCGAATAAATCCAAACATTCTTGCCTTCTGCAGCTTCAGAAAAGAAAATAACTCCTGCAATTACGTGTGTAATGAGACGGAAGAGCCCTCCAAAAACAGCTCCTAATACGATATAAGTAATCATTTTTCCTTTTCGCTGCTCATTTCTTGCTTGTAATACTTTATGTCTGACAAGCGCTGCTAAGCCAACAACTGTGAACGCAATAAAATAATCCAGGAAACCTTGGGCAGGATATAAAATATAAGCTCTTCCCGCTAAAATTTGAAGGATTCCAATAATCAGACCCGTGCTCAAACCTCCCACTAGCCCCCATCGAATAGACATTAATACGATTGGCACCATGACAAGACTAATGGATCCTCCCTGAAACCATAGGTTAATAGAAAGCATATCCAACACCAATCCGATTCCTGCAAAAATAGCCACTTCAATTAATAATAACAATTTACTTCGATTCATCTTTCTTCCTCCTTTTTGCGATGTACTGCTAATCGCATGTCAGGGTGAAAAAAACCATAAAAAAACGATATCAAGGACAGAGCCTGACATCGTTGAAGTCGGTTTCTATCCACATCCCTGCGCAAGCATTAACTTACAGGTTCAAAGGGTTAGAACGTTCCTCGCTCACTCTCAGCCATTACAGGCTCCCCTTGTGGTAAATACATCTAATTTTGATATTACGGGTTAATTGTAACTAAAGAGGGAAAGAGAAGCAAGAGGCATTCGCTAGTTCTGTGACTTTTAGAACAGTGGTCTGTATACTGAAAATACAAAATTTATTAAGGAAGTGAAGAGTATGATCGAATTATTGAAAAATCTAGTGGCGATTAAAAGTGATACTGAGGAAGGTGCAAACGACGCACTTCGATTCTGTTCAAAATGGCTGGATAGTCATGAAATAACACATGAAGTATTAGAGAATGAAGGACGATTGATGATTCACGCAGAAATCGGACAAGGTCCAACAACCATCGTATGGAATGGACATGTTGATGTCGTACCTGGAAAAATCGAACAATTCAATCCGATTATAGAAGGAGATCGCCTATATGGTCGTGGTTCCGCAGATATGAAAGCTGGCGTAGCTGCCATGATGGAAGCGTTCCGTCGTATCTATTCAGCTAGAGAACAGCTGAAGCAACGTATTGTTTTGCATATTGTTACTGATGAAGAAACGGGAGGCAGAAAAACATCTGGACACCTTGTAGAAATCGGACGAACCGGTGATTTCGTTATTTGTGGAGAACCTACTCATCTGAAATTAAGTGTTCAATCTAAAGGCATCCTTCACGCGAATGTAACACTATTCGGAAAAGCAGCTCACGGTTCCCGCCCCTGGGAAGGCACGAATGCGATTGAAGCGGCCTACAAATTCAATGAGCAGTTAAAAACCTTGCCTTTTACAAAAGTGAGCAACCCTTATTACGAATATCCTTCTATAAACTTGGCAAAAATTCAAGCAGGTGACCGATACAATATGGTCCCTGATCAATGTGATGTTGCTTACGATATACGCTTTGTTCCAGGTCAAAAATGGGAAGAGATTATTGAGCAAATGACTGAACTTGCACAATCAATCAATCCTGCTAATATCGTTAAACCGGGCGGCAAAACTCCGGCAATTACAACAACTGAAGATAATGCATTTGTGCAATCACTTGCCGGCGTTACTGCGGAAGTTACACAAAAAGATGCTGTATTGTTTGGACAGCATGGTGCGGCCGATACGCGTTACTATGCGAAAACGGGTGCAGGAGCAATTGAGTTCGGTCCAAGCGGTGATGACTGGCACGGACCAGGTGAGTACGTGTTAATATCCTCCGTTGAACAATATGCAGATATTTTAACGAAACACGCATTGGTTTGAAACCATCAATAAGCTTGTAACGTATTAATGGTAAGAAGTTTGAAGGAGGAGTATGTATGGATAATCAGCGTATTTTATCCGCATTATGTTATTTTAGTATTTTATTCGCTCCATTCTTATTGCCATTAATCGTTTATTTCATATCACCGACAGTAGAGGTTAAGTATCATGCAAAACGTTCCCTCCTATCTCATTTGATTCCGGTAGCGCTCGGCATTGTTGGTTTCATTGTTTTGATGATTGGTTCCGTTGCCATGTTCAGCACGACCGTTGATGGTACTATGAATCCAAGCACATCATTTAATTTCTTTACTGCCGGACTGCCATTCTTGTTCATGATTGTGTACGGTATTCTGTCTCTTATTGTACTAATCTGGAATATCATCCAGGGAATTAAAGTACTGCAATAGGTTTACCTTGGGCTCCATACGGGAATTAAAAGAGTATACAACACTGACAGGAGCGATATACATGAGAATCGGTAGCTTAATTAAGACAGCTGTAAAGTTTGCACCAATCATTATTCCAATCGTGAAAAAAGTAATGGATTCAAGAAAAAACTCAACAACATCAACAACTACATTTCCACGCAAATAAAAAGTTGGAACTCATTAATCTGAGTTCCAACTTTTTTTATATGATGGGTTTTATTTCGGTCACTGCTATAAATTCTTCATCAATATAAGAAGATGGCAAAGTGGCAGATTGATCTCCCTCTTCTAATGCCCCTTGACGATCTTGCATAATTTCTTCAAATGTCAGCGGATTTGCCGGAGGAATCTCACCCGATGTCACCTGCATGCCACCTTTTGCGTAGACATTGAAAAAACTATTAGCCATTGCTCTGTATCCTTCAGCATTGGGATGTACATCTGCCGGATTAGGAACTTTACCGATTGCATCATCTCCGAAAGCCGCATCTACTGACACAAAATTCACACCAGCTTCTTTTGCTTCTTTCGCCAAAATTTCATTTAGTTTTGTTAGTTGTTTCGCCGTGCCGACTTTTTGTGAGTCACGGGCGTGCGGGTAGGCAAAATAATAACCCATGATATATATTTCAGCTTTTGGTGCAGTCTTTTTCAGCTCAGTAAGTATAGTCTTCATATTCTTTCGGACACTGTTCAATGAATAATCGGCCGGGATTTGCTGAAATGACAGTGAACCAGACTTTGCATCTGATTTTATTAATCTTAAAAGATCATTTGCTCCTGCAGATATCGTGATGACATTCGCATTTTGCAACAAAGGTTTCGCTTCTTTCGATTGGACTCGCTTCAGCACATCAGCAGTCGTAAAGCCAGGAAACGCTAAATCTTTGGAGTAGAAAGCCAAAGGTTGATTTCGCGCGATTTCTAGAGCAATTAAGTCACTGTAACCCGTATCAATCTCACGGGTTGGGGTTTGACCAGCAGCCAGAGAGTCCCCGAGAGCTACATATGAAACTGGACCAAATACTTGTGCACTTGTCTGTAAAGGCACTAAAAATAACACCAGGCTGAACAACACAAAAGACCATTTTGAATTTTTCATGATCTCACCTTAAAATGCCCAGTTGCCTTTGCGGAATATAGGTTCGATTGTTCCATCTTCGCGTTCTCCATCAATGTCCATCTCTGCACTGCCAATCATGAAATCTTCATGCGTGATGGATGTATTTAACCCTAAAGCACGAAGTTGTGCTTCTTCTAGGTCGCGTGCACCTTCGACACAAGTTGGATAGGCTTCACCGATTGCTAAATGGTTTGACGCGTTTTCATCAAACAGTGTGTTATAGAATAAAATCCCTGAAGATGAAATTGGCGATTCGTGTGGAACTAATGCCAGCTCCCCTAGATAAGCTGAGCCTTCGTCATTTTGAATAAGTTGTTGCAACAAGTCATTCCCGACTTCTGCATGCGCTTTGATGATTTTTCCATTCTCAAACGTTAACGTAAATCCATCGATGATATTACCTTGATAAGCGAGTGGTTTCGTATTTCGGACATAGCCGTTTACTCCGAATTTCAGTGGAGCTGTATACACTTCTTCAGTCGGCATATTGGCAATAAACGCCGTTCTGTTAGGTGTTCTGCTGGCTCCCGTCATCCAAATATGTTTATCTGGCAATTCTATCGTCAAATCAGTGCCTGGAGCTTTGTAGATGATTTTCTTGAAACTCTTTTCATTTAAGGCTGTAGCACGTGATTCCAAATTACGGATATGCGTTTTCCACTGATCAACAGCAGTTCCTTCGCCAATACGCACCGTTTTAAAAATAGTTTCCCATAAAGTAGGTAGCTGTTCTTCTTTTGGCAAATCAGGGAATACTTTTGCTGCCCACATTTCAGAAGGAATCGCTACGATAGACCAAGCAATTTTATCTGACATAACAGATGCGCGATATTTTTCCAATGCACGGCCTGCTACTTTTTGTTGATCAGAAATACGTTTTGCAGGTACGCCAGCCAACAAATCAGGATCTTCAGCATCAATCCATAACAAAGAACCTTGCTGATCAATCAATTCTTCCCGTTGCGTGACCATCCATGCAGGAAATTCGTGCATTTCAGATTCTGGTGCCAAGTCATAAAAAGCACGGTTTGTCGGTCCATCCGAAAAATTCACATGGACTCGTTTGGCTCCCGCTTCATAAGCTTTCTTTACTACCAATCGCGTAAAATCAAGGGTATCAGTCGTTGTATTAATTAATACATATTGACCAGGTTGGACATTGATTCCTACGCGAATAGCCAAATCTGCATATTCGGCTAATTTCTCTTCAAATGTCATTTCTTTTTCCCCCTTTGTTGCACCGTTTTTGAGGACCCTTCAATCAATTGGCCTTGATCCCATACTTTTTGTACGGGTTTTGATGGCAATTCTTTCGTCCATTTTTTAAAATTCTTTTCATCTTTGTAAGTTAATAAAGACAGTACTTCCCCGTCAGCACCTGCACGGCCTGTTCTGCCTGAACGGTGCAAGTAAGGTTCAATTGCATGCGGAACGTCGACATGAATGACATGAGTCAATCCTTCAATATCAAGACCACGTGCTGCAATGTCCGTTGCAATTAGAATACTTACTTCACCTTTACGGAATGATGCAAGTGCTTGCTTGCGTTCTTCTTTTTTCATATCTGAATGCAGGGCAACGATTTTTGCATCACGGAATTTCAGTTTCGTTTCTTTCATCAATAATTGATCTAAATTATTAACAAATGCTAGTCCGCGCATGCCTTCTAGGTGTGCCAGGCGGCGCAATAAATCAGTTTTGTCGCGCTCTTCTACTTTGACAAAGGCGTGCACTACTTTTCCTTGCGCAGGGAGTTCTTCATGAGTGACATGGATGCGAATCGGTTCTTTCATCATACGACTTGCAACCAGCTCGATTTCTTCAGTAATTGTTGCTGAAACGACTACGATTTGTCTGTCATGGTTCGAACCATCGATAAGTGACTTGACGATTCCACGATGCTCACGGGCCAATAGCTGATCGCCTTCGTCTAATATAATATGTCGTATATCATGCAGTTTAAGTTTCTTTGATTTGACTAATTCATTTAAACGTCCTGGTGTGCCTACGACAATTGTTGGCTTTTTCTTTAATTTCTCTAACTGACGAGCCATATTTGCTCCTCCAATTAGTTGAGCTACAGTAATGTCGGTGTCAGCAGTCCACTCACGTAATACTTCTACAATTTGCATAGATAGTTCCTGCGAAGGGGCAACGATGAGCGCTTGTGTTTTTTGAATAGCACCATCCACTTGATTCAGTATCGGCAATACATAAGCCAATGTTTTCCCTGAACCTGTTGGCGATTGTGCTACTACATCTTTTCCTTCAAGCATATGAGGGATTAATTGAGATTGGACAGGCATTTCATATTCAAATTTCCATTTATTTTGAAGTTCTGGTTTTAAGTTTTCGATAAATGTCATGGGTTATTCCACCTTTATAAATACATGCTCCTAGTGTACCACAAATCGCTATATTCAGCCTTTTACAGATATATTCAGTCGTTTTTTCCCATAAAAAAACACCGTCTCAATGAAGAGACAGTGATAGGTTAATCATTCAATTCGTAGCCGCATGAAAGTATGGCACTTTCCGCTAATACCATTAATGAATCAATATATTTGTCATCAAGATTCAGTTCTTTTTTAACAATTGACAACTCTGTACAGCCAAGTATTAAATGATCGCATCCAAGTTCATTCATTTGGTTAATAATTTGCTGCCACTTTAGGAAATCGACAGGTTGCCCTGCTTTGACGTCATCGTATATAACTGACATGACCAACTTCTGAGTTTCCTCATCCGGTACAACCGGTTGTATGCCAGCGTCTTTACAAGCCAGTTGGTAAACGGATGCTGTCAATGTTCCCGTAGTTGCAAGAATCCCTACTTTTTTCGCACCAATTTGAGCCGCACGTTTTGCGGTCTCGTTAATCATGTGTAAAACAGGAATGCCTGCTCCTTGTTGAATTTCTTTATAAAAAGAGTGCGCAGTATTGCACGGAATGGCTAATACTTCGGCGCCAATCGATTTCAGTTTCAAAGCATCTGAAATCATCACAGGCACCGGGTTAGCTTTCGAACGGTCTAAAATATAGGTTGTACGGTCAGGTATAGCTGTGTTATTGGTAATCACCATGTTGACATGCTGTTGATCTGTTTTCGCTTTCGTGCGTTTAACAATCATTTCTCCAAGCAACATCGTAGCCAGGGGACCCACCCCTCCAATGATGCCTAATATTTTCGTCTTCATAACTTATGACAAACCTTTGTTGTTGAAGTATTTTTTATATTTGCGGTAGTAATTTAAATTATTCAGCGTCAATTTAGCCCAACGTTTCGGATTATAATCTTCTTTGTAAAATAAGTGATTCGTTACTTTACCTTCGGCAATTAACTCTTTAGCTTCTTGTTTCAACTGCTCGTTTTGAGCATATTTGAACAACACGCCTTTAGGGATAATCATCCATAAATGCTTGTCCTTCGCATATGTTAAGGTTTGTGGAATATTAAGCATATGATCGTCTGCCACGTATTTCATCAAATTATGTCCACTTGCCGTTACATAGTAACTACTGCGGCCATTTCGCAAGTTAATTTCGAACAGTTTGTATTCCCCATCCCGTAAATCAAGCTTCATATCAAAATTCGCAAAGCCAGTGTAGCCGATATCTTCGAGGAATACACGAACTCGGTCAAGCAATGCTTCATCAAACGTATTGATGATTGCCGCATAGCTTCCGATTCCTTCCGGAGAATGTTCTTCCAGGATTGGATTCCCAAGTGACATGAGTTTTACTTTACCGTCTTTCCCAACGTATGCGTTCAATACGCGCATGTAGGAATCATCGCCAGGTATGAATTCCTGGATGGTTAAATTATCTTTGTAAGATGAACTGTATATTGCTTCGATAATGGCATTCTTTTCTGCTTCATCGTGAGCGACAAACACTTTTTTCTTTCCAGGGAATGAACAGTTCCAGTACGCTACTGAGTTTGATGCTTTAATGATAATCGGGTACATAAAGTCAATCGTAAACGAATCCTTTGTTTCATATGTGCAAAGTGACGTTTTTGGATAAGCAAATCCGTACTGCTCGCAAATGTTATAGAAATTTTCTTTTAGTACGATGCGATCCATTAATTTTTCATCAATGTACGGCACTGCAAAATAAGGAAGCAACTGCTCTTTATTTTTAATAATTAATTTTGCGTAATCATCGCCACATGCAAGAAGCAATAGCTTTTTATCGGCATGTTCACCCGCTACTTTAATAAGCGCAGGTACGAATACGTCCTGTTCATTTAAGCGTGGAATTACCTGAAAATCCAGGATTTTGCTATCTTGTGTTGCTGATAAGTTCATGCGTCCAAGGACTAGCGGCTTCAATCCATAAGCTTCGTGAAAAGCTCGTGCCATTCCATAAGCATTCATATCAGAACCAAGTAATATAGGTAAAAATGAATTTGTTGTCATTGTGATATCAACTCTCTTTTCCAAAAAAACATAGTTTGTGTTTATATTGTACCGTGAATTACGGTTTTCTCCGAGCATTTACTTTTTGTTCAAATGCATATGCCATCGTGATAAGCATTGGCTCACTCCAAGCTCTGCCTGAAAAAGTGATGCCAAATGGTTCTCCTGCTTTGGAAAAACCAGCCGGAACTGTGATAGAAGGAGTACCTGCGGCAGCCCCTATACTGCATCCATGATCTTGCGGAAAGACTAAAGCATCAAGTTCCAAGTCATCTAATGATTTACTCAATGCAATTTCACCAGCCAAATACCGATTGCGTTCTAACGCTTCAATATAAGCTTTTTCTGTCAGTGTTCCTGAAGTCAATTGAGATTTTTCGAGTAGAACCTGACCGAATTGAAGGGTTTCTTCCGGATGCTCGTTATTGAATTGAATAACGTCGGCAAGCGAACGGATTGGATTAGAAGGATGAGTATTGGCCAAGTAGCCATTCAAATCCGCTTTAAATTCATGTGTAAGTACAGCGTACCCCAAATCATCCTCTTTGCATCCCAGTTCCACACCGTCAATAACTTCAGCGCCCAATTCTCTCAAAACGGCGATTTTCTGTTCAAACATCTCTGCCAACTCAGAAGATATTTCATTTTCGAATATTGATCTGACAATACCAATTCTTTTTCCAGCCAATCCTGTTAAATCGAGACACTTGTCCCATTCAACATCTTCTAAATGACGACTTTTCCGTGTGATGGGATCCAATCTGTCTTCTCCGATGATCTCTGTAAAAATATGAAGGGCATCTTCGACCGTGCGAGTCATTGGTCCTGCAGTATCCTGCGTATGAGATAAAGGAATAATTCCCGCCCTGCTTATGCTACCGACTGTCGGTTTCAATCCGACCAGTCCGTTTTGTGCAGCAGGATTTAAAATGGAACCAGACGTTTCTGTGCCAATGGCTGCAGCCGCACAATTTGAAGCAACTGCTGAAGCTGAACCAGAACTGGAGCCTCCCACGTCAAAAGGACCGTATGGATTTTTCACCAGGCCTCCGCGTGAGCTAAATCCATTTGTCATGTGGTCAGACATGAAATTTGCCCATTCCGTCATATTGGTTTTCCCTAAAATAACTGCGCCGGCATCGCGTAATTTCTGCACGATCGTCGCATCTTTCATCGCATAATGGTTCGCGAGTGACAAAGAACCTGCACTTGTATGTAAGTTGTCTCCTGTTTCAATATTATCTTTTATTAAAATCGGAATTCCATGCAACATGGAACGTGGTCCTTTTTCAGCACGTTCATCATCCAGTGCTTGGGCAATCTGAAGAGCTTTTGTATTCACTTCAAGGATTGCATTTAAATTTGGATTTTTTTCAGCAATAACTTCTAAATACATGAAAACAAGATCTTCTGATGTGATTTCGTTGCATGACATTTTTTCTTGCATATCTGCAATCGTCGCCTCATCGAGCCAATCTTTTATTCGTTTTTTACGCTTCGCTTGATTCATGAAAAAACCTCCCAAAAGATTTCGTTTTCCGACACCTTAATCTATCAGTTATTTTTCGCTTCAATCTAAAATTATAGCATTCTTCCATAATTAATTTAAATGTCACTTTATATCTGTTTTATGAAAAAAATTCACTATCCCGTATACAAAAAGAGCCAGAGTAACAGGATTGCTCCTGCGACTCTGACACATTATTACTCTGCTTTTTCCATATGTTCTTTTAATAATTCATATAGGGATAGTTCATATAATTGTCTTCCTTCAACTTTAAATACGCCATGTTCCACTAAATCATCTATAACGGTCATTTTCTTACCGTCCATTTTTGTTTCTACTGGTGGGATCATACTGTCAAACTCCTTAATTTCTAGACTCATACAATATATACCCAGGGCTCTAAATCTTAAACCATTTCTTTAATAAATTTGGAGAACTTTTAAACAATATATAGCCAATGGCCGTCCCCAATGAATTTAACCATAAATCATCTACGTCACTGCTTCGCATTTGGGGTAGCTGTAAAATTTCAATGGCTAATGACAGAAGGAATCCTGCCGCGATTACTTTCCAGGCACGATTGAATTTCTTCCATAACAACGGTAGAAAAAAGCCAATAGGAAGAAACATAACAATATTACCAATAAAATTGATAAAAAACGGTTGCCACAAGTTCAGATATTTAATGGCATTATACGTTTCAACCAAGACACGGAATGGTTCCAGGTTAATGGCTTGATGATCTCCATTTACAAAGTGCATTTCCCCGCTGTGATTGCTCATTGAAGGTAAAATTGTCTGGGACAACAACCCCGCCAAGAACATGAAAAACAGAACAATTCCACATTCCCGTATGAGTACAACTTGTTTATGATTCCTTTTTATTTGAATGATACGGACCACTAGTATGACTGGTAATATCAATACCATATAAAAGCCCATGTCTTGTATATATCTCATAATCGATTCCATCATACACCCATATCTTTCTTGTAATACTATTATTCTAATGCTTTACACTACATTTTCATATTGTTTTAAAGAAACAGCTACTTATCACGTATTCATCCAGGGTTCGCTGGATATACTGTCAAATAACAAGTATTTTCCAGTTACGAGAATACAATTTGACGATAAGGGTGGAACAAAATTTGGGCTACATTAAATTAATCCTCACTTTACTTTTTGCAGCATATTTAACAAGTCCACTATGGGAAAAACCAGTCAGTGGCTTTGTAGATGTATCATTTTTAGATCAGATTGATGCACAAGTAATTCAAGGATTCGAATATTTAAAAGAGCAGCCCATTATCGATGATTTATCTAAGAAGGTTGCTACCATACCTGTAAGGTTGACTATGGAAGCCGGCGAAACAAAGTATGCGCCTGTCAATGAAGTAGAAAAACCGGCTTTGGCGACTCCTACCGAAGGTTTATTCTCCGTCCACAACATACAAATTGGGGATAACATGAAAATTGTTAATGCTGAACTCGGCAAAGCAAAGCGGATAACTAAAAACGAATATGGCACCGAATGGCATACCTATCATACAGACTATCAAAACTTTTTAATGGTTTCGTTCGATGAAGGTCAACAAGTAAACGGGTTATTTACGAATAACGACTTGATTGCGTCATCCTACGGTTTCAAGTTGAACAGTCCAAAATCTGTCGTTCATCAAGCTTTAGGGAAACCAATCCAATACATTCAAAAAGGCAACGTCCGATACCTTTTGAATTCTGATGGAGAGATGGATACCTATTTAATTGAAAATGTTTATGTCACTGTTTTTTATGACGTTCATGAAAAAAACACTGTCACAGCCATTCAAATTATTTCGGAAAATATGGAAAATCAAAAAGGAGCTTTATACGGTAACACAAGTGAGGAATTACAAAAAGGTTTTGAATTCCAATTATTTGATCTGACAAATGCTGCACGTGTCCATCATAGTGTACCACCTTTGAAATGGGAGTCTAAAGTAAGAGTAACGGCTTATAAACACAGTCTTGATATGGCGGAACAAAATTATTTCAGTCATACAAATTTAGCTGGACAATCTCCGTTTGACCGCATGACGATGGATAACATTAATTATTCTGTAGCTGGAGAAAATTTAGCTTATGGTCAGTCCAGTAGTATTTTTGCTCATGAAGGATTGATGAATTCAATCGGCCATCGCAAAAATCTTTTAAAAAGCGACTTTCAATTGCTTGGAGTTGGCGTAGCGTTTAACGAAGAGAATCAGCCCTACTACACTGAGAATTTTTATACACCATAAATTCCTCTTTATTTACCCAATATTTAAATGAAAAATGGTCGTTCCCTTAAACCCGGGAACGACCATTTTATTTTATTGAGCTGTTAATTGCGCTTGAATCCGGAATAAAATGACGGCAAATTGTGCGCGATTTGTTTCTTTGTGTAAACCAAAAGTTCCGTTGCTGTATCCATGCATGATTTTGTTGGATGCCATGGCACTAATGTATGGTGTCGCCCAATACTTTTCATTAATATCTTTATAGACTGGTGTTGTGCCGTCTCCTTCTAAATCAAAAGCTAAAGAAACGACTTTAGCAAGCTGTACTCGAGTTAAAGGTGCATCAGGATTGAAAGATGTGCTTTTCGCAAATATGCCAGCCTCTGTCAACTTAGCAATTGCCATATAGGATGGATGCGTAACAGGCACATCTTCGTATCCCGGATCCGCTGGCACCGATGTTGTCATAGGTAGTAATCCAAACAAAATGTTCGCTACTTCAGCTCTTGTAATGGCTCTATCCGGGTAAACATTGCCTTGATCGTCCAGTTTGAAAACTTTGCTGGCAAGTAGTAATTTTAGTTCTTTTTCAGCCCAGTGGCCTGCAGGAACGTCTTTTGCCGCTACTTGTGCCTCCGCAAAACTTGCAAGCAATGCTTCGCTTATCACTTTATACCCTTCAGCATTCGGATGAATGTCTAGTGGGTTCGGTAAGTATTTCTTTGGATCATTTCCAAACTTTTCATAAATTGATACAAACTTAGCTCCTTGAGCAACAGATGCTAGCTCAATGGTTTTGTTCAACGTCTGCGTTAATTGAATTAACTTAGGTTTTTGCTCGTCTGCTATATACGGGAATGGGAAATAATAACCCACAACATACACTTTTGCATCTGGATTCAATTTATTGATTGTCTGTAAAATCAATGTGTAGTTCAAAGCTGTTTTTTGCAAAGTCGCCGGCACTTTCGTTTCGTCAATAATTAAGACTTTTTTAACAGGGTCCACCTTGGATTCTTTTAATAAATCATTTGCTCCTGCTGAAATCGTAATTGTATTGGCTTTTTGTACGGCTGCTTGTAATTGGGCACTTGTCGTTAATTTCGTCAGTAATTCATCCGTTCGATCACCAGGCATTGAAAAATCTTTGGTAAAACTCTCTAACATCTTTTCCCCTTGCAAATAACCAGCCGCATAATCTGCGTATCCTTTATCAATCCCTTTGGTTGGGGTTACTCCAGCTGCCAGGGAATCTCCCAATGCCAAATAACGAACTAAGTCCGTGTTTGCTGCAGCGTTTGGTACTAGAAACGCCAATAAAAGTACAAATAATACTGCTACACTAGCACTTTTTCTTTTCCAATTCCTCATCCACTCGTCACTCTCCATTTCGGTTGCATCCATCAACTCTATGAAAAGGAATGATACGATATTCATCATTTACTTGAGATAAATAGAATAATCCCAGAAATTTTATGTGCAGCGACTTGTGGACCAATTGAATTACATTACGTATACAATTGAAAATTAAATGTAAATATTGTTCCTGCTCCCACTTTACTTTTAACTTGAATCGTTCCATTCATTGCCTTGACAATACTATTTGCAACCATTACTCCTAGGCCCGTCCCTTTATCACCTTTCGTTGAATAATAAGGCTCACCTAGACGTTCAATTTGTTCTTTCGTCATTCCCACTCCTGTATCCTGAATCTTAATGGTCACATGAGTAGAATTTGATTGCGAGGAAACCGATAACGTGCCTCCATTTGGCATTGATTCAATCGCATTTTTGATAACATTGACAAAACATTGATGAAATTTTTGACAATCACCTTGTATATAATTTAAAGAATTATAGTCACTTACCACTTTTACTGAGTTCCAATTTGCGGACGGTTGCAATAATTTCAGTATTTGATTAAGCTCTTCTTCCACTTGAAATACTTCGACGCATTCAATTGTCGGTTTAGAGAATGTTAAATAATCCTTTATGACATTTTCGGCTGATTGTAACTCCTCTTTTAAGATGGCGAGATATTGATTTCTCTTATCCAAATCAAGTTGATCATCTTCCAAAAGCTGTACAAAACCCATAGCAGACGTCAGTGGATTACGAATCTCATGTGAAATGGCGGCACCCATCTGTTCAACAGCCTCCAATTTCTCTGCTTTTACCAAACTTTGACGAAGAAGAATATTTCCTCTAATACACTCGATGATATAAGAAATCATGGCAACGCCAAGTGGCGGCACAAAAAGATAAGCAAACCAAAAATCTAAAGTATGTATGGGTGGAGAAAGAATTTCAATACCCATTAAAAAAAGCAAACTTATCAAAAAAGTCATTCCTACAGAAAAAAGTATTCTGCATTTAGATGACAGTCTCAAAAACCAAGGAGAGATGTACCATATTAACCAACTGAATATCCCGTAAAATAAAAAGGCTAGATAGAATCCAATATCAATTCCATAAAATCCCCGAATAATAATTAGCACTAGACCCAATAGCGGACTTATCCCCATATAGAGCCCCCCTATCAAAAAAGGGACAATTCGCAAATCTAATAACATATCCTCGGTTAAGCGGTATGAAAACACAAAACATAACACCAAAGAAACGATAAAATACAATGTAGCTGTTTCCCGGTACATATACTTTTCATCTGATTTCTCAGACCACAATACACAAAAAAATAGGAAAACAATCAATAGAGATAGATTAAACAGAAAATGTACGGTCAGGAATTCCACAGTTTTACCTCTTCCATTATGTTAATAAATAAATATTATCTGTACTAAAAATTAATAACAACCTATTTTTATTGATTATTTAATAAAATCTGAATTATTTAACTTTTATAGATTATTGACTGCTTCATTACGAATTTTATGCATATAAAAACGCCTGAAAAGACTAACCTTTCAAGCGTTTCAATTCAGCTATATTTAATTATATGCAACCATGGAAGACACGATATTATCCTTTTTTGCAGATTCTACTTGGTTTCGACCATTCTCTTTCGCTGCATAAAGTGCACTATCAGCTTCTTCAAGCAATTTCTTCGCCTCGATTACTGGCGAAGTTGCAATTCCAACAGATAATGTAATATTGATATTTAAATCTTCTACTACAATCGGATGAGTTTCTGTCGTATAACGTATTCGCTCCATTATTTGCCGAGCATCTTCTTCATTGCAAAAAGGTAATATGACGACGAACTCTTCTCCCCCGTATCTTGAGATAATATCGATACTTCTAAGATTATTTTTAATCAAACTGCTTACCTTTTGAAGAACGACATCTCCAACAATATGTCCGTATGCATCGTTCACATTTTTGAAATGATCAATATCAATAAACGCCACCGAAAGAGGGAATACATCCTTTTTCTTCGTTGTATACAATTCATAATAATGCATAAAGGCACGTCGGTTATAGAGCTGTGTCAATGGATCTTTCCTAGCAGAATTTATTAGCTGAGTTTTATATACATACTCATCACTTAAATCTTTCACAATCCATAAAATGAAAAAGCTCAGTAAAATATTAATGGGTAAGGAAGAAGGTAATATGACTTGTAAATATTCAGAAAGGGGTATCACGCCTAAATAACCGATAGAACCTGTATTCACAAAATTTAATGAGAACACGACTAAAAACATTTTTGAATAAACGCTCCAAGATCGAGTCGTCCATGAAAGAATCATTCCGACTCCTGAAAGAATCAGAAGTGTTATAAAGCCTGCGGTGGCAGCTTCAGTGACTCCGAAAGAAAACCTTGCCAATCCAATCCCCACTCCAACAAGCAAAATATAGAAAGGGTTACGCGCATACATGGTGGCAATAATAATGGGAATAAACCGCAAATCAAAAATGACCGAATCATTTAAATGAATACCAAAGAACATGGAGCACCAACCCGCTAAAATCGCAATCATAACGAGGCTGAACGCAATCAATTTTTGGCTGGAATTTACTAAGAACTGTTTATATAAAAAACCAGCTAAATAAATAATTGTGATTAAAACTGAAAAATTGACCAAGTATTCCTTGATATACAGCATGTCTATCCCCCCTATCTGCAAATCATTTACTTAACTTTATTGAAAATACAAATCGAATTGTTATTTATATGACTTATTTATCACAATTGTTATATTTCCAAACATTTTATAGTCATTAATATTCAAGTCGATAATCCTATAGATTGCATTACGCTTGTTTTTCAATAAATACAACTTTTAAATAGTCGCCTTCTTTAAATTCTTCGATGGTTTTAAAATCTTTCGGAAGAGAAAATTCTTCCCGAATTTTATATTTCCCACCTGTTTGTTTAAACGCTTTTTCAATAAAGCCTTTAAATTTTGTCATACCAAATGTACTGCAATTTGTAGAGGCGACAATTATACCGTTTTTCTCTGTGATGGCAATTGCCTGCATAAGCAAATCTGTATAATCTTTTCCAGCGCTGAATGTATGCTTTTTCGAACGGGCAAAGCTTGGAGGATCTAAAATCACCAAATCAAATTTCAATTCTTTTCGAACGGCATATTTAAAATAATGAAAAACGTCTTCTACAATAATGTCTTGGGCTTCAAAATCAATTCCATTCACACTGAACTGTTCTATCGTTTTGCTTTTACTACGATTTGCAAGATCGACGCTCGTCGTTTTCACGGCTCCACCAAGCGCAGCTGCCACAGAAAAGGCACCAGTATAAGAAAAAGTATTTAAGACATTTTTCCCTTTTGAATACTTATTACGAATTGTTTTACGTACATCACGTTGATCCAAGAAGATACCAACCATAGCGCCATCGTTTAAATACACGGCAAAATTTATGTCATTTTCTTTTACAAGCAATGGTTCAGGAGCCTTTTCTCCCGAAATAAAATCTTCATCTTCCATATACGTCCCTTGAGATGCAAAGCGTTTCTTTTCATATAGCCCTTTTACGTCGACCAAATTGGATAATGCCTGAATCACTTCATTCTTAAACTGGTAAACGCCTTCGCTGTACCAACTGATGACATAATATCCATCATAATAATCAATGGTAAAACCGCCAATACCATCACCTTCGCCATTAAATAGACGGAATGCAGTCGTTCTCTCGTCCTGGAATAATGACGTACGATGTTCGATGGCCGTTTTTAATTTCTGTTCAAAAAATGATACATCGAAGGTTTCATTTTGATTCCGGCTCAGTATCCATCCTCGCCCTTTATTTTGTTTGCCATAATAACCTTTGCCAAGAAATCTTTGCTGATCATCAAAAAGCTCGATGATTGCCCCTTCCTCTTTTACATCCTTCATATTCATAATCGCGTCTTCCGTTATGAGCGGATAACCAGCTTTCATATTTTTAGCAAATGAAGATTTCACTTTTAGCTTTATATTTTGTTTCATAAAATCACCCTATCAATAGTTTTCTTTAGTTTACATCTGTTTCTGGTGAAAATCATATATCAGCCTGTTTATGTTGAATTTGCTTATCTTTTCTGTACTTTCTTTATTAGTTGAACCATATATTAGAGGAATATTTGTGTATTGGAAGGAGCTGAGTAATATTGGCCATAAAACCTCCACAACTGAAAATGGGTGATACGATAGGCGTTGTAACCTTAGGGAGCCCATTAAGTGCCCAGATAATTGATGAAGGTATTGCCACATTAAAGAATATGGGTTTCAACGTGATTGTTGGAGATCATGTATATGATTCTACTGGTTTCCTCGCAGGGACTGCCGAAGAACGCGCTGCGGATTTGATGAAGATGTTTGAAAATAAAGCCGTTAACTGCATCCTACCTACCAGAGGAGGAGTTGGAGTTGCAGGCATTCTCCCTTTGCTGGACTTTAATGTCATCAAGCAAAATCCTAAAATTATTTCTGGATATAGTGACATAACGATTTTACTGAACGCTCTTTATGAGTATTCAGATTTAATTACTTTTCAAAGTTTATTGTTGCTTGATTTCAACACTCGTACCCCACAATATAATTTCAATCAATATTTCGCCGCCACTTCAGCTTTAACAGCGCCATGGGAAATTGTGAACCCCCCAGAGATTCCGTTCGTAAACAAAGTGTCTGGAGATGTCACTGGTCCGATTGTAGGCGGCAATCTGACTTCGTTTGTGGACACATTGGGCACTTCTTTTGAGATTAATACTGAAGGAAAGATTCTGTGTCTCGAAGATACACATGAGCCGATTAATACCGTCTACCGCTATTTGAGTCATTTAAAAATAGCCGGAAAATTCGATGACTGCATCGGCATAATAATGGGAGAATGTACAAATTGCGAACCAGCTTACGGAGTGACATACAATGAACTTATCGATGATTTTTTAGTTCCTTTAGGGAAACCATTATTAAGTAATGTAGCCACTGCACATGGACGTTTCAAGGCAGCTATACCGCTTGGAGCAAGCGTAAGGATGAACACAATTGAACGTAAACTAACCGTACTTGAACCCGTTGTAAGTCCATAAGTGTAAAAAAACCGATTGCATATGATTGCAATCGGTTTGTTGTATTTATTTTTTCAAAAGGGAAGACCATTCAGTTTCAAGCCACTTATCGAACTCTCCGCCTTTTTCACCTTCGTACGCATCAAATACATCGAGTCTCATTTTTTTCAATTTCTCTTTGAACTCTTCGTATGAATGATCAGCAGGCAAACTCTTTTTAATGCGCAACAAAATTTTAGATGTTCCTTTAATGATATCGAATTTTGTTTGCTTCGGTTGTTCTACATCTTCACCGAGATTTTTAAGTTGTCTGTATGCTGCCTCTTGTACTTTAAATACAGGATCGTTATTCATGCGGTTTGTAAGAACATCAATCACTTTACTGTGCTTGTACTGACCTAATTCTTCAACTGCATCAAAACGCGCTCTCCAACTAGATGTGCGGTTCGCTTCCTTTTTCAGTTCATCGTAATTTTCTGGTAGATCATTTTGTACTTTGTTAGTCATGTGTATCTATCTCCTTTAATAAAAAAACCCAGCAATTTTCAGCTGATGTTTTCTCATTGATTTATTATCGAAAAATTCAAATTTGCTTATCATTGTATATGAAGCCATAGTGGATAAAAAACATTCAAGCATCCTAAAGAATTTCCTATACCTAGTATTGTACCATTTTCTGAAGACTCACATACACAGTTTCACAAATAGAGATGAATTAAAGTGATATTCATCGTTTTTTCTAATCAATATTTTCGATAATCTTCGGCAATTCCGACCAGTCTACGATTCTCGGAATGGTCAAATGCTGGTTGTAGGATTGATTCATGACAAAAGCTTTGAGCTGTTCTGAACTAAGTGTATTTAAAACATCTGGCTTATCATCAAAATAATAGTCGAGTTGCAATGATTGAATGATTTCGACTTTCTCCTGATCCTTCATGCCGCAAAAGAATCGGTCTTCTTGAACAGGAAATCCTTGTTCAATCATCCATTTTTTCGTGCGTTCACCATGTTCTCTTGGTCTGGCAGTTATATAATAAATTTCATGTCCTTTGTTAGCCAGTTCTACCAATGCTTCGACAGCACCTGGATATGGTGGACAGGCAGTATAATAAATTTCTTCCAAGGAACGATTCCACATGTCAGCACCCTGTTGTGCATCCAATCCGAAAGGTTCATGTATTTCCACTCTCGTTAGTTCATGAAAAACGTCGATGGGGACATTTTGTTTCAAGTTTTTATTGTAAATATGAAAAGCATGTTCTCTTAATTTGATGAGTGTATCATCTATATCAAAGCCAAATTTCATTAGGAATCCCTCAATTTTCAGTTTCAAATTTTATATTCTGGATAACCGGTAAATTTAAAATCTTTCCCGATTTTTATAAAATCAGTATCAATTAACTCAACAGCATCGGCCATTTTGTCAAATCCCGAACCTTCCAAGAAAGTAGGAGCAAGATGACCCCCGATTAATTTCGGTGCAATATAAATAATGGCTTTATCGATTAGTTTGTTTTCTAAAAAAGCAGCATTGATCGTTCCGCCACCTTCAATCAATACGGATGAAATCCCTTTTTCCCCTAATAAGTTCATAACTTCAATCGGGTTTACATGTTTTGAACCTGATGTAGAAAATACCGAAATACCCATTTTCTCAAGGTCTTTTTTCTTGTCTTCATCATAATTCGCACTGGTAAAGATCCAGGTTTCCGACAGTTTGTCTGTTACAACCTTGCTCTCCAATGGAATTTTCAATGTTGAATCCAAAATAATTCGAATTGGATTGCGACCATTTGGAATTCTCGTTGTTAGTTCTGGGTTGTCCGCTATGACCGTATTCACTCCAACTAAGATAGCCATGTTTTCATTTCGCAGTTTATGGACATCACTTCTTGCTTCTTCAGAAGTAATCCATTTGCTATCAGAAGAGTGTGTAGCAATTTTTCCATCTAAAGTAATGCCAGCTTTTAAAGTGACGAAAGGTCGATTTTCGACGATAAACTTATTGAATACTTCATTCATTTTCCTTGATGCTTCTTCTTTAATACCAACAATTACTTCAATGCCTGCATCTTCAAGAATTTTTACACCACGTCCGGAGACCATCGGATTCGGATCGAGCGTTGCAATAACCACTTTCATCAAGCCGGCTTCCACAATTGCCACAGCACAGGGACCCGTACGCCCGTGGTGGGAGCAAGGTTCGAGTGTCACATAAATGGTTCCACCCCTCGCCTTTTCGCCTGCCATTCGCAGTGCATGAATTTCTGCATGAGGCTCGCCAGTTTTCAAATGAGCTCCGACGCCAACAATTCGATTGTCATTTACAATGACAGAACCAACCAGTGGATTCGGATCTGTTTGGCCCTTCATTGCCCTTGCATTATTAATGGCCAAATCCATATAAAATTCATGATTAGTCATTCGGACAAGTCCCTTCATTCTCGATTTCTAAATGTCCCGAGCGTTTGATCTTCGTTTGCAAATAAGCTTCATTGAATTCGGAAATATCTCCCCATAAAGGTGTACGACCTGAAATAGGCATACCGGCATCAATCAATGCTGTGAGTTTTTTCGGATTATTTGTCAACAAAGTAACGGGTTTAGAACGCAATGCTTTGAGTACTTGGATGGCATCATCATAATTTCGGGAATCATCTACAAAACCTAGGCTTTCGTTCGCTTCCACTGTGTCGTAGCCATTTTCCTGAAGAATATAAGCCATGGCTTTGCTGAATAAGCCAATTCCTCTACCTTCATGATTGGCTAAATAAAACAATGCTCCCGAACCATGATCGACAATCATTTGCATGGATTGTTTTAATTGAAATCCGCAATCACATCTTTTGCTGCCAAAAATATCACCAGTGTGACAAATGGAGTGCATTCTAATTAGGGCATCTTCATCATTTTCAAAATCCCCATAGACTAGGACGCTTGATTGTTGATATTCGGCAAGATTGGCAGAAGATAAATTGTCGATGATTTGTTGAAAATCTTCGTGTTCTTGGTTGCTATTCAACCAACAGTACCATTGAAATATGAACGTTTCTCCATATAAATTTACAGGTAGACGAATAGGGCCAACTAAATAGATGGCACCCTCATCTTTTTTGATTAACTTAATTTTATCTTTTAATACTGGAAGAGCTTCTTTAGAAACTAGTTGAATATCGTTCATTCTTTTTTCCCCCTTTTTCAAACTATCTATATATCAGTTACTTTATGTAAGTAATTATATTTTCGTAACTCTTAATTGTCAAGTAAGCAAAGTGTCTATTTGTATAATAAAACGTTTTTGAAAGACAAACAAAAAAGAGTTGGTTCATCTCTGAACCAACTCTTCGATCACTATTATTAATTAAGCATGTGCTCTTCCAGCACGTTCTTCCGTTTCCGCTACTACCACTGCACAGGCTGCGTCTCCTGTAATATTAACAGCAGTTCTTGCCATATCAAGCAAGCGGTCAATCCCGATAATTAGCGCAATACCTTCTACAGGTAAGTTAACTGAGCTTAATACCATTGCCAACATGATTAATCCCACACCAGGTACGCCTGCTGTTCCAACACTTGCAAGTACTGCAGTAAGAACTACAACAAGCAGGGCAGTCCAAGTTAATTGAACATCATATACTTGTGCGATGAAAATGGTTGCTACACCTTGCATAATTGCCGTTCCATCCATATTAATAGTAGCACCAAGTGGTTGAACGAAACTTGAAATAGTTTTGGGAACACCAAGATTTTTTTGAGCAACGTTCATTGAAACTGGTAGTGTTGCATTACTGCTGGATGTACTGAAAGCGACACCCATAGCTGGTGCAAATCCTTTAAAGAACTGGATCGGATTTCTTTTCGCAATGAACAAAATAGATGAACCATACGTCACGATTGCATGAACAACAAGGGCTAGTAATACGACAACCATATAAAGACTCATTGCTTTTATAGCGTCAAAACCTTGCTGACCAATGGCTGATGCAAGAAGCGCAAAGGTACCATATGGCGCAAACTTCATCACAAGGTTAACTAAGTACATCATGATTTCATTTCCTTGCTCAAGTAATTCCTGAACTTTATCCACTTTCGAACCAAGCATGGTTAGTGCGAAACCGATAAATATTGCAAATACAATGATTTGAAGCATATTTGCTTCCGCAAATGATTGAATCGGATTTGTCGGAATGATATTTAACAATGTATCCGACACTGGTGGAGCTTTTTCACTCTTATATTCTAAATCCGCTGTATTAAATGTTCCGGCATTGCCCGGTTCAAAAAGATAGGCTAAACCTAACCCAATAATGATGGCAATTGATGTAGTAACTAAAAAGTAACCAATTGTTTTTAAACCAATTCGCCCAAGCTTCTTTGGATCTCCTAAACCCGCAGTACCTAAAGCAATTGAAATGAATACGATTGGCACAACGAGCATCGTGATCAGGCTAATGAAGATTTTCCCAACTGGAGTTAACACATATTTATCAATCTCAGGAAACAGCTCTGGGGCAAAAATATTCAATAAAATTCCTGTAAGCGCACCCAAAACTAAGGCTATAATAATTTTCACTGATAAGTTCATGCTCAAATCCCTCTTTCTGCTGACAAACTTTAGAACGTAAACTTATTATCAAGTGATTTATAAGTTGCTTCTATTCAAAAATGTTCGTCTATTCAATAAAGTTTTTATACAGTAGTATTTACTTTTTTCATTGAAAGTAAACCTATATTGAAAGAAAAGTAGGTTTCAATTCGAACTAGATCCAGTCCTTTTCAGTTACATCAAAATTTTTCTCCGCCCAGGCAATGGCTTCCTCAACTGATTCGAGTTGCTGATCATCCTGAACATTCCATTCGCTATCACACATAAATACATAATAGCCACTTTCTTCTTCATACTTAGTAATAGCTAAAGCGGTAATTTGTATTTCAATCGTAGTGCCATCCTTTTCCTCAAAATACATTGTACTCAATTTCTGTGTTCCGTCATTTTGCGTCTGCTTGATTACTTGTGCACCATCTAGTTCTTTGATTAATGTCATATTTTATGCCTCTTTTCTTAGGGTTTTGCTAATGAAAATTGTTTGAATGCGATAAACGATATCACTTCAAAGTCTTCTTTTAGTTATTTCCATAGTATTGTGGTCTACTTTATCGAATCGGATTCATCCAGGGAGATGGAAAATCATGAATCGTTCGTTGTCATTCTGTTCATAAAGTTCTGGTACGCGTATTTCTTTCTTAAATTCGAATGTCGTCCTTGATTCAAGAAACTGAATATAGGCTGTCGTTGGATAGTAAAGAATCAATTCTATAGAACGTTTATACTTATCGACCGATACAAGAATATTCTCAACAACCTTCATAAAAATCTGGACTGAAAATGGATTAAAGAAATAAAACACATTGTCTCGCGAGTCAATTTCATATTCTTGTGCAAGACATCTTTCAAAGATAATGATTCCAGCCGTTTTCTTTCCGTTTTTATCGTAGTTTTGTAAGTTTTCAAGTGCATCTTGATAAAGTCTACCACTCATTTCAATCCCTATTGATGGTACTTGAAAATGATAGTGAATGTAGAATGAAAGACGTCCTTTGCCACATCCTACATCTACTACCCGATCACTCTTGGTTAATTCATAGTGTCTGAAAAGTTCTTCAAAAGCAGCATAAGGCGTAGCTTCGTACCGATTATAATGCACGGATTGATTCAATAATTCGAGTGTTCCTGCTGTTTTAATCCGAAGCATTTTATCCATTTCTTTCTCGGTCATGACCAACCCCCTATCCCTGCATTACAGACAATGCATTTCTTCCTCTGCCCGCTCCCACGGTACAGTGTAGCCTTTACCTTTCGCACAGAAAATTGAAGACGAACTATACTCTGGATCTGCCTCTTTATTGTAAGCAATTCTACGAATCACTTCTTCTTCGTTATGACACCTTTCATACCCACCGAATACCAGGTTCAACACACCTTTTCCTTGCGTGAAAGAAGCCAACTCAGCAGCGTAATTCATAAATGTGGCAACCGGTACTGTGCCCGTCAAGATTGCCTTATTGCCTTCTGTTTTTGGTGAATCAAAGCTTCCATGTGCCATTTGAATATCGGACAGAACTTTGCCCATCTGATCCAAGTCCACTTTAATTCTGAAGTGATAGTAGGGCTCCAACAGAAGATTTTTTGCTTTTTCCAATCCCTGTCGTAAGGCTCTGATTGTAGCCTCCCGAAAGTCACCGCCAGATGTATGCATATTGTCGGCTCGTCCAGTCAGTAATGTCACTTTTAAGTCCGTCAATGGGAAACCGGTCAACAAGCCGTTGTGTGCTTTTTCCAATAGGTGATGCTTGACCAAGTTTTGATTTCCAATTGACAAGTCATTTGCATGACAGACATTATCAAATGTAATGCCGCTGTTTCTCCCTGCAGGCTCTATTTTCAAATGAACTTCGGCATAATGCTTCAAAGGTTCGAAATGTCCATAACCTATAACCGTTGAATCAATGGTTTCTTTATAAAGAATTTGGGGTTCTTCAAAATCAACTTCTAAATGAAATCTTTCTAAAATCAATTGTTTCAGTATTTCCAGTTGAATGGCACCCATCACATGGATGTGAATTTCCTGGATGCGTTCTTCCCACAATACATTTAAAGAAGGATCTTCGATGTCCAGGAGCTGAAAATACTTCAATGCATCTTTTATATGAATTGTTGGTGGGATCACGACTTTAGATTTCAATGTCGGCACCATTTCATATTCAGCTTTCTCAGATAAAGTTCCTAATCCATCGCCTGTGACAGCATGAGATAATCCAGCCACCGCAAATAGTTCCCCCGCTTGGATATGCTCCACCGTTTTGAATTTATGTCCATTGTACACTCGTATTTGTGTAATTTTTTCCGTCATAACTTGATCTTTAGTACCATAGTTAATTTCATCTCTTATACTCAAGTTTCCGCTTAACGCTTTGATAAAAGTAATTCGCGTTCCTTTTTCGTCATGCCTCACTTTATATACTCTTCCCGAAAAGGCTTCATCGTTTGAATAATGCGTTTCAGTCAAATGATGAAAGGTCTCTAAGAATTCGATTACACCGATATCCTGTAACGCTGATCCACTGGTACAAGGAAAGACTTTATTATCCTTAATTAAGTCCTTCATTGTCTCGAGCCATAAATCCTTCTCATACCCTTTTTCCATATAGTGTTCCAAAAGTTTTTCATTGCGTTCCGCAATAAATTCAATCAATTCTTCTGTCATTTCATCTTCATGAAAAGCTCCGGTTAAATAGATTGCGTCCGAAGAAAAATCCTGGTGAATTTCTTGTAACACATTATTTATATCTGCTCCCGTGCGATCAATTTTGTTGATAAAGAAAAAGGTGGGAACATTATGTGTTCGAAGTAGTTGCCAGATTGTCGCTGTATGGCCTTCGATTCCTTCAACGGCACTTAAAATAACAATGGCATAATCCATTACTTGAACAGAACGTTCCATCTCAGGAGAAAAATCTACATGTCCTGGATTATCAATCAAGTAATACGTTGAACCTTTATATGTAAAAGTAGCTTGATCTGCGAATACTGTAATGCCTCTTTGTCTTTCTATTTCATGGCTATCGAGGAAAGCGTCTTTATGATCCACACGTCCTCTTTGCTTAATACTTTTCGTATGATAAAGAATCTGCTCAGAAAATGTTGTTTTCCCAGCATCCACATGGGCAAAGACCCCAATTGTGTTATTCATCACGCCACCTCACTTACATCAATTCTATCTTACAATTTACAAAAGATAAAAGCAGATACCCTAAAAGATATCTGTTAAAGGCTGATGACAAACAAAAGAGCGTATTCAAGAGTATGTTGATTTCCTTTGCGGCGGACGCGTTTCGCGGGCACGGCTTCAGTCTCCTCGGGCCAACAGGATGTTGGTCACGAAGACGTTGCCACACGATGTGGCGCACTTAGTCTTCGTTCCTTTAGTTCCAGCGGGGCCTTCAGCTCGTGCTGTTCCCGCTGAAAAGAAATTGGTCTGCCAATTTCTTTGCGACGAGTAACCGCAGGAGCAGTCTTGTTTTCGCCGCCTCCAATCCAATCAACAGAATCAATTCTGTATATATGTCTCTAGAAGTATTTAAAAAGGCAGATGTTGTCTATTTCTGAAAAACCCTTCGGAAAAAAGAAGGAAGCTAGACACCCTAGGCTGTTTACTGGGACTAATATACGTAGCCTAGAACGTCCCTCCCTGCTTGATTCTTTTGTTAAGAAGAAAAAGCAGATACCCTAAAAGGGCACCTGCTTGTCCATCATATGTTATTTTTTCTTTTGTTGGTCCTGAAAATTTGGTTCACTGCCGAATTCAGCTTGTTCACTTCCAACTGTTTTTGCAATCAATTGCTTAACTTCATTAAAAGTAAGTCCTGAATTGGCGTTATTTCGTTTTACCTCTTCAATATCGGTTCCAGATTGGGTAAATGAACCGGGTTTGTTCTGATTGTTTGTCATTTATGAGACACCTCCATTTTCGATTTCTGTTATGTTCTCTCAAAACGGAGTTTTTACTCAATAAATCTTAAGCAAAGTATTTTTCAGGTGGTTTCCAACAAATGTTCATTAAAAAAGACGGAGAACCATAAGTCTCCATCTTTAGTGAGCTTTTCTTTTTTAGATGTACCCATTAATTCGCGATTTGCCTTCTTCGATAATTTCTTTTCTTAAACCGTCAATTGCTTCTTTGCGTCGCTCGTTTTTCTCCTTGATTGCGGCAAGTTCTTTTCCTTCGGCGAACGACATTGCTTCTTCTGCAGCTTCCATATTGTCTATGGTTTTGTTAAGTCTTTCTTTGTTATCTGCTGAATCATTTGGCAATGGTCTTGGCATGTACGGTTCCTCCTTTTGATTTAATAAATCTTACAACAGTTAGCTTCTCCAACTTTAAGCAGCTTATCCACAGAATTCGTGGCAGCTAATCTAAAACTGCTTTTATGCTATGATTTAGAAAATAGTAAATAGAGGAGCTTGATTATGCAACGTGTAGAGCTAACAGAAGATTTATCTTTTTCAAGAATCATTCATGGATTATGGCGTCTTTCCGAATGGAATATGACGAACGAAGAAGTTTTGGAACTTATTGAGGAATGTTTGAAAGCAGGCATTACAACTTTTGATCATGCCGATATTTATGGGAATTATACATGTGAAAAAATGTTCGGGGATGCCCTTGCTTTAAAGCCGGAACTTCGAGAGCAAATGGAACTTGTCACGAAATGCGGAATTAAGCTCGTTTCTGATAATCGTCCAGATCATCGCGTCAAATCTTACGACACGAGTAAGGAACATATCTTGGCATCAGTCAATCAATCACTGACAAACTTTCAAACCGATTATATCGACGTCCTGCTTATTCATCGTCCTGATCCATATATGAACCCGGCAGAAGTGGCAGAAGCCTTTACTCAACTGAAAAATGAAGGCAAAGTCCGTCATTTCGGGGTTTCTAACTTTAAACGATCACAATATAAAATGCTCCAATCCTATTTAGATTTCCCGCTTGTCACCAATCAAATTGAACTATCCGCATACCAACTGGAGAATTTTGAGGATGGAACGCTCGATTTATGCCAGGAAGAACGCATAGCACCTATGGCTTGGTCTCCGCTGGCTGGAGGAGAAATCTTCAAGTCTGAAGATGAGAAGACGATAAAGTTGCGTAGTAAGCTTGAAGAAATCGCAATAGAAGTTGGTGCTCAGGGCATTGACGAAGTGCTTTATGCATGGGTACTTAGCCACCCAGCACATATTATGCCAATAGTAGGCTCAGGCAAGATGTCACGTATCGAGTCGGCTATAAGAGCGCTGAATTTAACTTTATCAAGGGATCAGTGGTTTGATATTTTACAGGTAGCGATGGAAAGAGAAATTGCCTAGATTTCGCATTCATAATCTATTATCCATCGCAATATACTAGAGCAAGATACCCCGAGTAGTCATAGAACTGCTTGGGGTATCTTTGTATTTGCATTGTGTAGATTTTATAGCAAGCTTTGCCCTTTTTCATAAAACCTTTTCATATCTTCTTTCGGTACAAGTGCTCCCCCTGTCGCCCAAACAATATGTGTGGCTTGAGAAGTATTTAGATTTTTTTCTTTCACATACTCAGAAGCTAAGATTTGTCCTGGTCCGATTAAGCCTGAAGTGGCTGAAGGTTCTAAGTGAATCCCTTCACTATCAGCTAACAAGGCTAATAATTTAAATAACTCATCGTCTTCCATTGTATATATCCCGCTGACAAGTTTTTCACTGATAGAAGATGCGAAGCAGGAGGGTCTTCCTACAGCCAGCCCATCTCCTTCGGTCAAGTTGTCGATACCGAAATTCTGCACACACACTTTTTCTTTTTCGCCTGTCAACAGCCCCACTAATACTGCTGGGGAATGTGTAGGTTCTACAAAGAAACAATGTACATTATCACCAAAGATTTGTTTAAGACCGAACGCTATTCCTCCGGGTGAACCACCAACACCGCATGGTAAATACACAAATAGAGGATGATCTTTGTCTACAAGCACGTTTTGTTCTTGAAGTTGTTTTTCCAATCGGATGGCAGCAACACTATAGCCAAGAAATAAATGCTTGGAATCTTCATCATCGACAAAATAGCCATTCGAATTATCTTTTGTTTGCTGTCTTCCTGCAAAGATTGCCTCTCCAAAATCCCCTTTAAATTCATGGACTGTCGCCCCTTTTGCAAGCAATAAATCTTTCTTCCATTGTTTGGCGTCAGAAGACATGTATACGGAAACATGAAAACCTAATTTTGCGCCAATAATACCTATACTTAATCCCAGATTTCCTGTCGATCCAACACCAATTGAGTATTGGCTAAAAAACTTTTTAAATTCTTCACTGGCAAAGACCGAGTAATCATCATCTTTGTTGACCATTCCCGCTTCCAATGCCAACTTTTCAGCATAATAAAGAACTTCATATACACCGCCACGTGCCTTTATGGACCCAGCAATAGGAAGTTCGTTGTCGCATTTTAAAAACAGTTCCCCGTTTATTTTGGAATCATATTTCGTATTCAGCTCATTTTTCATTTTCTCGATTTTTCTTAAAGGCGACTCGATGATGCCATTTGTCTTCTTCGTTTCAGGAAAAACTTTTGCTAAGTACGGAGCAAATCGTTGCCATAGTTCAGCAGCATTCTCCATGTCAGCTTTCGTAACTGGCAATGAAGAAATTTCGTTCATTTTTTGCAAATTAGGATTTAACCAAACGACTGGTTCCAATTGAATGATGTTATCCAAAAGTGGATATTTTTGAACCCAATTATCTAACTCTGATTGTTCAAAAATCATATTCTTCACCCTTTCTCTCAGAGAAGTTGTTTCGAAACTTATCTCAATTATTTCCATCATACATGTCATAAGACGATTATCTCCACTATTGATCAATAGTATGTGCAAAAATCGATTGTCTTTCCATTTTCACCTGTGGTTCTCATCACTCGCATTCCATATAAATGGTCGAGTTTACTACTTATGATTTTTTCGGATTGGGATATTCTAAAGAATGATTCACTAAGGAGGTTTATTTGGTGCGACAATTATTTGCTTTTACGCTATATGCACTTACATTGTGCTTTCTTTTCTTCTCTGTCGTTGATGCAAAAGAGCAGCCACCGAAGAAAGTGGACGTTTTGGATGAGCGGATGTCTTATTATTTACAATTTGAAAACACTTTTGTGCCCTGGTATTATCTAGCCGCCGTGGATCAATTTGAACGCAATATTCAGCAAGTACGCAAAGATATTCCGAAAAAAGAAGGCCCGATTGCCATACAATTCTCAGACGATTATTGGGCAGGAACCCTCAATCCTGATAAGGAAGACACCTCTCCCGAATCAATTGCATTTTTTGGAGGACAAGGACTTGATGGAAATGCAGATGGCATGGCAAATCCAGAAGATAATGTGGATGTGCTCTTTACGATGTCTTCTTATTTAGCCAGTTACGGGCAAACCGAAGATGACTTTAAGTTGGCCATATGGGAATACTACAAAAGTGAAAAAACCGTCAATCAAATACTGACGATTGCCACTTTATATAAACACTTTAATACCCTCGATTTAGGTGAACATGTTTTCCCTATTCCGCTGACTCACAATTACAGTTATAAAGGAACTTGGGGAGCAAACCGAGGATGGGGTGGCCGGCGCATTCATGAAGGAACCGATTTATTTGCCGGTTATGGAGTTCCTGTTAAATCGACCTCTTACGGAATTATCGAAGAACTGGGTTGGAACCAATTTGGCGGCTGGCGTGTAGGTATTCGTGATATACAAAATACCTATCACTACTATGCTCATTTAGCTTATTTTAATGAAGGAATACAAAAAGGCGATATCGTGGAACTTGGTACAGTCATTGGATATGTGGGCAGTTCAGGATATGGAAAACAAGGAACCTCTGGTCGATTCCCACCGCATCTACATTATGGGATGTATAAATATAACGGGCGAACCGAGTGGGCATTTGATCCGTATCCTCACTTAAAAATATGGGAACGAGAAGCAAGGGAAGCCAAACGTAAAAAATAAACATGTGACTCCCTCAGTAAAAACTTCTTTTATTGGGGGTGTTGATTTTTATTACATGCTTCTATAAATGCACTGAAAATTTTCCTCGAAGATTCATCTCCACCAAAAAACATATTCTCAGGATGCCACTGAACACCAAGCACGAAAGAATGAACTTCACTTTCGATAGCTTCAATTACTCCGTCACTTGCACTTCCGCTGACTCGTAATGGAAATGGTACATTACGATTTGCTTGATGATGACGACTGTTCACCTTCAACCGTTTTTGCCCCGTGACTTGATGTAATAAAGAACCAACTGTTACATCTACAAAATGAGAGCCATGTGACTTAGGGGCTCGTTGCTGATGTTGCAAATAATCTTCTTTCATTTGAGCACCAATATCTTGATACACATCTCCCCCGATGGCGATATTTATCGACTGGCACCCTCGACAGACACCCAAAATCGGCTTGTTTAGTGTTAAAAATTTTCGAACAAGAGCTAATTCAAAAATGTCTCTGGCAGGATCGACTACCCCAAGCTTCGGATGCGGTTCTTCTCCAAAAAGTGTAGGGTCAATGTCATAACCTCCCGTAAGATAAAGACCATCTAAAAATTGCGCCATCTCATCTATATCTGTCTTTTTCTCTAAATGCGGCAGCATTACTGGCATTCCCCCTGCCTGCAAAAGGGCATGGGCATTGGCCATGGATACAGAGTATTCATCCCCATCGTATTCCACAAACGAACTAATTCCAATAATCGGTTTCATGATCTGTCACCTTATTTTCATTCGAAATTTAGTCCATGCTTTTTAAACGAACGGACTATAGTTTTTCATATGCACAAAGAAGGCTTTAAAGACGTGTTATGAAAACAATTAGGCTTGTTCTTATATAAAGACATGAAATCTGCACCATTTTCGGAGAAGCTATTGCAAGGACTCTTTACTAGCACCTAATTCTGCTTTAAAACTTCAAGAGCATTTATGTGGAGTTTGTTGGAGGAAATGAAGATTTCGTTGGACAAAATTAAAAAATCGTTGGAAAAGTGTCAATTGGTTAATCCTCATCTACATACATAGTCATTCAATTAACTGCACAAGATAAGAGTGAGCTCTGCCACCTTTAACAAATAGTTGAAAGGATGATAATACATGAAGAAAAAAGTGTTTACCGAAGAAGATCGCGAGTTGGCAAAAGGTCCTTATATGGACAGTCCTGATGCTGTAATGACGGATAAAGTCAGCCTATTTGATATGCATGAGGATATGAAGTTGGTTGATGCACAGATGATTGATGAGTTAAACAAACAAGTCATTAATGATCCTGCACGGAAAGTAACTTTGGACCCTTCAGCAAATGAAGAGATCCATCCAAACTAAACACGTAAACAAACACCTCTATTCCATGCAGTCTGTCATGGAGTAGAGGTGTTTTACTGACTAATTATTTGTTTTTGAAGCAATCCTTCACGAGGTTTTGTGGATTTGAACCATTGATAACAAAGAATAACAATTAGCAAAATTTCAATGGCATCTCCACCGTAATACATTAGCATACCGCCAATTTCCGCTTGTGATTTAATAATTCCTGCCGGCGGATTTGCATAAATATATTTCGACAGAATAGCGTGTCCAGCCAGTGCCATCAATAGGACAACGGAACGGAAAATGAAACTCGTCCGATGTGGTGTTAAATCGATATAAATAATGGATATGGTGAATAAATAGCCAATCAAAAATACATGCATGTGCACCAGTATATGAACCGCAAGATTCTGATGCATCAACATATATAAATCTGTCGTGTACAATAACCAAAGTCCTCCGACATTCAGCAATGCCGCTACCAATGGATTGCTCAGAATTCGCAAAGGCCGACTCTTTAGTATCCTGGTAACCATACGTGCTTTACTCACGGGCAATGTACGAAGGATAAGGGTCATGGGAGTAGCCAGTACGAGCAATAAAGGTGCAAGCATACCCAGCAGCAGATGTGTCACCATATGTGCCCTGAAATCAACGACTGCAAGTTGTGCCAATGGACCAATCACTGAAACTGCCGTACAAATGATGCCTGTAAACCAAAACACGATTCTATATATTGGCCATTGTTTCTGATATCGACGCTGTGTCAATATCACTGCATATACATATAAGAATAAAGCGAGTACAAATGGCAGTGTCAATAAGATTTGCCCGATCAGCTCGTTGCCATCATGATGCGGATGGACCATGTACATTCAGTCCTCTCTTTTCTGTATCCCGCTCCTCTCCTTTAGATCCACGAAGGAGTATAAATCCGACAATAATCATGGCTAAAGCAAGGACATTCCAAATCGCATCATATGGTAGTATATCAACACCGTAGCGAATCTGGTGCAGATTCATAACCTTGTGCTGTATGGTTCCATCATACAATTGGAAAGCACCTCCACCAATGAATATGCCACCTAACCACTTCTTGAACCAAAACGCATGTCGGCGATGTAGGTCTGCCAACATAAACGACGATCCGATTGTAGCGAACCAACTGAAAGCATGAAATAATCCATCAGATACAAGTCCGATATCAGTAGTAGACTTGTCATAGAAATGGTGCCAATGAAGTAATTGATGGAACACAGTCTCATCGATAAAAGCAACCACTCCGAGTCCGAACAGCACACCTGTCCAGACATTTCGTCTTTCGTAATTAAAACGATGTTGATTGGTGAATTTCTGGTTATCTTTAACCATATTATCCCTCCTTTTCTTTTCTTCTATTTAATCTAATTCCTTTAAATGTAGCCTATTTACCCCAAATACTCCTGAATAATCAGTCTTCAAAAATCACGCTATTTTTATACATAGAAATTACCAACATGAGGATGAGTTTATTTACCATAAGACCCTATGTCTATACAGATAGGAAGAGGCTATAATGAAAGAAAAATAGATGAAGGAGATGACGACGTGGAACTGAAGCATAAACTGCACAGTTGGCAAGATGAAGGATTGATCGACGAATCAACAGTCGAGAAGATTCTTGCATTCGAGAGTAAGCAACCTAAACCATTGAAACTTCCACTGCTTATGATCATTGGACTGATTTTCTTTTCCCTTGCCGTGTTCAGTTTCATTGCAGCCAATTGGCAAGAGATGCCTGATGTTTTAAGAATTACATTAGTCCTGTCTGTAATGTGGCTGTTTTACATTCTAGGACATTTTTCTGAAACGAAAAAAATCGGTCATCCCATTTTATTCCGTCTGATTGGGCTGGCTATGTTTGCAGCAAGTATCGTTGTAACGGTTCAAACATTTCATTTTTCCCTTTTTAATTCATATTTACCTTGGGCCATCTTCATTGCCGCACTTGGGCATTATTGGTATTGGCGTCAATTTCCTTATGCGATTGTCGCATTTATGTTTGGACTTCAAGTGTTATTTACTTCTGGTGAAAATTTGGGGTGGTTCCAATGGGGAGCATTCCTTGTTGTTTCAGTAGTGTGGTTTTACTTCAGTAGAACGGGCATCTCGATTTCGTTTAGTTGGATTCTCCTTTTTGGCGCAGGTCTCGCACTTTGGCCAGTCGTTGAATATGAGAATGTTCTCTGGCCAATTTGGACATTATTTGCGGTTGTCGCTTTCACTCTTTCTTTCCCCGAGAAAGAACGGATTGCACGGCCTTTCTACATGATTATCGGTGGACTGCAACTTCTCGTTTATTTAGCTGTGTTGGGCGAAACCCAACTCTCATTCATCAAGATGAATGTAGTTGAATCAATCGCTCTATCCATTGCTGGATTAGTCATTCTCGGCTTCTATTATATTCGCTTCAAGAAAATAGCCTGGATTTCTTCACTTGGTCTAGTCGGAATTCTGCTTTATGACACCTCGGCAATCGGTCTCGCCATTTTAGCCGAAGTCGTCGCATTAACCTATTTAGTGAATGAGCATCGTAAAGACAGATCGCTTGCACCCGGCTTTGTATTTTTCATTCTTGTCCAGTTTGTCCTGTATTTCATTTATGCTTGGGGAAGAATGGATGTATCCCTATTTTTCCTTATCGGAGCACTTTTACTTTTTGCATTGTCCGGTATCGCCTGGAGAATTAACAAAAAGAAAGCAGGTGTCTCGTCATGAAATCCTTTTTAATCCCAGCCTTACAGACACTGATGATTATCTTAATTGCTTTGAGTTTCTTCGCCACTTCATGGTTCGGAGAAGAATATGTTTTGCGAGCCGAACCATACGACCCGTATGATCCTTTTTACGGCGAGTATGTGCTGTTGAAATATCCTGATTTAAAACCTTCCGATTCAGCCCCGGGAGGCGATATATTTTTCTCATTAAAAGAAGGCGATGATGGTTATGCCAGAATTGATCGTATAGATAGCGAACCTTTCTGGGGAGCTATACAAGGAACAAATTATGGTGGTCAGATTACGACGTCACAGCTTGAACAGTATTATGTGGAACAAGGCACAGGTCCAGGTTTAGAGGAAGCAAAGGATTTGGCATTGACGCTTGTTGTTGCTCCATGGGGTGCTATCCGCCCAACGTTTTTAGAGAAAAGACCAGAACAGAATTAGAAAAAACGGCAAAAGCTAAATGCTTTTGCCGTTAGACTTTAGAGAAACAATTTAATGAATGAATATAACTGCATACTCTTGAAAAAGTGCAAATACCGGAAAATGTTGATTTCCGTTGCGGCGGACGCGTTTCGCGGGCACGGCTTCAGTCTCCTCATCACTACGTTCTTGCGGGGCCTTCAGCTCGTGCTGTTCCCGCTGAAGTCGCCGCCTCCACTCCAATCAACAGTAATCACTTCTGTCAGTTTTTCTCTTCAAACTATTTAAGTGGGCAGGTGGTTGGCTATTTCTGAAGACTCCTGCGGAAAAAACGGAACAAGCTAGACCCCGCAGGCAGAGCCGAGGAGGCTGGCGTTTCGTCCGCGGAAAGCGAAAGAAAAAGCCAGCCACCTTCTTTTTAGATAGAGTGCAAAAAATCCGTGTATTTCTATGATGTTGTATTTATTGATATTCTTTCTTCATTAGTATGACGGCAAAAGTTAAATGCTTTTGCCTTTTTTGTTACCTTCGATATTCAATAAGCCAGCAATCTCGATACTCACCTTCATGCAGTTCGTTTTTAGGCAATAGAGCAGCCTTCTTGAATCCGCATTTTTCATAACAACGTATGGCTCGCTCATTCCATGTCTGAGGGTCCATGACTACAAGATCGGCATGTTTTTGCTTAATCAAAAACGTTACCATGGATTTCACAACATCTGTTCCCACGCCTTTATTCCAATAGTTTGTTTCCCCAATAAACTGATCCATTCCATATATCTTATCGGTCGAATCAATATACCCATAATGATTTCTTGTCTCTTCATCCAGTTTATAAAACTGAATGTAGCCAATTTCCACTGAATCAAATACAATCATACATTTCATTTCATTTTCATCGCAGTTATAAAATTTCTCATTTACTTTTTCCAGGTCAAAAGGATTGTCCCTGCCTTCATAATATTGAAGGACTTCAGGATCCGAAAGCCATTTTGCCAATAAGTGATTATCCTCTTCCCTCAGTTCGCGAACTTTTATGTATCCATCTTTATATATCAAGTTTGTTACCTCCATAACGATCTTCTAATAGAGTTATTCGTTTTCTTTTCTTGAAATTCCTTCCAAGGTAATATTTCCAAAAAAACTTTTCGACAAATTTCTCACTTTTTCGTTGTTGTGGATAACTTTATACACATTTTCCCGTGTGGTAAGTATACATTCTTGTGGTCTATCAACAAGTTAATCACAATTAATCCACCGATAACTGTGGATAAGAGAACGCTTGTTCCGAACAAAACTATCTGATAGATTAAGAATACATCAAAGATTTCTACCAATTTTTTAACAACTCTATTAAATTTGCACATTGGAGGTGAATTCATTTATGAGTAAACTGTCTTCTGAATTGTTAATTGAATCGTACGTTAAGGCAAAAGAATTGAAGTTATGTCCCGAATTTATCTACTTGTTGGAAACTGAAATTCGCCGACGGTCTTTACAACTCTGACACTCGACTTCTTAGGCTTTTTATCCATAAATTTAAAAAGGAATCGAACAGCTCATCAGCTGTTCGATTCCTTTTATATTAGATAATTTCAATATTGTTTTTTAATTGATGATCCGGTTTTGCAGCATCGACCATCAGGAAAATGGCAGAAAGAATGTGCATAATCATTCCCACGAAAGGAATCCACGCTATACAAGAAGTGATGATCCCAAGAATACTCCCCGTGGTCGTGCCGCCATCTTTTTTTGTCAGAACGAAGGTAACGATGTGTAAGGCTAACATAATGGCTAACGGAATCCATAAAAATCCGATGACAATGGTTGCTCCTAAAATAGGAATTCCCAATAATGCTTCAAGACCGCCAGAGACCCATTTCAACACTTTAGATGTGGACAGTGTAAACACCTCCCTTCCTTTTATAAGATTTCTAACTTAACTCGCCGATCACGATTTTAGATGACTTCTACAAAGCAACTTCAGTCCAGTTCAGTGAGTTGTACTTTATCCATTCATCCACCTGGATTTTGTTGAAATATTTTTCACCTTTAATCTCGATGTAAGGAATGAATCGATATGTATCGTAGCTTCCCGACAAATTAGCACGTTCAAAATCATTTGAACTGACAATGGAACGGAGTTGATCGACAGGCAGACTAAGATATTGTGCTGTTTCTTCTATTGTCCATAACCCTTTCTCAACGTTCAAAACAGTGGTTGTCTTTTTCTCATCATTATTCGCAGCATCCTTACTGATCTGATATCCGCAGAAAAGCAGTGACAGACTGAGTATAATAATGGCAAGAGACAAAAAATGTTTACTCACTTAAAATCCTCCTTGTATCGGTCTATGTTCTATTCTGTAATAGGATTGGATTTTCCTTCCACAGAACAAATTATGTTTGCCATAAACGTCTTTGCCAGCAGTTTTTATCCAAACAAAATTCCAACATCTTTAAGATGCTGGAATTCGTTCCATCATAATATGCGACGCGTTACCTTTTTACCGTCATATGCATAAACAATCGGTTTGTTTTCGACATATGTTTCCAGATAAACTGATCGTCCCCACAACTGATAAATGTATGGCAGGACATGTTCTAAATAAGGAGGATCCAGTTCCGTCCCTTCATAGCCATGTTTTAAATAAAGTTCGCCATTTCTCGAGTAATCCCCATCCTCGACCACGATATAAGGAAAGCTTCCATTGACCCTCATCGATACCAGTTGGTCACGCACCTGCTCGTAGTCTTTGTCAGTAATGTGATAGTTTCCGTTCTTCTTTTCAAACAAATAAAGATCTTCCTGCTTCACTAACTCTTTCGTCAAATAATTCCGTATGAATGAAATGTCCGATTCTATTTCTCTTACTTCAAACATTTTTTCCCTGCCCGAATTTTCTTTGACACCGAGCTTCTTCATTTTATCTGTTGGATGATTGTATCGCTTTTCAATATCCTCAAAGATCTTTAATCCAAGATAATATGGATTGATACTCGTTTTAGAAGGCTGGACTACACCTGCATTCAAAGATGCGAATTCGATGGTTTCAGCTGGTGTCAGATCCATTTCCCTTAAGATTCGCTGGTGCCAATAGCTCGCCCAGCCTTCATTCATAATTTTTGTCTCCAGTTGCGGCCAGAAATAGAGCATTTCTTCCCGCATCATGGTCAAGATATCCCGTTGCCATTCTTCCAGCTCGCGGCTGTACTCCTGGATAAATAATAGAAGATCTTTTTCAGGGGATGGGGGGAATTTTTTTCTTTTTTCAATGAGTAATTGGTTACTCGATTTTCTATCTAAGTTCCACAAGTCATCGTAAGGGGTCTTCCGGATGAATTCTTTTTCTTCCTCAGTCTCGTAGTCGAGTAATTTATGTCTGATGATGGAAGGGTCCACATGCTCCTGTATGGCCATCGCGGCATCCAAAAAGCGTTCAACTTCAACTTTTCCATAAATCATTTCATAATTGGCAATCCGTTCGGCTGTTGCCGTCATGCTTTCGACCATGTCACGCTTAGTATTTGAAAAGCGGACATTGTTTTTAAAGAAATCACAATGGGCAAGAACATGGGCAATAATCAATTTATTTTGAATGAGACTGTTTGTATTGAGCAGAAACGCATAACAAGGATTTGAATTAATAACCAGCTCATAGATTTGGCTTAACCCTAAGTCGTATTGCAACTTCATTTTATGAAACTGTTTCCCAAAGCTCCAGTGGCTGAATCGAGTGGGCATTCCGTATGCACCAAACGTGTAAATAATATCGGCAGGACATATTTCATAACGCATCGGATACGTATCCAGGCCAAATCCAGCTGCAATTTCCGTAATTTCATCAATTGCCCGATGAAGAGCATCTGTTTCCATCTATTGAATCCCTCCGATGGTTTATTCAATGACAAGTGCCAGGCATGAACCAATTCAAACGGAAGTTGTTTCTTTTTGGAAAAAGCTTTTTAGTGCTTTATAGACATCATGTTTTTCTCTCAATATATAATGGCGGAATTTTTGATTTGAAATTTTTTTATAGGTGGACATTAAAGTAGAATACCGATTATTTGGATTGACTTCTCCATACCCAAACATGCTCGAAACAGTCATCAGTTCATTAACCAATTTTAAGCATCTTTCATTATCGTTTGACATGTTTTCACCGTCTGAAAAATGGACCGGGTAAATGTTAAATCGTGAAGGATGATATTTTTGTTCAATCAGTTCTAGCGCTTTTTGATAGGCAGATGAACAAATGGTGCCTCCACTCTCACCTTTATTAAAAAAGTTTTCTTCCGTAACCACTTTTGCTTCTGTATGATGGGCGATAAATTCAATCTCGACCGTTTCGTATTTGGTTCGTAGAAATTTGGTCATCCAGAAAAAAAAGCTGCGAGCCACATATTTTTCAAATGGTCCCATGGATGCACTCGTATCCATCATCGCAAGAACAACAGCTTTAGATTCTGGTTTTATTTCGTCATTCCACGTTTTGAATCGTAAATCTTCATTATGGATTGGTGAAATTTCCGCTTTTCCATTCGCAGCGTTGCGTTTGATGGCTGTTAAAATGGTGCGTTTTTTATCGATATTGCCCATGAGCCCTTTTTTACGGATATCATTGAATTCTATTTTCTCTTTGGTAATTTGAGCTTGTTCTTTTTGCTTTAAATTTGGTAACTCAAGTTCATTAAAAAGAGCACTTTCGAGCTCTTCCATGGTAATTTCCACTTCATAGTAATCCTTACCGGCTTGATCCCCTGCTTGTTTTCCTTGCCCTGACGCAGGCTTCCCTTCCCCAGAACCACGGGCGACGATATCTCCTACCTGGCTATCACCATTGCCTTGCCCCACATGTTTAGACTTGTCATAATTGTAGCGAATTTTGTATTCATCCAATGAGCGAATCGGAATTTTGATGACATCCCGACCGTTTGACATGACGATGCTTTCCTCACTGATTAAATCCGGCAAATTGTTTTTGATGGCTTCTTTGACTTTATCCATATGCCGTTGTTGATCTTGATAACCTTTTCGATGGAGCGACCAGTCTTCCTGTGAGATGACAAAACGACTATTTGGTTTTTCGTTCAATTGCACCCACACCCATCCAGTTTTAAAAGTTTTTAATTTCATTATCATATGCGTTGGCGAACAAGTTATTGACTTCAGAGGGTAAGAAAAAAACAAGACGAATTCTTCAGATTCGTCTTGTTTTTTTCACATGTACATCTCCTTATCGATTGAGCAGGCTTCCCACATAACGCAATAATTCATTGGCTGAAATTGAGTTATAGCCATGTTCATCAATCAGTCTTGCAACTACTTCATTTATCTTTTTAAGCTGTGATTCATCAGGGGTTTTAGACGATGTTGTAATTTTCACCACATCTTTTAAATCTGCAAATAGTTTCTTCTGAATGGCTTCACGTAATCGCTCATGCGAGTTGTATTCAAAGCGTTTACCTTTTCTTGCGTAGGCAGAAAGACGAATTAGGATTTCTTCCCTGAACGCTTTTTTCGCATTTTCAGAGATCCCAATTTGTTCTTCAATCGAACGCATCAGTTTTTCGTCTGGATTCATTTCTTCGCCAGTCAATGTATCTCTTATTTTATTTTTATTGCAGTAGGCTTCTACATTGTCCAAGTAATTATCCATCAATGTGATGGCTGACTCTTCATAGGAATAAACAAAGGCTTTCTGAATTTCTTTCTTAGCGATTTCATCATATTCCCTTCTAGCAATGGAAATATAATTCATGTATTTCTCACGATCTTCCTGAGTAATGGAAGCATGTTGGTCCAGACCATCTTTCAATGCACGTAAAACATCCAGCGCATTAATTGATGGGACTTCTTTGCGGATAATGGCTGAAGATATGCGGTTAATCACGTAACGAGGATCAATCCCGTTCATGCCCTCATTCGGATATTCCTTCTGCAGTTCCTCCACATCAATTTGATTGAAGCCTTCTACATTTTCCCCGTCATAGAGACGCATTTTCTTCACTAAATCAATGCCTTGCTTTTTAGGCGGTTCCAATCTAGTTAATACAGAAAAAATGGCGGCAGCGCGCAAAGCCTGAGGAGCTATATGAATATGGGTCATATCGCTTTCCCTGATCATTTTTTCATAAATCCGTTCTTCCTGACTCACTTTCAGGTTATACGGAATTGGCATGACAATAATTCGGGAATGCAGTGCTTCATTCTTTTTATTCGATATAAACGAAGCATACTCGGTTTCGTTTGTATGCGCGACGATGAGTTCATCCGCACTGATTAACGCAAACCTTCCCGCCTTGAAGTTTCCTTCCTGGGTTAAAGATAACAATAACCAAAGGAACTTTTCATCGAGTTTCAACATCTCCTGGAATTCCATCATTCCGCGGTTCGCTTTATTCAGTTCCCCGTCAAATCTGTAGGCACGTGGATCTGATTCAGCCCCGAATTCGGCAATTGTTGAAAAATCAATGCTTCCCGTTAAATCGGCAATATCCTGTGATTTTGGATCTGATGGAGTATATGTCCCAATCCCTACTCGTCTGTCTTCGGAGAAGAAGATACGCTCCACCATTACATCTTCCAGACGTCCATTGTATTCTTTCTCCAGACGCATCGTATTTAAAGGAGATAGGCTCCCTTCGATACGGACACCATACTCTTCAAAAAATTCATCACGTAATTCGTGGGGAATGAGGTGAAGTGGATCTTCATGCATCGGACAACCTTTTATCGCGTAAACCGCACCTTCATCGGTTTTTGAATATTTTTCAAAGCCACGTTTCAACAACGTCACAATCGTAGATTTCCCCCCACTGACAGGACCCATCAATAATAAAATGCGTTTGCGAACATCCAATCTTTTTGCAGCTGGGTGAAAGTACTCTTCCACAAGTCGTTCAATGGATGTTTCAAGTCCAAATATTTCTTCACCAAAAAAATGGTACAGTTTATGACCATTCTTTTCCGTCAACCCATGGCTTTTGATCATATTATAAACACGTGAATGAGCCGATTGGGCAACTTCTGGTCTTTCTTTTACAATGGCCAAGTATTCAGCAAATGTGCCTTCCCACTTCAGGCTGTTTTCTTCTTCTCGGAAGCTCTTCACCTTATTCAGAATATCCATTTTTTCCCTCCAGTCAGGGTTTGATTTATTCATAGTATGAAATGAGACAACTTCTGATAACCGGGACTTTTCACAATTGACGCATTCTGCTTAAAGAACTTTCAAATAAAAAATTCATTCATGAATGTAATTCTTCTCACCTTTTCAGGTTGTGTATAGCCTTGAAAACACACTCATGATGTTCCTCTCATACATTGGTTAAAAGAATAATTGAGTGGAGCTGAAATAGTGAAGAAAAATTATTTACGTTGGTCCGAAGTACCTTACGCAGGTGAAAAGAAACTACCGGTAAATCCTGTTTCGCCATCTGCAGGATCATGGTCTTTGAACTATTTAAAAAGAGATAAAGATAAGAACTTCCTAAATCCAGATGGCACAATCATGCAATTCCCAATCAAAAAGCCCAGTGCAATTGATTTTGAAAAAGAATTAAAGATCGTTCAACGTACGCTCAACCACCTGACACACAATCAGGAACAATTGGCCATTTATTATGGAACAGGTGCCCCTACTAAACAATGGACTCCCATCATTGACCGACTAGTAGATACGTATGGTGTCAGTCCTGTCCATGCCTGCAGAATACTAGCTGCGGTACAAATGGCTATAAATGACACCATGATTGTCGTATGGGAATTGAAGTATAAATGGGATGTTGCCAGACCAAATCAATTTGACGAAGAGTTGGAAACGGTTATTTGTACGCCGAGATTTCCTTCCTATCCATCTGGCCACGCCAGCATGTCTGGCTGTGCAGAAGTAGTGTTAAGCTATTTCTTCCCAATGGAAGCAAAGAAGTTACGCAAAATCGCTTTCGATGATGCGTACAGCCGTTTATATGCAGGGGTTCATTTTGAAGCGGATAACAGCGAGGGATTGAATTTAGGGAGATATATTGGAAACATGATCGTTGATCACTTGAAGACACAGAAAAATGAAGATGGTCAGTCCATTGATCATCCTTATCGAGAATACCGAAACGCCAATATTATAACGGAAGATTATAAGCAGATTATTCCTTTTGATTTTAAAGATGATTGTACGTCTCGGTTAAGAACAAAAAATGCGAAAGAATCTAAAGAATTAATGGAGTCTATAGAGTCCATAGAATCATCGATAGAATCAATCGAATCAATAGAATCTAACGATGATCAGAAATCTCATCAAAAACATATCCTTCCTCGCAGGTCACCATGGCATTTTTAGTTTAACGACAATTTAACAATTCAATTTGTAAGAAGCTATCCCAAAAGCCTTTTCATATGACACTTGAGAGCAGCCATCTTTGCCTATTAAAGGCTCATGAACAATCCGTTACAGTCGGACGCTTTCCGCGGGCGGTTCGTGAGTCTCCTCGGCGCAAGCGCCTGCGGGGTCTCACCTGAACACGCTTTTCCCGCTGGAGTCGCCGCCTTCCACTACAATCATTTAATAATAAATATCCTCCATTAGCTTTTGAGAGAAAGGTTAAGTCATAAAAAAAGGTGACAAAAATTGAATTATTTGACGACCCTTTTTTAATTAGAGTGTTGTCATAGGTCATAGACAGGTTATTTGGAGTTAATGGACAGAAATGTGATGTGAATGGACAAAAGTTTCTAAGTATCGAACATTAATTTTTAATAAACAAATTTTCTCTACATGACATATTTTTTAAAATTTGAAGAATGAATCTGTCTTTAAAAACCATCTTAAGAAGGAACGATATTTTAAGGAGGTTTTTTGATGGGAAGTGACAACCATAAAGGAGCAATTAACTTTACTAGTCCCTTGTCTCAAACACCGAAGAAGAAAGATTTTAATGCGACTTCACCAAGAGAAGAGATTTCAATGGAGTTAGTGGAACAGGGATTCCTGCTGAAACCTAAACATGAGCCAATGACATCGAATCATCGTAAAAAAAGTGAACGAGAAAAATCTTACAAATCTTAAGGTATCGTGAAATTGAATAGACGGAAAGACACCTCCAATTAAGTAGCTAATTGGAGGTGTCCTATTTTATTCAACTGAATGGCAATTCCTAATATCCTTAAACTTTAACCTCGGTATGCTTTCCAATGACTTCTTGAACGGATGAAATTTTAGTGATAGTGTGAAAATCTCTCCCAAAGCTGATGGCATTTCTTGCAACTTCTGGCCGAATACCAGAAATATAACTTTCAATGCCCATCAAGTTAAAGACTTGGACTAGTTGAGTCAACTGAAATGCGACAGCTTCTTCGATTTGGATTACACCAGAAAGATCGATGATTAAACTTTCTACCTTGTTCTCACTGCACTTTAATGGAATATCATTCAATAAAGACAGCCCACGTTCAGAGTTAATGACACCAATTAACGGTAGTACGGAAACTTTATCACAAATCTTGATGAGTGGAATTTCCAATAACTTAATCAAGGCTTGATGTTCAGACAATCGCGTCTCGTTGAAGGCATGGTAATATTCCGTGAACTTGACAATCATCTTATCAAATCCCGAATGTAGCATTTCGCTCCATTCAGCTACACTGTTTTTATCCACATCTACATTCGTATCATGGATAAATCGATGAATATATTGCCAAAAGAGTGCTCTCGTTTTCCCAAGAAATTCTACTACGACATGTATTGCTATTCTGTTTTCCACTCGCGACATTGCGACAGTTTGCGCCCAATCCTCTAGCTTTTCCAGAAATTCAGTTTCATCCTGATATAAGCTCGATATCAATAACTGAACGGTTTGTTTATGTTGCTTTCTCAATAGTCTTTCCACATCCGGTGAAGTTTCACAAGAATAGAAAGAACCTGGTTCGGTTGCTCTGGCATTTAACCAATCTTCCGTAATTTGATCTGCCTGTTCTTTAAGATAGTTCAACAATGCGAATGTAGACATCTTGAGTATAACTCCTTTATGTGAAGTAGTTTAGATCTAAAATCTATATTTTCTGAATGTTAAATTATTACTTATAATATCGGATTTTTAGTATTTCGTAAAATTTTAGTAGATATTAATTTTGATAGTTTTAAGTTTTGCATATAAAAAAAGAGACTAACCGCTAAGTTAGCCTCTTTCATATGATTATTTTACCTTAACTGTTTTCTTCTCTTCTACAGGAACTGAAACATATAATGTTTTCGTTTTCGCATCATAGAAGTATGAACGTTTAGTAGTATTTACAGCCTAATCACTGATATTATATGTGTTCTCATCTTCTTCGAAATGGTAATCAAGTGGTTGTTGCACAGGTTTACCTGTTTCTGATGCATCTTTAATAATGAAGTTACTTGGCATGAAGCTATATTATTTTCGCAAACAAAGCATGAATAGCATTTCATGTAACACACATAATACACATGTAATTTTCTCCGCTCCAAGGAGAATGTTTAAGACATGAGGAGGAATAGTGATTGGGTATTTTAAGTGGTAATCCTAAAAATGAACCTTTGCATGAAGGTGAAGTATTTGGAGTCTGGTCTTATATTGCAACCAACAATGGGTTAATCAGTTTGTACCAAGCGTTTATTAATCATGTTGGGGACAGAGACCTGGGAAGCATGCTTGAAGATGCAGTTAAAGCAATGAAGGAAGAAAATCAGGAAGCATCAGAATTATTGAAAGCCAATGGTATTGCAATCCCCCCTGCCTTGCCTGATCGTCCAATCGCAACAGCGGACGAAATTCCTGTTGGTGCACGAATCACGGATCCTGAAATTAGTGCAATCCTATCTGTAAATGCAGCCCAAGGGCTTGTGGGATGCAGTATGATAATTGGCCAAGCCATACGTGAAGATATTGGGATGATGTTCGGCAAGTTCCATTCAAACAAAGTACAATTTGGTGCAAAATTGTTGAGAATGAACAAAGAAAAAGCTTGGTTGATTCCTCCTCCACTAAATGTATCACCTGTCGCAGCCCACTAATAATTAAAGCTAATTACATTTTAGCCCTTGAATACTCAATGAGTGATTCAAGGGCTATTTAATAACAATAGAAACTCAGAAGATTCCGCATGTGAAACATTTAAAGCATTATTGAGTTTTGTGCAACCTAGAATGTGGAACTGTCTACCTGTAACTCAATTCTGTCTACCTGGTTATTTTGTGATCACTTTATGACCTGTATAAATCGAGATCTTACATAGTATCTGCCTAATTGCTTTTCAATACATACCCCAATAGGGTATACTACCTTTAACAAATACAAAATGAAGAGGTGTAAGTACCAATGAAAAAGAAACTTCTCTATTTAAGTGCTGCGGCATTGATGGTATTAAGTGGTTGTGGAAATGAGACAAGCAACGACAAGGAAGCCAATCATGAAGAAATGAATCATGGCGGCTCTCATTCAAGTTCTGGTGAAGTACCTGAAGGCTTAAAAGAAGCAACAAATCCTACGTTTGAAGTTGGTAGCAAAGCAACAATTACGACAGATCATATGAAAGGCATGAAAGATGCCGAAGCAACAATTGTAGGAGCTTACGATACGACTGTTTACACAATTTCCTACACACCTACTACTGGTGGAGAAAAAGTGGAAGATCATAAATGGATCATTCATGAGGAAATAAAAGACCCTGGTGCTAATCCTTATGAAGCTGGTGATGAAGTAATTGTTGAGGCAGACCATATGGAAGGCATGAAAGGCGCAACCGCAGTCATCGACTCAGCTGAACAAACAACTGTCTATATGGTAGATTACACGTCTACTGAAAACGGTGAAGAAGTGAAGAATCATAAATGGGTAACTGAAAGTGAACTTTCTACAAAATAATTACCCCTAAATTAAAAGAGAGAAAAGGCGACTTAGTCATCGTTTCTCTCTTTTTTTGCTTTTATCGATACGGTGATACTCCGAAAGTTGGACCACTCGGACATTTCGCGTATGGAGCTCATGATAAATATCTCTGCTATCACGAAAGGATATATATTGATCCCTTTCACTTTGTATCAACTCTTCCGCTATTTCCATGGATTCCACATGGATAAATCGGCGAATATAATGCTCTTCGTCAAAAAAATAAGTAATTTTGAATTCTTTCATGATTGTTAAACTCCCGCTATTTATTTGGATTGTCTAAGTATACCCATGCAAAAGCCTCCCTATTAATTAAATTAATGGGAGGCTTTGAGACTTAATATTATATTTTCAATTCGATCTTAGCGTCAGCTTTTAACTCTTCAACATGTTTAGCCAGTAGTTCTTGTTGCTGTTGTTGTTGAAGAATTCCTTTGATTTCCTCTTTTGCTTCTTCAAGTGGAGGAAGCTCTTGTCCTGCTGCTTTTGCCTGTGATGCAGCTTGATCGTAATAATCTTTAATTTCTTTTTCTGTTACTTCTTTAGCAGGTACAACTTTATCTTGATATTTTTCAAAAAGAATTGATTCAGCAATTTGATCTTTCAACATCTTCGAGTCCATACTTTGTGCTTCCAGCGCTTTATTCATCGCTTCTTCTCCACCGTATTGCTCTTCAAAAGACTTATATCTTTCATCAATTTCTTTTTCAGAAGCTGTAATTTTCGCTTCCTTCGCTTTTTGTAAAATCAACGTTTGACCTACAAGAGAATCCAGTACTTGTGTTTTTACTTTCTCTGCAGCTTCTTTACTACTTGGGTCTTGACCTGACTGTTGCATTTGACCTTGGATGGAAGCCAACGCCGCATTATATTGGTCACCTTTTAATTCTTCATCATTAACGACTGCAACTACTTTGCTCTCGTCTACTTCCTGCTCAGCCATTTTCTCCTGCATTTCTTTAGCAGCTGCTGCCTGATCTTTTTCAGTTGGTGCTTTCGCCGCTTCCTGCTTCGTTTCTTCTTGTGGTTTTTCTTCCTTTGTTGCTTTATCTTCGTCATTACAAGCAGATAAACTTAAAGCTAATGCCCCTGCTGCTATAGGTAATAATAATTTTTTCATATTCATTCTCATATAAACCCCTTTCGATTCTAACCTACGCGTTTATACCCACGCATAGATTGCATCTTAACGGACATTCATGAAAAGTTAAACCAATACCCCTTCATGTCATCAAATTGTTAACTCCTTGTCATATGTGGACCATAAATAGGTTTGGCATGAAGATTAATGTTATTTTTGATTTCATTCAATTAATATTTAGTCCCAGAACCTTTTTATAGAAGACAAGCGTAGTGAGTCCATTAATTCTTCGTTTTTCTCCAGTTTGGACATATCCCATTTTTTCATAGAGATGACAGTTACGTGTTTCCTCCAGGATTGTTGCCAGTTCCCAGCTAACCGCATGTGGGAATCTTTCTTCAGCTAGAAGTATTGCTTTTTTCGCTATACCCTGGCCTTGATATTCCGGAAGGATAAACATAGGACTTATCCAAAACTGAACATCTTCTTTCCAAAAAACACATATGGCTCCTACAAATTTGGTGTCCAGCAAAATTTTAAAAAACACACCATTAGGATTAGTTAACCGAGTAATAACGCGTTCAATTTTTTCGTTCGCAGGATTAATAGTGTAGTCCTGATACTTTTCCATAAGTGGTGTAAATGCTTTTACCTGCATATCAAAAAGAGCTTCGGCATCTTTTATGGTTGCTCTTTCCAGACGCACTTGGTTCATATGTAATTCTCCCATCAAACGTTGTCATTTCCTTGCACAACTCATTTATTTTTGAAATCTGTCAAATCAAAAAAAGAGTTGTCTTAGCAACTCCTGGTTCTACATTTTTAACTTTCTTTATTCAATTAGACATGAACATTCTCTCAGTTCCTTTTCATCATTTAAACTAAATATTCTTCTTGAAAAATTCCGTATACAGCACAGTCTTTGTATTGATTTTTCGCATTACGAATCATATGCCTAATCAATCCTTCTTGTTTCATTCCAACTTTTTGCATGATCTTTCCGGATGCGGGGTTATCAATGTTATGTGCTGCAGCTATCTTATGAATATTCATATGCCTGAATCCAAATTCCATAACAGCTTTCAACGCTTCTGTGCCATATCCCTGATTCCACCACTCGTAACCGAGTGTAAATCCTACTTCACAATTTTCCGTAGTGAGATCGAAATGATAAAAATCGATTGCACCGATAAGATCGCCAGTTGCTTTTAATTCAATGCCCCAGTAACAAAATTCTTGATCCTCATATTCATTGACTATATTCGTGACCCTCTCGACTGACTCCGAGATGGATTTATGTGCTCCTTTTATGAGATTGTCCGTAACCCGTTCATCAGACATCCAATTGGTAAAGAAGCTCTGTACATCTTCAATAACTAGTCTCCTAAGAATCAAACGGTCGGTTTCCAACGTTGGCGTTCCGTAAAAATTTATCATGTACTCACCTACTTTCATTTATTTTCCCTTGTGTCCATGGCATTAAAGCAACAAACTCTAACTGAACAACCGGTTGTGGGAATTCATTTGGCAAAAACTCCAAGTCATCAGAAAAACCAATTGTAAAGTTTTTTAGTTGAACTGTATTAGAAGCGTTCCAATTTTCCTTGGTGCACAACTCTCCCTCTAACACCTTGCCAACGAAGTGATAACTCCCCATGTATTCATGCATACCTTCTTCCAATGTCGAAAAATCCGATAGATGTCCAGGTTTCATCGGATCAATTCCTAGGCTTTTAAATACAGATGCTACCGAAGCATCTAAATTTTTGATTGACTCCAAAAAGTTTGTACAGTTTAGACAATCACAAATCTCAAAATCTTTGCTATAAAATTCTCGTGTCTTTATAAGATCGACTTCTAATACCCATTTTGCTAGTTTAATCTCCAGCATGCTTACACCTACTTTTATAAATCTCTCAACCATTTAATCACATAATTAGGAACTCTTTTAAGAGTAACTTCTTCTCTTATAAATAAAATCCCTCTTTTGACGCTTCACCGGGAAAGCGAAAACAAAAAAAGACACCTCCAAAATCAGTGGAAGTGTCTTAACGTCATTCTATTATTGGATTCTCTCATTACCTTCGTAAATTTTCATACTCAAAGGTGCAGCTAAATATTGAGAAGCTTTACTTACAAATGAAGTGAAGTGATCACTCTTGTTTTGATTTTCAACAGAATTCATATCCTGCCATACTTCGACCATCGTGTATACGTGGTCTTTTTCTGTATCTTTCATTAAGTCATATGAAACATTGCCATTTTCAGTTCGTGAAGCCGTAATCAGTGTGCGTATTTCCTCTAAAAATGATTGTTCTTTGTCTGCTTGTACTTGAAATCCAGCGTGAATAAGTATCATTGTATTCGTCCTTTTCTCTACTTAGTTTGGGTGATTTTTATTTCCATTCTGTGATGGCATCCACAGGTAGACGGACAGATTGATACCCTTTATCTATCGCTTTTCCAATTGAAATAAGCATAACGGGGTAGTAACGCTCTTTATCCATTCCAAAAGCTTCAGCAATTTGATCCTTCTCATATCCTCCGATAGGATTCGTGTCATAACCGTGAGCTCTAGCTGCGAGCATCAGTTGCATCGATACTAAACCGGCGTCAATCAAGTTCATTTCCTTCAATTGTTCCGGTGACAGGGTAGACACCAAACCTTTAATCGCTGGCAATTGTGCATCTCTGACTTCAGCCGGCATCAGACCTTGTTCAACAGCTTTTCCGTAAATCTCGTCAGCATAGTCGATACTGTTCATATCTGCAAAAACGGCAATCATTGCGGCAGAAGTTGCCACTTGGTTCTGATTGAATTTGGCCAATGGAGCCAATGTCGCTTTGCCTTCAGGGCTGTCGATAACTACAAAACGCCAAGGTTGGAGATTAACGGATGAAGGGGCAAGCGTGGCTGTTGTTAATATTTCAGTCATTTCTTCACGACTGATTTTAACTGCAGGATCATAATTTCGGATGGAACGGCGTCCTGTTACGATTTCATTAAAATCATTAATAAGTGTTTTGTTCATTTTTCATTCTCCTTTAAGTTTCACTTAGTTTATTGCAATGCTACTAATCGTTTGGATCAATATTTGAGACATTGTCCTGAATTCGAGTAAGCATATTTAGAAGCAAAGAACGTTCCTCTTCATTGAATCCATTCAAAACTTTCGAAATGAATCGCTGTTTCTCGTCTTGGTAAGCTGAGATACTTGTACGTCCCTCATCAGTAAGACGAACAAACATAAAACGATTATCGGCGGGATTCTTGCGTCGTGTCACCATTCCCTTTTCTTCGAGTTGCTTTAAATGCCTCGTTACAGCAGCATGATCTATGTTCACTTCTTTTTGTAGCTCGGTCTGACTGATTTCATCCACTTCGAACAGTTTGGTCAACAAATCCAACCGGGATTGACTGATGCCTGTACATCGCTCAAACTTTGGGCTAGTTTGTTTACTTATCTCATACAGTCGATAGACGATTTTTCCCTCGTCGGAACATGAGTTGGACATTGTATCCACCACTTTCGATAATTGATAGGTCAATCATTGACCCGTCAACTAATATAATCTACTTCCATAAAAATATCAACTAATAAGTTTAGAATTTAGTTTCCATCCATAAAAAGAAACCTCCAATGTAAAATGGAGGCTTCCGATAACCTATTTTTATCATCACTTTAAACTAAAGCCGGTTCGTCATCTGGAAAGTTTGCTGTCCCGTGTTGTTAGGTGTCCAAGTCTTCAGGAATTTCTCAGTGCTAAGGCGTCCACTCTCAATCAATGCTTTTTTACTTTCATCATCTAAATCAAACTGGGTGGCACTCACATCGTCCACAGGAATGAAGATAATGTCTTTTTCGTGTTTTCGCGAAATGTATTTTTCATCATGTGCATTTTGCATCGTAGAAAAGAGTGCTTCAAACAATTGCAGACCATTGTTCATTTTATGAGCTTGCGATCCATTATGCCCTCGTGCTATTTTCAAACCGAGTAATGGACGTTTTCTGCTCTGGTCCCGATTCTCGAATAACCACATCGGGAAATTGCTCAGCACCCCACCATCCACAATGATCGTATCCCCATACCCTACTTTCAATTTTACAGGTTCAAAGAAGAACGGAATCCCGCAACTCATTCGTAAAGCACGTGCAAGTGGAAAAGTTTCTGGGGATATCCCATAGTTGGGTAAGTCATCAGGTAGTACCATGATTTTGCCGTTCGATAAATCTGAAGCAATAACTTTCAAAGAGTCAGGTGGTAAATCACCAAATGTATAGACACCTTTTGCTGCAAGCTTCTTTAAAAACCAATCTTCCAGTGCCTTGCCTTGGTAAAGCCCCATCTTCGAGTAAAGAGAGAACCATTTCATAATGGGCAACGGAATAATGGTCCTTCTTGGATCGAGTAGGGCCTTAAAATCCTGCTCATCTAGCATAATCTCAATTTCCTTTGCTGAATACCCTGCTGCAATGAAACAGGCAAGTATGGCCCCTGCGCTCGTTCCCGCAACTCGATCAAAACGATACCCTTTCTCCTCCAACACCTGAAAAGCCCCAACCAATGCGAAATCCTTCAAACCACCACCTGAAAAGACCCCGTCAATTATCATTGTCAACGCTCTCCCTCATTTTGTCGTTGTTTCAATGTAATAAGAAAGATGTCGATTTAGAACTTAATTCGACAATGACTTTATTGGGCAAAAGCATATTAAATGAAGTGAAAAGCCTTCCTCGCTAGGTTTGGAAGGCTTCATTCATGTTTTCGTTTGATGTAATGGGGCAACTTTTCGAGATATTGGGGCAACTATTGTTGTTATAGGGGCAACTTTCCCCGTGATAGGGGCAACTAACCAAATATCTCCTAATTCCTTCGGAGAAAAGTATTCAAATTCAAGACACCTCCCATCAGGAATAATGCAGATAGGAGGCACAAAAGTCTTCATCTATTTAACAGCTTCTACTGTTTTAAGTTTTTCCGTTATCGTTTGAACTATCGTATGTACAGGAACGTTCTCCGTATTGATGTACTCCCCAAAATCATGTTCTTTAAAAGCTTTCAGGCATTTCGATGTTTGTTGGAAGCACCAATTTCCTTCTTCCTCGCCTCGTCCCTTAAGTCTATTGAATATCGTTCCCTCTTTTGCTGTTAAACAAAAATGATACGTTTGTTCATCAATCTTATTTAATCCATTAAAAATGTAATTAAAATATTCGACTTTCCGAATGGTCATTGGAACAATCAAGTTCACTTTATATTGTTCAATTATGTGCCCAGCTACGGTAACGGTTAATTGTTTCCATAACTCCAAATCCTGAAAATCTCCTGTTTTTGCTTCAAGAGCCATAACATCTACTGGAAGAATTTTGCCTAATAAACTCCCGATCTCTTCTGGATCAAAGATCATACTATTTTCGACTTCTTTCTGAAGTTCATTGGAAACGGTTGTTTTCCCCACTCCAAACGCTCCATTTATCATGATAATCATTCGTGCACTCTTCCTTTCCACTGGTTTCAGCCTTCTACAAGCTTCATATATTTCTTAAGTTGTTGATTGTATTCGACAAGTAGGTAGCCACCTGTTTCTTTTACAGAAAATATTTTGGTCCCGACTGGCAATGTATTTGCTGTACCGTTTATAAAATCATCGGGATTGGTTGAGTTTTTTGTAATCTCACCAATTTGTTCGTCCTTCGTTAATTCAAGTTTTTCTACCCACTCAATATTTGTGCTGTAAATAACATCTTCCCATTGAAAGATATCCGCATCAGGATTAAGCTTAAGTATTTCATTCGCATCAGGGTTTACTGTGACTGTTACTGTTACTGTTTCCGGTTCAGTACTTTCGTAACGAACATCCTGTCAGCGTGGCAATCACAATTAGTAAAGCTAAAACAAATTGAACACGTTTGTATTTCAACTGAAATCCCTCCTTTTAAGATTAGACGAGCAATTCCAATTTTTTGTTACATTTTACCATTTACCACGACTTCAGGAAACAAAAAAAACACCGCAAATGCGGTGCACAAAGCTTAGATGTTATTATTTAGCACTTTTACTTAGAACTTCATCCCATTTAATAGTGCCATCTTTTACTTGTTGACGGAGGTCTTTCGTCATCAAATCTTTTGGCTTTCCTCCACCTGGCCAATCCCCTTCATGTTTCTTAAATTCTGGTCTATCTTGGGAGAGAATAAAGGCTGCCAAGTTACTTGCCTCTTGATCCGTCAATGATTTCTCTTGTCCTTTTGGCATGTTGTTCTGAATATAACCAGCCATTTTTGACATACGGGCTAGCCCTGCTCCGTCATTAAATGAACCGTCACCCCATAAAGCTGGTCCTGTTAATGCACCCGTACCTGAGCCGTCCTGTGCATGACAGGATATACAAGATTGTTGAAATTTCTCTTCTCCAGCAGCTACATCCGGTGTTGGAACTTCTTTCATTTCATTTTGAGCGAGCCACGGAAGCTCAGCGCCAACTGGAATTCCTTCTGAAATATACTTGAAATACGCAATCATTGCATCAAGATCTTCGTCATCTTCAACAAAGGCCTCGCCGTTCATACTTCTAACCATACATCCATTAATGCGTTCTTCCAATGTCACGATATCGCCTGAACGTGCAATGAAATTTGGATACTTTGCTGCTACTCCTACCAATGGTGAGGAATCTTCCTCTAACCCTGCACCGGCGTGACAACTGGAGCATGAAAGTTCATTTATACGTTTTTGACCATCTTCAGCTGATGCAGCATCCTGTCGTAATACTTTAGACGTATCGTTAACCAATTCATGACCTCTTAAAATCGCTTCACCTTGAGGACCGTCCGGAACATTTTCAAGTGATGGCGGATTGTAAGCAACTGTTAATGCTTCTTTACTTGAGGCATTATTTTGCGCATTTTGCGTCATGTTGCGATCTGCCCTTTCTATTTCTTCGCCGAGTCTATCACCTAAAACGACAATAAAAATAAGGGATAATATAAATAAGATTCCGATTACTAAAGAATATCCTCTACTCATTCTTTGCACTCCCTCCTTCAATTAATTCATCTTTAAATCATTCCTGTTATTTCAACACTTATACCCATTCCGGTATAAATCAAATCTTTATATAAGAAAAATTAATTCTTAAATACTAGATAACTAGAAAGGTGCCCTACTACAAAAAAATAAACGACCGAAAGTAACACGGTCGTCTATGATTAATGTGCTATTCAATTGGTGTCAGTGCTTTCGTTTCATCCAGATAAATGAAAGCATCATAACGACTCCCCATTTTTGATGGAACATAGTTCCCATACGCTTCAAACTCAGGATTGTAGACCACGCCAATTGCCCGATGACCAATCCAATTATCAAATAAATGGCGATTATCATCATCAAAAATCAACAACTGATTGAAGTCTCCGGCCGCGTGCATGGCGTGTTCCCATGAATCTTTCATGGCAACGGGTACTTTCATTATTTTAAATGGCTCTGCCCACTGTTCCGCTGCGATCACTGTTCCTTTATATGTTCCAAACCCCACAGAGTAAACATTTTCTTTTCTGTTCTGCAGACGGAGAATCTGCCCTACGTTCACCATGCCAGCCGCTTCCATATCCGTGGCTGAAGCATCCCCGATATGGGTGTTGTGTTCCCAAACGATGATTTTTGCGTCGTGTCCATTATAATCCATGACTTCATTAATCACTTCGACCATATGTTCATCTCGGACATTCCAGGAGATGTCATCACTACAGACCATAGCCCGGTAATATTCTTCAGCATTTTGCGCTACCATTGCATTGATTTTCAAGTTCAAATCGGCTTCCTGAACATGATTATAATTGTCTTCATGAGCTCTGATTGATTTCAGAAGCTTCGACACTTCATCTACACAAGCTTCGGAAATGTTGATGGAAGACATGGCATACGTTTCAGGATGACGGTTGAAAGGTTCAAAACAAGCAAAAGCTTTTTTGGCCAATTCCAAATCCGCACTTCCTGGATTTGTCTTGCTTAAATAAGTGATGACTTCGTCCAGTGATTCCCACAAACTGTAGACATCTATTCCGTAAAAACCTACCCGCTGACTTTCTTCACTTTTCACATTGTGTTCCTTAAGCCATAGTATAAAGTCTGCCATTTCCTCATTTGCCCACATCCAAGTTGGCCAACGATTGAATGCTTTTAACACGTCTAAAACATCTTCTTTTCCTTCAGAATAGCCTTTAATGTAATGATTAACTTGCTGGCTTGATGGCCAATCACCTTCTACGGCAATCAACGTGAATCCTTTTTCCAAAACCAATCTTTTTGATAGTTCCGCTCGGACGGAATAAAACTCGGAAGTACCATGACTTGCTTCTCCCAACAGAACGATTTTGGCATCCCCGATTGCCTCTATAATAGTAGATAAATCTTTTTCAGTTTCAAAAGGCCTGGCATATTTTTTAATGGATTGCTCTAGGGAACTCATCGAAACACTCCATTTCCAGTTGAGTTTACGTTTTTTTCTGCTATCTATTAATGCTCTTTAACTTCCTATATTTATATTCTAAATTCCCCTGTTTCCTAAGCTTTATTCTCAAAAATTCATTCCTTTTAAAAAATGGATATAAATGGCATGTAACAAATTCATGAAATAGGAAAAGATAAAAAATTGAATGAAGAATTTATTTAAAGGGGCGGGTATCGCATGTCGATGGAATGGTTTAACCGAGTAACTGCTGAGCTTCAGGATCATCTGAATTCACTTTGTGATGAATATGATAAAGTCGGTCAAATGACGATTGATCAAAGTGCCAAACATCCGAGAATTGAATTTTTCGTCGAGACCGAAGATGACGACCGGGAGTTTTTCTGCACCCTCCTCTTTGATCCACATAACGAAGAATTTTACATTGAAACTTTCGATTTTGAATTCGAAATGCAGGCAAGAATCATACTCTCTGATATTGAAGATGTTATTGACGCCGTTCACGAAAGCTTCCATTCTTTTATGAACGGAGATAGTGAAGCATTTTATGTGGATGAACTAGATGATGAAGATGACTATGTCTTGGAAGAAACTTATGTAACAGATGAATATGAAGACGGTGCAGAGTATTATATAGATGAAATTGTACATGATGACTATGATTCATATTCCGAAGAGCCTGGCGTTGAATGGGAATCTCCTGAAGTCACAGCCTTCCATATAGAAGATGAAGTAGAAATCACTTATCAGTTTGGACTAGTTGGAGATACGGGACACGGTGTTCTAAAGAGGGTCAACCGATATTGGATTGATGATGAGCTCCATAAAGACGAAAGCATCTTTACTTTTTCTAAAGAAGAGGCTAGTACGATGATTGCCATGATTGCGAGCCATATGGACAAAATGACTGAATATAAAGAGCTTTGAACTTCATGAACAGGTATCGGTGAGATTCTTTCCGTTACCTGTTTTAATTTGCAATAAATCCTCTTAATAGCCCGTGTTGCCTTGTATGTACTACAATAGAAGGATGAAAGTATTACTTAGTGGAAGGTTGTTATATATATGAAACCTGTTAATAATATAACCGATTTGATTGGGGATACCCCTGTCGTCAAGTTAAATAGAATTGTTCCAGAAGGAGCAGCAGACGTCTATGTAAAGCTGGAAATGTTCAATCCAACCAAAAGTGTTAAAGACCGTGCGGCCAACAATATGATCAAACTTGCAGAAGAACAAGGGTTGATTCACGCTGGAGCGACGATTATTGAGCCAACTAGCGGCAATACCGGAATCGGCCTTGCGATGGTGGCTGCGGCTAAAGGCTACAAGGCTATTTTGGTGCTTCCGGATAATGCTACTCAGGAACGCATCAACCTTTTAAAAGCGTTCGGTGCCGAGGTCGTATTGACGCCAAACGAAGAAAAAATGCCTGGTGCCATTAAAAAAGCACTGGAATTAAAAAATGAAATTCCGAACAGTTTTATTCCGCAACAATTCGAAAATACAGCAAATCCGGATATCCACCGGACAACTACTGCATTGGAAATCCTGGACCAAATGAATGGTGAACTGGATGCTTTCGTGGCAACAGCAGGCACAGGTGGAACCATCACAGGTACAGGCGAAACGTTGAAAGAAAATCTACCCGGTTTGTATGTCATCGTTGTTGAACCAAAAGGATCGCCCGTATTGTCTGGTGGGCAACCAGGTAAGCACAAGTTGGTCGGGACAAGCCCAGGATTTATACCCGATATTTTGAATACAGAAGTTTACGATGAAATTATGCAAATCGAAGATGACGAAGCAATTGATATGTTTAAAAAACTGGCACGCGAAGAAGGCGTTTTTGTTGGACCTTCTGCCGGTGCTGCCGTATTCGCAGCTATCGACATCGCTAAACGTTTAGGCAAAGGCAAAAAAGTGCTGTGCATTGCGCCGGATACTGGAGAACGTTACTTGAGTATGAATTTGTTTGATTAAAAATTTCACTGAAATCGCAGAAAAGCTCGGTCCATTTGGGACTGAGCTTTTCTTTTGTATCCTATTAAACTTGTAAAGGGTTAATTTGAACAATTTAAAGGTATGTCTAAATACTTTATATATTTATTTGTTTCACTCTCTTGATAAACCCTTACAAATCTAACATCGAAAGTTGGAAAAGGACTAAGTTCTTTCTCTGCTAATTCTTTCATGTCTATAAGTTCCAACTTTGATAAACCATAAGTTGTTTTCCCTATAGTCATATGTGGCACAAAGTCATCGAGTTCAAAATACTTTTTAATTAAGTCCTTGGAAGGAGAAACTTCATGAACAATACTTTTATGTAATTCCAACAATTCTTTTGAATTTGCACTTAAATAAAGAATGTCATCACCGAAGAACATTGGTTGATCCAGTGTTATTTGAAAGGGTTTAAAGTTATGACATACTTCTCTAACTTTACCTAACCACTCTTCATCTAATGATAATCCACCTTGCGCCTTCAGCGTGATATGTGGTTCGACAACATCTGTTATTCGGTTATTTTCCCATCTCTGCTGAAATTCTATTAGTTTTATTTTGTATTCATCTGAAGGTACAATCCCAATAAAATATTGCAATATATATCACTCCCTAAAAAAATAGTCTGTGCTGTTATTAAAGATGGACTGGACTTTTATAGCTACTTCTCTAGGCTTAACGTCAAGGTTGGATAGGTTTTCAATATCAATCCATGTTGGCAAATATGTACCTCTATCACTATTTACACCGGTGTATTCTTCACCCTGTCCTGTGCCAAAAGTTCCGTCAAAAATTTCAGCTAAGAAAAAGTATTGTGTACCGTTAAACTCAACCTTTGAAACACACTCACTAATATTTACTGTTACACCTAATTCCTCAAAGGCTTCTCTTTTTGCCGCTGTTTTAGGATCTTCTCCCTCGTCAATTCCACCACCAGGGAAAACATAATAAACAGAATCGTTCCTAATTCTTTTAATCAGCGCAACGTGATTGTTTTCTACTAAAATTACTCCTGCTCTGTCTCTCAAAATATCCCACCGACTTTCGCACACTACTTAATATAATTTCGTGTGTTCGTTTGTATTTGTTTTACACAATCTTTAATCGCTTCAATGACGACTGTGGGCTCTGATAATTGGGGGAAATGTCCGCTTTTTCTCGCTATAATGTGTTTACTATTTTTAGACAGTGTCAGTAGTTCTAGTTGATTCGCCAGTCGTTTTTTCCGAATAACCTCTGGCATCATTCGATTTTCTTTTCCACCCGTAACGACAAATACAGGTATTTCGGGGAAAGCATCTATTTGTTGAATTTGATCCACAGTTTCATTCACAAAATGAACTTCATTGAATTGTTTATGTGAGGACAAGGAATCAAACAGTGTAAACATTTTATTGATTGCTCGTACGGACTTACCTTGATATTGATTTAGACTTAAATCTTTCGGGTGGCTGGATTCTAAAAAGACTACTCCCGATATCTCTTCTGGATAAAGTCGAGCATACAAATTTGCATATAATCCACCTAAGGAATGCCCAACTAATAAAAATGGAGGTTCAAATCCCACGATTGTTAAAGCTTCGCGAAGAGTTTTAATAATCGTACGTCCATCTTGTGCCTCTTGGGGCTTATCACTACCACTAACTCCAAAGCGATTATAAGAAAATACAGATGATGACTCCGAAATTTCCGGTAGCACTTTCATCCAACCTTCGATTGGTCCTGAACCACCATTAATCAACACAATATTTGGTTTGCCGTTTTCGCAAATATTGTATTGTAGCTTTCCTTTAGATGTTTCCACTGTATATTTCGTTAGTTTCAATAGGTGTACCTCACTTTGTTAAAGTTTCTTTCCTGATGATAAGAAAAAAGAGCTGTTTTAGCAGCTCTCCGATTTTCACTCATGCCCAAAATTAATTTTGGAATACCATATCTGCTTGTTTCTTAGGAAATTCAGTCTTCAAATAATAGTCTTCTGCTTTCCAATATCGAGTTCTAAATTTCTCGATATTCATCTGTGTTGTTTCACTTTCACGATTAAATCTTTTCTCTCTCGGACAATCCAAGTAAATCATATAATCGTAAAAACTTCTCCACGCTTTCCGTTGTAGGAATACACCTTCAATGATAATTAGACATGTTTCAGGTAATCTAACGACTTGTGATTTTTGTGTATCGGATGAATAATCATATGTAAGTAAATGTAGTTCCCTGGACGATTTAAGTTTTTTGAACAAGTGATCTTTTAGCCACTCCGTATCCCATTGCAGATGGTAATATTCGTACCACTCTTCACGGCCAGTGTTATAACGTTGATTTCTCACAACAATGTAGTCATCAATATGTAAAATGCACAATGGTATATCTTTTTCTTGGAAATGCTGTTCAAATTTTTTTACAAAAGTTGTTTTTCCAGAACGACTTAAACAATCAATTCCAAGAATAAACCTTTGACCTTCCTTAACATTTGGAATTTCGTTCAAACTTGAAAGTATGCAATCTTCCATTCAGTTCCAACCCCTAAAATTAACCTTTAACATGCATTTTATTTTTTTGATTAGGAATAGTAGCCTATTTTCAAACAAATTAATTCAGCCCTTTTCGACTTAATCAAGATAGACAAATTCTTTGGTATTTGTTAGATTCTTAAAAGCCATCTCAATTTGTGTTTTCGTATTTCGAGCTATTGATAGTGGCGGTATTTCGTTTTCAGAAAAGAATTCAACAGCAGTGGTTTCTATCCCCTTTACTGGTTGGCCACCAATTATTTCACATTGAATAAAAATTTTATAAACATGAAAAGGAGATGGGGGATGGGGATGGCACTTCTTATCAAGAACAGCCAACAACTTAGTAGCTTTCACGTCAAATCCTGATTCTTCTTTTACTTCTTTGATTGCCACTTCACTTGGAGACAACCCAATGTCAGCCCAACCACCTGGCAATGACCAATCTCCATCCAGCTTCTCTCGTACCATTAATATCTTATTATCTTTAAAAATAACCGCCCTGATATCCACTTTTGGGGTAGCGTAACCCGTTTCATTTGCAAATAAGTCTTTAATATTTTCCTTATCCATTCCAGTTTGAACTGACATCATTTCAATGCTTATTTGCCTAATTAATTCAAATCGTTCCAAGTCATACACATCATTTGAATAACTCAATCCCACTTGTGCAATGGATTGAAGTTGTTTCGCCCATTCAAGCCACTTATATTCCATTACAGTTACCTCCATTTTTTTCTAAATCCGATGGGTATATAACTAAATTGAAAAGTAGTAAAAACTATTTGACTCTTTTATAAATCCAATTTTCTCGTACAGTCTTTGTGCGGTAATGTTTTCCTTACCTGTCTCAAGAGAAACTCCTTTTGCACCTTTTTCCTCTGCAAAATGAATTGCCTTCATTATTAATTTCTCAGCAAACCCTTTTTTACGAGCATTTTCTTTCACATATAAATCATTTAAAATCCATGACCGCTGCATACTTACTGAAGAGAATGTTGGATAAAGCTGAACGAAACCAACGGGATTATTCTCATGAAATGCAATAAATACTACTGACTCTTCGTTAATCATTCTTTCTCTTAAAAATTCTCTTGCTCCTTCAAGATCAGATTTCTGTTCATAGAATAACCTGTATAAATCAAATAGTTCGGTTAGCAAATCAAGCTCATTTAATGTTGCTTTTTGAATTCTCATTTTTATATACCACCCATCTTTTGCTCAATGTACAACATCGGTTACAATACTAAATCTCTTTCTGTACTGGCATAAATAAAGAGGGATTTAATTCGAAACTTTCAATGACAATGGCCGTTAATCCTTCAGTTGTTTTCGTTTCGTGCCACTCATCCTTCTCCCAAAACACTGCTTCTCCAGCCTGGACTTTTATGTATTCTTCTTGGTCATTACGAACAGTACCTTCTCCAGATAAAATCAATAAGAGTTGTGGTACAACGGCTTGGTGATACCCTACAATTCCGTTCTTATCTAAATGCATACATCCAATATTAGTTGCCTTATCAGTTTGAATAATACGAGACATAATAAAATCCGAATTGAATTTTGAAATCTGCTTACCACTTTCTTTGTTAAATGTATAAAACTCCATAAGGGACCTCGCTTTAGATATATTTCATTCACAAAATAATGAACACTATTAATTCTTACTTAATCTCTCAATGCACGATCGCAAAGCTGCTTCTCTGTTTATATCAATAATGGTAGAAGCTACATCTGCCAAATCAGTTACTATGAAATCCGCTTCGACTTGATCCCACTGAGAATCTCTTTTCCACATACATTTCATTCCTGCATTTTTGGCTGCTTTCACATCATTTTCTGGATGATCACCGACAAATACACTTTGATCTGGGGTCACATTAAGTTGATTCAAGGCTCTCATAAATATTTGAGGGTCAGGTTTTCTAATTCCTTCCCATTCAGATACTAAGAGGGTTTCGAAATATGCTTCAATACCTAATGCTTTGATATTATTCATCTGAAACTGACCATATCCATTTGTAATGATGCCTAAAACAAGGTTGTTGCTTTTTAATTCTCCGAACATGTGGTGGAGATTAGGAAATGGAATACAATGATTCTTGAATTCACTTTTATAGTCTTCAAGTAAATACGGCCAGTCGATCCCAGTAAGCTGAAATTCGGTGACTAACTGTTGATATACTTTATCTTTCCAAACATAGCCACGGCTATCTAACTCAATAAATCTAGTCATATAAAGTTTTTTGGGAATATGACCTAACCATTTATTCAATCGCTCATATTGGTCGCCAATAAAGTCTTCTACTGATCGATTCCGGTCTAATAATGTACCATCTAAGTCAAATAAGACTGCTTTAATCATTTGACCTCACCTTTCCAAAACTAATAGCTCCTACTTTAATAGTGCAAATCCTTTTTTAAATAATAATGCTTGAATTCTCTGCCCACATTATCAATACTTCCGAATACTTGATAGCCATTTTTTTCATAGAAATCTAGCGCTTGAAAACTTAAGGTATCTACCTTTATAAAATCGCATTTTTTCTCTAATGCGATCTGCTCGATCTCTGACAAAAGCTTAGAACCATATCCAAATTCCCGAATATCTTCATCTACCATTAATGTGTGAATCTCTAACCAGTTCCAACACACTTCGCCTAATAACCCGCCGCGAACAAGACCATTTTCATCTTTAAGAAATAAACTTATTTGTTCATATCGGCCTCTTAAATCCTCTGGGAAATGAGCTAAGTTATAGTAAAATAGCTGATTATTCACATACTCTTTTTGCTCATTATTGTTTTCTCTTGTGATGTGATAACTCATTTTTTTCTCCTTTTAAACTGTTTATTAGCACTTACATATCATTAAATGATTTCCATCAGGATCTTGAAAATTAAAATAGTGATCATGTTCGATTTCTGTTATTAAATCAACCTGTTTTTCCTTCATGTACTGATATGCTTCTTCGATATTGAGTGTATTGAGATGGAACAAAGGTGTTTTAATAATTTTATCTTCTGAGAAGATTTTGCTATCCAAAACAATCCCAGTACCATTCAAAGGTATGACATAAATATGACCGAACTGGATATCCCCATCTGCTGGTAAACCTAGAATGTCACAATACCAATCCCGAGCTTGTTCTATGTTACTTACAGGAATAAAAACCGTGCCGATTTGATTTAAAATAGGACTTTTCATTAGAAAACCTCCACAGTTATTTTCATTAGTACCCTAATCTAAAAATTTGTTATTTCTTTTTTACTTGGTTCCATCAATATCTCTTTTAACTGTTCCACACTTTTGACCATATACGTAGGATTGGAATGACTTAGTTCTTGAGAAGTTCCATATCCATAGGCTACACCAATAGAGTCAATTCCATTATTATTTGCCCCGATAATATCGTGCTCTCGGTCACCAATCATAATAAAATCTTCCAGCTCATGTTCGTCATATTGATCAAGTATGTATTGAATAATTTCAGTTTTTGCTGCTCGGGTTCCATCAAGATTACTTCCGACAACAAGATCAAAATATTCGTCGATATTAAAATAATTGAGTATTTGTTCAGAGAATACCGTTGGTTTTGATGTCGCAACTACTAGAGTAAAACCTAGTTCTTTCAGTGACTTCAACAGAGTTGGAATGGATGGATACAGATTATTTTCAAACATTCCTTTTTCTTTAAATCTTTCCCTATAAAAATCAATGGCTATTTTTGTATTTTCTATATTGAAATTGTAATTCTCAGCAAATGAAGTTTGTAGTGGTGGACCAATAAAACAAACAAGCTTATTAAGATCCGTCTCAATAATGCCCATTTTTTGTAATGCATATTGAACTGATTTGGTAATACCTATTTTTGGATCTGAAAGTGTTCCGTCCAAATCAAACAAAATTATTTTGTATTTGACCATAATTAAACTCCCTTTCAAATTTGTATCCTGTGTCTTACTCTAATTTAATTTAGGAGGAATTCTATGTTTTGTAGCTTGTTCAAAAGCATAAGAAAGTTTGATCAGGATTCCTTCACTAAATGCAGTACCAGCAAAAGTGATACCAAATGGTCTTCCACTTTCCATGTATCCAGCAGGTAGAGCAATTGATGGATACCCCGCTTTTGCACATATTGTTGAACCTATGTATGAAGGAAAAATGATTGCATCTAGGTTATATTTTTTTAACGTAAAATCAATCCCCATGTCCTGAGAGAAATACAAATCTTCCAACTTTGCATTTAAATACTCAGGGTTTCTTAAAGTGTTCGGTAAAGTCTCTCGATATTCCAACTTTTCCTGACCATATTTTAATGCCCTTTGTTCATGCTGTTTATTGAATTGGATTAATTCTGAGAATGAATGAACCGGGACATAGGACGGTAGCTGGGATAGATAATTACCTAAGCTATGCTTCATTTCATAAATAGGTACGCCCCAACTCCATTCCCTATTGAAAGAAGGCATTTCAATATTCTCTAAGACTTCCCCGCCTGCATCACGTATGGTTTGAATCGCATGATTAAACAGTTTTTCATCATATTCTCCCGATTCATAATACTCATCAGAAGCTTTATTAAATACGCCGATTCGAGCACCAATTAACGCATCGGCATCCAAAAATCTCGTATAATCCTCTAGTGAAATACCTTCACTTTTATAAGTAGCTGGATCACTTTTATCGACACCTGTTAACGCACCCAAAAGAAGTGCAGCATCTGTAACCGTTCTTGCAAAAGGTCCCGCTGTGTCCTGTGAATAGGTAAAGGGAATGATTCCAGTGCGACTGATTAAACCCACTGTCGGTTTGATTCCCACGACTGAGTTTTGTATCGCAGGACTCAAAATGGAAGCATCTGTCTCAGTCCCAACAGACAATACCGTGAAATTAGCCGCCACCGAAACAGCCGATCCGGAGCTTGATCCACCGACAAAAAGGTCTGCATCACCATAAGGATTTAATACTTGCCCGCCCCTGGAACTATAACCTGCCCACATTTCATTCGACATGCCATTTGCCAGTTCTGTCATATTTGATTTACCTAGAATGACGGCACCTGCATCCCGGAGTTTTTGAACAAGAAATGCGTCTTCACTCGCAACATTACCTTCTAATGCAAGTGTCCCGGCACTCGTGTGCATAGAATCTTTCGTTTCAATGTTATCCTTAAGAACCACAGGTATACCATGTAAAGGCCCCCTCGTTCCCTTTGCTTTTCTTTCGATATCCAATGCTTCCGCAATAAAAATTGCATCTGGATTTATCTCAAGAATAGAATTTAATTTTGGACCATCCTGGTCAAATTTTGCTATTTGGTATAGATAATACATAATCAGCTCTTTTGAAGTTATTTCACCAACTTCTAAAGCTTCTTGTATCTCATAAATTGTTAATTCTTCTTTTAAAAATTCGTGAAACTTAATTTCCATATATTTCTCCTCTTAATCTATGTAATTTTTGCAAACTATTAATCTATTTATCATAAGGTTTTCAACGCCCCTAAATGCCACATTTATATAGCTGTTGACTTCTAACACAAGATTCCCAAATAACTAATTCCTATGTCCATTTGTATTCACGTGTTATACTTGTGATTAAAATCCAAACTAATTAGGGGTCTTTTAGACTTATCTTGAGCATTTCTGTTTTAAAGAAATGCAGCTGAGATATTGTGTTCCTTAAATTTCATAGAGGTGAATTATGGACGCACTTTACAAATCAGAACTTGAGAAAATTACCGTAGGTCATGTTTTTTATGAGTTTCAAGAGGAAGAAGCTTACTTGAATAACTTGATTTCTTTCATACGATCAGGGATTGAAGGTAAACAGCATATTCTAATTATCGAGAATATGAGAAATCTCCCCAAAGTAAGAACTGTGATTAATATGCTATTTAGCGAAGAACAGCAATCTTCAATCCGATTAGTGAATAACTTTGAATATTACTTATCGAATGGAGATTTTAATACACAGTCCATTTTGAATCATTTCCAACAAGATCTTGAGCAGTTAACAGAAACTAATACGACAATTCGAACTTGGGCTCACGTTGAATGGGCTTCTTCTGAGCCGGATGTTGAGTTACTTAAAGAGTTTGAATCGACGGCAGATGCCTTTGTTACAGAAAGAAGATTGCTTTCAGTATGCGCCTATTCTTCTACTCATCTGTCTCCAAATCTGGCTTCGGTTCTAGAATTACGTCATGAATATATAATGAATGATGAAACATTATCCCTTTCGCCGCTATATGAAAGATAAGATAGTTAAAGAAAGATATATTGAATAAAAGACAGGTGCTAAAATGGCTCCTGTCTTTTTATGTTGTTTCAAGTGTTTTCTTCATTGTAGAAGAAAACTTGCTTAATCCCACTAATAAAAACAACATACTGATTGCCCATAAAACTCCTGTAATGCCGAGCCGAAGAGAAATTTCTTCAGAGGCCATCGGATGGTTCATATCAAAGCGGAGTGTCTGTAAAGCTTGGCTTATTGCCAAACTGAAAAACACGAAGAACCCTAGTACCCATGCATATGCAACTTTAAAAGACTTACGTTCTTTTGAAAATATGAGCCACAATACCACAATAAACGAGAGACCCATTACAATTGAAAACCCACCGATTAACATTCCCATTGTTTCCTCTTCCATTGGCACACCGCTTCACTCCCTGAAGACTAAATTTTCATTTAATTAATTTTAACATAAATTTACATTACCTTTCAGACAAAATTTCAATAAACAAAAGGAGGTCAATTCATATACGAATTGACCTCCTTTTAATCTTATTTGGTTGTTTTACGTGACCAGATTACAACAGGTATGAGCAACAATGACAGGAAGCCCCCTCCTAAAGAAAGTGTGGCGTAACTAGTCTGTGCGAATAACATGCCAGAAAATCCGCCACCTGTTGCTCCAGCTAAAGCTACTAACACATCTACCTTCCCTTGTGTCTTCGCACGAGTGGTTTGATCTGTGGAATCAACGATGAGTGCAGTTCCACTAATTAATCCAAAATTCCAACCTAGTCCAAGAAGAATCAGTGCCAGGATGATTCCAGATAACGAATCTACAGGAGCGAATGCTGCCACAATTCCTGCAGCCATCAACGTAACACCAGCTGCAATGGTGATTCCCATACGCCCCACTTTATCTACAAGAACTCCAGTAACCAAAGACGGCAAATACATAGCAGCGATATGAAAGCCGATAACCATGCCTACATCACCCGCTCCATGTCCATGATGCTTCATATGTACTGTTGACATCGTCATTATGGCAACCATGACCATCTGGGTGATCACCATAACGGTTGCCCCCAAAATAATGCCTCGATTATTAAGTACGGGTTCAGGTGAAATGTGATCCGAAGATTCGTTCATTTTCTGATCTTCTGCAATGGCTTTCGCCACGATAAGCGGATCTGGACGTAGGAATAAGAGTAAGACTAATCCGGCAACGATAAAAGCAGCGGCTGCTAAAATGAATGGCCCTGCAAGAGCCGGCACCCCAATGGAAGTCGCAAAACTGCCCATAACATCCACTAAGTTCGGACCTGCAACAGCACCGAATGTGGTAGAAACCATCGCAATACTAATTGCCTTGCCACGTTGTTTGGCACTTGCCAAGTCCGTTCCTGCATAACGTGCCTGCAAGTTGGTCGCAGTACCAAAGCCGTAGATAAGTAATGAAATAAATAACAGGAAGATGCTGTTCGTTAAAGCTGCCATCACGACGCCGACAGCACCAATTCCACCGGTTAAGAAGCCTGTTGCCAGTCCAAAACGTCGACCGAATCGTTGAGAAAGCCTCCCTACTATAAGAGCTGCACCAGCTGAACCAAGTGTAAACAAGGCGACCGGAACTCCTGCAAAACGATCCGTTCCGAGCATATCCTGTGCGAGAAGTGCACCGACGGTTATACCTGCTGCAAGACCCGCCCCTCCAAATATTTGTGAAATGACTACAATCCATAAAGTTCGTCTATAAAGCTGTTGTTGCTTTTCAGGAGAATCAATATAACTTTTTATCCGCTCCGGTTGATTTAAGCCTGATTCATCAGGTTTTTGTGACATTGCAAAGTCCTCATTTCTTAAGAAGCATCTCTAGTAAGTTTATAAATCTTGTATTTGTTTATCAGAATAATTATATGCTTTCCCACGTGAAATAGAAATTCATTATTCGAACAGCTATCGTTTATAATTTAACTAACTGTACACAGTAACAACCTCTTGCTAAGGAGCTAACTGTAATGAAATTAATACGTGCCACACTATCGGATGAACCGTTAATCGCTGGTTGGTTACAAAATGATACGGATTGTTTTTATACGACTGGAGAAGAAGTTTATTCTGCTGACATGTATCGTAGCTGGCATGAAGCTTCTGACCAATTTGGCTACATCTTATTGAAGGAAGACCAACCGGTAGCCTATGGGGAAATTTGGGAAGATGTTGAAGAAAGGGACTTGGAACTGGCTCACTTGATTGTTCACCCTTCCTATCGCAACCAAGGAATCGGCAAACAACTTGTGCGGATGTTGCAAAAAGAGTGCATGGCATTTCCTTATCCATGGATTTATTTAAGAATCGAGCCAGAGAATAGCCGTGCTCTAAAATGCTATTCTGGAGTAGGATTTATCAAAGATGAGAGTCTGCGTACGACCTGTAATTCAAGATGGATTTGGATGAAAGCAAGAAATGGTGAAGCATAGAGAAAAGCAGTTAGGAGTAGCTACTCCTAACTGCTTTTTGTGTTTAACTATTATTCGCTTTCGATTGATTTCGTGACCAGCTAGACAGTTTGTCATTCCAGGTTGAAGCTTTGGCTATCCAGGTAGACAGAATCCCTCTACAGGTTGAAGCTTTGCTATTCCAGGTTGACAGAATCACTCTCCAGGTTGTACAAAATCAAGTCCCGCGTCCTTAACAGCTAAATATCGTTCAACACAACCAACGTTTCCAACACATGATCAAGAAATTCCGGAATTTCACTTATATGATCCTCATTGATTTTATGGTTAAATACCACTTCAATCATGTTCATATAACTAGATGATTCATGACCATACACGAAACTCAGCGTTTGGGTAATGTAAACGTCTTCCTCCCATATACCGTTTAGTGCTAGTTCAATGTTCTTGCACTGTTCCGTTACATTTTGAACCTGCTTGTAAAATCTTAAGATCAAGAAACAACCAGGATTCGCGTCAGGCTTCTCCAAAATCTCCGCTGCCAGATCTTCCAAAGATGCTTTCAACACAATTTCCGCTGTGACGTTATCATGATCGACAAGCGTAAACTCAATAGCAAAATCCCTAGCCATCACGGAAAAATCCATCCGATCGTCCCGGTTCGTGATATCGATTATGCGCTCCAGATTATCCAGGTCGTACACCTGATTTTCAATTGCCACTTTTAAGTTCTCAAAAATGGTTGGATCGTACATATGGACACCCACCTCCGAATTTTATTTCCTTATGCTATGAAATGAAAGACGCTGATATCACTTCTGCAATTATCCTTACAAACATTTTTGATTGAAGTGATCTAACGCTACATTGACTGAATAAATGTCGTGGATGTGATGTTCTAGACAATATTGGATGACCAAATCGAAGACGTTGCTGTCCGATAACGAGTAGCCCGCTGCACTTAAAAGCTCTTCCGTGTCACCAATATCCAGCTGTAACGCCAAAGCAAGCGCAATGGTGGTGTTTTTACTTGGACGATAATCAGGATTGGAGCGTATCTTCGAAAATAGCTTCCGATCGATTCCCGCTTTTTTGTAAATGTCGACATCACTTTCACCTGAATCATCAATCAAACGAAATAACACTTGGTTTAATGTGGGCTTCCGGTGATTGTTTATATAGTCTTCCAAATCGATGGTGATACTTTCAGATTGTCGCATGTATTCCATATCCATTGGAGCTTCCAGTTTGTAGTTTAATGTCTCGTTATGTAAGTGGTTTTGAATGTACACTTCTATGTCATTTAAAATTTGTGGATTGAGCAAAACATCCGCCTCCTAAAATGTCGCTTTGCAGGCGACCAAATCATTTTAAATACTGGTTATGATTATCTTACCAACAAATGAAAGAGGATGATGACTTTGATTAACAATCGTACAGAAATTATTTTTCTGCTTGACCGAAGTGGCTCGATGTCTGGACTTGAAAAAGATACAATTGGTGGGTTTAACTCGTTTATTGAAAAGCAATGTGAACTTGATGGTGAAGTATCACTAACGACTGTCCTATTTGACAACGAATATGAAATTCTGTGGAACGGTATTAATGCAGCTGGTGCAAAGCTAACACAGGAAGATTATTATGTACGTGGTTCAACTGCTTTGCTGGATGCAGTCGGAAAGACTATTTTGGATGTCGACCGCAGATTGACAAAAACATCTGAAGAGCTTAAACCGGGGAAAGTCATTTTCGTCATCACAACAGACGGAATGGAAAATGCAAGCCGTGAATTTACGCATGAAAAAGTGAAAAAGCTAATTTCGCTTAAGGAAGAGAAACATAAATGGGAGTTCATTTTCATCGGAGCCAACATGGATGCAGCAAAGGAAGCAAGCAGCTTGGGCATCCATGCAGAAAATGCATACGATTTTGTAGCATCTGAAGTAGGTGTAGAAGCCATGTATTCTATGGTGAACGAAAATGTATCGATGAGAAGAAAGCGATAATTCATAAATAGAGCGATGACAACCGTCATCGCTCCTTTCTCTATTAAAAGCTACAACCCAGTCGAACAAAATAGGACAACACGCCATCCATCTGGATCTTCAATGGTAATACTATCGTCTCCCCAATAAGGATTTTCCGCTTCAACCTCTGGGTATCCCATCTTCTCTAATCTGTTCGCAACATCGGTAATGACTTCCCAATTCGGTAAATAAAGAACAAGTAAATTGTCTTTAGTTGGTGCTGGGCATGGTGTACCTGATACATGACTCGTAAACTCCAAGTGATAATTCTTGTCGGGCAGCCCGAACATCACCCCGTCATATCCGTCATGGTCCCAAAACTCCCCGACCCTCTTTAGCCCCAGGCCTGCTTCATAAAAGTCAATCACCTTATCTAGTTGATCTGTCGGTCTTGCGATTCTCATTTGTACTACAGGAAGTGTACTTGACCATGGTTTTTTCACCTTTACTGTAATCGGCAAAATTGGATGTTTTAATTCTTGATATTGATCCCCTTCAACTTCGACTATGATTGGATGAATCGTAGCAGGTCGATCTGTCGGATACCAATGCCGGCCTTCTTTGACCAAAACAAAATTCCCGGTTTCATCACCATAAAACCTAAAGATATCTGATTCAGGTCGATTTATATTCTTAATCGATGATAAGAATTTACTCATGTCCTCAACGTTGTCCGAAGGAAGCCCGACTTCACAAACATCAACCCATCCCGATTGCTCGTCACTCTCAGGAATTTCCCGCTCCAGGATCTCCACAATATTCCCATCCGGATCTGTAAAGTACACTTGTTTCCCTTTCCAATAGCCACTCAATTCCCCATCAGAATTCGGTAAGATGTTCACTTTCAAATCACTTAGTTTCTTAAACATATAATCATAAAAAGAAAGACTCGTTTTTAATGCAAAATGGTAAAAAGGAGCCTCAACACTGTTGGTTTGCTGGAATGTAATAAGTGAATGTCCGGCTCTTACGGTAAAGAAACTTTGCTTTTCCCGAACAATCGGCATCTCCAAAGTTTCCGTATAAAACTTTTTCATTTCGTGAATGTTCACGGTTTCCAACACGATTTTTAGAATCTTCATTCTCAACACCTCAAATGTATTGTACAAAATCACTTACCCCAAACCATATGTACATAAGGATGAAAGAATGCTACTGCTTTTGGATGAGGACAGCTTGAAATGGAGTTGTAATCATGGTTTAGTATTGTTATAAGGAAGTATTTGGTAACGTATATTAACATGCACGCATTGAGGATGATTTTATAAAAGGCGGGATTGGAATGAAGTATTTAACACTTGGCATTCTCATGGTATTCCTGTTAAGCGCTTGTTCAGGGGAATCAAAAAGTGGAGATGCTGAAATTAAGCGTTCTGAATTGACCAATTTCGAAGAGAATCTGCTTTCTCTTTCCAGTCAACATTCCATGGTCTATGATCTGGAATTGAAGAATGAAGCGGCAAAAGAAATTGTTGTGACAATCGACTATTATGAAAAAGGGAAGTTTGTCCGTCAAATTACAGAATTGACAGATCGGATTGTAGAAAATCAAGACAGTTTAAGACTTGCTGTTCTCCAACAAGTCAATAAGAACGAGGATAATTGGATCACTTCCATCATGAATGAGTCAGGTATGTCATCAGTTGCTTTTCCTCAACCTACAGATGAACGGGAAAGAATGAATTTAGGATCCACATCTGGCGGAATCGAATTAGGGGCATTGGTGATTGGAGAAAGAAAAATAATCTATTCTATTGCTTACTCTAGTTCAGACGAAATGTCCATTTTACAAAACATTGAAACTAAAGAAGATTTGAAGAAAGCCACTAACTATGAGCAAGTTTATATTGTTTCTGTAGAATTACGATACGTTCAGTAGTTCCTATAGAGTGAAAAAATGAGCGGTGACTAAGTCATCGCTCATTTTTTATGCAAGTTAGTTTTCAAGAAAATCTGCAAAGCGAATTTACATGCATATAAAAAAGTAGCCGAAGAAACAAACTCGGCTACTTCCTATTTTCCAGTTACTATTTTTAAGGCGTGTTAATCGTACCGCCCGCCAGTGAATAACGTGCATTGAATTCCTGTAAGAATTGATTCGTAATCGCTTGATCATGAATGATAAGTAAATTCTCATCATTGATGTCTTCACCGTTTGTACTCCAATTAGTAGAACCCACAATGACCGTTGGATCGCTATCTGTATCGGCATCAACAATCATCGTTTTGCTGTGCAGCTTGCGAGATTCAGCATCTTTGTAAACCGGTGCGGGATTTGCCCAGCGTGTATTTGGATTGTTGACACTTCCTGTTACGGTTTGGCCAGTCATTTCGATACTTGCTGACCACCATTGGGTCCAGAAGCTGCTGTCAAACACACCTTTTACATCGAACCCGGTTAGAGTTCCTTGCTGGTCTTCATAAGAACCTTCCCACTTGTTTTTCAATTCATCTACAAGTTCCTGACTACTCCAAGCAAATATGGTGAAGTAGGTTTTATAATCCGCTTCTGTTTTAATCAGATCGACCATTCTAGCAACTGCATTGTCACCAGGTGAGAAATACACTTCGATGTTTTTACCACCAACTGTAACTTGATGAGTAGTATTATCAATTTTTCGTGAGCTAAAATTGGAAATCTGAAGATCGGGAGTCAATGTATTAGTGCCCCACATTTCATTGAACTCTGTTTCATAAATTTGAGCCATATCAGGAGAGTTTACTTCTACTACATGTTGTTGGTTGCCATCAAGAACACCATTAGCCATATTTTCATCTGATCCGTAAAGACCTGTAACAGTGAAATTCCAACTACCGGTAAATACCCATTTGTCATCGATAATAGCGAATTTATTATGCATTTGGGTTGAAGGAGAGTAATAGCTGCCGTCAGTCTTTTGTTCACCTTCTACAAATAAGTACCCTGTCATTTCAGTACTTCCTACCATAATATTTTTTTTAGGGAAATCGTTTGGTGACGAAGGTAGTCCATGGCTTCCGCGTTTTGTTGAATCTTCGACGGCCAGCATCGGTGATTCCGAGAGAACCGTTACATCATCAGCTGTTCCGATGACCATGTCTTTTCCTCGGACCATTTTTTCTATATAAAGTCTCATTTCTTCAAAACGTTCAATGTAACTTGGGTCTGTCGCATCTTTTGAATCTGCAATGACTCGAACATCAACGCCTTGGGACGCTTTCAATAGGAGTGCATCCACTACTTTCGGAAGATTGATTTCATAAGTTGCAAAATCAATACTCGTTTGCGCTCCGTTAATTCGTTCAATCAATCGGTTTTCAAGATTCACATTGTAATTGGCTTCATTATTAACTGAAGCATATTGATCAAGTGCACATTTATTAAAGTAAACATTAATGGCATCAGCAGCATTAGAAACCTGGTTTAAATGTTCGGCTGTATCAGCGCAGGCTCCATTTTGAGCTTCTTTGGAATTAATTTTTCCAGGAGTCCCTATTCCTTCTATGTAAGTGTCTGTGGATGTACGCCAATTGGTACCGTCTGTGCCTGCCGCCAATGGGTCAATTCTTTCCATTGTCGCTTTTGCGGTATTGTCACCACTATGCCAAGCATCAACTTGATCAATAACAGCTCCGCTGGCATCTTTTAAGATAAAATTCTCACCAGTATTACCCATGACCCCACTATAAATCTGGTTAGCAGAGACTTCAGAAATCGTTGCATCATCTGTTCTTTCAAGAATAAAGTAGCCATTTGCAGGAATGGTTCCTGTTAAAGAAATAGCCGGAGTTCCATCAGCAGTAGCCAATGTCCACCCATTCAAAGATATGGAAGCACTTGAATTATTGTAAAGCTCGATCCATTCATCATTATAATCGACGGTTGTTCCCATCCATGCGATTTCATTAATGACAATTTCCCCGGTCGTAGCAGCCTGAGCAATCTTTTCCGGCGATACCGTTGGGATTAGTAAAGCTAACATTAAACCTACAGATGCAATAATTCTAACGATTTTTTTCATCAGATCTCCCTTTTTAACAAATATTTGTTTTTTCAAACAAGTTAATTTTACCTGTAAGGAAGAACTATTCACATGATCCTTTGTTTTTAATTATTTGTTAATTAAACCCTTCAAAATCTTATATTTTAAAAATTTGTTATTAACTTAGTAGGAGATGGGGAGTGTCTTATTCCCTGCTCATCGTAGTATGGGTGGCACCTTTTCCCCTTTCGGTACCTGTGCGTTTTGGGCATAAAAGTGCCACCCACAATGCAAAAAAGCCAAGTTGGTCATCATCCAACTTGGCTTTTCTTATTCATGTAGTGTTATATCATTTTCTTTCGCATATTCTTCCGTCCACGTACAGAGACCATTGATTAATGGAATCAGGCTGGTGCCGAAGTCAGTCATTGCATATTCTACTTTCGGTGGAGCCGTGGCGTAGACTTTTCTCGAGATAATCGCTCGTTCTTCAAGCTCCCTTAACTGCTCAGTGAGCATTTTTTGCGTGATGCTCGGGATTGATTTTTTCAATTCGCCAAAACGTTTCGCCCCACTGATTAAATACCACAGAATAATGAGCTTCCATTTGCCCCCGATTAAATCGATTGTCAAAACCAACGCGCAATCGTACTCCTTTTTGACTTTGCTCATGTTGTCCTCCTTTATTCATTCGTATGGTTTTCGTGCCTAACGCACAAAATAGTGCCGTATTGTGAAAACAAAAAGCACTTCGTATACTAGTCATCGTAAAGAAAACAATTATATTAACATATAGGAGAGAATTAATAATGACGTATCCACGCGCATTTTCACACATTGGATTATCTGTACCCAATTTGGAAGCAGCCGTTACATTTTATCACGAGGTCATGGGTTGGTATATCGTTATGGAACCATCGGAGGTTTTGGAAGAAAGAGAAACAGCAATCGGTCAAATGTGCATCGATGTATTCGGAGAAGGCTGGAAAACTTTCAAGATTGCTCATATGGTCACGTCTGACGGAATCGGCATCGAATTATTCGAGTTTGCCAAAAGTGAAAAACCGGAAAATAACTTTGAATACTGGAAGAGTGGGGTTTTCCACTTCAGTATCCAGGATCCAGATATTGAAGGCATGGTGAACAAAATCGTGGAAGCTGGCGGCAAACAGCGAATGCCAATACGCGAATATTATCCGAACGAAAAACCGTATAGAATGTGTTACGTCGAAGATCCGTTCGGCATCATCTTTGAAGTATATAGCCATAGCTATGAAGTTACTTACTCAAAAGGTGCTTACTGATACAGCAGAAAAGAAACGAGCGATGACTTGATCATCGCTCGTTTTAATTCACACTCTTCTATCTAATCGTTTCAATAAAATGCTTTAAAATCCTCGCAGTCAAACCCCAAATAGTATACTGCTCGTAATCATAAAACCATTCCTCAATCACCCGAGATCTCCATTGGTACTCAGTGCCGTTCGCGATTTTATCATATGGGAAATCATTTTGTGGCATGGGTTGAACAGGAACCATATGCACGTATGGCTTGTGCTCCAACAGCCAATTGACCGGAATTGTGAAGATTTCTTCCACTTCATCTTTATTGAGAGAATGTATATGATGGTTATCAATTGTCGCCACAAATGGGTAGACAACTAAAGAAGACGTTGGAATGAACACACTCATCTGCCCCAGGACGTGGATGTTTGAAGTATCAATTCCCAGCTCCTCGTGCGTTTCCCGAATGGCTGCGTCCATCGGAGATGCGTCTGTTAAATCGATTCGTCCACCAGGAAAACTGATATCCCCTGGTTGTTTTCTCATCGTCAGGGAACGTACCTCAAAAAGAACATGCCATTCTCCATCCACTTGAACAAGTGGAATCAGAACTGCCGCACGCATCGCGGTCTCCTCGCCAATAAATAGAGGTTGATTATGATTCAACCCATTTTTAATCTTTTCCAGAAACATTGAATCTCCCCCCACTTCATTGTTTTATCTATTCCTATCGTATCATGAAAATGGTGTGATTAATGAAATGAGATGCCACGATTGCACGTGCAAATTTCACGAATTCGTAGTCCTAAATAAAAAAATCCAACTTCTTTCTTAGTTGATTGATTTCTACTTTAGTTATCAGCATTCCTCTCCCATACTCTTTAACTTGAGTAATATAGAAAGGAAAATTCGCTTATTAGCAGCTTCAGCCCAAGAACCTTCACTAAATCTTTCCTGACGAACAAAGTATGTTAGCAAAGCCCTTAACTTTTCAGAGTTATCTGTATTATTTATTAAAATAATTGCATCATCACCAGTGCTGATGTCACTGCTTACTAAGCTTTGATAATCATTCAACATGATGCCACTGTCATATACGTCTTGAATAAATTCACGTAATTTCTTATCGTAAACAGGATACGACATCGTAATGACACCATCTTCACGTTTAGTCGATTGCCATTTATAAAACTCTAGGTTGTCATTTTCAAAATACTTTATGTAACCGAATAAATTCTCATAGTTATTCCCTAACATTAAAGTCCCCCGTCCCCCGTATAGCTATTGATGCTCACCAAAATAATCCTTTAGTTTTCGTTGCATGTCTTCCTTATGGGCGGCAAATTGCTTATGTCGGTGACCATTTCCTCCGGATGGATGAGGAAAGCCAGTTAAGATCGACTCTTTATTGATATAGCCACACTCAGCAAGATACTCGATTACCTTCGAAACATTCACTCCGAGTGGAATAATGAGAGCATCATTTAACTTGTTAAGCTCACCAGCCGTGTAGTCAAGAATGTGGCGTTTAAGGACTTCTGTTTTAAGAATATTGGGCGTAGACCCATTGTAGTTTTTCCCGTTATAAAATACAGGATAAGGCAATACCGACATCGTTTGAACCAAATGACTCGCTTTATCGAAAAGTTCGCTTGAAGATGATAACCCCAAATAATTGTTCAAAGCAAGTTCATCTAGCATGTGAATCAGATTTTTCCGCATCGGTCCTTCAAAGCTTGATTTTTTCTTCACTTCATGCAGAACCTCTTCATCCGATAAGGGCTGATCCATCACATTCAACACCGTCGAGTAGGATTTCTTCATTTGATGTAACCCGGGAGTAATCCCAACGATCACAACTTTGGCATTTACGTTTACATATTCAAATGGAGCATAATAAATTTCGAGTTTTTTCTTCTCGTCTTTTTCCAGGAAAAACTGGTCATTGATTAATGCTTCATTCTCTAAAGGCATAGGTAGAGACTGGATTAGGTTTTTGTAGATTTGGAATTTCGAATAATCTGCAATGCTCATGGATGTCTCCCCTTTTATTTTGCTTATTTATATAGTCAAGACAATTAAAAATCCAGCTTTTCGCTTAGTTGTTGGATTCCTTTGTTTTTAAATAACTAAGTATCTTTTCCATTGTTATTGATTCAAGATGCGCAGATAAGCCTTCCAAGGTCCCACATCTTCTTTATACCGTTTCGCCATCACTCTTGCAATTTGGGATATGTGATCAAGATCATGTGCAACCCAAGTTGATAGTTGTTCTCTGAGTTTCACACTTCCGAATTCCGGATGTAAACCCGTTTGTTCTAGATCTGTATGAGCATTAACTAAATTGCTTAACCTTTCTAGGCTATTTAAACGCAGTTCTGTAAACTCACTAAGTAATTGTTCCATTGTTTTCTCTGAGTTTTGGTGCAGTTGACTAAAGCGGTCAAATACAGGGAAGGTTTCTGTTTCTCCTTTTGAAATAATTGTTTCTATTCGTGGAATCCAATTATATTTTTCCCCTTCAATCAGGTGACCAATTACATCAAATGCACTCCAAGTAGCTTCTCCTTCGTCACAAGCGGTCCATGAATTCGATAAACCACAGAGCAAATTACTAAGTACTTTTGTTGTACGTTCGAGTATTTCAATTGCCTCATCAATCTGAAACTTCATGATGATAGCCTCCCTTTTTAGATAGTGTATTTCTTATTTTTCTAAGAGTATGATGCGTTTAGCTATTTCTCCGGTTTTCTCTGATCCATCTTCATACTTCCAAACAGCTACCTTGTTACCTTTTACCAATTTCCCCTCAAACTTCGTTCCATTTGAAGACAACCAGTGGACATCAAGGCTTTTACTGTCTTTCCAGTCTATGGCTTCTTTTTTTGTTATGTTTTCTACAATAGCAATTACTTGTTTTTCTTCATTAATCTCTACGATATAACCGATAATTAAAGGTTCTTCAGTGATGATTTCTGTTAATGGTAAAGGTGATATTGAAATCAAATCGCTTAAAGTTTGGGCATTTTCTCTATCTAGTCTTCCATAGGCATTTTCATCGCTGACAGTAATGGTTGCATTTCCTCCTGTTTCAAACCAAATGGAGTATTCAAAAATTCTCTCTGGCATATTTTTATCCCAGTTGAAAAATAAATTTGCTTTTACATCTTCTCTTCTAGACATCGTTACTTTTTTATCTTGTTCCCATTCAATTTGCACAAATATTTGTCTAAGCAAATCAACAGAATCTTTATCTCCAATAGTTGTTACATCGTCGAAACTTCCATCTGAATTTATCTGTTGAACATCCACCCTAGAAAGCTGTTTCATATCAGTCTTAATAGTCTCATCAAACCCAATAACCTGATCTTTGTTACATCCTATTAACAACAATACTGAAATTAAACAGACAGAAAGAAAGCCAATATATTTCTTCAGAACCAACCACTCCTAACTCACTAAGTTTTTTCAACAGTAAGCGCTCTATCTTTTGTATTTTACCTTATTTTCACAAAACACCCTTTAATCATTAGAATACTTTGTAACATTATTTATTCCGTTGAAAACTCAATGAAAAAAGCATCAAAATTGAGGTGTAATTAGTTATACATTTTAAGTTGTTTTTTAGTAACACGGGAAAACTGTACTTAAAACAGAACCCGTTATCGCTATAGGTGGCACCTTTTCCTTTGTTTGTACCTGGGCATTTTTGGCGATAAAGTGCCACCCATAGCAAGATTCCACATCCTAGAAAAAGTTGAAGCGACCGAAAATTGAATTTCGCTCGCTTCTTTACATAATTTTTAACTTTTTATACCCTTAATATTTCACGGATATCTTCTTCTGTCATCGCCTTTAATGGTTCTTCGCCTGCCTGGATGACTTCGTCAATCAGGTTTTGTTTTTTCATTTGAAGTTCGGTGATTTTCTCTTCAATCGTTCCTTTCGCGACTAAGCGGATGACCTGCACTTCGTTTTTCTGCCCCATGCGATAGGCCCGGTCAGCAGCTTGTTGCTCGACTGCTGGATTCCACCAAAGATCATACAGGATCACCGTATCTGCACCTGTCAGATTCAAACCAGTACCGCCGGCTTTTAAGGAAATAAGAAATAAATCTCCTTCGCCTTCATTGAACCGGTTGCATAAATCTACACGGTCCATAGGAGGGGTTTTGCCATCTAAATAAAAATAAGGTTGTCCACTTTCACTCAGTCGCTGCGCGATAATCCCGAGCATTTGTGTAAACTGGGAAAAGACCAATACGCGTCTTCCTGATACCCGGCATTCCTCCACAATTTCCATCAATTGATCAAATTTCGCCGACCCGCCATCATAGCCTTCAACAAATAATGCAGGATGGCAGCATAGTTGGCGAAGCCGCGTCAATCCGGCTAAAATTTTGATGCGATTTTTTCTAAAGCTGTCTTTGTTCAAATGCTTTAAAGCATCTTGCTTCAATTCCGCTAAATAAGCGGCATACAACTTCTTCTGCTCTTTATGCAATTCGGATAACTGAATGATTTCGATTTTATCAGGCAGTTCCTTCAAGACCTCTTTTTTCAACCTACGTAAAATGAACGGGCGTACTCGTTTGGCTATATCTGCCCGTCTCATTTCACTATACAGTCTTCGATTCGGCAGCAGTTCTGGAAAGACGACTGAGAAAATCGACCATAATTCATCCAATGAATTTTCGATTGGTGTCCCTGTCAGGGCGAAACGATATTCGGCCTGAATCACTTTGACTGCTTTTGCCGTCAGGGTAACAGGGTTTTTAAATGCCTGCGCTTCGTCTAAAAACAAAGTATGAAAGCGTTTATCATGGTAAAGCGCTCGATCCATACGTAACACCGGGTACGATGTGATGATGACGTCAAGTCCCGCACTTTCTTTTAATAAAGACGCTCTTTTGGCTTTATTGCCATCTATAATTCCCGCCTGTATATCTGGAGCAAATTTCTTCAGTTCATTCAACCAGTTATAAACCAGAGATGAAGGTGCGACAATCAAGACCGGCAACTTTCGGGCACGAATATCCGGAAGCACTGATAAAATGAAGGCAATACTTTGTAGGGTTTTACCAAGCCCCATATCGTCAGCCAGAATGCCTCCAAATTTATATTTGGCCAGCAACTTGAACCAGCTGAATCCGACTTTTTGGTAATCACGGAGCACGTTCTCTAAACTCTGCGGCACTTCGCTATGCAAAACATCAGGACGATGTAAATTTTTCATGAGCTTGGCAAATGTTTTCCCTGGATCCACTAGCCGACCTTCTTCAAGAGCCTCAACCAGATGCATTCCTTGAATCAAAGGGACACGAATACCTTCCTCATCGAAATTATCTGCCGGAATTCCTAAGTCTCGCAGGAAATCATTCAATGCCAAGAATTCCTTTGTTTCGAGCGACATTAATGTCCCGTTAGGAATTCGGTAATACTTTCGCTTTTCTTCGAGAGACTTCAGGATTTTCTTGATTTCTGATTCGGGTATCCCTTGGAGGTCAAAACGGAAAGAGAGCCAATCCGTTCTCTCCCCAATTTCCACTTTGATTTTTGGACCCGCATACGCTTTTTGTACCCGTAGTTTCACCGCAGTGGTGGCATAAATCTGTACGAGTTTCTCTATTTCCGGAACGACATGAAACAGAAAATGATATTCCGATTCTTCGTCGTGCATGTAAAAACCGCCATCCGTCTGATTAAAAGAACTGTCTTGAATTAATTTTATGATCTCTAGTTCTTTATTGCGCTGTCTTCGAACGCCCGGATAGTGACGGAACTCATCTTCCGTTTCTTCGCATGGATTGATGACCAGATGTCCGTAATGGAACTCAAGCCCAGCTACCAACCGATGTTTAATTCGGTCCAAATACAATCTTGCGCTAAGTGGCGTTTCCACCCAGCGTTCAGTAATCGAATCTGCAATCTGTACTTTCCCTAGTCGCTCCAATCCAGGGATGACCGTTTCCATAAAATGATTCATTTGAGCAGAAGAAATGAGCAGCCGCTTTTGTGACCCTTCAATCAGCTCTTTTAGTTCGGCCAGACGGATGATATCTTCTGTGGACATTTGTATGAATGCCCCACTAGAAAATGCAGTATCGTAAGCTTTTAACACGAGAATCTCATCTATTCCGTCAACCTCGAGTTGATAGCCACCTGAACGGGCTTCGTCAAATCGAAAAGACAAAGGCAATTCTTTCTTTAAATGGAGACCGTCAACCGTCCTACCAGCATGGGTCACCTTTACTGAAGGAGCTTTCAGCAATAAAGGCAGTAATTGCTCCCAATCGGAAGCGGATATGACCAATGTTTCTTTAGTAGAATCCAAACTTTCTGCAATTCGCTGGCTTTTCATTAAGAAAAGAATGACTTCTTCTGTTTCTTTGTCAAAACTATAGATGTCCGGACTATATAAAAAATCGGGAGCACATTCATATGAATCTCCTTGCTCCACCTTCGTCAAGAATTCTCTCACGTTTACGATACTAGCCAATCTTTCAGTACCGGCTTTTATTTGTATTCCCAATACATAGCCTGCTTTCCCGAGAAACACAGGGCTACAGTTAAATTCCACTTGGAGAACCTGACGCTTATCAAAATGAAGCCGCTTGCCTCTTGGTCTTGGAGTTTGTTGAGTAAATAAACCAAGCATTTTGGCAGTCATGGGATTTTCCCGCTGTTGGTTTTCATCGATCGCCAAAAGAACACCTGCAATATGATGGCAGTAGGTCGTTACGAATCCAACAGGCGGACAACTGCAAGAAGCCAGAATTTTCCCATCTTGTGTTTGTCTCACGCTTACCTCAAACATGTCTCTACCTTCGACAGTAGCCTTAATGGATAAATCGTCCTCTGTATCGGGCTTGAGAAAGACTTTCCCTGCTTGGTGTAAGGCTCGACCTTTTTTATAAGCGACCATTCCGCACAGACTTTTTATTTTTGACTCATTTAATGAAAAATTCATAGGGTGATCCTTCCTGAAACTCTTGGTTGAAACGTCAAGGTATTTTCCCTATTATCTCGAACTGAGGTTTTCGTTACAAGCATCCTACCATTCGATGTCGTATTCCACTGCTTTTAGTCCACATGTTTCTGAGATTTGTACACACTTGGAAAATGCTTAAAGGACGCTATCTATATGTAAGAAGGGTATAATTAATTGGAAGAAGGTAACATTAAATGAGATGTTTTATATAGGAAGTAAATCGAAAAATATAATATGTGAATGAAAAAATACAAAAGACTGTAGAAGAAAAGGTGATTTGATGACAGAGGAAAAACCAATGTTAGAAACCGGATGGAACTTAGACAACAGTTATGCACGACTCCCTAAATCATTTTTCACGAAAATCACTCCAAATGCTGTGCCCTCACCGGAGTTAGTAATCTTTAATGATACTTTGGCAACAAATCTTGGTTTGAATAACGTGGAATTAAAAAGTAAAGACGGAGTAGCAGTGCTTGCTGGCAATAGCATTCCTGAAGGATCAATCCCGCTAGCTCAAGCGTATGCTGGCCATCAATTCGGCAATTTTAATATGTTGGGAGACGGCCGTGCACTTCTGATTGGCGAACAAATTCCCCCTTCAGGTGACCGGTTTGATATTCAGCTCAAGGGTTCGGGTCCTACCCCCTATTCACGTAATGGCGACGGTCGAGCGGCACTTGGACCAATGTTGCGAGAATACATCATCAGCGAAGCTATGCATGCACTTGGCATACCCACTACCCGAAGCTTAGCAGTAGTGACCACAGGTGAGTCCATCATCCGCGAAACCGAACTGCCTGGTGCTATTCTTACCCGTGTCGCTGCCAGTCATTTGCGTGTTGGTACCTTTCAGTACGCTGCAAATTTTGGGACAATTGAAGACGTCCGGACGCTGGCGGACTATACAATCGAGCGCCATTATCCTCATATTGCAGATGATGAAAATCGATATCTATCACTACTTCAGGAAGTCATCAAACGTCAGGCTGAATTGATCGCTAAATGGCAACTCGTTGGCTTTATCCATGGAGTCATGAACACCGACAACATGACCATCAGCGGTGAAACTATCGACTATGGCCCATGTGCATTTATGGATGCATATAATCCAGCAACGGTATTCAGCTCTATTGACTATCAAGGTCGCTATGCATACGGAAATCAGCCTTATATTGGTGGGTGGAATCTCGCACGATTTGCAGAAACACTTTTGCCGCTTCTGGATGATGATCAGAATGAGGCGATTAAAATGGCAACAGAGGCAATTGGAGAATTTAATAAGTTCTATCACGAGAACTGGTATGCGGGAATGAGAGCAAAACTCGGGATTTTTAATGAAGAGAAAGAGGATGAAAAACTTATTGAGGATCTCCTAAATATGATGCAGAATCATAGTGCGGATTATACAAATACGTTTCGTGCACTCACTTTAGATAAGTTGGAAGAGACGGCACTGTTTAACAGCGAAGAATTTAAGCTGTGGAATGAGCTGTGGCAAGCAAGACTAAAAAGACAGCAGGAATCAAAAGACGACACTCTGCAGTTAATGCGAAACAGCAATCCTGCAATAATCCCTCGCAACCACCGGGTAGAAGTAGCACTAGAATCCGCTGTGGAAAATGGAGATTATAGCGTGATGGAGAAGCTGCTTGAAGTTCTTTCGAAACCTTATGCGCATACACAAGAACAGATGGATTTCTGTACAGTGCCGGCAGAAATAGATCAGTCTTATCGAACTTATTGTGGTACTTGATATTTAAACTCATCGTAATTGTATTACAGTGGGTGGCACCTTTTCTTTCATTTGTACCTGTGCATTTTCGAGGAAAAAGTGCCACCCATTTTAGCTTGTAACAAAAGATTAAATGCCCATTCAAATCTCCATACTTACTCCCCTGTATCAAAACAAACCGTTAAATATGAAGTTTTGCGAATGCCCATCTAAGGTTCCAATTTCAGATGGTCTTTAAGTAGGTTTTGCGTTTCCGATAATACCTCTTGATCCAGTCTCCAAAAATAGGTGTTAGTTGTTGTGTCATCATAACCACTTAGAGTCATTGTATCTACTTGAGGCATTCCATCTTTTATATAGGATAAAAATGATTTCATTTCATCAAATGTCATATCCGTTTTCATATTGTCACCAACTGCATCAATTACATTCCCATACTTCGTAAATGAAGAGGCTGAAGAGGCTTTTTTTACAATGGCGGATAGGATTTCTTGTTGCCTTTTCCCACGTTCAATATCATTGTCTAGCTTTCTTGTCCGTGCCAATGCAAGTGCTTCTCGCCCATCAAGTTTTTGAAATCCTTTTTTTAATTTAATCGTGTATTGATCTTCTTCATCTTTCTCTAACCGATCGTACGGTACATTGACATTAATACCCTCAAAAGCATCCACGACATCAATGAATGCATTGAAATTCATTCGTACATAATAATCAACCGGGACTTCTAGTAGATTCTCAACAGTTTCAATTGTCGCCTTTACTCCACCTTTGAAAAGGGCATGATTGATTTTATCTTCATAGCCAATTTCAGGGATGTAAACAAATGAATCACGTGGGATGCTGACTAATTTCACGGTTTTTTCTTTATTGTTTAAGGTTGCTAACATTAATGCATCTGACCGACTTTCATTTGTTCCTTGATTACGCGTTTCACTATCGTCGACTCCAATAAATAGAATAGATACATTATCTTCAAGTGGCGTAACTTCACTGTTTCGGAGAACAGAACCATCGCGGTTTTCAACAGCTTCATAAGATTTTTCTGCAGCAGTCTCAGCTTTTTTCACTAAATAAAATCCATATGCGGAACCACTAATAAGAATTCCTGCTACTAGTAGAACTGATATCTTGATAATAAGGGACTTTTTAGATTTTAACTTTTGCTCTTTCATTTCTTTACGAGTCATTAGAAATCTCCTTTAGTTCGTATCCTTTTACTAAAGCTATGACATTATTGAATTGAATCTAGTAAACAATATCTTAATTAGTACGTTTTACGTGACACTTAAGTTCCAATATTCAAAATAATTTGCATATTATTATTACTAAATAGACAAAAGGATAGTATGGAACATATTATGGCACTTGTAACTTGTAAAAACTCATTCAACAATAAAAGAAGCCTGTCATTGACTGAAGTATGAAACACTTCAGTCGATGACAGGCTTTATTCCATTACTTGAATTGTTAGTCCGCTGCTTCAATCTCTAACTTATCCAGTAACCTGATATGCTCAATGTGTTCATCCCCACCAGTAAAGCCACTTCCATTCAAGGCATTAACAGTGGGAAGCACTTTGCCGGAATAGTCATAGGCCATCCAGCCCAAATACATATATTGTTCTATAAAGAAATTACTGAATATATCTGGTTGTCTAGCCGTCTCCAACTTTGTATAGGAAGCCAAGATGGATGACCAACTATCTGGCAATGGCATGGCACCGTATGATGTGTCCGAGAGTTCAACGATTTCCTCGAGCTGCACACCTGGATCATAGTAGTCGATGCCATCCGTAATGTGGAATGACCGATCTTTTATCAAATAGAACTTCAGCTTTTCAATGGGTATTTCAGGTGAGATGTTCCACACCAAGTGCGTAGTGGATAAATCTTCATTCTCAATACGCCATGAATGTGGTTCACCTCCTGTATTGACTCTCGCTAGTTCCCATTTTCTTTGTTCCCAAACCCAATGACTGACTCCATAATTGTTCTCTTCCGATATAAACGGAACAAATACATGTTTTTCATCCAGCACGATGGTATCCTGAATCTCTTTTACATTCGCTGGAGGGAAAATGTGATTGATTTCCTCCATCAATTCTTCCTTGTCCGGAAAGGAACTCGGATTAATAGAAGTAATCCAATATATCAAACTGAAGATCAGCAATATGGCCAAGATACTTAATATGATAAGTAGTTTTTTCTTTGACACCTTAATTTACCCCCTCAATCAGAGAGTGTTTAAAGCGAAAATAATGTTGTTCTTTTGGAGTGGATATCAAAAGCCCTTTTCCATCTTCTTCAATATAAACAACAGAGATCAGTCCACTGCCCCATTTTGGGATGACTCCGATAAGTTGGTAAGGAAACTTTTCTTGTGTGTTGGTTGAATCCGCTTCTAAATCCGCTTCGCGATACCAGACTTCGCTATGAATCGGTTCTTCACTGAAATCAAGGAGGGTTGCCAAAGCATTTTCTTTATCCATTTCCTGAGGCCTTACTCCAGGGTGAATGGGAATAATAGATGCATCGTTAATGTTCGAAAGAAATGTTGAAGGTTCGCTTGGATACATGAACTGAAAAATGGGAACCGCAAGCAGCGCAAAAGCGAGAATGATAAAGTTGGCTACAAAACCAAGCCAGGCAAATGGTCGGTAAATCTGCCACTCCTCATTCTTTTTTCTAAAATAGGCATATAAAATCCATACACCAAGAGGCAAAATTGATATTCTCATCAACATACCGAAAATTTCAATATTGATTAAAAACGAAAACAACCCGACCAGCATGACAACTAGCACTTTCCAAATCTTCGGTTTATCTGCTTGCCTGTTATACAGACGATAGGCTATCCATGCAATGACGCACCATGCTAATATCGTCACACTCACTTCCACTACATTGGTGTTCTCCAAGCAAATCATTCTCCTTATTGCAATGATTGTTTCGTTTCAAGCTCATAATTCTCGTTTGCATCTTATTAATTTCGACAAACAAACTGAATAACCTTCCAATATTTTCTCTTTCCACACATCTGTTTCTTGCTTCTGTTTTGATTAACAGTATGAGTGTTTCTTATGAAGTATTAAAAGGAGCGATGATAGCTAAAGTGGAATGCGTTTATACATTATCAAAGAAACCATTCAATACTTGTTATTCTTACAAATGCAACCTTTGACATCCTTGAATCAAGCGTCCTCGAGTCAGAAGCCTTTCTTGAGATATCTGGCACGACCATGGTCCGTATTTTCTCTAACTTCTTCGTTTAATTTAACTTAAATTTATTAAAGCACAGCCCAAGAAAAAATAAATCGCTCTAAATCGTGTTAGTACAATTAATAAAGTGGAAAGACTTCAAGAGGGCTCAATATCAATTTCTTAAACGTATCATCTGGATAAGTGATATGCTTTATATTCACTCGCTGGATCGATTTGGCAGGAACAAAGAAGAGATTATGTAAGAATGGAACGACATAACAAAAACATCTATGCTGATATTTGTTGTACTGGGCATGCCCTTACTCTACACTACCCAATGGTACATTCATTGCGAATCTTGTATTACTACTTATTTCATGGATGACAGAAGAGGAACGAGAGAGAATTCGAAAACGGCAGCGTGAAGGGATTGATCTAGCATTGCAACATGGAAGAGTATATAGACAGCAAAGGAATAAGATTACTGAGGAGTTTAAATAAACGTATGCTCGATGGAAATCAAATGAGTTAACAGCAGTGAAAACAATGGATGTAATCGGTGTAAAAAAGACAACCTTTTATAAACTAGTGAGAGAGTACGAAGAATCATTATAGATAATAGAAGAAACTCAATTATACGATTAATAAAGAGGGATATTATATTTCTTTTAAATCATTCATCCAGTCAAACAATCTTACAGCTTAATATCTGTATGCCCAAAAATTCTTGTAAAATTAGACAGCTCACTAAGTTTGCTAAGCTGTCTTTAAGCTTAAAGAATAAATTTCTACCAGGTATTAACTTTTTGTAGATATAAAATATTTTAAATCAGTAATAGTTCCGACTTTAGTTTTAGTTTGATCTGTAAACTATAATTCAATCAATTCCCAACCTGCCAATTTTAGCTCTTTTTCATGTCCGTCGATTGAAGATTTTTGTGCCGCTATACATAGCAAATGTGTAGGTCTGGACATAGCCACGTATGTATGTTTTAAAGCAGATATTTCTCGTTTTCCTATTTTCGACTTTTTGTTTTGTCCTTTAAAGTAGTCTATAAGAGTTCTAACGTCATCTGTATAATAACAAGTTTCTAAAAACAAGGTAGCTGTATGTGTTTCACCTTTAACTCCTGCCACTGTGTTAAGGTGAATTTGCAATTTTTCAACTTCTGAAATGGGATAATTAAAAATATTAGGGGAATTTAACACTTGTTTAGTCTTCGTTTCCGTTCCCATTTCTTTATAAAATTTTTCGAAAATTTCAAAATCATTATGATTATATATTGTCGAAAGTATTTTGTTACTCTGATTAATAAATTCTTGTGTTATATCTTCTCCCCTTCTTATCTTTAAACACCAAGTGAACAAATTCTCTTCTAACTCGAGAAAGACAGATGGATTTTCTTGTTCAATTTTTTCTAATAAACTCTTTTTAGTGAAATAGTTACTAGTATCCTTTTTAATTTGGGCTATCCAAAGTAGTCTGATAAGAGCGTTAAGAATAGAATTTTTATACTCATCAACATCTTTATTATTATTAGGGTCTATTTTTTCCTTACTTAAAAAATCAGTAAGATACAGCTTAGACTTTGTATCGGTAACTTTCCTGCTGTATTCTGGAAAGTAACTAGTAATATTCAATCTACCATTTTCATTTTTCTTACCAATTCTCCCCACAGCTTTAAATGTGCAATGAGGATTTAAATTTAATTTATTCTCAGCTATTAATTGTCCAAACTTCGGCAGAACACAGTTAATGTTTGATTCTCTGAAAATCAAAATTTTAGGGGTGATAATGTCTATATCATTATTGCCATTCATACCCGAATCGGCTATCTCAAAATGAGAAAGCATTTTAGAAATAATCGGTGAATTTCTCTTACTATTTGTAATCCTTAAAGGTTCATCCCAAAATTCCCAGCTTGATTTAGTTGAGTCTTCATAAATTGATTGGTTTGGATCACCAAATCTTTGGACAATAACTTTTTCTTTATCAAAGATTCTGTTCAAATATTCACATTGGAGTCTAGAGGTATCTTGCATTTCATCTATAAATAAAAATTTAAATCTATTTGAAAAAATTTCTTGAAGCGGAACTTCGCATTTTTGTAAGTATTTTTGAGCTAACCAATAGGCATCGTCGTAACATAAAATCCCTTTTTCCATAATTTTTTTCTTTATATCCTTTAAGGCTTCAAGAGTTTTACCTTGTTTGTACAAAGGCTGTCCAGTGTATCTATTTACAAGCAGATCACTATCCAAGCAAAACCTTAGATTTGTAATACCTTCAATAAGAAGATCTCTGGTATTGAATTTTTTTTCTAATCCAAACCTTAATACACGACTCATGCTGTAGAATTCTTTAATCATTTCTTTGTTATAAATATCATCATCAATTGAAACTACATTTTTCCCATATGTATTTTGAAAATATGGTATAGCCAAAAATTGGTTAACAAAAGATTGGATAGTACCAAAAAAATTCGGGTACTCAAATAACTTATTACTTTCTGTTCCAAGTCGCTCTTTAATTTCATCTATGGCAACATTAGTATGTGTTATGACACAAATCCCCTGATTATTTTGAAGTGGGAAATGGTTACTAATTACAAAAATTTTTGCTAACAATGTTGTGGTTTTTCCACTTCCTGGGCACGCAATAATATCTTTTGATTCTAAACTTTTTATTATCTTTAAATTTTCTTCGTTAAACTTTTTGCCTTGAGGCAAAAACAAGTTTTCTGCTTGGTTAATATCATCATCGGATATGGTAATTTTCACTCATCTTCACCTAACCCTGCTGCATATTTTATTGCATTCACTAAGTATCTTAGGTTTTCATCTCCCGTAATCCTTTTTTCAGCAACTTGGGGATCCATTTTAGCAAGAAGATTTCCAAAACACTGTGCAACAATTGCTTTTGAAATTTTCTTATTAAGCATGTAGTCATTATAAATATAATATGCAATTTCCTCGTTACTTCGTTTTTCAGTATCCCATTTTTCCAATTCTACTTTTATAAATTCATTGCCTTTTTCCATTTTCACTTCTGTTAATCCGTGTTTTTCACTGTTTTGGATGAATTCAGCATACTTAACTGCTTTAAAGAACTCTTCTCTAAAATGGCTAAGTGCTATGCAGTATTCGAGCGTCCAACTTTTAGATACATAACACTTAACATCTCTATTACTGTATAAAGCTTCTTTTCGCTGCTTATTATATGTTTTGTCTCCTTCAAATTTCTTTTCTTTTATTTGCTTCAAACAGTTTATTAAGGATTGATGCTCAGGCTGAAGAATATAATTTTTTGAATTATTTAGTACAGGTACAACGTCTAAATCTGTAATACAGGCAACTCGAACACCCATACTATGATGCTCTTCTTTTCTTAGAAAGATACCAGAGTATCTCAAAAAGGCTGTACTTCCCACATTCGTAATAGATATGCCATGTTTAGACAGAGGAACACCAATTATCTTTGCTATAACAGGAATTAATATATTTTCAGCATCACCCTCAACCATGATAACTCCATTAGCAAAAAACATATTAGATTTAGTTACATCTAAAAAGCGTTGCAGAAACGCATAATCTCCTTTTCTTAACTCTGTGTCTTCAGCCGACATATTGAATACACCGTTGTTTTTACAAATAATTATATTTTCAATACTCACTTTGGAAGCAAGATTAGGACTATGAGTGGTTAAAATCATTTGGATATTCGAATCGTTACATGTTGCCTCAAGATATTCAATTAGCAATGCTTGAGACTGCGGGTGTAGGTGTGCCTCTATTTCTTCAATCAATGCCAATTTAAGACCAGTAAAATCATCTCTTTTAAGCAATAATAACTCGGTCGCAATAAACAATAAATTTTGTGAACCTAAACCGGAGTTAGTACTAAAGAGGTGAAGACTAAGTTTTTCTAAAATCGATTTTAATTTTGTATCGGCAATATTAAAGTTTGATACAAGGAGGTTTCCTTCTCTGGAAAAACTACTTAAATAGGTGTTTAATTCTTCTAATAATTCTTTTCCATTACTATCGGTAATGGGATTGCCTGTTAAGTCGACACCTTGAAAATAGTTACTTATAGATTTATTTGCCTCTTTAATAATTCTTATTAATTCATGGTCGTCTTCGTTGCTGAAGGCACCATGATTGTAAAGAATCTGAGAAAGTCTAGAATTTCGTCTGGATGTTAATTCACTTTCAGAATCCCTTAGAGGCTTAAGAAAAGTGGTCTTTAATAGATCACGTGCCTTTCCGTTTATTTGAGAACCTCCTTCATGTGTACCAACTCTCAAATCATAAGTAATATTTCTTCCTTCTCTATTGGCAATAAAAGTTAACTTTAAATAATATGTAATGTCTCCAGTATCATTTTCTTCAAAACTTAGCCACTCTAGAAAATTTTTCGCTTCCATATTAGATAAATCTTTGAAAGTGCACTCAATCTTAAATTCAGTGCATCGACAATGTTCCTCTTTCCCTGGTTCTAAATAGAAATCCTCTGTGTCAGGTCTACGGAAATCATTACTATGTGTATTCAAAACCATCTTAATTGCACTGATTATCCCGGTTTTGCCTGCATCGTTTTCACCCACCAAAAGATTTAGTTTGGAGTTGAATCTTAGAGAGAGACCGGGAGAATGTGAACCATCGCCGTTAAATGTAGTGCCGTATTTTCTAAAATTCCATAAAGTGAGATTTGCTAAATACATAAATAAACCCTTTCTTTCGTAAAAATTATAAAAGATTATTCTTATGTTCAAATTATTTAAGAGCTATATTAAATATACTAAAACTGGAAACTATTGTATATCGAAAGGTAAAAGTTCATGAAATATGCGGTATTAGTAATAATTAATTTACACTTTCTTATTAAATTGGATATATATTAAACTTAATATTAGTTACAGAGGATCTAATCCATTTATCCCTTGTGATTTAACTTAATCTCAATTCTTTGCGTGTTAATACCCCTTTCATCAACTTACCCTTAGCCAAACCTCATTTGACATAATATACTCAATTAGAAAAAACTGCCTAATTATAGGCAGCTCTATTGTTCTGACTAAGTAAAAACTATTCGTAAAGACAGAGGGTTATTTTACACTTGATTCATATTCCACCTCTTGCTTTTTTTATATACCTCATATTGAATAGTATCTACATTTAATCTTTTTATCACTTTATACACTCGATTTTTTGACGAAAAAACAGATACTGTTTCGTTTAAAAAATAATCTAAATTTAAAGGATATTCATCACCTAATTCATTAATTAAATCTTGTACCGTAATAATATCTATTAAGTATGTATATTCTTCAACAGATTTTTTCCGAATAAAAATAGGTACTAACAGAACTAAAATAAGCATGCTCATAGTCATTAATACCTTTACAGCTTCTATGAGGTTTTGTATTTCCAAGTATGGACTCGACGGAATATTTGTTAGGTGATGCCCAGCCATAATAGTTAATAGCACAAATAATAGTAAAAGGACTACATAATCTTTCAATTTAATATTTACTCGAAATAAATAATCAACCTTTTTCACGATTGCTTGAATTGCACCATTAATTAGTTTTTGATTTAAGAGTTTTTTTAATAACCATTCCAAGCCAGATAAAATGAAGCTAATTATGTAAACTAACATTAAAATTAAAAGCAGAGAATACAAAAGAGTTACCATAAACTTATAAGAATAAAAAGCAAATGCATTTACATACGCCGCAAAAATAAATAAAGGAATAACAATTATGAACGTACTTATGGTTTTCTTAATTCTAACAATTGAGCTTTTATTGCGTGGCATCAACTTTATATCGAATGAATCATATGAAAATGTGCTAAAAAAAGCGTTAAATAATCCACCTAACGCTACTAGTATTGCTATTAATGCGCCAATACCCTTCAACATTTCGTTCACTATACCCCTACCTCCCTTCTTTCTATAATTTCTTATACGAAAAAAGTTTTAATATAGTTTCAATTATTAAAAAACAAAAAATAACATAGGCTTATTCAAATCAAGAAAACATTAATAACAACTATGATATTAAAAGAGAATTCGGTTCAAGGCCGAAGCGGTTCCAGCAACTGTGAGTGTGGATAAATGTATATACAGGTGGGCTAGCAGGAAGATAATGCTCAAGCCAGGAGACCTGCCCACACTTAGTATGTTTATCACTCCGCCCGAATGGGTTGGAATACTTTTTTAATTTAAATCTAGAAAGGGGATATTTAGATGATATTTCTGCGATAGATCTGGCTCTTAAGATTTTTATTTTCGGCATTATCGGAATAACTATAAGCCTGATAACTCAATCCAAAGGCGCGATGATATCCGGAATGTCTTTAACATATTCTTGCGGGAAGATGTGATTGATTTTCTTAATCAATTTTTTTATCGGAAAAGGATCATCCTAAAGACCAGTAATTGGCCATGACAATAAATATGAAAAGTAGTTTTTTCTTTAACATCTTAATTTATCCCCTCAATGAGAGAATCTTTAAAGTAAAAGTATCTCTGTCAAAGTATCTCTGTTCTTTTGGAGTGCGTGATTCTACGAAGATCATTCCAGCCAAAGTACTTCGGTGATTCATAGACCTTAACATCACACTTGGTATTGCGAAATCAATAAATATGAGACGCTCTCCTCTGCAATTATCTTTACATACAAAAAAGCCTCTAAGTAAATTATTACTCAAAGACTTTAGAAACTAAATACGTACTTGAACCTTAACCATTCTATGCATCAATTTTTTTTATCGTTTCAATCTTTTGGTCTAAAAATAATATCGAACCTTCTAAAATTTCTATGAATTCATCAAAATCTTTATTGGAATTTTGATTTTTTCCCGATTGCATTATTCTATTAGCATAAGTGTACAATCTTTTAAAAGCACTTACTTCATTCTCTGCAAATACCTTTTCTGAATCTAACATTGATAGTGTTTTTATAAAAGAAGTAGGCTTAATTTTTTCTACTTTTTTACTTTCAAAATAGCAATTAAAATATTCTGCCATTTTATAATCTAGCATCATTCGTAACTCTGAAATTCGTAAGAGTTTTGTTCCATCTTTCATGTAATCATTAATTGATATCATTGATACATCATCTTTGTGAGGTTTCTTGTCTGTATTATTCTTTGCACCTTTAGGTATGTCTTCTTTTTTATCTCTTCCACTTTCCGTAATATGTTCAATTTCATTCTCTATGTTCTCTTTAAAAAGCTTTTCAACGGATTCTATATTGTCAGATTCTCCGGATTCAAACTTTTTATCCTCTTTGTCAAAAAATAGTAGTTCAAGAATCTTATCTAAAATAGGCTGGGCCTTCAAGAAGATAATTGTAAAGATTGATATTATTGTCACAATCATTAAAGGATTATCCGGTAGGATATCTTCTTTAATAACTAGTCCAGAAGCTATTATCATTAAAATCAATGAAATTGAACTTGCACCAAATGTTGCAAATAGCATATAAAATTTACTGGAATTCACTTTATTTTCATTTTCTTCTAAACTAACATCAGTTAAAACTGCTTTAGTTTGCTTTAAAATATTTATGCGTATTCGAGACTCTATATGTTCATTATCTGAGACCTTAGCATAAATCATTTCTAAAAAATCTTTTTTTGAATATATTAGTTTACATGATTTTAATTTTTCAAAGCCAGATATTACTATATCAAAATCAACTTGAGCAATTTCCAAGTTACTATTTATATGATTTCTAATAATCATATTTATAAATTCATCTTTAAGCCTTAATGTTTCTTTAGTTTTGTTTCTTGCCTTAGAAAATTCTTGATAGATAAAAAATATTATAGCTATAATTAGCGATAAGTAAGTTGCTATCTCAGCTAAGTCAAAGTTTTCAAAATCCACCCAATACCCTCCAACAATAATATTTGCCATCCAAATTATAACATCTCTTGTCCTTTAAATTTTATTATTTAAATAAATATTTAGTATTAAGATACTATCTACTTGTCGGAACTTATTTCCTAATACAGTCATTAAGCTATTAGCCCTTTTTCATTCTATTAACCTTAAGGAAGTATTATCAGTTATCCTCACAGATTATCCTTATTACCAAAAAGCCTTTGCTAAAATCCCAGTGCCAAAAGGTAAACATATTTCTCAAAAGAAATAAATCTATAATGAAAAGGCCTTTAAAAATCAAAAGGCCTTTTCTAGTTAATAATTATAAACTATCTACTCTTTTGTAGCATGGGCATGCGTCCATTAATAGTTTCATAATGTAACATATCCATCGTTAATTACCGAACATTTTACGACAAATCTTCAAACCCAAAATATTCGTCTTAAGATAACGGTAAACCCCATCTTCATCACAAGTAAATTCTGTTACATCATCCACAACCGCTTTAATGTGATCAGGTGCATTTTTCATAGCCACTGCGTGACTGACAAACTCGAACATTTTCAGGTCGTTGTCACTGTCACCAATGGCTAATGTTTCACAGCCTGTTAAGTTAAATCGCTCTAGCATTTGTTTGATGCCTGATGCTTTGCTGACGTTTGCGACCATGACTTCTGCATTGTGAGGAGATGAAGGCGTCATTGTGAAATCCATTTCTTTCTGTAATTGTTCCAGTTCCATTTTCCAGCTATTGATTGCTTCTTTCGTTCTTGCGAAAAAATAGAACTTTGAGAAATGCGTTCCTGTGATTTCTTCCGTCCATGCAATTTCTTCTTTAATTGCTTTTTGGCGTGAAATCCATTCATTGATTTCAACGGATTCAGGCTTTGGTTCTCTTATTTCCTCTAATACATATTCTTTATCCTGCTCTAAGACCATTCGAGAATGGCCGTATGGGAAAAGTTCGTAATACACTTTGTTTTCTCGTGCTTTCTCGATGATGGTTTCTACTAGTTCACGTGATAGTGAATGTTCGAATACGACTTCTTCTCCGATGTATCCAGCCATGCCGTTCGCTGTAATCATCGCGTCTACTTCAAATCCTTCAGGCAACATCTCTTTTATTTCCGCTGCATTTCTCCCAGTCGCAATAAAAACGAAGATTCCTTCTTTTCGCAGGTCATCTATGATTTCTTTCGTGTGAATACTTACCTTGTTATGATGATTTAAGATGGTTCCGTCCATGTCTAAAAAAATCGCTTTTGGTTTTAACAATTCGCTTCCTCCTAATGATGTAAATCGAATTCATTCAGCTAGTATACGCTTCGGTTTTTCCAAACTCAATGAATTTACCTCTGCTCTTGAATGTGTTCCTGTATAATAGAAGGAACAGCAGGTAGGTTCTATTTTTCAACAACTTCCAAGTATGATTCATGTTCTATCTTGAATATAATGAAGGTTAAAGAAGTGTATGTAACTGATTGACGATAGAAAAATTGTCTGTTTGTACAAGTCCATCTGGCAGAAAAAAGACCAGACGGCGGATGGAGGCTGATATGAAACAGATACTGACGATAGAAAAAGTGTTGAATAATAATGTGGTCATTGCCCATCATGATACGTTCAAAGAAGTTGTATTGATTGGAAAGGGTATTGGTTTCGATCGAAAAAAAGGAGATGACATCTCTTTTGATAAGGCGGATAAAACGTTTTTGCTGAAGGATGAAAAGGAAAAAGAGCAATACGTCAACCTGCTCCCTCATATTGAAGAAAACCTCATTACCTTTATCCAGGAACTGCTTCTTTATATAGAAGAACAAATGGATAAAGATTTAAATGAGCATATTCATGTCGCGTTAACCGACCACCTTGCATTTGCGATCAGCCGTGCGAAAAAAGATATGCAATTCTCCAATCCATTTCTATATGAAATTGAGGCCTTGTATCCAAAAGAATATCAAGTAGCTAAAGGCGTCGTAAAAAAAGTGGAAGAACGGATGGAACTTGTTTTCCCTGAAGGAGAAATCGGTTTTATTGCGCTTCATATTCATAGTGCGGTGACGGACAAATCTTTGCGTGACATCAATCGTTATAATCTTCTTATTACAAAACTGGTTGGAATCATCGAAGATAACCTGTCCATTCAGCTGGAAAAGGACGATGTCGATTATCATCGTTTGATTCAGCATTTGCACCGGGCTATCGACCGTGCTCATAAAGGAAATCCGATTGAAAAAGAGAGTAAGCTTGAGGAATTGTTGAAAAAAGAATACCCGGTGTGCTATAATCTTGCGTGGAAGCTAATAAAAGTGATGCAAAATCAATTAAATAAACCAGTAGATGAAGCTGAAGTCTTATATTTGACGATTCATCTGCAACGTTTAATAAATAAATCATAAGTCAACCATACGTGTTACTGATTCGATCAGGCATGAGTATGAAAAGATTTACAGGTTATTTCTGTGGGGAACTTCTCCCCCCTTTTTAACCTTGTCTTTTCTACTCATGCCTTTTTATTTTGTGGTTAGTGATTATTTGTGTCCTTTCATTAGCAGAATTTACATTATTGCATCTTCATTACATTAAAAAGGAGGAATTTTCGATGTCTACTAAATCTGCTCGATCCACTAATTTATTTGGCGTTATGCAAAAGGTCGGAAAAGCCTTGATGCTTCCGGTAGCCCTTTTGCCTGCAGCAGGTATTTTGCTTGCCTTTGGTACAAGCTTTGCACAGGATTCCTTTATTGAAGCAGTGCCATTTATGGGTGCTGACTGGATTCAAAAGTTATTGTTCATCATGGCCCAGGCCGGTGGAGTTGTGTTTGATAATCTGCCCTTGCTATTTGCTGTTGGGGTGGCGATTGGTCTTGCCGGTGGTGACGGTGTAGCTGGTCTCGCCGCGATTATTGGTTACTTGATTATGAATGTTACCATGAAAGCAATTGGCAATATTACGCCAGAGATGGTCACTGAATCTCCTGCCTATGCCACCGTTTTAGGTACTCCCACTCTACAAACGGGTGTATTCGGCGGTATTATCGTCGGTGTATTAGCCGCATTTTTGTACAATAAGTTCTTTAACATTCAATTGCCGCAGTTTCTTGGCTTCTTTGCAGGGAAACGTTTTGTCCCAATTGTTACCGCTTTCTCGGCGGTTCTACTTGGTATTGTGATGTTTATGGTTTGGCCATTTGCTCAAAGTGGTTTGAATGCTTTATCTCATTTCATGTTGGAAACAAACCGCACACTAGCGGCTTTCGTATTCGGGTTAGTCGAACGTTCATTAATCCCATTCGGGTTGCACCATATTTTCTATTCACCATTTTGGTTTGAATTTGGAACATATACGAATGCAGCGGGAGATATTTTCCGTGGCGACCAACGAATTTTCTTTGCACAACTTCAAGATGGCACAGAGTTCACAGCTGGTACCTTCATGACAGGTAAATTCCCGTTCATGATGTTCGGTCTTCCGGCAGCGGCACTTGCTATTTACCATACGGCTCGTCCTGAGAAGAAAAAACTTGTCGGTGGGATCATGGCTTCAGGTGCTCTTACTTCGTTCCTAACAGGTATCACGGAACCACTTGAATTCTCTTTCTTATTTGTTGCACCAGTATTATTCGGTATCCATGCGGTTTTCGCAGGACTATCGTTTATGACGATGCACTTGCTAGACGTTAAAATAGGAATGACTTTCTCCGGTGGTTTGATTGACTTCCTACTATTCGGCGTTATGCCTGGCAGAACTGAATGGTTCTGGGTTATTGTTGTAGGACTTGTCTTCTCTGTCATTTACTACTTCGGTTTCCGTTTTGCGATCAAGAAGTTCAACTTGATGACACCAGGTCGTGAAGAAGACGATGCTGACGATAAAGACGGTGAAGTAGTCGGGGATCTTCCTTATGAGATTCTTGCAGCAATGGGTGGAAAAGAAAACATTAACCACCTGGATGCATGTATCACACGTCTACGTGTAAGCGTAAATGATAAAGCTAATGTCGATAAAAATAGATTGAAAAAACTTGGGGCTTCCGGAGTTATGGAAGTCGGCAACAACATCCAAGCGATTTTCGGACCAGTTTCAGACAGTTTGCGCGGACAAATGCAAGACATCATGAATGGCAAAGCGCCACGCAAACAAGAAGAGACGCCGAAAACGGTTGAAGTGAACAATGCAGAAGTTTCAACTGATCACTCAAATGCATTTGAGTTCAGTAGTCCACTTGCAGGAGAAATCTTACCGATTACTGACGTTCCAGACCAAGTATTCTCTGGAAAAATGGTTGGAGACGGATTTGCGATTCGACCTTCTAATGGTCAAGTTGTTTCGCCTGTTAACGGTAAAGTGGTAACAGTCTTCCCTACCAAGCACGCAATTGGTCTGGTAGCAGATAACGGCACAGAAATCTTGATTCACTTCGGGATTGATACCGTTAAACTTAAAGGTGAAGGATTTACTTCGAAGATTGAACAAGGTGACCTTGTAGAGCAAGGCCAGATTTTAATGGAAGTAGATTTGGATCACGTTGAAAAGAACGCTCCATCTATTATCACACCAATCGTCTTTACGAATTTGGCAGCAGGACAAACGGTAAACATCAAAAAATCTGGCAATGTGAATGCGAATGAGCAAGATATTGTTGAGATTACTGATGGGAACAACTGAAATATGTAAGTAACTTTAAAACCCCAGGTACCAGCGTATTATCGCAGGTGCCTGGGGTTTATTTTAGTTATTATTTAACTCATGTAGGAATGTATTTAATTCATCATCTGATTGAAATTTATAGGCATATCCGTAACTAATAGATTCTTTACCGGTATTGATTTTCTTAGGGAATTGACTGAAAGAAGTATTGTGAAGCAATGCATGAGATTTCTATTCAAGATTTTCCTTACCTTCGACCGTTTTCGGATTAAGAACAATCGTAATCTCTCTATTTGGAAGTAAATAAACAACTTCTTCACTTACAATATGCTTGAATTCTACTGACTTCGAATTTTCTTTTATCGTTTTGAAATTATTTAGTCCAAAAGTATTTTGTACATTTCCCATAATTAGTTCCCCTTTTAAATATATTCTCTTTTTACCATTATAGGATATAGGAATCTCAATGTCGTTATCTATTGCTAATATAAAGAGTTACGAAAGGCTTTGTACACATTCTAGTATCATCGCTAAGCTGTATATTTTCAATTCGCAAACTGACATAATTTGCTATACACTTTAGGTAAGACTAAACAGCTGAGTGGTGATTTTCTTGTTTAAATTATTGTTGATTGAAGATGATAGTTCCTTGTTTGACGAAATCCAGGACAGGCTTTCACAGTGGTCATTTGACGTTGCTGGCATCAGTAATTTCAGTCATGTCATGGAAGAATTCATTTCTGTAAAGCCGGATCTTGTTATCATCGATATTCAATTGCCTAAATTTGATGGCTTCCATTGGTGCCGAATGATTCGATCGCAATCGAACGTTCCGATTATCTTCCTCTCCTCCCGAGACCATCCTACGGACATGGTCATGTCGATGCAGCTCGGGGCGGATGATTTTGTTCAAAAACCTTTTCATTTCGAGATCTTGATTGCAAAGATCCAGGCGATTCTTCGTCGTACCTATAACTATAATAGTGAACCAAGTAGCCAGCGAAAATGGTGTGGAGCTACACTTGATTTTGAACAAAATATGGTTTCAAATGAATTGGGTTCCGTTGAACTGACAAAGAATGAAAGCTTCATCCTGCGACTTCTTATCCATCAGAAAAACAAGATTGTGAGCAGAGATGATTTGATGAACCGCCTTTGGGACGACAAGCGCTTCATCAGCGATAATACGCTGACGGTTAATGTCAATCGACTGCGCAAGCGTCTTGATGAAATCGGACTTGGACAATACATACAAACAAAAGTCGGACAGGGCTATTTGGCACTCGATGAGGAGAAGAATTATGATTCGTAACTTTCTAATCGAACGAATCAGCTGGATTCTCCTTTTCTTTGCATTCCAAGGGATGAGCCTTTTCATTGCCTATATTGACGCAACCATCCCTTTCGGCTCCATGCTTTATGTTACTTTCTTGTCCTCCCTTCTTTTTGCCGTCTTTCTATGCTTCCGTTATTTTAGGGAAACGAGATTTTACAGAAGTCTTGAAGATTGGGAAAGTAGCCTCGACCTTTCGGAAGTCGCCGAACCAATCAGCCCTTTTGAAACGATTGTCGTGCACAGCATCACGGAGCAAACTAAGCTTTTGAAATCGGAGCTGTCAGAAAACCGCATTCAACTGGAGCAGGAAAAAGACGATCTTCTAGCCTGGATACACGAAGTGAAGACTCCGTTAACTGCCATGCAATTGATGATCGGACGCGTCGAAAACGTCACGTTGAAAGCTCAGCTGAACCAAGAATGGCTGCGGATTCACTTGCTTTTGGACCAGCAACTACACCAAAAACGGCTGACCGTCATCGAGAACGATCTTTATATCGAACAGATTCAACTCGAATCGATTGTTTTCAATGAAATTAAGACGATGCAATCGTGGTGTATTCAAAAAGGAATTGGTTTTGACATTCAGCTCAACCGTACGGATGTGTTGAGTGACGCCAAGTGGCTGTCCTTCATTCTCCGACAGCTTTTGACCAATGCCATCAAATATAGTGAGAAAAGCGATATCTTCATCAAGAGTTATGAAAAAGAAGGACAAATCTGTCTTGACGTGACAGATATGGGAAGAGGGATTGATCAAAAGGACCTTCCAAGAATCTTTGATAAAGGTTTTACGTCGACTACCGATCACCGGGAGCAGGCCTCGACTGGCATCGGTCTCTACTTGGCGAAAAAAGCGGCATCCCCTCTTCTCCTTAAAATTGATGTGGACTCTCTGATTGGAAAAGGGACTACTGCCACCCTTTGTTTCCCAAAACAAAATGAATTTGTGAACTTACAAGGCATGTGACAAAAGTGTCACCTGCTTTTGTTTTTTGTTCGGCCAATCGCAGGATTAACCTGCCATTCCTTTTTATAATGAACACATCACAACAAAACAAAAGGAGTACGGGCATATGAACATATTGGAAGCAACGAAAATCCGCAAAAGCTACGGTAGCAAGTTAAATAGACAAGAAGTTTTGAAAGGTATCGATATCAGTATTCAAAAAGGTGAATTCGTCAGCATTATGGGTGCATCTGGTTCCGGCAAGACGACCTTGCTCAATGTCCTTTCCACCATCGATCATGTAAGCGAAGGCATTATCCAGATCAATGGCAGTGAAATGACCCAAATGAAGGAGAAGCAGCTGGCTGAATTCCGTAAATACCATCTCGGTTTCATTTTCCAGGAGTACAATCTGCTTGACACCCTGACCGTTAAAGAGAATATACTACTGCCCTTATCGATTACTAAATTGCCAAAACAAGAAGCTGAAGACAAGTTCTCTGCATTGGCTCGTGAACTAGGCATATTGGATATCGCGCATAAATACCCGAACGAAATATCAGGCGGGCAGAAACAGCGAACATCTGCTGCACGGGCTTTTATCCATGAACCGAGCATCATTTTCGCGGATGAGCCGACAGGTGCACTTGATTCAAAATCTGCTTCCGATTTGCTCAACAAACTTAGCGAATTGAACCGTCAGCGCCTTGCGACAATCGCCATGGTAACACATGACCCTACTGCAGCGAGCTTCTGTAGCCGAGTGATTTTCATCAAGGACGGTCAGGTGTATACACAACTTCATAAAGGGAATCAATCGAGGAAAACATTCTTCGAAGATATCATTAAAACGCAAGGTGTGCTGGGAGGCGTGCAGAATGAACATTAATATTCTCATCTTCCGCAACCTGAAAAAGAATCTTAAAAATTATTACCTGTATGTATTTGCGCTCGTTTTTAGTGTCGCCCTGTATTTCTCATTCGTCACACTTCAATACGATCCGGCAATGGATGCAAAGAAAGGTTCCGTCAAAGGTGGAGCATCCATTCGGGCAGCCTCTATCCTGCTAGTAGCAATTGTCACGATATTCGTACTATATGCCAATACAATTTTCATCAAACGACGTAGCCGGGAAATTGGCTTATTCCAATTGATCGGCATGAATAAATCGAAAATATTTCGCATTTTAAGCATTGAGAATTCGATTCTATATTTTAGCTCCATTGTAGTGGGTATTTTTATCGGTTTTTCTTTTTCAAAACTGATCCTGATGATATTATTTAAGGTGACCGCAGTGGATACAGCTGCCACCCTTCAGTTTTCATCAAAGGCTTTCGTCCAAACATTAATTGTCTTCGTTGTAATTTTTCTCTTGATCCTGGTAATGAATTTTCTGTTCATCCGAAAACAAAGCATTCTATCACTGTTCAGTTTGACTTCCTCAACTGAACACAATGTAAAGAAAACATCTAAGCTTGAAATCGGCATAGGCATTGCCGGTCTGTTTTTAATCACATCTGGCTACTTCGTTTCATCCAGATTATTCGAGGGTGACTTTTCAGGGTTGACTGGCCTGCTCATCGCGATGGTTTACACGCTCGCATCTGTCATTATCGGTACGTACCTGTTTTATAAAGGTTCTATCAGCTTCCTTGCCAATATCATCCGCAAGAAAAAAGACGGTCATTTAGCCGTCCATGAAGTGCTATCCCTGTCCTCCATCCAGTTCCGCCTGAAATCGAACGCCTTGCTGCTGACAATCATCACAACCGTTTCGGCACTGGCTATTGGCTTGCTGTGCTTGAGCTATATCTCTTACTATTCTGCCGAAAAGGTAGCTACGGACTATTCTCCCGCTCACTTTTCGCTGACAGATACAAAGGCTGCTGATAAATTCAAGAACGCACTTGAGGAGAATGGCATTAAGTACCGTGAAACCACAATTGACGTCATCGATATGATGATAGATGTTTCAGTTATAATGGAGTCTGAACTGCCGGAGATTCAAAATAGTGCTTCAGCTATGTTGCTTCCTGTCGTTAGCGACAAGAGTGTTAAAAATATTGATGTTGCCGCAGATGAAACAGTCTTCACAGGAACTAGCAATTTCCTCCAGCGGGTCATCGAAATTAAGGACTCAGGAAAAATTGAGCTGATTGGCAAAACAGAACGTATCTCACAAAAATTTATCGGTCTGGAGAAGGACTTCGTCGTCTCCTGGTATTTTACAAATGGTGGACTCCCGATTGCAGTAGTTGATGACACTGTATTTGAACGGTTGAAACGTGATGTGGATTTGGATACACGAAATAAATCCATACTTTATATCGGTATCGACATCGTGGATGAAAAGGAAATCGTTCGTGCGAATGAACTGTTTGCGGAGAGTGGATTGACTGGGCATTTTGAATACGATTCAAGGCTTGATATCAGCAATAAGCAGAAAAATACAATGGGGCTTGCCATGTTTATTGTCGGCTTCCTCGGACTCACTTTCCTGATTACATCCGGCTGTATCCTGTACTTCAAGCAGATGGGCGAAAGTGATGAAGAAAAACCGAGCTATACCATTCTGCGAAAACTTGGTTTCACGCAAAGCGATTTGCTGAAAGGTATCCGTTTGAAACAGCTGTTCAATTTCGGTATTCCATTAATCGTCGGACTTGCACATAGTTACTTTGCGGTGCAGTCAGGCTGGTTCTTGTTTGGGACCGAGCTATGGGCACCAATGTTTATCATAATGGGAATTTACACAGCCTTGTATTCGATCTTTGGACTATTGTCAGTTCTGTATTCCAAGAAGGTTATTAAGGATGCTCTTTAATAGTAGCGGAGTAGCATCAGGTAGCGTACTACCCTACTGACTAAAAATATTTAGTACAAAAAACTGGAGCCCAGGTTCGGACTCCAGTTTTTTATGTTGGATTTTTATTTACCCATCTTTCCGACTTGTAAAGAAGCCAGTTAGGAACTATTCGTGCTATTATTTTGCGTTCACATCGGGTTGATGAATGCCAAAAATATTTCCTTCGGTATCAATATAGTATCCTTGCCAAGCCATTCCAGGCAGAGCATATTTGGACATTGCAACCTTGCCGCCATTTTCTAGAATTTTCGCTTCCGTTTCATCGTAATTCTCCACGCCCATTGTACAAGCAAATCCATTTAAAGCTTGGCCAGGTTCTGGCGGTGCACTTTGACGCTGCATTAGAGCGCCGTTGATACCAGGTTCACTTTCATCTCCCGTCACCGCTCCAAAATAAGGCATCCCTGCATATTCACTATAATCTTGAAACGACCATCCAAATACCTCGCCATAAAACTTCTTTGCCTGTTCCATATCATTCACATGAATTTCGAAATGAACTAATCTTCCCATAGTGACCTCCTATTTGGTTGTTGCATACATATTCCACTATGTAAGTATTCTCTATCTATTGTCCATGTTCCTTTTCTTACTAACAAGCTAAGTTGACTTAAATTGAAACTTTCCACTAATTGGTTCGTATGTTAATAAAGGGGGGATTCGTATGCATTACAATCAATTCAAAAAAATAAGAAGCATCTTTTTCTTGATGCTATCGTGTTTACTGTTTGTGGGTTGCTCACAAGAAAAACTTGATAATCAGGGAGAAATAGTCGTTACGGAAGATGTGAAGGAAAAACAGGCGGTTAGTGAAGATGATGAGAAGAACAAAGAAGCAGTTCGTGCTGTTCTTGAATCGGAATTTACAGCTCCCAATGAAACATATATCCAGATCCAAAAAGACATTGATAAAAAAAGTGATGAAATAGAACAAAGTTTGCCAGATGATGCGGTCGGCTTCGAGTTTCCAGCAGATTCGCCTGAATGGCTTGCCTACGAGGAGTTAGTCAGTAAATCGTATAAGTCTTACTATACGGACCATCTATTCGAGAGACTTATTCCAACCAGCATGGCTTTCGATAAACACTTACAGCTTTATTTTAATAGCAAAGAATACTATAACGGAGAAACTCGTTATGCAATGAAAGTCAGTGATATGGAAATCACTCAAAGCGAAAATGAGAATACACCCAAACATTATGACTTTAGCCTTCAGGTAGAATATACAAATCATACCGGGGAAGTTTCAAAGCATAATATCAGTGGGAATGCTATTCTTTCAGAGGTAGGGAAAATCGGAAAGTTTTCAATTCGCGATGACGGTGGATTAAGAGAGAAAGTTAGAGAAAACTGAGGAGATTAAAAATAGTATTGTCCAGCACTGCCTACGGGTGGTGTTTTTTGTCTTTATATTGATTTACGTTACAACTGTCACTTAATTTTGCACTTATAAAATCATCTTAAATTTAAAATAAAAAAGAGTTGAGATATCAATATAGCAATTGATCTCAACTCCGGTCATGATTTAATTATTTATTACAGATGAGAAATCGTTATAAAATTTGATGACAGTATTCCCAAGTGGATTTATTATTTCATCTTCCTCTTTATATGCTGGTAATAATTTTTCCCTTTGAACGTGTTGAAGGTATTTAGAAAATCCTTTATCTACGGCCATCATATACTGTTTTAGATTAAAAATAAAATAAAAGGTTTCATCTGTAAATGGACTTATGCGTTCAACTTGAAGATAAGTACCATCGCTTGAGAAATAGTAATAGTCATAATTTCCGTGGTAATCCAGTTTAGATTTATTCGTTTCTCTTTTATATAAATTTGTAAGGGCGAGGAAGAATTCAGGTAACGCCATAAAACCTAAACCAGACCTAAAGCTAAATGTTTGTCCATTTCCTGAAACAACGATAACAACATCACCATTCGTAAAATTTATGACAACATCACATTTATAATCTGTATTCAAAATAACTTCACCCTTTTTTTCTCTAACTTTTTAGAGTTACATTATTTCACTTTTCTCGTCGACATTCTTTTCAAAGTTATCAAGCAAGGCACGCACTTCATCTGTTGATTTCGTGTTCATCAATTGGTTTCTTAATTCTCCAGCACCACGGAATCCTTTGACATAAATTTTGAAAAAGCGATGTAGACCTGAGATTGAACGTGGCAGTACTTCTGCATATTGATCTTGAAGATCTAGCTGCAGTCTTAAAAGATCAAGGTATTCTTTACTGCTATGCTCTTTTGGCTCTTTTTCAAAAGCAAAAGGATTTTTAAAAATACCTCGCCCAATCATAACACCATCAATCCCGTATTTTTCAGCAAGCTGAAGCCCAGTTTGACGGTCAGGAATATCACCATTAATCGTCAAAAGTGTATCTGGTGCTATCGCATCACGAAGTTTCTTGATTTCCGGAATCAGCTCCCAATGAGCATCTACTTGACTCATTTCTTGTCTTGTACGCAGATGGATTGAAAGATTCGCAATGTCTTGTTGCAATATATGTTTTAGCCATTCTTTCCACTCTTCTATCTCCGTGTATCCAAGTCTTGTCTTTACACTAACAGGCAATCCTCCCGCTTTTGCTGCTTGTATGATCTCTGCTGCAACTTCTGGACGGAGAATAAGGCCGCTTCCTTTCCCTCTGGTTGCTACATTAGGAACAGGACAGCCCATATTGATATCCACACCCTTAAAGCCCAGTTTCGCCATTCCGATACTCATTTCCCGAAAATATTCAGGCTTGTCCCCCCATATATGAGCAACCACTGGTTGTTCATCTTCTGTAAAAATCAAACGTCCACGCACACTCTGATTACCTTCTGGGTGACAATAACTCTCCGTGTTAGCAAACTCAGTAAAAAACACATCCGGTTTACCTGCTGCACTAACTACATGGCGAAAAACAACATCCGTGACATCTTCCATTGGTGCAAGTACAAAAAATGGTCGTGGTAAATCACGCCAAAAATTTTCTTTCATTTCAAACTCAATTCCTCTCCGATGAATACAACTTCAAACTATACCAATTGTTCCACTTCTATTTCACTTATAACACTTAATCTTATAACACTTAATAACTTTTCAACAAAAACAAGTACACATGGATATCTATTGTAATGATTAGAAATGTTTATTTTAACAAAAATCGGTCCTGAATGGGACATTTTAAGAAATGCTACGGGAACTTTAGCATCAGTATACTAAGATTTATCATTAACGCAAAGGAAGTCCTCGAATCCATCTATGATTCGGGACTTCCTTTTGAATTATTTCTTCAATTCCAACCAAGCAACCGATGTGTTTTGTTTGTCCAACAAAATATCTCCACTGCTGTTTCTTTAAGACAACTATTAGATACTCATTTACTCAAGCATAACAAAAAACATTTCAGGATCTAAAACCCAGGATTTATTTTGCCCAGTATATTTCCAGTATAATATGATATATCCAAGCTGGTCAGCATGTGACGTTCCAGCTATATCATGCTGCGCCTCCAGCTTATATGGCACAGTTCCGTCAATTTTTATAGGGTTTAGATGGGGGAACTCAATTACAAATCCTTCACGGGGTTCGATGAGCTTGCCGTCTTTGTCATAAACTGTTCCCTCATAAACTTCTTTTCTGGCACTTACATCCAATGTATAGGATTGATCCAGTTTTTCACTTTTAACAAGTACTCTATAATTATCCATATAAATAACTTTAAAACCCAAGGTTTCTGAAAGGGCCATAAATTGATTGGGGCCAAGTATATATTCTGCATTGTTATTAAAAAATGAAATGACATAGTAATAGGTTAGTGCCCCGCTTCCTCCTACAGGGAGATTTACCATAATCTCCTTTGTATTGGAGTTAGTGAAGTTGACAAGAGTCAGCCACGGAGTATAAGCCATACTGTATTTTGCATACAAAGGAATAACATACCACTGCATTGTCCTGCCGTCCTGTACGATCACTTTTATATTTTCATAAAAGGGGTTTTCTGTCTTCTCACCTACTAAATAAACCGTATCCGGTATTTCGTCGCCATTTACATCTCCTATTTGTTTATCAAGTATATAAGTACTATGAGGACTATTGTATTCATCGAAATAATTGTTCAACGTGTCGACCTCCTAAAATTATTATTCCGTCACTAAGATGTATGCAATTGGTTAAATTAAAATGAGTTATTCCTCATTCACAGATTTATTGGTTTGATTTTTGCGCCGCTGTGTCAAAAACAATCATGTTAAGTTGAACTAGTGGAAAGCGTCCGCAGGTGACGGAAATCTACAGTGTCATTTTTATATATAAAGAGGGCTGCCCTTAAAAGTCATTTTCTATGACTTTTAGGACAGCCCCATGAATAAATCTTTACTTTTTAAGCTCCAACCATGCGACTGCTTCACAATGCGTCGTCTGCGGGAACATATCAACTGGCTGTACTTCTTGCGTAACATACCCACCATCTTCTAATATGCGCAAATCTCTTGCCAGGGTACCTGGGTTACAGGATACATAAACTACACGCTTTGGTTTTTGTTCTAAAATCGTCTGTAATAATGCTTCGTCGCACCCTTTACGTGGCGGATCGACTACTAGAACATCTGCCGTTTTTCCTTCTTTGTACCAGTTTGGGATGACGACTTCTGCAGGACCTGCTTCAAAGTAGGTATTCGTAAAGCCATTGATTTCAGCATTACGTTTGGCGTCTTCGATTGCTTGTGGCACGATTTCCACCCCTAGCACTTGCTTCGCTTGTTTAGCAAGGAACAATGAGATGGTTCCGATTCCGCAGTAGGCATCGATGACGGTTTCTCCACCTGTCAGCTGTGCGTAATCCAATGCTTGTTGGTACAGGACTTCCGTTTGTTCTGGGTTCACTTGATAGAACGAACGCGCTGAGATTTCAAATCGTACGTCCCCAATCAAATCTTCAATCACATCTTTGCCCCAAAGGGTAATCGTCTTGTCGCCAAAGATCACGTTTGTCTTTTCTTCGTTTACGTTTTGAACGATGGAAGTGACTTGTGGCAGAATGCGTTTGATTGCTGCTACTGCTTCGTCTTTTTCCTTGAATTTCTTTTTCTTTGTGATGAGCACTACCATGATTTCACCAGTTGCTCGGCCTTTGCGTACAACAACATGTCGCAACATGCCTTGGTGAGATTTTTCGTCATATGGCATGATGCCAAGGTTGCCGAGTTCTTTCTTCAATTCACGCAGGATGTCATCTGCTTCTTCTGTCTGGATGATACAGATATCTGTGTCGGCAATTTCATGTGAACGGGTTTGATAGAACCCACCGACCACTCGGCCGTCTTGCAATCCGAATGGAATTTGGGATTTGTTGCGGTAACGCCAAGGGTTGTCCATTCCTTTTACCGGTAGGACTGGTACGTCAGGAAGTTTGCCAATGCGGGTCATTGCGTTTTTCACCATTTGCTGTTTCCACAGAAGCTGTCCTTCGTAAGATAAGTGCTGAACCTGGCAGCCGCCGCATTGGTCAAATACATGACAAGGTGGTGCAACACGGTGTTCAGATGGTTTGATAACTTCAATTAATTTGGCAAAGCCATATGATTTCAAGGTTTTCAGGACATGGACTTCAGCCATTTCTCCTGGCAATGCGCCAACAATAAATAACGGGTAGCCATTTACTTTAGCGACTCCCGCTCCGTCATGCGTCAGATCTTCTATATGAACCGTAATTCGGTCGTTTTTTTGTACTGGTAAAGACATTCAACTTCCTCCATTTCAATTGCTTTTATTGTAGCATGAAGGCATGAAAAAAGCAGAATGGCTTAACCCTTTTTCTATTCACATTACATGTTTCATACGGGACCTATCCTAATACAAAGGCTGTTGGCAAGGTGGAAATGGATTGATGTCCCGAATCGTATGATATTCATAATGCTTAATCGCAAACTGCGCTTGATACAAGTACTCCATTATATAAAGTTCCTCGCCATCTGCATTGCATAATATACCGGAAGTTCCTTGACCATTTATAAAAGAAATACCAATCGGCTGACCAATTAAGTGCATGATTTTATGTTGCCAGTTCATACATATCACTCCTTTTAATTACCTTATGAAGTTTGGCAAATGAATGTGTAGTCACTCTGGAGAACACAAATCGGCCGTTCATTTTCGAAAGAAGTTCTTAAAACGGGGTAAAGAGGGGTATATATCCAAATAAACAATGAACGTCTAATGGGTCCTGGATAGTTAAATGGGGTAAGGACATGTTTAATCGGGGTAACCAAATAGTTAAAAGGGGTTGCCGTGCGATTAATCGGGGTAACCAGCCGTTTAAATGGGGTTCGATCATATTTAATTGTGGAGGAATCAATGACATGCCAATAAAACAGTATCATTTCGAAACCAACTGGCAGTTTGAAGCAGACATCGAACAGATTTGGGGACTCATTAATGAGTTCAACTATGGAGATTGGTGGAAGGGTTTGGATTCCAAAAGAATTGGAGAAAGTTCAGTTAAGATTGGCGTTGGAGATCGTTTTAAACTATTTTTCCACACCAAGTTACCATATCAACTTTCTTTCGAATCCGAAGTCGTGAAAGTTAACAGCCCGACCTACCTGGAGATAAAAGCATTCGGCGAGTTAGAAGGCAGCGGAATTTGGAAGCTGTCTCAGAAAGGTTCAATTACTCATGTGCAATGTATATGGAACGTGAATTCCAATAAAAAGTGGATGAATACATTGGCTCCCCTCCTTCGACCTGCCTTCGTATGGAATCATAACCAAGTGATGAATGAAGGTGCAAAAGGGATTTCCGATTCACTTGGGGTTCGGTTGGTTTCATTGTAAACTAATAGTAGATACGAAAAAGGAGTGATTGCATGGGACAGGCAAAACAAAAAATCCATTCATTTTTAATGTTTGAGGGAAATGCTGAAGAAGCAATCAAAACGTATACGTCACTATTTGATGAGTCTGAAATCATTAACATCACTCGTTATGAAGCAAACCAAGGTGGCAAAGAAGGTTCGGTCATGCATGCCACGTTCTCTATTAAAGGGCAAGAGTTCATGGCGATTGACAGTAATGTTCAGCATGCTTTTACATTCACACCTGCGATTTCATTATTTGTGACATGTGACTCAGAAGAAGAAGTGGAGCAAGCCTTCGAGAAGTTATCTCAGGATGGCGAAGTGTTAATGCCCCTAGGAGCCTATCCGTTCAGTACAAAATATGGGTGGATTAACGACCGGTTCGGTGTTTCGTGGCAATTGAGTCTTCCGATTAATACATGATTGAAGGGGTTTCCATTATAGGAAGCCCCCTTCGTCTTTATCTCTTAGAATGTCTGCTTCGCAAGATTACCTTTTTTAATAATTCTACTATTAAAAGTGAGAATAAAATGAATCCAATTAAGCTAAAAGATAGGATGAAAACTGTAAGAATGACACTCATTTTTTAACCCCCTATTCTAATGCTTTCTTAACGGCTTCCAGAGCATGTATCACCGTCGTATCAAATAAAGGTACTTCCGCGTCTTCGGGTCTTACTAACAATCCAATTTCTGTACACCCCAAGATTATGCCTTCCGCTCCATCATCGACCAATTTCTGAATGACTTTTTGATAGGACTCCCTTGATGATTGCTGAATATCCCCTAGACACAACTCTTCAAAAATCACTCTATTTATCTCTTCTCGATCTTCACTATTTGGCACCAAAACCTTCATTCCATTCGATTCAATGCGCGATTTATAAAAGTCTTGTTCCATCGTATATTTGGTTCCGAGTAACCCGATGGTCCGTACTTCAGACTTTACAATTTGATTTGCTGTGGCGTCCGCAATATGTAAAACCGGAATGCAGATCTTTTCTTCGATGTGTGTAATGACTTTGTGCATCGTATTGGTACAGATGATAATAAAATCTGCTCCCGCTTTTTCCAAAGACAGTGCCGCATCACCTAATAAACGGCCAGCTTTTTCCCATTCACCTTCCGCTTGAAAACGTTGCGTCTCGGCAAAGTCCACACTATACAAAATGCACTTTGCGGAATGTAATCCGCCTAATTGCTTCTTTACTTCCTGATTGATTAGCTGGTAATACTTAGCTGTCGATTCCCAGCTCATGCCACCTATTAGACCAATCGTTTTCATCTACATTCCCCCATCACGGCTGAATCGAAATTAGAACACGATTGCTGCTCGCAGATTCGTGCTGCCATTTTCCAAATATCCTTTTAAACAGGTCAGCATATACACCCAACCCTCTTTGTTCCCTAATAAGTTATTTATTAAATCTGGATCATTTTCATTCCACCCTGTTTCGTTCACTTCAATGATTGTGGTCGTTTCATTCAGTTCATTCAGCGTAATGGTCACCGTGTGTTCTTCCTCTGCTGGTCCCCACTTAAAGACGATTTTCTGATCTTCTAGAATTTCCACTACGGTTAATTCGACTTCTGCATTGTATTCTTCATATCTCCAAGTAATGGTCTTGCCCTCTGCCATTTTTTCAGAAGCTGACGAAAACCAAAAATTAGACATTAGCTCTGGCTCAATGAAAGCATTAAACACTTCATGTGCTGGTTTCATTATTTTAAATTTCGTATGTACTTGAATAGCCATATTTCCGTATCCCCTTTAACATTACGTCATTCCTATATATTCAATATCGGTTGTCCAACACCTTTAATTAGGAAACTTGAATTATTCATTCACCACATGTATTTGCAATGCAATCGTTTGAGGTGGATCCGATTCCATTAATTCACCAATTGTCCAAACAAAAACTTCTTGGCCCACTTCATAATTACTTATAAAATCTTCTTCTGGTACCTTCACCCAAACTAGTTCAGAATCTTCCTCTTCAACTAAAATACTGCCTGATCTTATATCCGTAACCGTGCCGATGATTTGAGCCCCGCCTTTCATTTCATCTTCTTCAGCAGTACACCCCATCAGCAAGGCGCATAGTATTCCGATCAAAAACAACATTCTTTTCATATTGATTAGCCCCTTACTTCGTTTCAGAATTAGACGGTTAACCTGGTTAAATGTTCCAGTAACTCTCGTTTTAGGTTTTAAGTAAAAGGAGTTAGAATGAAAGGAAGGAGAATTATCTCGCGTACATAATGGAGGTTTTACGATGAAAGCACTTATATATCATACATTTGGCGGACCTGAAGTATTGGAATACGGTGATATGCCTGACCCGGTAATCGGTTCCAATGAAGTATTAATCCGCATGAAAGCAATCGGCTTGAACTTTGCCGACGTCTATAGAAGAAAGGGAAACTATCATTTAGAGGGGAAACCGCCATATATTCTGGGCTATGAAGGCGCAGGTATCGTGGAACAAGTAGGAGCAGATATTCAAAACATTCAAATTGGCGACCGACTGGCATTTGCAGATGTCCCATTTGCCAATGCTGAGCTGGTGGCCGTTCCTCATGATAAAGCCATTCCCCTGCCGGAAACCATTTCCTTTGAAGAAGCATCTTCCGTATTGTTGCAAGGATTAACAGCTCACTATTTGACGAAGGATAGTTATGCAATAAAACAGAACGATATCGTGCTAGTGCATGCAGCAGCCGGTGGTGTCGGACAGTTGCTTATCCAGATTGCCAAGTTACTTGGTGGAAAAGTATTTGGATTGACATCTTCACAAGAAAAAGCCGTGGCAGCTCAAGAAGCTGGTGCGGATGCTGTTTTCCTTTATAAAGATGACTGGAAGTCTGCAGTTCTTAATGAAACGAACGGCAAAGGTGTCGATGTTGTCTATGAATCAGTTGGTTCTACGTTGATGGACAGTTTTGCCGCGACTCGAATCGGCGGAACCGTTGTCTTCTATGGCATGGCTGGTGGGGATCCGGTTTCGGTGGATCCACGTATGTTAATGGATACATCGAAAACACTGACAGGCGGAGACTTATGGAATGTCCTTACGTCCAGAGAAGAACGTGTGGCTCGTTCAGGCGACTTGTTCCGTTGGATGGAAGAAGGCAAAGTACAGGTAGCGAAGCCGACGACTTTTGCTTTGCATGAAGGACAGGAAGCCCATCGTTACTTGGAAAGCCGTCAAAGCACCGGGAAGATCTTATTGATTCCTGCGAACGGAGAGACAGAATGATACTATTTCAAAAAGATGGATTGACCGTTTTTCAAAGTGCCCTATGGAAGACAACGAGCTCCGTTGTAGAGACCGACGACTTGATTTTAGTTGTCGATCCCACTTGGCTCCCTCTTGAAATTCAGGAAATCCAGGAGTTTGTGGCAAGTAAACGCAATGGCAAAGAATTGTATTTACTTTTCACACATGGCGATTTTGACCACATTATCGGATACCACGCCTTCCCTGATGCCAAAGTGATTGGCAGCAAAGGGATGCAGGAACATCCGAGAAAACAGTATAAGCTCGACTTAATCCAGCAGTTTGACAATGAATATTATGTGGAAAGACCTTACCCAATTGAATTCCCTACACTTGATTTGGTTATCGAAAAGGATGGTCAGCAACTTATTGTTGGCGGTACAATCCTGACCTTTTATTTATCTCCTGGACACACGCATGATGGATTGTTTACGGTCATCGAGCCGTCAGGAATTTGGATAACAGGGGACTATCTTTCAGATTTTGAGCTTCCCTATTTATTTGATAGTGCTAATGCATACTTGGAGACACTTCAAAAAGCTCGTTTGGTTTTGGACACGCATAAAATTAACGTATTAGTTCCCGGGCATGGACAACCAACTGACCAAGAAGATGAAATGAAAAAGAGAATTGGTTTGTCTCAAGATTATCTTGATAGATTAATTGGGGCAGTGAAAAGCGAGGATACAGAAGCTATTGTGGTATTGGAAAAAGAGATGCCTTTCCAATCAAACTTCACGAAAGAATGCCATCTGAAGAACGTAGAAATTATTAGAGCAGAACATACTTAAACACATAAGAAAACCGCATGGATCGTATACATATCCAGGCGGTTTTTTCATTTATAATAAAGATCAGTTCTTGTTATCGTCTTGTTGTTTCATGGATTGGATGGTTCCTAATACAACACCCATTACCTGGCCTTTAAGTGCATCCGGAACAGATTCATTGGAAGGATTGCGATAGATGCAATGATTCATTTCCACATCGTATGTAAATCCAATCTGTGATAATTGTTTCTTCAAAGAATCTGGCAGTTGATTGGAACCTGTAGTTTCTTCAAAATACTCTGTTAGGGATACATATAGCTCTACATCATCGAGACTGGAAGAGACAATGAATAGCTTCTTGTCTGCTGGTAGAATCCATTGTCCTTTCGAACGAATGGAAATTCCGGAATGCTCCAAACCAGAAATACCATCGAGATTCACTCCGAAAATCTGATTGATTAATACTCTAGTTTCAGCTCCACTTAGAGCGCCACCATGAATGTCAATGTACCGATCCATTACTTCATTTTTTGGCATCGCCATGATTTGAGCATCCACTTCCGTAGAGTCAGTAGGTACATTTAAGGAACGACGCAGACTTTCCATTACTGCCATTTGATACTGCGACAAGTGATTGCCGTAGTTTTTTTCTGAAATGAAATTCAAATCAATTCCAAAAACAGCTTGTACTACTTCACGTACTTCTTTCCCATTTACTGCAGTTCCGAATGATTTTATGTAAAGATCCATTACTTCTGTTTTTGGCATTTCATTTATCACGTTATAATCTTCGATGCCGATAGCTCTCATAACCGTTGCTGTATATTTATTTTCCATATCATATCCACCTTTGCTTTCAACTAGTTCTCTATCACTCATCATACTAAAAATGTGGTTTCAATTCTTTTAAGGTACCCCACTTTCCCTGTAAATAGTGAATATGGTACAAAGAATATGAATTAATTAACTTATATCGCATCGATTGTTAAATGCCATTACACCTAAAGACGTTCGAAAATCTATGTATCAATAAAGGAGTTTAACGATGATTAAAAAACCTCTACCTGACGAATATCCAGCTTATTACGAAACGTATATCGGTCTGGTGCCTGATGGATTACTGAAAGATATCTTGAACACACAGATGGAGGACTTACTTGCACTGCTTTCCGATCTCGATGAAGCTCAGGCAAATTTTCGCTATGCCGATAACAAGTGGACAGTGAAAGAAGTCATTGGCCATATCACGGACACGGAACGAGTGATGAGTTATAGATTATTGCGAATAGCCAGAGGAGACAGAACGCCATTGGCTAATTACGATGACGAACAATATGTACGGGAAGCTTCTTTCCATTCCCGTTCTCTCCAGAATCTACTTGAAGAATTGAAAGCCGTTCGCTATGCAACCATTCATTTAATCAATGGCTTGAATGAAGACGCATTTCTGAGAAAAGGTGTCGCAAGTAAACATGAAATCTCCGCTCGTGCACTGGCTTATATTATTGCAGGTCATGAACTTCATCATGTGAACATTTTGAAAGAAAAATATTTAACGAATTAAATAGCAAAAGCTGCCCCACTCGGAGCAGCTTTTTGCGTTATAGAGGCAGATTCTCTTCTTCTGATTCTTCTACCTTCTTTTCCTTCGTCAAGAACCAGCCTGCCGCTGCAATGGCGATCAACACGGAGTAGAAGATTAGCTTCCATTGTGTGGAATGTGCAAACTCATATGAAATGACGCCGACGTCTGGATGACCCAAAGTTAGGACTGCAAGTTTTACACCAACCCAGCCAACAATGGCGAACGCTGCGATTTCTAATCCCGGTTTTGAATGAAGCAACTTGACGAAGAAGTTGGCTGCGAAACGCATGATAATCAAGCCAATGAGTCCTCCTGCGAAAATGACCAAGAACTTACCGCCGTCCATACCGCCAATCTCTGGAAGGTTGGTGTTCGGAAGTGTCATAGCCAAAGCTACTGCTGCTAAAATGGAGTCAACTGCGAATGCAATGTCTGCCAATTCCACTTTGAATACCGTTCCCCAGAAACCTGCTTTTTTCTTTTCCTTTTTTTCTTTATCGTCGCCTTTGTTACTAAAGTACAACTTCCGAACGATATGATTAATGGCAATGAATAACAGGTAAAGTGCTCCGATTGCCTGCACTTGCCACACATCGACCAGAAACGAAATGATAAATAATGAAGCGAAACGGAACACGAATGCTCCTGCAAGTCCGTAAAATAAAGCCTTTCTTCTTTCAGCTTCCGGTAAATGCTTAACCATAATAGCAAGAACAAGTGCGTTATCCGCAGCAAGCAAGCCTTCAAGTCCTATCAGCAATAATAATACCCATCCATATTCCATCAAGATTGAAAAATCCATTTCGATTTCCTCCTTTTAGTTTAAGTTTTGTCTAATCTCTTCAAATCAGAAAGTTAAACAGATTCAGCAAGTATTTGTATAGCATCATGATCCAAGCTTTCGACTCCTTGTTTGAACGAGAGTCGCGACTTAAATCGATAAGATGCATTAAATGCTGGATGCATGGATTTTGGCAATCTGAATGTGAAAGGAACTTGGTTAGTAGCATCTGATTCAATCAGCTTTGAGGTGAAAATAGTGATGGAATCAATTACTCTTTCATCTTTCACTTCATCATTGTCCGTGGTCACCACCAAATCACATTCGATTCGTTTCAGTTGTTGTTCGATTGTGCCACCTTTGAGCAAGAAATATCCCTTTACAAGTTCACCAGGCCTGTAAATATCTTTCTCTAAAATTAAATCAATCTTTGCCGAACCTATCCCAATTAACGCCATGTATTTCCTCAGTATCATGTAGATCCTCCTGTTTTTTAGTTAGTTGAGAGGCTCCATCTCGATTGGTCCGTTTCCAAAATGAAAATAAAAAAACCTTTACCGGAAACGGCAAAGGTTTTTGAAAAAATAAAAGACCTTTACCAAGATTGGTAAAGGTCTTGCTAACAACGAAGTCGTTGCCAACAAGGCCGGGAGATTTTAATACCTCCGAAATGACGACCTTGCTGTAAAAGCTACTCCCCTTTAGGAGTTACGATTCAACTAATTACTAATAATATATTCTATTTATAGGTATATTGTCAACAAATCTTCCGAGTTAACCATTAAAACACGTAAAGACTTGTCCAAATCGGGACTTAAATGATTTGTCTGCCTGATTGGCCGAGGGCATAATAAATGCCGTGTTGCAAGGTTTGGAAACAGTTGAACTTTGAGAAGTCTTCTACAGCATTTGAAATGGATATGGCCAGTTCAGAAGAAATGCCCACTAAAATCGTTTTTGTTCCAATCAAAGAAGCAGCAGAAACCATTTTATCGATGAGATTGGTCGTAAATGGCGTAATATCACGATCCAATCCAGTTAAGTCGAGTAATAAATATTCAGCCTTATGTGAAGGTAGACTGCTCAACGTTTTAACAATCAGTTTTTCAGTTCGCATCTCATCAAATTGCCCGATCAACGGAACAACAACGATTCCGTCCAACACAGGAATGATAGGAGATGATAAAGTATCAACCAGTTTTTGTAGTTCCTTTGTCTTTTCATCTACAAGAACATTTAATTGAGCAATTTGAGTTGATTCCTTTTTCCTTGAGAGCTCGTGAATATTACGGGTAATCGAAATCTCTGATGGGAAATACTCAACGACTGTCGTTTCATGACCTTCGATTTGGTGATGAACTACTTTATACCACATGTTCTGACTGAAAAGTCCTGTGAAAATCCCAGCATAATGAGCTGGAAGGAAATGTCCACCAGTTGCCTTCCCTTGTGCAATATTGATTTTATATTCCCAGCTATCTTTCAATTCCGCAACAAGTGTCTTCTTTTCAAGATCCAAATCCTTTATGGTCATCCTGCCCCAACCAGCAGTTGCATATGTATTGGTGATAAGTTCGACTGCTTCTTCTATACCGACTTCTTTAATGGTCTCGAAATATTTCCCTACGACCAAGCCTTGTCTGAATCCAGTCGTCTCGAAGACGAGATTAGATGCTTCTTCTCCAGAGATTTCTTCAATCGTATCGAAAAACTCTTTCATGGCTGAAGAAATCCAGAACAATACCGATTCTTCACCTTCAAAGATAAACTGACCTTTTTCAATATCCCATCCAAACTCTAGACCACCAATGTTGATGCTCGAACGCTCATTCAAGTAAATCCCCTCCTTCACTCTTGTATCCTTCTCTTTAACTTATCTCATCATACCAGTTCTGTAATCATAAAGTGTAGCGAAAAAAATAGGGATATATCCCCAGTAAAATAATAACGTTGTACAATTGTTAAATGTTACGGAGAAAAAGTTCTTTGAATGAATATAACAAGGCAAAAAAAGCGGGGCTGTCCTCTAAAGTCATTTTTCATGACATTTTGGACAGCCCCCACCTTTATTATTTATTATTTTTCCGAACGGGTCCGTCCTTAGGAGCGAACCAAAAGGCAGTAATGATGGCACCGATTAGAACGATAAAAGGTGCATAAAAAATCATGAAATCCGTCATATGATTGGCCTCCTTTAGGCGTGATTATCTTTATTCCCACGTACGTAGTCTTTATTGAACAGGAACAATCTCAGCAATAGATACAAGGATGGAAGCAATAACCCTAGACCCGCAATGAAAGCCACAATTAAGGCTATGGCCATTGCTTCGTTCGTGAAGCTATCGTAAATCGTCAAGTATGGATACAACAGGTACGGATAATGGGATACTCCGTATCCGAAGAATGCCAAAGCAAACTGTGCAGCCAGTAAACCAAAAGCCAACCCGTAGTTTTTTCGCTTCCAGATCAGCCATACCGTTCCGACAAACATCAGGAATGAAATGCCGAACACCCACCATAAATCGAGGATGCGCGCATAATGTTCTGGATTATGACCGCGAAGCTCGAAAATAATGCCTGAAGCCGTAATCATTGTTGGGATTGCCCAAATCAACGCATATTTTCGAAGCAGTTCTGTTGCAGAGTGATCTCCAGCTTTGTTTGCGTACCATGTTAGGAATACAGCGGAAATATAAAGCACCGCTACCAAACTTAACACGACGATGCTCCAGGTCAATGGACTGGAGAACAGTTCCCAGTAATCCAGCACAGGATTCCCTTTGACCATGGAAATAAAGCCACCTTCAGATATGGTCAACACGGTTGAAAGAGATGCCGGAATGAACAGACCTGTAATGCCGTACATGAACGTATACCCTTTGTGTCCGTTCGTGCCATATGTTGCGAATGCATAGTAGGAACCGCGTAACGCCAGCAAAATAATGGCGATACTTGCAGGCACCAATAACGTCGTCCCATAATAGAAGGCTGTTTTCGGGAAGAAGCCGATGACGCCAACGAAGAAGAAGACGAGAAAGACATTGGTCACTTCCCATACAGGCGATAAATAACGTTGAATGATGTTCGTTAAAATATGTTCTCTGCGTGTCAGCGTGTTATAGGCATTGAAAAATCCTGCTCCAAAATCAATGGATGCTACGATGACATAACCGAATAGGAACATCCAAAGAACGGAAATCCCGATGATTTCAAGTGTCAATGTCATGAGAAATCACCTTCCTGTTCTTTACGTCGATCTTCGATTTCCTGTTCAACTGGATTTTTTCTGAACATACGGCGAAGTACGACCACACTACCAACTCCAAGAATCAAATAAAGACCGGCAAACAGTACAAGCATGATGTCTACTTGACCGCTCGTTGTCGCAGCGTCTTCCGTACGCATAATGCCTCTCAAAATCCACGGTTGACGGCCGACTTCTGCCATCCACCAACCCGCTTCAATGGCAAGCATGGCCAGTGGACCTCCTGCCACAAGCAACCAGCGGAACCATTTCGTCTGAACAAATGACCATCTACGCCAAGTGGCAAACACATACAGCCCGGATAAGAACGTCAATCCCATGCCGATGCTCACCATTAAATCGAACAAGTAATGAATATATAATGGTGGAATTTCATCTTCAGAGAATTGATCCAAACCGATTACTTCTGCAAATGGATCCCCATGTGCCAACACACTAAGTGCATATGGAATTTCAATTGCATACTTCACTTCTCCGTCTTCCAAAATTCCGTACATAATCAGTGAGGCATTTTCTTCTGTTTCAAAATGCCATTCCGCTGCAGCCAACTTTTCAGGCTGATACTCTGCTAAATATTTACCAGAGAAATCGCCGATGATTGCTGCTGCAATGGAGAAAATCAACCCAAGTTTCAGCGTTAGGAATAATGCTTTCTTATGATAAACATGATTTGATCCCTTCAATAAACGGAATGCCGCAATGGAAGCCAGTACGAATGCAGATGTCATGTAAGCCGTCACGACTACGTGCGCGACTTTTGTTGGCATCGCCGGGTTGAACATCGCTAGAATCGGATTGATATTGATTAGCTCACCGTTTACCAGATCAAACCCTTGTGGTGCGTTCATGAATGCATTAACGATGGTAATGAATACCGCCGAGAATGATGCACCGATAGCAACCGGTATCAGCAATAATAAATGTTTCTTTTGATTTTCAAATCGGTCCCAAGTATATAAGTAAATTCCTAAGAAGATAGCTTCAAAGAAAAATGCGAAAGTTTCCATGAATAACGGCAAGGCTATCACATTACCTGCAAGTTCCATAAAGTTTGGCCACAATAGTGATAGTTGGAGTCCAATGGCTGTTCCTGTCACAACACCCACAGCAACTGTTATGACGAAACCACGTGCCCAACGTCTTGCAAGCAAAATGTAATGTTCATCGTTTTTCCTGATTCCCACCCACTGGGCAATCATAATCATGAGCGGAATGCCGACCCCAATGGTTGCATAAATAATATGAAACGATAGCGTAAGTTCAGTTAGTACGCGACTAAAGAATACTGCTTCTTCATTCCCCATTTATATTCCCTCCTATTAACTTCCGAAAATCCGACCTAGTATTGACAACAGCATGATGGCTGCCACAATGAACGCAAGCCAAATCAATTTTTTCTCTTGGTTTTTATACATGTCGTCACCTTCCCTACTTCCTATCATACCCCATTTGAACCTCTTCAAAATCAATGGATGTATCCATTTTGTCACGTCCATGTGAAAGAAATGTGAATACTATTACACAATTATATTGCGAAAGTTCCGAGTATTTTGTATTCTTAGTAAATCATACTTAATTTTAGAGGTGAATGCGATGAAAACGAAGCGTAAAGTGTTGGCCTACATTACAAAAGGACAGGAACCGAATTTGGAGTTACTCGTTTTCGAGCAGAAAGATCAGCCGGAAGCAGGCTTACAAGTTCCAGGAGGCACAATCGAAGAAGACGAAATGCTAATTGACGCTTTATACCGGGAAATTACTGAAGAAACCGGCATACAGCGGGACAATCTTTCATTCCTCGGAAAAATCCATAAGTACAACTACTACCCAAATGGAAAAGACACGGCGTATGAACGGAACTTCTTCCACCTTGGATATGAAGGCGACCGACAAAATTGGGACCACCTTGTGGTCAGCGACGGTCTGGACAATGGCATGACCTTCCAATTCCGCTGGGAACCCCTCGGAACGTTACCGAAACTAGCTGGTGAACAGGATGAAGCGTTGGAATTGCTATAGTACGGAATGGGTAAAATCGATGATTCCTACGTGAACCATGATTTTTCCTACGTGAACTCGTTTTTTTCCTACGTCGATTACGTTTTTTCCTACGTGAACCCCCATTTTTACAATTGAGATGTAAAAAAGAGCATTTCCTGGAATTCCCGGAAATGCTCTTTCAGTATGTTATGGACGATCTTGTTCACGAATGTCATTCATTGGAACGAACACTTCGATATGTCGGTGCAAGTTTTCAAATACAGCGGGTACGTTCCCTCCATATTCACCATCCAGGTTCAACTGGACATGGTCTTCGGCAGTCACATTGATATGACTCGCTTTTTTATAAATTACGAGTGGATCGTCTAAGTGATTCCCACCGATTGCAAGTGTCGCCAATCGAATGAATTCGGCAATGTTACATTTTTTCAAAATCAATAATGTGAATTTCCCATCATTGATGCTTGAGTTCGGTGCGAGTTTTTCAAAACCGCCGACTGAATTGGTCAGTCCGACCAGGAACATCATGGCTTCATCATCGAAGACTTCCCCATCGTATTCAATACGAACACGAGAAGCACGAATCGATGGCAACATTTCAATGCCTTTTAGGTAGTAAGCCAATTGACCAAGGACTGTCTTCAACTTACTTGGCACATCATAGGTCAACTCAGTCATTTTCCCGCCACCAGCGATATTGATGAAGTATCGATCGTTGACTACACCAACGTCCACAGGAATCGATTCATCTGCCAAAATAATGTTTACGGCTTTATCGATATCACGTGGAATGCGCAGTGCTCGCGCAAAATCATTGGTCGTTCCCATAGGGATTAGGCCGACTTTAGGGCGTTTTTCAAACTTACTGATTCCGGCTACTACTTCATTTAGTGTGCCGTCCCCACCTGCTGCGATGACCAGGTCAAACCCTCGTTCAACTGCATATTTAGCTGCTTCAACTGCGTCACCTTCACACGTCGTTGCGTGGCACGATGTTTCGTACCCAGCCTTCTCTAATTTTTCTAAAACCTCAGGCAAGTGTTTTCTGAATAACTCACGGCCAGATGTCGGATTGTAAATAATGCGTGCACGTTTCATACACATTTCCTTCTTCCTGCTTTACATTTTCGTCACTAGTTAGGACTTATCCGCGACATAAAAAGTTCCCCGCCACGAAAAGAAGCCGGACATATGCCTCGGCTTGATTTCTCTATTATATACGAATGCCTGCATTAGAACAATTATGACTGTTTTTGCAAGGCTGCAGTAAATTCTTTTCGAATGTCTTCGTATACCCACAACCAGTATTCTGGTGTAGAGATATATTCAGCCGTGATTTTATCAATGAATGCTTTTTGCTTGTCCTTAAAAGTAGGATCATCAGATGCCGGCAGTTCTTTACGAAGCTCCATCACATATTCCTGAAGTTTTGGTGCTCGCGGACCCCATTTTGCAATGACTTTTCCATCCTGATCAAGTAATAAGTAAACAGGAATCGATCGGCCACCGTTTATTAAATAACGGTCTATTAAATCCAAAGTCTGGTCCCGGTAAACGACTCGGACATCGATATTTGCTGCTTCCGCAACACGACGCAGAATCGGGTTATTGAGCATCGCATCTCCGCACCAATCTTCCGTAATACCTAGAATATGTGGTGATTTATCTTTTAACAAAGCAATAAATTCATCGTCTTGAGGGACATGGAATTGTTCATAAATTTCAAAGCTGTTGTCTTTATGAGACTCCATTTTCTCCATATATTCATTCAAAGAAATAGCTTCCTCAAAGTATTGTTGTTCAGTTTTCATGGATGAATCTCCTCCTCTCCCATCAGTGTACTGAGTTTAAAGAAATCAATCAAATTTTTGTTGACAGTCGAAATAAAGAAGCATAGAGTTAATTATTATTTTCAGACTTACCAAATAGGAAGTGCCATTATGCGTCCAAGGAAAAAGAAAAAATTTTTATTATCACCTCCCTTGTTAATTGCGGGAAGTTTCTTGTTTTTAATTCTGTTGGGAACGCTTTGTTTGAAGCTTCCTTTTGCGACGACCACTCCGATTTCATGGACAGATGCTTTATTTGTTGCGACATCAGCGACAACCGTTACGGGACTCAGCGTTTTTGATCCTGCCTCCACCTTAACCTGGTTTGGTGAAGGAGTGCTCATGTTCCTGATCCAATGCGGTGGAATCGGCTTGATGACATTTGCCGTTGCGTTACTCATAGTACTTGGTAAAAGAGTTGGGCTACAAAACCGGATCTATTTGCAAGAGTCTTTCAATCAAAACTCCGTTGGGGGCATCGTCAAATTAGTAAAGTTGATTTTGACATTTGTTTTAACGGTTCAGGTCATTGCGACTGCGATTATGACGCTCCACTGGATTCCAAGATTCGGATTTTCAGAAGCACTGTACCTAAGTGTCTTTCATGTTATTTCTGCTTTCAACAATGCCGGGTTCGCATTATTCCCGGATAACTTGATCGGATTCTCGGGAGATCCCATTGTTAATCTCGTATTGTCCTCTTTATTTATCTTAGGTGGACTTGGTTTTACGGTGGTCATCGACATTCATCAGAAGAAGTCCTTCAGAGAATGGTCTCTACACACGAAAATGATGATTATCGGTACAGTCATTATTAATGTAATCGCCACTCTTACGTTTTTCTTGTTGGAGTACGGCAATCCCGGCTCTTTAGGTCCAATGCCTTTGTATGAGAAGATCATGACATCGTACTTCCAAGGGGTGACACCTCGAACTGCCGGATTCAATACAGTGGATTTCAGTAAATTGGAAGATCCTACAATCCTGTTTACCATGATTCTCATGTTTATTGGTGCAGGGAGTGCATCAACAGCTTCAGGTATTAAATTGACGACATTTATGGTTGTTATACTAGCAACAATGGCTTTTCTGCGACAACGTGGCGAACCGGAATTGTTCGGTCGCTCTGTTCGTATCGATACAGTCATTCGTTCTCTCGCGATTACGACCATTGGTTTACTGTTGGTCATGACTTTTATTTTCATGTTAACCGTTACAGAAAAGATTCCATTCCTGCCTCTCGCGTTCGAGGTTGTGTCGGCATTTGGGACGGTCGGTTTGTCCATGGGCATCACCGCCCAACTGTCAGATTTAGGCGAAGTATTATTATCTATGGTCATGTTTGTTGGACGAATTGGTCCACTAACTTTATTCTTCTTATTAATGAAACCTAAAAAAGTAAATTATCGTTATCCATATGATCAAGTATATACTGGATGACCACTTAAAGCCTTCCGCGAAAAATCGGAAGGCTTTTAATATCCTTTAATGGGTATGCTAAATCCAACAGCTAAAAAATGAGGTGTACCTATGTTTTTAATCGCATTACTGAAACCATTAAAAACTTATGAAGACTATGTTTATAAAGCCAATTCCTACTTTTATATATTCCTGAAACAGAAAGCCATTGACACAATGGAACAAGCAGTCGTTCAGCCCCAGTTTTCAATTGAAGAAAAATCCAGCGGTTACATCTATTTAGGGATTCTTCATTCAAAAATGAAGAACTACCGAATAGCCTCCGATTGTTATCACCTAGGTTTTAAACTGGTGATGGACAAGCCTTTTTCCTATCGCAGTCCCTTTAAGCAGGCCATAGAAACTTTCATCAAAAGTGGCGATGACGATCGAGCAAAGTATTGGCTAAGCAATCTTCTCGAACGACAAAGTTATGATAAGAATTTTAGGAAGCTGGCTGTTCTTCAGAAGAAGTTATATTAAATAGATAACTCATTAAGATGTCTAATCGATTTAATTTTTGATTGAAACAGGTGGGTAGTGACTGATTTTGAAAGCAATCTACTATTGAGATAGTGCCTAAATCCATTGGAAAAGCGACTCCGTCTATCGGAGTCGCTACCTAGCCTCTTGTGTAATTCTATGTAGTTAAAACAGTGTAATTCTATTTGGAATTGCACTGTTTTACATTACTTCAAAATTACTTGTTACCGGCATTATTTTTTGAACCACCGTTACCTGGATTTGAAGGATCTTCTCCTTTAATATCAGTGCTTGTTCCATCGGCAGGTTCTGAACCATTTCCTAAACCGTTGTTATTTTTTTCTTTTTCTTTTTTCTCTTTTGATTTACTAACATTTGTTTTTCCATTTGTAGTAGTTGTTGATTTTACTTCTGTTTTGGTTGAAGTGTTAGAATTTTTTTGTCCGTTTCCTGGATTTGAAGGGTCAATTCCTTTAACGTCGCTGCTTGTTCCATCTGCCTCTTCAGAGCCATTACCTAATCCATTATTATTTTTGGTCTTTTTAGTATTTGTTGTTTCCGTTGTCTCTTCATTTAAGATGATGCTGCTTGTTCCAGATACAGATTCTGATTGATTAACGATCGTCTCAGTTTCTTTTTGAGTGTCTGTCGTAGTTGTTAAGTTACCTGAAAGGAAACTATTAATTATTTTTTCATATGAGCTAACCGTTGTGCCGCCTTCATCTGATGGGCTACCAGTTGAAATGCCTTTTACCGCAGATTGTTCTGTTGTTTGCGTGTATTCTTTTTGCACTTGATTAATGATTGTTACAAGTTCTTCTTGCGTAAGCGTGTTATCACTATCGTTTGAAATTGCTTCGATTAATCCAGTCGTCAATGTCATATCACTTCCAGTTGGTACCATCATCACTTTGACTTCAGTTGGTCCACAGCCACAATTGCAATTTCCTTTTTCTTCAGCTTTTGAATTTTCCGCATCAGCCATAATATCTGGGAAAAGCGATCCCCCTGTAAAACCTAAACCAATCAGAATCGTAAACAGCATAATATTTTTCATTAATTTTTCCCTCCAAGTTTGTAGTACTAGTCTATTTACTATTTTGAAGTGGCCTAAACCAATTTTTCTATAATTTACCATAGGTCTATTGGACATAGTTTTTAAGAAAGTTAATTGATACTTTTTCTCCAGTTTGTAGAGAATCAATTACGGGTTTTATATTAGGTTATGGCTTAAACGAATTGTTTTCAGACGTCATGGTTAATTTTTCAGACGTAGACCCAGATTTTTCAGACGTCACTCGCTATTTTTCAAACGTCAAAGCCCAAAACTCAGACTGAGCATCCGCTCACCCATCAATTCACAAAAAAAGCGACTCCGTTTCCACGGAGTCGCTTTCGTATTATCGTTTTGAAATTTCATCTTGTAGGATTTTGTTAACCAACGGTGGGTTCGCTTGTCCTTTTGTTGCTTTCATGATTTGACCAACTAGGAAGCCGATTGCACGGTCTTTCCCGTTTTTGAAGTCTTCGATTGATTGCGCATTTGCATCCAAGATTTGAGTAACGATGTCACGAAGTGCACCTTCGTCGGAAATTTGAACTAAGCCTTTTTCTTTCACGACTTGTTCAGCAGTTCCACCGTTATCAGCAAGCTCTTTGAAAACTTTTTTCGCGATTTTCGAAGAAATCGTACCGTCGCTGATTAGTTTGATCATGCCAGCCAAACCTTCTGGCGTAAGCTTTGTATCGTGTAATTCTTTTTGATCGACGTTTAAGTAAGCTGATACTTCACCCATCATCCAGTTCGATGCAAGTTTCGTATCCGCACCAAGAGCAATCGTTGCTTCAAAGAAATCGGACATTTCTTTCGTTAACGTCAAGACCATTGCATCGTATGATGGCAAGCCTAACTCTTCAACATAACGTTGTTTACGAGCATCCGGAAGTTCAGGAATTTCCGCACGTACACGGTCCATCCATTCTTGGTCAATCACTAAATCGACTAAGTCTGGTTCCGGGAAGTAACGGTAATCGTCTGATCCTTCTTTAACACGCATCAACAATGTCTTACCTGTAGATTCATCAAAACGACGAGTTTCTTGCAGGATTTCTCCACCTGAAAGCAACACTTCAGCTTGGCGAACTTGTTCATGCTCTAAGCCACGACGAACATAGTTGAATGAGTTCAAGTTTTTCAATTCAGCTTTTGTACCAAATTGTTCTTGGCCGTATGGACGAAGTGAAATGTTGGCATCACAACGTAGTGAGCCTTCTTCCATTTTACAATCGGAAACGCCTGTGTACTGGATGATTGACTTTACTTTTTCCAAGTATGCATACGCTTCAGCTGGTGTGCGGATATCTGGTTCTGAAACGATTTCGATTAATGGTGTACCTTGACGGTTGTAATCAACCAGTGAGTACCCTTTATCCGTATGTGACAGTTTCCCGGCATCTTCTTCCAAGTGCAAACGAGTAATCCCGATACGTTTTTTGTAGCCATCCACTTCAATTTCAACCCAGCCATGTTCACCGATTGGCTGGTCGAATTGAGAGATTTGGTACGCTTTCGGATTATCCGGATAGAAGTAGTTCTTGCGGTCGAATTTCGTATGTGTCGCGATTTCACAGTTTAGTGCCATCGCAGCTTTCATTCCGAAATCGATTGCGCGTTTATTGACAACAGGTAAAACGCCTGGATATCCAAGGTCGATTACATGTGTATTTGTATTTGGCTCTGCACCAAAGTGGGCAGGTGAAGGTGAAAACATTTTTGAATCTGTTTTCAACTCAACGTGAATTTCTAAACCAATGACTGTTTCAAAGTTCATGATTTTGCTCCCTCCCATAGTTGAGGAGTTTCTTTGTGGAAGCTTGTTGCTTGCTCGTAAGCATGAGCTACACGATAAATCGTTGCTTCATCAAAGTGTTTCCCGATAATTTGTAAGCCTAGTGGCATTCCTTCAGAGAATCCGCATGGTACAGAGATTCCTGGTACGCCTGCTAAGTTTACAGGGATGGTTAAAATATCATTTGCATACATCGTCAATGGATCATCATTTTTCTCGCCAACTTTAAATGCCGGTGTTGGCGTAGTTGGTCCGATGATGACATCGTAGTTTTCAAACACTTGATCGAAATCTTGTTTGATTAATGTACGCACTTGTTGTGCTTTTTTGTAGTAAGCATCGTAAGAACCTGCGCTCAATGCGAATGTTCCAAGCATGATACGGCGTTTTACTTCGTCTCCAAAACCTTGCGCACGTGTTTCTTTGTATAAATCCATTAAAGATTCTACGTTTTCTGCACGGAAACCATAACGGATCCCGTCAAAACGAGCCAAGTTTGAAGATGCTTCAGATGAAGCCAGTAAGTAGTAAGTTGCTAAGCCATACTTAGAGTGAGGTAGTGATACTTCTTCCCAAGTTGCGCCAAGTGATTCCAACACTTTCAATGCATCGAGCACTGATTGTTTGGCAGCTTCGCCGACACCGTCTCCTAAATACTCTTTAGGAACACCGATGCGAAGACCTTTAACGTCACCCGTCAAGGATTCAACAAAGCTTGGTACATCTACGTTTGCAGACGTTGTATCGTTTTCGTCCACACCTGAGATTGCTTCAAGCAACAACGCATTGTCTTTAACATTGCGTGTAATCGGTCCGATTTGGTCAAGAGATGATGCGAAAGCGACCAATCCGAAACGAGATACTCGTCCGTAAGTTGGTTTCATCCCAACAACACCACAGAATGATGCCGGTTGACGGATTGAACCACCTGTATCAGATCCTAAAGAAAACGGTACTTCACCAGCAGCAACTGATGCTGCTGAACCACCTGAAGAACCTCCAGGTACACGGTCAAGATCCCACGGATTGCGTGTGATTTTATAAGCTGAGTTTTCTGTTGAAGAACCCATTGCGAATTCGTCCATGTTCAGTTTACCGATTGTAATCATGCCCGCTTCACGAAGTTTACGAACAACTGTCGCATCGTAAATCGGGTTGAAGCCTTGAAGGATTTTTGAAGAACAAGTTGTTTCGAGGCCTTCAGTTACGATGTTGTCTTTTACACCGATAGGCATTCCGAATAACGGTCCACGTTCAGATGCAGGCACTTCGTCCATTTCTTTTGCTTGCGCCATTGCTTGTTCTTTATTTAGAGCTAAAAACGCTTTTACGTCTTCGTCTAAAGCTTCGATACGTGTATATGCTTCAGCTGTCAAATCTGCAATTGATAGTTCTTTATTATGTATCATTTCTTGCAGTTCGCTTGCTGAGTAGTTGAATAATGTCATGGATAGTCCCTCCTTACGTCAAAATCAGTCTAAGATTGATGGTACTTTTACTTGGCCCGCTTCTTGCTCACGAACATTTTTCATCATTTTTTCACGGTCAAGTCCAGGGACTGCCTTGTCTTCACGCAATACGTTCACTAACGGTAAGACATGTGTAGTAGGTACAACATTTGTTGTATCCAGTTCATTTAACTGCTCAGCAAAATTAGTAATTGCCGCAAGTTGGCCTGCAAACATTTCAGCTTCTTCATCTGTAATGGCAAGACGTGCTAAATGTGCTACGTGCTTTACTTCTTCTTTTGATATATTCGCCATTTTGTACACCTCCGAATTCACAATCATACCGAGTATCATATCATTTTTCACACTAAAAGAATAGAGACAGCATCAAGCTGTCCCTAGGTTTTACAATGGTTTTGCTAAAGTGTCATTTCAAAATTCCAAATGATGAATTACAAGCGTCAGCGTCGAGCTTTTCTAGTCATAAATATGGACGTAAGGCTCTTTCTCGTCCGCTTCTTTTATCACCAATGCTTCAGGACCATTAATTGACGTGACACTGACCTCCACATGCATGGACGCCGGGAAATGTTCCATCACCAGTCCCGTCATGTATTGTGTAAAGCCAATGATTTCAGCCGTACCATAAAACTGTATCGGAATATCGATGGTTAATTTTTTAATGCGGTCTTCCTGATAGAACCCGGTACCGACAATACTTGTGAAATTCGAGAAATACTCTTCCACATCTTGTTTGAAGTTATTGAACGATTGTCCCACTTCACGGTACTTTTCTTCAGAAACGGGTTGAGGGAACAGCACATATTCTTCGTTAACGCCTGTCCAATCAGCAACCGAACCCTTTCCTTCACCAACTACACCAGTGGCAAAGTATGTGCCTGGTACGATGGAATTGCGGCTTTCTTGTCTGAATAAGCCCACCGTAATAGGAACTGACTGTAACCCTTCAATGGCACGCATACGTTTAACGATTTCATTCGCCATCTTTTTCCCTTGTTGTTCAATGACTGCTTGAGGAATAGGTTCTTCATATGTCGCACCGAAGTCTTCTTTTTGATAGTAATAGGTAGAATTCATGGCAAGCCCGATGGATACGCCACCCAGTTTGACTTCATTTTCACCCGATTTAACTAAATAGTTTTGCTCCACTATATGAGCCAAATAAATAGGTGCTTTTTTGGCTAACTCCGCTGTCATGTTTCCTTTCGGACGACTTGGATTTAGCCCTTCTTTTACTTGAGAACTTCTAGCCAACCAGGAGCTGAGCACTTCCCCATCAAGCATTTGACCTTCTTGGAAAAAGTAGTCGTCTGGTGAAAACGTCCGTTGCGACAATCGCAGAAGTCCGCTTTCTACTTCTTTCACATCATACTTGGAGTAGATATTTGAGACGACCAATCCTCGACTCACGCTTTCTTGATATGGCAAGAGTGTACGATAGTATTGTTCCGAAATTTGCATACTCGGAATGATCGTAGCCGCTTCTTCACTTTTTTCGGTTTCTGTTATGACTTTTGTATCCTTACTCGGGATACATCCTGTAAGTAAGGCTAAAGAAATTACTGCTGGAATCCAGCTTTTTCGTTTCATTATCGGAAGGACTCCTTCACTCTTTTAATTCTTCAATCAGACGGTTTTCATCCCATACCGGAATGCCCAAAGTACGGGCTTTGTCGAGTTTGGAACCAGCATCTTCACCTGCGATGACGATGTCTGTTTTTTTACTGACACTTCCGGAGACGGTTCCGCCTACCTGTTCTATTTTCTCTTTTGCTTCTTGTCGTGTCAATTGTTCCAATTTCCCAGTTAATACGACGGTTTTCCCTGTGAATACATGATCCATGTTGGAAAAATCTACTTTTTTCCCTGTATAAGATAAGTTCACACCGAGTTGTTCAAGTCTCGTTATTAATTCCTGCACTTCTTCGTTATCAAAGTAACTGACAACTGAATCTGCCATTTTATCGCCAATCTCATGTACCGCCGTCAGTTGCTCAGGAGTTGCTTCAGAAAGTGACTTCATATCTCCGAACTCTTCCGACAGAATTCTGGCCGCTTTTTCACCAACATGGCGAATTCCCAAACCAAACAATACGCGCTCCATGGAATTCTGCTTGGAAGCTTCAATGGCCGCAACCAAATTTGTTGCAGATTTCTCACCCATTCGATCTAGTTGAATCAACTGATCTTTGGTCAGTGTAAACAAATCAGACACGTCATGAATCAGTCCTTCACGGAACAATTGCTCCACTACTTTTTCACCGAGTCCATCAATGTTCATCGCGTTTCGCGATACAAAATGAATGAGTCCTTCTGTAATTTGAGCAGGGCATTGAGGATTGACACAACGCAGTGCGACTTCCCCTTCAATACGTACGAGCTCACTTTCACAAACAGGGCAATGTGTCGGCATGTTAAACGCAGGCAACTCTTCTTTACGCGCTTCAAGAACCACGGCCACCACTTCAGGAATGATGTCACCCGCTTTACGGATAATGACGGTGTCGCCAATTCGAATATCTTTTTCACGAATCAAATCTTCGTTATGTAAAGATGCGCGCCCTACTGTCGTTCCCGCTACTTGTACCGGCTCGAGTATCGCAGTCGGTGTTAAGGCACCAGTACGTCCAACTGTCAATTCAATGTCGAGCAAAGTTGTTACAACTTCTTCTGCCGGGAACTTGTAAGCAGTTGCCCAACGAGGACTTTTCGCGGTAAAGCCTAAATCCTGTTGGTGGACATAGCGATTCACTTTGATGACGATTCCATCAATTTCATATGGCAGGTTTGGACGCTCGGCGGTCCATTTCTCGATATAGGCTTGTACTTCATCAATCGATTGGCAAGTCTGTCTTTCTTTGTTCGTCTGAAAACCTAGTTCATCCAGGTAATCTAGCGCCTGGGCATGACTATCCAGTTGATAAGCCTCCCCGTCCCCACCAATACCGTATACGAAAATGGCTAGGTTACGACTTGCGGCGATTTTTGGGTCAAGTTGTCGCAATGAGCCTGCAGCCGCATTTCGTGGATTCGCAAACTTTTCTTCTTCGTTTGCCACACGCGTTTCATTTAATGCAGTAAAGGATTTTTTGGGCATGTAAGCTTCACCACGCACTTCAATCGTAAGTGGTTTTTTCAAGCGTAATGGAATGGAACGGATCGTTTTTAAATTCTCCGTAATGTCTTCCCCTACACGCCCATCACCACGAGTGGCCCCTCGGACGAAGACACCATTTTCATAGCTGAGTGAAATGGCCAAGCCATCTATTTTTAATTCACATACGTACGAAAACTCGTCTCCTATACTTGCACGGATGCGACGGTCGAAATCGTCCAGATCCTCACGGCCAAAAGCATTCGAAAGACTGAGCATCGGATACGTATGGGATACTTTCTTGAATCCTTCAAGGATTGTTCCACCCACACGTTGAGTCGGTGAATCAGGATAAATCAAGTCAGGAAATTCACTTTCAATGGCAATGAGTTCCTGCAAATATTGGTCATAAACTGCATCAGGCACGAGCGGCTGATCCAGCACATAATAGGCATAGCCCGTATCATGCAAAAGCTGATTGAGTTCTTTCACACGTTCTTCCAATTGTACTTTATCCATTGAATCGTTCCTCCGCTCGATCTAAATGTTTCGTCATGAAATACCTATACTTTTTCAACTGGTGCAAACTTCGCCAGTAATCGTTTAATACCGGTTGGGCTCGGGAATGCAATATCGATTTCCGTATTTTCGCCTTCACCTCGTACGCTGACAACTGTTCCTTCGCCCCACTTTTTATGAACGGCTTTGTCGCCCGTATTCCACCCAAGCTTGTCCCCGCCTGAAGCTTTATATGCAGGACGCTCAACTGCTGGACGTGTCGTATTTGCAACAGCGCGGCGGGTTGTTTGGCTTCTACCAGTACCTGCCGATTGTTTCAATGTCACGTGTTCCAAAATGTCCTCTGAAATTTCCGCAATAAATCGCGATGGGTTGTTATAGCCACTACGACCAAACAATGTACGCGATTGCGCGCATGTTAAATACAAACGTTGTTCAGCTCGCGTAATGCCTACGTATGCTAAGCGACGTTCTTCTTCCATTTCGTCATTGTCACCGATCGAACGGGAATGAGGGAAGACGTTTTCTTCCATCCCAATGATAAATACGACCGGGAACTCGAGTCCTTTAGCTGCGTGCATCGTCATCAGGACTACTTTTCCTTTTGATACATCTTCATCGTTATCTAGCTTATCTAAATCAGAAATCAATGCTAAATCCGTCAGGAATGACACGAGGGTTTTATCTTCACTGCGTTCTTCAAACGCTTTCGTTACAGATAAAAACTCTTCAATATTCTCAAGACGGCTTTCCGATTCAATGGTTTTTTCGTTACGCAGCATATTACGGTAGCCGGTTTTATCCAGCACTTGCTCGACAAGCTCCGTGACAGAAAGGAATTCCTGCATTTGGCTGAACCCATCCATCATCTGGTGGAATTTTGCCGCTTCGTTTGCTGCACGTGCAGGCAATCCCATAAAGTCCACTTCGCGAAGTGCATCAAAAATGGAACGGTCCTGTTCAATCGCAAATCTAGCCATACGTTCAAAAGAGGTCGCCCCAATGTTACGTTTCGGCTCATTAATGATTCGTGCCAATGCTAAATCATCTTCATTGTTGGCAATCAAACGTAAATACGACAGCAAGTCTTTAATCTCTTTGCGATCGTAGAACTTCGTGCCCCCAACGATTGTGTAGGTAATATTGGATTTGACCAACACTTCCTCCATCACACGGGACTGGGCATTCGTACGATACAGAATAGCAAAATCATCTAGTCGGCGATTGTCTTTTTCCATTAATTCCTGAATTGTTTTGACGACAAACTGTGCTTCCTGCTGTTCGTCATAAGCTTTATATACATTGATTGCTTCTCCAGAGCCATTGTCCGTGCGAAGCTCTTTCGGATAACGCCCTGTATTGTTTTGAATGACGTCATTTGCCGCTTTCAGGATTCGTTTCGTTGAACGATAGTTTTGCTCAAGCATGATGACCTGTGCATTCGGATAATCTTTTTCAAAAGACATGATGTTTTGAATGTCCGCTCCACGCCATCTGTATATCGACTGATCAGAGTCCCCTACGACGCACAAATTATTGAATTTCTTCGCCAACATTTGGACGAGCTCGTATTGGGCTTTGTTCGTATCTTGATACTCATCGACATGAATGTAATGGAATTTGTTTTGATAAAACTCCAACACATCCGGCACACGTTTGAAGAGTGTTAAAGTTGTCATAATCAGATCATCAAAATCGAGGGATTGATTTTTACGTAGACGCTTGTCGTACGCAGTGTAGACTTCCGATGCTGTCTTCTCAAACGGATTGAATTGATTCATTTGGCTTGCAAATGTTTCGGCGTCAATGCATTCGTTTTTCGCTGAGCTGATCGCATTTAACATGGAACGGGGATCATATTTTTTAGGGTCGATGTTCTGGTCTTTCAAAATACGTTTAATGACCGTCAATTGCTCAGTCGTATCCAAAATGGAGAAGCTTTTCGAATAACCGATTCGATCGATATCGCGACGTAAAATACGCACACACATCGAGTGGAAGGTCGAAACCCACATACGCTCTCCCGTTCCGTTTCCAAGTAGACCATCGATACGCTCGCGCATTTCTCTTGCTGCTTTATTTGTAAACGTAATCGCTAAAATTTTTGATGGATAGACTTCTTTCTCCACCACTAAATAAGCGATTCTGTGCGTTAAAACTCGCGTCTTTCCTGAGCCCGCTCCTGCCATAATCAGCAAAGGACCTTCTGTTGCTTTTACTGCTTTTTCTTGTTCGGGATTCATCCCGTTTAATAAATTCTTTACGATTAATTCCATTATGCACCGTCCTTCACGAACATTTGTTCTTCAATTATAAACCGCTTATGTTAATTGTCAAAGTGTCACTGCATGAACAGCTTTCACCGTTTCGAGTGCTTCATTTAAATTGTCATAGAGATGGTTGCCTACTACGATTGTGTCCGCAATCATAGCCATTTCAGTCGCCTGTTTTGCCGATGTAATACCACCGCCATAAAAAAGACGTGTGTTCGTCAAAACGTTTTTCGCTGCTTGTACCATATTCGGGTCTCCATAAACGCCGCTATATTCCACGTAGAATATCGGCAATCTGAAAAAGTGTTCTGCCAGCCTCGCATGGGCAATTACTTCATCCCTCGATAACGATGTCTGTGCATCCGTTGCACGCGCCGCCTTGCAATCTGCATTTAAAATGCAATAACCTTCTGGAACTAGTTCATTCCAGTCCATATAATCTCCGAATTCCTTGATGGCTTCGATATGCAAATCCTTGACCCATGCGGTTTTTGTACTGTTCAACACGGAAGGAATGAAATAAAAATCAAATCCGGGTATAACGGAGTCTATATTGGAAATCTCCAGTGCAACCGGAATTTTATATTGTCTGACTCGTATGAGTAAATCCAGAACCAGTTCAAGTGTTACGCCATCTGTTCCACCGATCAGGATTGCATCCGTTCCAGATTCACACACCTGCTTTAGCGCATCCTCAGCTATTTCCTTTGCAGGATCTAATTTAAAAACGTGACGCCATGCCTGATACATCATCGGCTCCCACCTATCTGTTTGTATTCATCTATCTAGTATAACAAAAAACCCTTCTATTCGAAGAGTGTGAGCAGGCAATTGTTTGGATGTCTTGCGTTTAATCGGCATGAAACTCTATTTTATCGGCATGAACCCCGTTTTAATCGGATTCACCCATTTTTCCCAAACAAAAAAGGACTACTCTCGGATGTGAGTGGTCCCTTCGGTAATTTATTCGTTTGAATTCCCGTACTTAGGAAATTGGAAAGGTTTTTCGTCAGGATATAACCTGCCGAGCATTTCATCATATGTATCGTTTCCATAATCGAAACAACGACGCACACGAGAAATAGTTGCCGTGCTGGCACCTGTTTCATTTTTAATCGTTTCATATGTTTTCTTCAGTCGTAATAAATGTGCCACTTCAAATCGTTGAGATAACGATTGGATTTCGCTTATGGTACATAAATCATCAAAAAATCGATAGCATTCTTCCATGTCTTTCAATTCTAAAACAGCTTTAAATAACTGGTCCGTTTGATGACCGCGTATTTTATCTACTTGCATAATTGTTACCTCCTTTTTGAAGCTTTTTTAACTACTATTAAAATACTTCCTATATTTAAATTCTGCTATGTCCATCTCGAGGCTTAAGAAACGCTTTTATTCTTACGGCGTAAAAGTAACCATTTGGTCGATACCAGGGTTTGTTTTGACAAAATGAATCCAGCTTTTTCCTGGAACTAGTTTAGCAGGTTCGCCATTTTCCAATGGGACGAGCACGCCATCTATTTGTTGCCATTCGATTTCTTTCATCATACCTGCTTGGAATAAGTAGCCTTTGCCACCCGATGTTAAATCAAGTTGTTGTCTTCCTGCGGCATCAATTGTCTGATGGGCCATTTCAAAAAACATTACATTGGCTAAACGAATCTCTTCGTCAGTCTCTCGATCAATCGTTACAACCCCTCCAGAAGAACGAGAGTATTGTTGAGTAAGTGTATCATATGAATACACATGGTGGAAGTCTTCACTCCCGCCGTAGCGAACATCAATCGTTGATGCAAGGGCACTCAGAGGTACTTCTTCTTCTAAATCATAGAATGCCAGGCTCGGAACTTTTTCGATTTCCTGTCGAGCTTCCACTTTGTCCATTCCAGCAATGACATGTTCTCCTGAAATGTAAGAATTATGTGGTGCAACTCGATCTCGGGAACGGAAAAACAATGTGCCGTCATATTGCATTCCATTAATGTTGTCCACGTAACCTGTTGTTAACATGAGGCGCGCTTCCGGGCTATAGCCATGAGCAACATAAAAGGCGTCAAGGCCAGATGCAATTTCAATAAAGTAATCACGTGCACTTCGGACCGGTCCAATTCGATCCGGCAATTCGCTTTGATATAAAGCAAGCAGACGTGTCACGCTTCCTTCCGCTACCATTTCATACACAATATCAGCACTCGCCAGTCCCGATTGTGGTCTTGCTTTCGGATGATTATTGATTGTGACCAACACAGGACGTTTCGTGAATTCTTCTTCGGAACGCTCACCTGTAAAAGGTGCGGCATAAGGTAAGGTTACCACTTCATCAACTTCATCTTCGTCGTCTTCCGATGGATTCTCATCTGTCGTTTCATCAACAATTGGGTCTTCTGCGTCGACTGTTTCTTCTTTGTCTTTTGAACAGCCTGTAATCATCAGCAGTAACACCATCATGAACAGCAAATTCTTCATTTCCCTGAACCCCCTAAGATCTCATGAATGAAGGGAATAACACAGACTTTTTCATGACATCATAAATGCCGCGTTGTGTAATTCGGACATATGGTAAATGTGTCGATTGCAAAAATAACAACGTATAAATCGCATCCCCATGTGTATACCCTCGATCACTTAATGCTTTCTTCAGTGTCAATTCCCGCTCAATTAAATCTTCCACTTTTTCATTCGATAATCCTCCACCGATTGCCAGTGGTATATGTGCAATGACTTCACCTTGCTCAGCAAGCACGATGCCGCCTTTCATCTTTTTCATTTCATTGAAAGCTACTAGCATATCCTGATGGTTCTTTCCGATGAGGATAATATCTCCTGTATTCGAGTAAGACGATGCAAAGCCCTGCACGGAATTCGCAAAACCTTTGATCATCGTATTCACTCGCCACTTGCCATCTCGGTCAACTAACATTAAATAACTTTCGTCATGATCGGAACTTAAGCTACTATCCCCAGCATAAACCGAAACGCTATAAGGTTTTGTGATGACATCATTAACCATTTCAATTCCAAAAGGCATCGAGAATTGGAAATCTCCATCATCTAAATCGAACGTTAAATCCAGTTCACCTAGAACGGACCAATCAATTTTAGGCAACTCCTGAACTTGCTTGCCATCCTTCTTGAGCCATTCCCCTTTAGACAGCACGCTGACCGGAACTGGATTGCGTTCGTTTTCAAGGAAGTTTAATGAAGCTAATCTACCTGTGGCAATAAAGCCATGCAGACTGGTCATGTTGTAATAACGCGCAACATTATAGGAAGCCATCTGATAGGCATCAATTGGTTTCACTCCTGCATCGAGTGCAACTTGAATGCATTTATCCATCACACCGTCAATATGGAAGGACGGTGTTGAACCGTCAGTTGTCATCATTAAATGATCAAAAACATCCAATCCTTTATCCACAATTTCTTTTAATAAATGAGGAAGATCAGGTCGAATGGATGAATGTCGCAACGTCACGGCGTAACCGTGCAACAAACGTCTTTCCACTTCTTCTAACGTCATGGCTTCGTGGTCACCGTCGCACCCTAGCAAACGCATGCGCGCCAATGTTTTATCTGATGCACCAGGTAAATGGGCTTCCATTTTTTTGCCTTTTGATTTTGCCGTTTGCAACCAATACAGCATTTGGTCATCACCTGCAAGCAATCGTGGCCACGCTGTCAATTCGCCGCCCATAAGAACTTCTGGACGGTCCAACCATTCACCAATCGATTTCGTGGTGAACAGTTCATCTTCATTTTCAAGCTCTGTTTGGGAATCAAATCGAGCCCACCAGTAAAATGAAAACGGAAGTTTATTCAATTGATCCAATATTGTAAACGCTTTCTCGTTTTCTAATAAAAGAAAGAGTATGAGATTGTCTGATAGAAATGTAGTCGTGCCTAATTGTGCTGCATAATCAGCAAATGTTTGGGGATGATAAAGTTGAAATGGGTGAACATGAGGTTCGATATATCCAGGCACAATCACCTGTCCACTTGCATCAATTATTTCTGCATCAGTCGTCTGTGCGGGCATGTTTGGACCTGCATACACAATGCGGTCTTTGGCAATCCAAATGTTGCCTTCCACCCATTTCTTCAGCACGCTATGTAAGTATGTCGCATTCACAATAATTTTATCAGGGCTTGTTTTTCCATCAATCATGCTCAATTGGTGACGTATTTCCCCAATTTTCCACAACGGGTGTTGCATAGTATCCACTCTCCTTCCACGTACGGGTATCATTTTTTTATACTAGCATACCAACTTTGGAAAATATAGACGGCATGAACACTTTTTCGAAAATTCAGATAGGAGGAAACACGGAAATGTCACAAACACAAAACATAAGCACACGCAACGCACTGGCAAGACTTTCACTAGGACTTAGTATGCTCGCTTATGGGACAGCTAAACTCGCTCGCAACCCTCACTGCAACAAAGGACGCATGATGGTTGCGCTTGGTGCCATGAAAGCTGCAGAAGGAACAGTGAAATTCTGTCCATTGAAAGCCATGATGCAACAACAAGGAATGACGGGCCAAACCGGTACTGCGCCGGAAATCGGAAAACTAATGAAGGATTTCGCGGGTGCAGGTATGACAGGACACGCGACATCCGGAACCGGTGCTGGAGTAGGTAATATGATGAAGGATCTCGCTGGAAAAGGCATGTCGGTTACGACTTGATTTGATTGTGGTGTGGTGTTATCTGGGGTAAGGTCTTGGATAACTGGGGTAACTCTTGCGTTAATTGGGGTAACTAACTGTTTAACTGGGGTTGAACAATAAATTAAGTAAAAGACAGTCCCAAAAAATTTTGGGACTGCCTTTTTTATATGAATAGAACCTCTAATTAAAGTTTCAAACATTTCCAATATGTTACAATATAAGAAAATTATTTGCATATGGGGGCATGGCGGATGAGTTTTGGTTTAATCATGTATATGGGCGTAATTATTGGTCTAAGTGTGATTTTTGTACTCTCTTTTACTTTTTTCATTCGAAGAATCCTAATTAATTCTACAGTTAAAAAAACTCGTTTGTTGGAGATTGATAAGAAACTTGATAAAATCATAGATTTACTTGAATTGAATAAAAGTGTCTAACAATGAGAGATGTCAATTTCTTGTACACAAAAGTAGAATGTATGGCATTGTCGTTTCATTTGCACTGATTACACCTTTATTGCTTATTAATCATTTTTTGTTTAACAACATCATGAACATACTTATTCCATTGATAGTAATAATGGTCACTGTATCTAGCTTGAGGCATGTGAAATCTTCGCATTGGTATTTCCGAGTAGCTCCCATTGTTTTGATTGGTATAGCTGTCTACCTTGTTTTACCGAGTTATACTTTGTCTCGTGCCGAACAAACAATCATGGAATCGGATTCGGGAATCGTGCAGATTGAACAGATGCATAATACACCAATGGAAAACCATGCATTTGCTCCATTCGCATCGAAATGGTTTTATACTTTTCGAGTGACAGACTCAGATGGTTCTGAATATGAACTGATTTTCAATCCAGATTCAGGGGAATTTTTTCACAAAAAATAACGCTCTGCAAATTTAATAATGACAAATCTTTATTTGGTATCCACGGCTGTACGCTTCCCTATTCGGTGTGACCAAATGATCGAAAAAGAATTCTAACTAAATAAAATGGAAAAGATTGTCCAGACGATTGGGCAATCTTATTGTGTTTATTGAGACAGAATTAAACTAAAATCACTATATTTCTACATAAATATGGAAATTGTTACAAAACATAGACCTAAAGAATCATTCATACTCTAGAATTTTTGTATTAAAATTATTGGTAATACATAGTACTGGAGGTAAATTAGTGAAAAAATTGATTGGTTTACTATCATTACTTTTATTGGTGTCGATTTTTACACCTTTAAAGTCAACATCAGCAAACACGATGTTTTCAGATGTTGGAACGACACATAGGGCACAGGAAGAAATCTACTATCTTGTACAAGGAAAAATTGCTAGTGGGGTTTCTTCCACTCAATTTGTTCCAGATAAGCAAGTGACTCGCGGTGAAGCTGCTGCAATGATCGGTCGTGCTTTAGGGATGAATGGAGAAAAAGTTGCCACTAAATTTGCTGATGTTCCTTCAAGTAATTTTGCATCGGGGTACATAAAACAAATGGTGGAAAGAGGCATTATCTCTGGGTATCCAAACGGAACTTTCCGTCCTTATGAAACATTAACTCGTGGGCAGATGGCCGTTCTAATGAATCGTGCATTTAAATATGGTGGGAACACCGTAAGTGTAGCAAGCGCAAGTTCTACATTGATGGATAAAGGAATCGCTCAAGGAATGGCCGACGGTTTGTTTGGATCAGACCTTACAATAAAACGTGGAGACTTTGCGGTATTTTTAGCTCGAGGCATTAATACGGATTTCCGAACAACTCAAACTGAAACGTTCGACCAAACCATGTATGTGAATACGAATAATTTATACTTTAGGACAGGTCCCAACACTTTATATCCTTGGATACAAAAGCTTCACAGCGGACAAGAAGTGCAATATTCATATTCAATTGGTGATTGGTCAGTCATAAAAGTCGGAGAAATAGTTGGATACGTTCACAGTTCCTTTATTCAAATGGACAAGCCTTTAGATATCCAGCCACCAGTTACACCGGCACCTGAACCCGAACCTGAACCAGTTCCTGTACCGGTACCAACACCTCCAGTTGATTCACCGAATACCCTTTCGGACTTAGTCGTGATTATTGATCCTGGTCATGGAGGAACAGATCCAGGAGCTCCGGGTAATGGATTCCTTGAAAAAAATGTCGTGCTGAACATTTCTAGACATATGAACTCCTATTTTGCTCAGACACCAATAAAAACTTTCATGACACGAACGGATGATTACTTTGTAACAAGAGATTTCAGAGTAGATTTTGCAGCTAAAAATAAAGGCGATGTTTTTGTCAGTGTTCATGCCAATGCGTTTAATGGCATAGCAAATGGACAAGAAACCTACTATTACGCTAGAACTGCTGCAACAAATCCGTATGAAAAACAATCTCGTGCACTGGCAATTTATATGCAAAATCGGATACTAGAAGCCTGGAACTTAACAGATCGTGGAGTGAAAAATAAAGGTTTCGACGTTATTCGTGCAAACACGATGCCAGCTGCTTTAGTGGAAGTGGGCTTCATCGATAGTTCTAAGGATATTGCCTATATTCAAAGTGAAGTAGAACGTGAAAAAATGGGGAAAGCTTTATTCCTAGCGACTTTGGATTACTTCTATCATTTTGATGGTCGACAGGATGTACTCGCTCTTTATGAACAATTTGGTGCTGCACCAAGTAATAGAATACATTAATAGACAAGCTCAAAATGTGTAACAACATTTTGAGCATTTTTTATGGACCGTTGTAAGCATGGGGGCATTCTTCCCGTCAGCAGTATGTCACCCATTTTAAGAGATGTTGTATAGAAAAATGCGCCTGGGCATGTTGCTCCAAGCGCATTTATTTAAATGTACTTTTTTATCACGAATCCAAAATGTCTTCGTCACCCTTGTATTCTAAAATATCACCAGGCTGACAGTCTAAAGCTTTACAAATAGCTTCTAAAGTTGATAATCGAATCGCTTTTGCCTTTCCATTTTTCAATATAGAAAGGTTAGCCATTGTGATTCCAACCCGCTCCGAAAGTTCGGTTACGCTCATTTTCCTTTTAGCCAGCATCACATCAATATTGATTATTATCGCCATTGTTTTCACCTCAGACCGTTAAATCGTTTTCTGATTTTATATCGATAGCATTTTTTAATAGCTTTTGAAGAACAGCTGCGAACACTGCAATCACAATTGAACCAAACATTGTGACCAATCCGATTCCTGCGAGACCTGGGGCGTCATCTACTTCCGCCATATAAAACAAGATTGGCATGCACACCAGATACAAGCTGCTGATTGTGATTCCACAATATTTTATGTTCTTTAAAGCCTTTACCGATAATTCCGAGAAAGCGATGTTCTTATCAATATAATTTAAAAGCCTTAAAGCCTGATACAATGCAACAATATACGTTACAGCCGTCGCAAACATGGCGATTAAAAAGGGATATTGCAAATAAGCGAACTTTGGCATGATCTCTGCTACAAAACTTGACAGCTCAGGCAATACAAAAATACACACAGCCAAAACCGGAATGACCATCAGAAAAATAACAACCTTTAAAAAGAGTGTTTCCCGTTTCATAAAAAGCTCCTCACTTATTATTTTTAAATTGATTTTACCACAACTTTTATCGTTTTGCGATAAAAATATGTCGTTTTCAATTGTATGTTTGATGTTATTTAAAGATGCTTTTAATTTTCGACAAAGAAAAAAACATTTCTGACGACAAAGAAATGCTTTTAAAGATCAATTATTCAGCTGCTTATCTTTCTAAGCTTATTGGTTTTGGCTATTAGTTGAAAAAATCCAACCACCAGGGATAATCAAATTGACCATCTGAAATCTGATAGAAGTTACCAAATACACCTAAATGAGTCATCCCATGTTCATGAGCGACTACTGGTGTGTACGTTGAAAACACATAAAAGTTAATTCTTTCAATTTGAACATGAATACTTGATGGTTTTTCTTCCCAATCATTAAACTGAAGGTATTCCTGTTTAGTTGGGTTTGTAGCTATGAATAAAACAATAAGAAGAACAAGAAAAGCACTAATGATATACCTCTTTTTCACCTTATTCATTATCATCAAGCCCCCTTGGGATTCTTATTCGACTAACCTCCTGGTGAGTTCAATGAAGTTAGAAAATAAATCATCCTGTTATTCCTTTAACAATTTGTGCTGTTTATGAATTCTGGGAATGACTAGCCACTTAGTGATTATATAAATCATAATAAATAAAAAACAACTTAATGCGGTAGTGTCGCTTTTAACTAGATTGGATTGAATAAGTTGAATTGCAACTAGTATGTTTAAAATATACGAAATGAGAAATCCAAATAGTGATCCACACGCTAGATAATAAGCAAATAATGACCTTTTGTAATTAGCTTTTACATTTTGGATAATCAAAATGTGTTGGATTTGTCTTACTAAACTATATGTTGTACCTATTATTATAAATGCGACCATAACGTAACTAATTGAATCATCCACTATTTCACATCCTCCATCTGAAATGAAGCACCGGTTAGTTAAAGAAGATAAAAGACTTGTTGAATAAAAATCAAATTGTATTTCTCTTAATTAAAGAAGCGATTACAAGAATACCGATTAAAGCGATAACCAAATGAGGTGATGCAAACATCCAATGAGCTACAAAATTACTTGGCGGTGTTCCATCTGATATACCACTACCGTTAAAGGTAAACCATAAAATTATTGCAGGAACTTGTATTAACATTAGGAGAAAGACTAAAACCATTTCAACATTGGCCGATACTTTATTCTTGTTTATCCCAAAGTAAACGACCATTCCTCCAAGAATAATTGCTAAAAGACCCCAAGTATCAACTATTGACTCTGTTGGACCAAATATGCCTAATACATAAAGCAAACCTGTAAAAATCGTCAATATCCCTACCAGAATTTTTAATTTTGCTGAATTCCTCACTTTCTCAACCCCCTAACTATCATTTTCATGTTCTTCCATATGCAACCCTATAATCTTTAACTAAAGCTCTTTTTAATAAGCAGCATTAATTTTTATTGGTTAACGCTAATACTTAAACCCCATATTCTTTGAACGTTTAGTAATTCCTGTTCATTGAATTCCATTCTATAAATATCAGGTTTTGATGTGCTATGTAAGAAATTCAAGTCATAGGTGCTATCGAAATATCCCATCATCAAAGTCATAATTGCCCCGTGAGTTCCGATCACTACTTTTTTATTTCTCAATGTATCTAAAAGTTCTTTTAAAACTTTTATAGCTCTTTTTTGACAATCAGCATTCGATTCTCCTCCTTTTAAGGAAAAATTCGAATCGAAAAACGACTTTTCTAAAATTGTATTCAATTCCTTATCAGCCAATCTTTTGTTTTCAGAAGAAAATATCTTTTCCTTTAAATCCTCAAAGACTAAAACTTCTTTACCTAATTGTTGAGCTAACTTTTCAACAGTCAATATTGAACGAATGTATGGGCTCGAAACAACTGCATCAATTTTTTCATCTTTCAATATATCAGTAATTCGTTGAGCAGCTAGATAACCTTTTTCGGTTAATTCTCTTGTTCTCTCATTTCCCTCTTTTGGCGACTCACCGTGTCTAACCATATACACAACTGTACTCAATACATTTCCCCTCTCAATAAGTTTCTCTTATTTTTCCTTCTTCAATATTTTCTTTAAAAAATTCCTTGGCTTTATTTATGTCATTTGTTTGGAAAATATTTTCTTCAGAATCTAAAAAGATATAGTAAGGAGTCTTATTTATATTGAATTGAGCGCCATATAATTGGTTGAAATCTTGTAGTTCAATGGGTATCAGTGTTGACATTTTATGAGGTGGCTCTGATTTTAGAAATGTAGGAAGCATTTCATCGGTTATTTCTTGATTGATCGTTACAGAAAAATCATCTATATAGAAGACGGTATATTCTCCTTCATCTGGAACATCCAGTTTTTCAGGAAAGTTAATAGAAGTAGTTTTTGAACATCCACACAACAATAGTGCGATAAGTATTAAAGGGAGAAGATTGTAATTCAAAGTAATTAATCCTCCTTATTTCTAACCTATTTTCACAACTATCCTGCCACGTTCGTAGGAGATAAAAATTCATTATGACGAAGATTTCTGCTCTTTGTTTTTAAATAAATATTTCAATAAAGACACTGCAAGCCTAATCAGCAAAATGTAAATAAAACTTTGGCAAATACTTAAAACTATAACAAATACATATCTTCCAAAATCCTCGACTTCGTTTACACCATAATATTGCAATTGCCAATCAAAAAAAATATTATATTAACTTATCCCTAAGAATATAAGAATTAATAACACCCAATAAAATTCAGGAAAACTGACAGTATAACCTTTAACTAACATTGAATCCCTCATTCCGATTTCGATACTCATCCCAAAAACAACTACTTCTACAACTAACCTCCCCATAAGTCCAACTGAAAAAAGCTGTTTACAGAACTACGATCTTAAAAAAAACCCAGTTAGCTAAAGAAAGTTCATATATGAGGAATTTTATCTTCTTTCATCGTCTTCTAATTCCTTTTCAATATCTTCATTACTTATCGTTACTATCTCTTCTTTAATTCCATACTTTTTTATTAATATTTTACCTACCTCTGACTTATCAATGGCATCCTTGACTGCAAGATAAATAATTACGTACAAAATAATTAAACCAACAATCCAAAGTAAAATAGATTCCAAATTCTTTCCCCCTATTAAATGTTTCTTCAAAACCTTTGAATTACACTGCCCCATTTATTTCAAAAAAAAAAAAAAATGCTCTACTCATCTTAAGGAATGCACCAGTAGAACATTTAATTCACTAACTTCAATTTTTTCTGTTGTTGGAATATCTCAAAAACACTTATAGCGATGACAATCCATACTAGTGGGTTTCTTAAAGTAATCCCTATTTGTGAAGATCCACCCAAAATAGTAAATAAAACGACTAACATAAATAGATATAGTAAGTTAATGATTTGATAACGTAACACCTCTTGCGAGTCCTCTTTTTGGATTCGATTAGAAAAAATACTTGCTAACACAATAATAATTATCAAAGTAATCAGCAATGGTTTTGGAATCATTATTAAGTAGTCGAACGTCGGAAAAAAATCATAAGCTAATAACACTGTAATTGCAAAAAGCATAACTAACATTAGTGCTAAATTTAATTTCTTCATCATTTCCCCCCTCATCTTATGTATTTTACGTTCTTCCATAAAAGTGGTTTCAACCTTTTCGACTTAAACTGCACCGGTTCCTATATGGAGTCTTGAACTAACCAAAGTTTAACGTTTGATTCAAATTCTTTATCCTTCCAAGCAGTGACGGCATTAATTTCGCCTAATTTTCTAATCTGATTTTGGAAAAACATATCTCCTATAAAGTATCCCAATCTGCTATAGCCAAACTTTCCCCCTCCATTTATTGAAAACCACTCTCGAAATAATAATTCAGCTGTTAAATTTAAATAATCTTCTGCAAATGCTCGTTTGATTTCTTTTTTATTCGATTCTGAAAACGTTAACCACTCATATCCATCATCGTCATATGAAAAATATATAGAAGGATGTAAATTTGCTACTGTTCTACGTGAAAAATGTGTGGCTGCACCTTCTTGATTAAGCCAAGTAAGAGGGCTATTCCACTGAACTTGGGTCCAATCAATTCCAGCTCTATCAGAAAGAATGTTATGTGCTGCGTGACCGAACTCGTGTGCAACGATCACTCTTAAATGGTCAGGTTCTGGAGATAATTTTTCTAACGAAAATGTTATGTTTGGAATTACTTGTCGATAAGTATATGCATTTGAACCAAATCCACCAACAATCAAACTTACTTCAATAGGAAATGAAATCTGATACAACTTATAATATTCTTCATTTATTTCTTTTATAATAGGCACTATATTTTTATGAACTTGCTTTATGGTTTGAAAATATTCCTGATATTTTCTAAGTGATTGATTATGTCTCTCTTCCGTGTCTTTACAATGGTAAGAAAAATATTCTTTAAAAATATCTGGATATTGACTGTAGTATGTTCTTAAAAAACTAATAGTAGGTTCATAGTTGCGAATAAAATAAGATACTGTATCAATAATTTTCATAATACTCTCCTTAGATCAGTAGATTAAATAAATTTCCTTACTGATTAACAGGTTTAATATATAACTAACCCGCAGCATGAGTTAAAAATGAAAAGCGAGCAACTTTAGCAGCTCATTGTTCTTCAACTCAAGCACTCGTAAGCGAAAAGTGTCTTTGAATAATATAGAAGTACCGCTCTGTTCACTTAACGAACATTGATTTGTGTTTCACTTTTCCACTTAATATACGTATAAATTAATTGAACTATAAAGGTAACTATAAAAAGTACAAATAAAAACACGCTAAAATTTGACTGGATATCCATTACAATCATTTGGATGGATAAAAATATAGCAACAGGAATCATCCACAAAGTTCGGATGAATTTCTTTCTATAACTCAACTTCCAATAATTAAATCCACCATCACGACCATTTTTCACTAATTCCACCACCTTGGTTGTTACTTCTCTATAAATGTTCAAGTTCTTCTTCCATTTACCTGCACTATTAATTATATAGAATCTTCACACTCTTAAATTAATTTTAACATAAATATCCAATTCGATATCCTATTCTTAAAAATTAATCACCTTGCTAAATGCAAAAAAGGTTGTCCTCTAATCGTTAGAGGACAACCTTTTCATATTATTTTAACGCACGCCAGCCGATGTCGTTTCGATAGAAAAATCCATCCCATTTCAACTCAGCTAACGCGTTATACACTTGTTTTTGAGCATCCGCCAGTGAATCTGATTTTGCTGCGACGAGAATCACTCGGCCTCCATTGCCAACGAAGCGTTCATTCACTTCTTTGGTGCCAGCATGAAATACTTGCACATCTTCATTCAGTTTTGTTAAATCGGGCAATCTATCTCCCTTTTCAACTGTTTCGGGATAACCATCTGCTGCAACTACTACCCCTAGCATTTCTTCATTCGACCATTTCAATTCAAATGGTTTTTCATCAAGAAGTGCATTCATGAATTCACCAAAATCCGAAGCCATACGCGGCAGCACGACTTGTGTTTCCGGATCACCGAAACGTGCATTAAATTCAATCACTTTCGGTCCATCTTCAGTCAAAATCAAGCCAGCGTATAGTATACCGGTAAATGGTGTTCCTTCCGTTGCCATTGCTTCTACAGTAGGTGCGACAATCGCTTCGAATGCCTCCTGAACGACATGTTCCGAAATGTGAGGCACAGGTGAATAAGCGCCCATCCCGCCAGTATTCGGTCCACGGTCACCGTCATATGCACGCTTGTGATCCTGGGCGATGACCATTGGGTAAATCTGTCCTTTATGAACAAATGACATATAAGAGAATTCTTCTCCATCAAGGAATTCCTCAATGACCACACGAGACGATGAGTCCCCGAACTTTTGGTTGCCAATCATGTCTTCCACAGAATTAATGGCTTCTTTGACGGTCATGGCAACGACTACACCTTTACCTGCAGCAAGTCCATCTGCTTTCACAACAATTGGTGCACCCATTTTTTCAATATACGCTTTGGCTTCTTTGACATCCGTGAACGTTTCATAAGCCGCTGTAGGAATGCCATATTTCTTCATCAATTCCTTGGCAAAGCTTTTACTACCTTCGATTTGTGCTGCCGCTTTCGTAGGTCCGAAAATACGCAACCCTTCCGCTTCGAAACGGTCAACGATGCCTGCAGCAAGTGGTTGTTCAGGTCCGACAAACGTCAGGTCGATGGCATTTTCCTGAACGAATGCAACCAACATATCAAATTCAAGTGCTTCAATTGCCACACATGTTGCATCATTTCTCATGCCATCATTGCCAGGAGCTACAAACACTTCCGTTACAGATGGAGAGTTTTTGAATTGACGTACAATGGCGTGTTCACGCCCACCACTACCAATAACGAGTACTTTCATTCAAATTTCCTCCTCTTAGTGTTTGAAATGACGAACTCCAGTGAAGACCATCGCAATTCCATATTCATTGGCTTTGGCAATTGAATCTTCATCTTTCACCGATCCACCTGGTTGAATAATAGCTGTAATGCCTGCTTTCGCAGCCGCTTCAACGGTATCATTCATTGGGAAAAAGGCATCTGAAGCAAGTGATGCACCTTGTGCTTTTTCTGCCGCTTGTTCTAATGCAATCTTCGCAGCACCGACACGATTCATTTGCCCAGCTCCGACGCCAAGCGTCATTTGAGCATCTGTGACAACAATCGCATTGGATTTCACGTGTTTAACAACACTCCAGCCAAGCTTCAGTGCAGCCCACTCTTCCTCCGTTGGTTCACGATCCGTTACAACACGGACGTCCGCCTGTGCAAATCCATGTGCATCCGGTTCTTGCATCAACAAGCCGCCTTCGATTGAAACGGTGTTCCATTTGTCCTTTTTGTTCTGTTCAAATGGAATCGTCAACAGTCGAATATTTTTCTTCTTCGTCAAAATCTCCAAAGCCTTTTCAGAGAATGAAGGAGCCAATATGATTTCAAGGAAGATTCCTGAAAGTTGTTCCGCCGTTTGGCCATCCACTTCACGATTTAACGCCACGATGCCTCCAAAAATGGACATGCTGTCAGCTTCGTACGCTTTCGCAAATGCTTCGGCAATCGTTTCACCGATACCAACACCACATGGATTCATATGCTTTACTGCGACTGCAGCTGGTAACTCAAATTCCTTAACGATTTGAATGGCTGCGTTGGCATCCTGAATATTGTTGTAGGAAAGCTCTTTCCCATGTAATTGCTGCGCAGAAGCAATGGAGAAATCCGATCCCAGTGCACGTTGATAAAACGCAGCTTTCTGATGTGGATTTTCTCCGTAGCGCAACGGTTGTTTCAATTCATATGTAAATGTTACTTGCTCAGGGAATTCTTCACCTGCAAGATCCGTTAAATAACCGGAAATATAAGCATCATAAGAAGCTGTATGACGGAAAACTTTTGCTGCGAGACGACGTCGTGTTTCGAGTGTCGTTTTGCCAGCTGCTTTCAATTCTTCCAAAACCGCAGGATAGTCCGTTGCATCCGTGATGACAGTTACATAGGCATGATTTTTCGCAGACGCACGCAACATTGCCGGTCCACCGATATCAATATTCTCAATCGCATCGTCAGCAGTCACATCTGGTTTTGAAATCGTTTCTCGGAATGGATATAAGTTAACACAGACCACTTCGATTGGCTGGATGCCATGTTCATTCATTTGTGCTTGATGATCGGCATCGTCATGCTTGGCAAGAAGACCGCCGTGAATCATCGGATTAAGCGTTTTTACGCGGCCACCTAATATTTCAGGGAATCCCGTTACTTGATCGACCGGTGTAATGGCTACGCCATTTTCCTGTAAATACGCCTTCGTCCCACCAGTTGATAAGATTTCATATCCTAATGCCTCTAGTTCTTTTGCAAATTCAAGAATTCCTGATTTATCTGATACACTGATAAGCGTACGTTTTGTCATGAAAAAATCCTCCTAGTTGGAAAAAGCAGTGTTAAAGTTTTTTATTTAATCGCCCTTGTGACGCACTTGCTGTGGGCATCCATAATTGCTGTAACGTTTTCGTATAAAGCTCATGTTCGACTGCATGAATGCGATGTTCTGTTTGTTCACGGTTTCCTTCTACAACTTCGACCGCTTGTTGCGAAAGGATGGGACCAGTGTCCATTCCTGCATCCACATAATGCACGGTCACACCAGTTACCTTGACGCCATGTGCCAAGGCTTGCCCGATCGCATCTTTGCCTGGAAATGAAGGCAGCAGTGAAGGATGAATATTGACGATGCGATTGGCATAGGCAGTCAGCAACGTATCGCCGATTAACCGCATGTAACCAGCCAGCACCAACCATTCTACCTCGAGCTGTTTCAGTTCCTGCAAAATAGCTTCTTCATAGTCAACTTTTGACGCAAAATCTGACGGGCGAAGAGCCACTACGGCAACACCAGCTGTTTTAGCTCGTTCCACGACAAAGGCTTGTGGCTTATCTGTAACAACCGCCACAATATCGGCATGTAACTCGCCAGCACTTGCTGCGTCCGTGATGACTTGAAAATTACTTCCACTGCCGGAAGCAAAAATCGCCACCTTTGGCTTACTGTTCATTATTCAGGCTCCCGTCATGGTTTCCTTTAAATTGAACGCCTTCGCCTGTTACGACTCGACCAATAACATATGCATTTTCACCGTTTTCCACAGCCAGTCGAATGGCTTGATTCGCTTGCTCTTCAGGAAGTGCAAGGACGAAACCAATGCCCATATTGAAAACATTATACAAATCACGGTCTTCCAGTGACCCTTTTTCTTTCAACATTGAAAACACCGGCAATACAGGCCATGAACCGAGTTTAATTTCAACACCAAGACCTGCAGGCATCATGCGAGGTAGATTTTCATAAAAACCTCCACCTGTTACATGGGCCATGCCGTGGATGTCCAACGCTTCATGAAGAGCAAGAACCGGTTTGGTATAAATTTTTGTTGGTTTCAATAAGGCTTTCCCGATACGGCCTAAGTGTTCGTAGCCTGCAACATACGAATCCATTTCATACCCTTGATCCGCAAAGACAATTTTACGCACGAGTGAAAAACCATTTGAATGGATGCCACTAGATGCCAGTCCAACGAGCACGTCACCTGCTTGGATTTTTTCACCAGTTACAATTTTCGATTTCTCGGCTACCCCTACGGCAAACCCTGCCACATCGTATTCATCTTCTTCATAAAGACCTGGCATCTCTGCCGTTTCCCCACCGATTAGTGCAGCTCCAGCTTGTACGCAACCATCTGCCACACCTTTGACAATTTGCTCAATTTTTTCAGGCTTTGCTTGACCGACAGCAAGGTAGTCTAAGAAAAATAAAGGTTCAGCACCCTGCGCCACGATGTCATTGACACACATTGCCACGCAATCGATCCCGATTGTATCATGTGTATCGGTCATAAATGCCAATTTCAATTTGGTTCCGACGCCGTCCGTACCTGAAATCAATACCGGTTCTTTATAATCGAGTGACGACAAGTCAAACATGCCACCAAAACCACCGAATGCACCCATAATGCCTTTGCGAGCTGTACGATCCACATGAGACTTCATTCGTTTTACAGCTTCGTAACCCGCTTCAATATTTACGCCAGCTTGTTCATATGCCTTTGACATCCCTGCCGCCTCCTAGCGAACCAATTCTTTTTGATGCGGTAATATCGTATCTCCGTATATTTCAGTTGGATAATTCCCTGTAAAGCAAGCCAGACAATGGCCAGCTTCAGGCCCTTCATCCGTTCGGCCGATTGCACGAACCATTCCTTCAACCGAAAGGAATGTCAGTGAATCTGCCCCAATCAATTCTCTTATTTCTTCAATGCTATTGCTGGAAGCAATCAGTTCTTCACTAGAACTCGTATCGATTCCGTAGAAACATGGATTTTTAATTGGCGGTGAACTGATCACAACATGTACTTCCGTTGCGCCCGCTTCTTTTAACATCGTGACAATACGTCTTGATGTTGTTCCGCGGACAATGGAATCATCGACCATCACGACACGCTTGCCGTTTACTACTTGGCGAACTGGGGACAATTTCATTTTCACACCACGTTCACGTAAGTCCTGTGAAGGCTGAATGAAAGTACGACCGACATACCGGTTTTTGATTAACCCTAATTCATACGGAATTCCCGTAGTTTCTGAAAAACCAATCGCTGCCGAAATACTGGAGTCAGGTACACCTGTTACGACATCTGCATCAATTTGTACTTCTTTCGCCAATTCTTTTCCTAAGCGTTTACGAGCCGTATGAATATTTATGCCATCAATATCCGAATCGGGACGTGAGAAGTAAACGTACTCCATTGTACAAATCGCGCGTTTTGCAGGGAATGCAAATCGTTCCACACGCAAACCGTCGTTATTGATAATCAAAAACTCACCTGGTTCAACGGAGCGTACTACTTCGGCACCGATAATATCGAATGCACATGTTTCCGAAGCAACAACCCACGCATCACCCAGTTTACCTAAAGACAATGGACGCAACCCGTTCGGATCGTTAGCAACAATCATTTCGTCTTCCGTCATCATGACGAAGGCAAAGGCACCTTTAAGCAGTGATAAAGCATTCTTCGCGCGTTTTTCAAACGATGAATAGCCACTTTTTTTAATTAAATGCGCCAATACTTCTGTATCTGAAGAAGTCTGAAAAATACTTCCTTGACGCTCTAAATGTTGTTTTAAATGGTTCGCATTCACGAGATTACCGTTGTGTGCAATCGCCAAACTGCCGGTCGTCGAGCGGAATAACAGAGGCTGGACGTTTTCAATCCCGCCGCCTCCTGCAGTTGCATACCGTACATGGCCTACCGCACCATAGCCTTGCAAATGATCGAGCTTGCCTGCACTGAATACTTCATTGACTAGCCCTTCCCCTTTGACCGCTTGAAGCGAATGACCGTCCGTTACGACAATCCCCGCTCCTTCCTGGCCACGGTGTTGAAGTGCATGCAATCCATAATATGCGATTTGCGCTGCATTCGGGTCTCCCCAAATTCCAAAAACGCCACACTCTTCGTTTAAGCCTCTGAGTTCAGCAAGCATGGAATTGCTCCTTTCCAAGCAGATCGGAATTCTTCAACAGAACCTGACACCCACTCTTCGCCATTTTCATTTCGAATGATGACGGACGTATCTGATGTAACCGTTCCAATGTTTACTGCATCTGTTATGATTTCTTCGAACGCTGCCGCATGTTGTGGTTTAACGGTTACGATGAAGCGAGATTGTGATTCACTGAATAACGCTGTGATCGCCGAACCTGAAATCGTTACATCCACACCAAGGTTTTTAGCACCAAACGTTTTCTCAGCCAATGCCACGGCAAAGCCACCTTCAGCAATATCGTGAGCCGAAGCTACGACGCCAGCTTGAATCGCTTGAAGAAGTGCGTTTTGTCGAGCCACTTCCACTTGTAAATCAATTGAAGGTGCTTGACCAAAGATTCGGCCTTCCACCATTTTTTGAAGTTCACTGCCGCCGAATTCAGTCAGCGTTTTACCGATGAGATAAACCAGGTCACCTGCATCTTTTACGTCTTGTGTCGTTACATGTGATAAATCTTCAACTAAGCCAACTAAGCCGATTGTAGGTGTTGGATAAACAGCCACGCCACTGCGCTCGTTGTAAAGAGATACGTTCCCGCCGATAACAGGGGACTCAAGTGCTAAACACGCTGCAGCCATCCCATCAGCCGACTTCTCCAATTGCCAGAAAATCTCTGGCTTTTCTGGATTACCGAAGTTTAAGCAATCCGTAATTGCCAGTGGTTTTGCACCGGAACAAACTACGTTACGTGCAGCTTCCGCCACGGCGATCTTCCCACCAGTTTCCGGATCCAGATAAATGTAGCGTGAATTACAGTCTGTCGTCATCGCAAGTCCTTTGTTCGTGCCACGAACTCGCACGACCGCTGCATCCGAACCTGGCGTTACTACTGTACTCGTGCGCACTTGATAGTCGTATTGATCATAAACCCATTCTTTTGAAGCAATGGTTGGTTGTTTCAATAAATTGATCAATGTTTCTTTATAATCAGCCACTTGAGGTTCTACATTTTCCATTGCTTGATATTCCGTGTAATAAGCTGGCACGCTTGAAGGTTTATGATAAACCGGTGCTTCTTCAGCCAAAGCATCTGCCGGGACGTCTGCCACAACTTCACCTTTATGAAGTAAACGAAGCATTTTATCGTCCGTTACATGACCGACAGCGACGGCATCCAAATCGTATTTTTCAAAGAGCTCAACGATTTCCGCTTCACGTCCTTTTTTCACGACGATCAACATACGTTCCTGTGATTCAGACAACATCATTTCGTAAGCCGTCATTCCTGATTCACGCTGAGGAATCAAATCAAGATTCATTTCTACTCCGAAACCGGCTTTAGAAGCCATTTCAGCTGATGAAGAAGTTAATCCTGCCGCACCCATGTCTTGAATCCCGACAAGTGCATCTGATTTTACAAGTTCTAGACACGCTTCAAGTAATAGTTTTTCCATGAATGGATCGCCCACTTGAACAGCCGGACGCTTTTCTTCAGAAGTTTCACTTAATTCTTCCGATGCAAATGTCGCGCCATGAATACCGTCACGACCTGTTTTGGCCCCTACATACATCACCGTATTGCCGACACCTGAAGCAACACCTTTTTGAATATCTTCATGATTGATCAAGCCTACACACATGGCGTTAACCAATGGATTTCCTGCGTAACAGTCGTCAAACTGAACTTCGCCACCAACAGTCGGAATGCCGATACAGTTCCCGTAGCCTGCAATTCCCGCTACCACTTCTTCAAACAAATAACGAACACGAGGGCTAGTTAATTCCCCAAAACGTAATGAGTTAAGCATCGCAATCGGACGTGCTCCCATCGAGAATACATCTCGGATGATTCCGCCAACACCAGTTGCCGCTCCTTGGAAAGGTTCAATGGCAGATGGATGATTATGTGATTCCATTTTGAACACAACTGCCTGGCCATCTCCGATATCGACGATTCCAGCCCCTTCACCAGGACCTTGAAGGACACGAGGACCAGTCGTTGGGAACTTACGTAAAATCGGTTTCGAATTTTTATATGAACAGTGTTCCGACCACATGACTGAAAACAAGCCTGTTTCCGTATAGTTCGGTTGACGTCCTAATATGTTCTCGACCATCTCAAACTCTGAATCTGATAAACCCATTTGAGCATATAGTTTCTGTTCTTTAATTTGCTGAGGATTTGGTTCAAGCATGACTGACATGAGATTCCCTCCACTGTTTAACGATAGATTTGAATAACGCTAGTCCGTCCGTTCCACCAATCAGTTCGTGCACCGCACGTTCTGGATGTGGCATCATCCCTAAGACATTACCACGTTCGTTGATAATCCCTGCGATATCTTCCACACTGCCGTTAGGATTATCATTCGTATACGTGAAAACAATTTGATTGTTCGCTTTCAATGACGCAAGTGTTTCTTCATCACATGTATAGTTTCCTTCCCCATGTGCAATCGGAACTTGAATGACTTGATCTTTCGCATATTCAGCTGTAAACATGGTGTTGTTATTAACAACGGTTAGTTCCACTGTGCGACACATGAACTTCAAGTTTTTATTGCGAAGTAAAGCACCTGGAAGCAGGCCAGCTTCGGTTAATATCTGGAATCCATTACAAATACCAAGAACCGGTTTACCAGCATCAGCCGCTTTTTTCACTTCGCTCATAACGTTAGAAAATTGAGCAATTGCCCCACAACGCAAGTAATCTCCATAAGAGAATCCACCAGGCAACAGAATGCCATCATAACCACTTAAATCTTTTGTATCGTGCCAAACATATTCAGCTTCTTCGCCAAGCTCATCTTTAATCGCATGATACATATCTAAATCACAGTTGGATCCGGGGAATACGAGGACTGCAAACTTCATTTGCTGACAGCCTCCTCGACATCGTACCGATAATCTTCAATCACTGTATTCGTTAATAGTTTTTCACACATCTCTTTAACTACCACGTCTAGTTCTCTTTCAGAATCATCCACTTGAACTTCTAAGTACTTGCCAATGCGAACATCCGCTACTTCGTTATAGCCCATGGTATGAAGAGCGCCCATTACTGCTGAACCTTGTGGGTCTAGTACACTTTCACGTAACGTTACATAGATTTTTACTTTTTTCATTGTGTGATTCCTCCTAGGCGGGATAGTATGATTTCGTATGCATCTGTTAATTGTCCTAAATCTCTGCGGAACACGTCTTTGTCCAGCTTTTGTTTTGTTTTTTCGTCCCATAAGCGGCACGTATCAGGTGAAATTTCATCTGCAAGCAACACATTTCCTTTATTGTCACGACCAAACTCCAATTTGAAATCTACTAAAATAACACCGATTTCTTTGAAGAATTGAGACAGAACCTCATTAACTTGTAAACCCTTTTCATAAAGAGCTAGAACTTCTTCTTGTGAAGCAATGTTCAAAATCTCAATATGTTCTTCTGTAATAAGTGGATCGCCAAGTTCGTCGTCTTTAAAGTAGAACTCGACGATTGGACGCGCGAGTTCTACTCCTTCTTCTAGTCCGAGGCGCTTAGCTAGACTGCCCGCTGCGACCTGACGAACGACGACTTCAATCGGAATGATGTCAACTTTTTTCACTAATTGCTCATGATCGGATAATTGCTCAACGAAATGAGAATCAATGCCTGCAGCTTTTAATTTTTCAAACAGTAAAGAGGTGATTCGGTTATTCAACGTACCTTTACCTGCAATTTCGGCTTTCTTTTCTCCGTTAAATGCAGTTGCACTATCTTTGTATTCCACAAAAAGAATATCTTCTTTGTCTGTTGTATATAATCGTTTCGCCTTACCTTCATACAAAAGCTGACCTTTTTCCACGTGAATTCCCCCGATTAGTTTAGTCCGAGACGCTCGAAAATCATGTCGACATGTTGGATATGGTAGTTATAGTCAAAGCAATCATCCAATTCTTCTTTGGACAGTTGTGAAGTAATCGTTTCGTTCTGTTCAACAACCCCACGGAAAGCAATTTGGTTTTCCCATGCTTCCATCGCACAAGGTTGCACTGTATCGTACGCTTCTTCACGAGCCATTCCTTTGTCGATTAACGCAAGAAGGACACGTTGAGAATAAATCAATCCAAGTGTACTATCCATATTGCGTTTCATATTCTCTGGGAATACCGTTAAGTTTTTCACGATGTTACCGAAACGGTTCAGCATGTAATTTAAAGCAATCGTTGCATCCGGTAAAATGACGCGTTCAGCTGAAGAATGTGAAATATCGCGTTCATGCCATAAAGAAACATTTTCATAAGCAGTTAACATATATCCGCGAATCAGACGTGCCAGTCCCGTCATGTTTTCAGAACCGATCGGGTTACGTTTATGTGGCATAGCTGAAGATCCTTTTTGACCTTTTGCAAATGATTCTTCCACTTCACGAGTTTCTGATTTTTGCAGTCCACGAATTTCGGTTGCAAACTTCTCTACAGACGTCGCAATCAAAGCAATGGTGCTCATGTATTGCGCATGGCGGTCACGTTGCAATGTTTGCGTTGAAATCGGTGATGCCGTAATGCCTAGATTTTCACATACATATTTCTCTACAAAAGGATCGATGTTTGCATAAGTACCAACTGCACCAGACATTTTGCCTGTTTCAATTGATTTCGCAGCCGCTTCAAAACGCTCAACGTTACGTTTCATTTCTTCATGCCATAATGCCAATTTCAAGCCGAAAGTCGTTGGCTCAGCGTGCACGCCATGCGTACGTCCCATCATGACTGTGAATTTATGTTCTTTTGCTTTATTCGCCAAGATCTCAACGAAATTGTTCAAGTCTTTACGAAGGATTTCATTCGCTTGCTTGATGATGTAAGAGAGCGCTGTGTCCACAACGTCTGTTGATGTAAGGCCGTAATGAACCCATTTACGCTCATCCCCTAATGTTTCGGAAACCGCACGTGTGAAAGCTACGACATCGTGACGTGTTTCTTCTTCAATTTCAAGGATACGGTTGATATCAAATGAAGCATTTGCACGAATTTTTGCTACATCTTCTTTCGGAATATCGCCAAGTTCAGCCCATGCTTCACATGCTAAAATCTCAACTTCCAACCATGCTTGGTATTTATTTTGTTCTGTCCAAATTGCTCCCATTTCAGGGCGAGTATAACGTTCAATCATAAAGTTCTCCTTCTATTCCGACCAAATGCCGGAATGCTCGATTTCTTGTAGTGTTTGATTTAAGTCGTTTGTCAAAATGGTCACATGCCCCATTTTACGTTTTGTTTTTGCTTCTTCTTTGCCGTATAGATGAATGGACCAGTCTGGGTATTTGGAAATCGCGTTTGATAAGGGAACGACGTGTTCTCCAAGCACATTGACCATGACCGTCGGTTGATGTAGCACCGGCTTACGTAAAGGCCACCCGCAAATGGCACGCACATGCTGATGGAACTGCGAAATCGTACTGCCTTCTATTGAATAGTGTCCTGAGTTATGAGGACGTGGTGCCAACTCATTAATCACAATCGAGTCATCTTTCAGCACAAACATTTCAACTGCCAATGTACCGATTAACTGTAGATGATCCGCAATTTGTTCTGCCGCTTCTGTAGCTTGTGTCAGAATCGCTTCAGATACACGAGCTGGGACAATCGTTTCGTGTAAAATATGATCTTTATGAATATTTTCACCGACAGGCAAACAATAGGTTTCCCCGTTGCCATTACGCTGTACGATAACTGAAATTTCTTTAACGAATGGCACGTACGCTTCTGCAACACATGCTCCATAATCGAATAATGGTGCAGCTAGCATTAAATCTGCGTGTGACTCAAGCTTCACTTGACCTTTGCCATCATAACCGCCGTAAGCCGTTTTAACGATACAAGGGAAACCGACTTCAGCTATACACGCTTTCAATTCTACAATACTTGTCGCAACAATATAGTTTGCAACCGGTACACCCGCCTGGCGAATCTCCGCTTTTTCGGTAATCCGATTTTGTGTAATGCGGACAAGTTCTGCCCCTTGAGGAAGATAAGCGTATTCTGCTAATCTCTTAAGTCCTTCATAATCAATATTTTCAAATTCGTACGTAATGACATCACTTACATCTGCAAGTTCTTCCAGTGCGGATTGATCGTTATATGGTGCAACGATTTGGATGTCTGCGATTTGACCACAAGGCGATTCCATCGCTGGGTCGAGTACGGCAATTTTAAATCCGGCTTCTTTGGCTGCCAAAGCCATCATGCGTCCTAATTGACCCCCACCAATAATTCCAATCGTTTGCCCCGGAGAAATGGTTTTCATCATATGAGGTCACCGTTGCTTTCAAATACTTTTTCCTTCGTTGCTTCACGTCTCAAGTCGAGATTATGTGCCAGCGTTTGATCGGTCATTGCCAGCATTTGTGCTGCTAACAACCCTGCGTTCGTTGCACCTGCTTTGCCGATTGCTACGGTTGCAACAGGAACACCGCCTGGCATTTGTACAATCGATAATAATGAATCAAGGCCATTCAATGCTTTGGATTGAATTGGAACACCGATAACCGGTAACGTCGTTTTCGACGCAACCATACCTGGTAAATGCGCTGCTCCACCAGCACCAGCAATAATCACCTGAATGCCTCTTGTTCTTGCTGAGGCAGAATACTCAAACATTAAGTCTGGCGTCCTGTGAGCTGATACTACTTTTTTTTCATAAGGGACTTGCAGTTCATCTAATATGTCACATGTATGTTTCATTGTTTCCCAATCACTTGAGCTTCCCATGATCACGCCGATTTTTGCATTCATCTGAAATCGCTCCTTTATTGAAAAGCTTAAAGCGCTGTTTCATTTCGTGTGCGCTCCAACCTAACATAAAAATCTTTTTGTTGATAAAAGTAAAAAGTCCTCAAATAAACTGCTCATTATGCATGAAAAGCAGTTTACTTGAGGACTTTATAGAAATTGGGTCATGAATAGCTGACATATACATATGCAGACTCACTTCCTTCATTCATACATCCAAAAGTTGCTTTCCCGCATAGTCCGGTCATTTACGGTGACCTGGTAGAGACGCTAAAGCCAATTCTTTAGCATATATGGGGAGTATCGTTGTTCCTATATTCACATTTTATCAAGAGGCGGAGCTTGCGTCAACGCTTAAATGCGAACGATAAATTTTCAGAAAACAATATCGTTCGGTTTTTAGCCTATTTTATGGTTATTCAGAGATGTAAGTACCTTTAAATTGAATGATTTGGCGAATAGGAACGATTTCTCCATTCACTTCCTGGAACATAGGCTCTTCTCTTCGGCCGGTTGGCATATAGCCTTCCGTCTGCATCCGTTTCAGACAATCATCAATCGTTTCATTCTCTGCCACTTCAAACCAAACCGTCTTTTTCTTCATTTAAATAGCTTTCCTTTCCTAACAGTCTTCACCCAGAATCCGCCATGAATTGTTTTCGGCTCATACGCAATAATGAAGGCTTTTGGATCAAGCTCTTTAATCGTTGCATACAGTTTCAATTCATATTTTCGTGGAGTTAGAATCTGCATGGCTTTACGGTTTCCTTCAAGACCATTCGCTTCCCAATCCGTAACACCATACCCTTTATCACGCAAAAGTCGGGGTAATACGCGATTCTCTTCCGTCGTAATCACATTTACCGTAATGTAACCAAGGGCCATCTTCTCTTCAATTTTCGTACCAACGATGACGCCTGTTCCATAACCAACTGCATACGCTACAAGGTTTTGGATTTCATTCAAGTTGTCTAATACCAGACCAAGTCCGACAACATAAATGACCACTTCAATTGTGCTGATAAACGCGGCGAAATAGCGATAGCCTTTCAGCGTCATAATCATGCGCACTGTAAAAAACGACACATAGACAATATTTATACTAAATATAATTAAGACCATCATTAGGGCTTCAGTACTCATTTTAGACTTCCCTTCTAAGAAAAACTTTAAGCCCCTATCTTATTGGAGAAACCTACATAATACAAGGGATTTGCTGTATTTCCGTAAATTGTAAAGTTAATTATGTATTACGTAGTTTGTCTCACCATCAAGGTTACTATGTAGTGGGAGGTTTGATATTAGGGAGGAATTTATTAAATAGATTTAGAAAGTACTTAGTCAAACTGGTGAATAGATTATATTGTGTTGTCTTATAAGGCAAGTTAAGTTGGCGCATGAAACAAGGTTTTGATTGTGAAAGTTGCTTTCTTATTTTTATCGCTCATATGACGGTTTTTATCGCTCATACAGGAGATTTGTCGCTCACTCGGAGGATTTATCGCTCATATAAGCCACTTTATCGCTCAAATCCGTCTCACTCGTAAGTTCACTTGCTGAATCAACTGACGTCCAATTGATCGAATTGCTCTAAAGAATCCCTCTCCAACAGAAAAGAGCCATGCAACGTCAGTGGAATGGCTCCCATTTGGGCTTCGGGTTCAAAACATCGCTAGCATAAGACTCTTAATGGTTTTTTTCCGCTACGCTCCTGTTCAAACCCTTAAAAAAGAACACAAAAAAACCGATACCCCGAAAGGTACCGGTTTTTTACTTTGCCTAGCGACGTCCTACTCTCACAGGGGGAAACCCCCAACTACCATCGGCGCTAAAGAGCTTAACTTCCGTGTTCGGTATGGGAACGGGTGTGACCTCTTTGCCATTATCACTAGACTTTTTTGAGT
>NZ_JAMKBJ010000006.1 GCF_027563315.1 Paenisporosarcina quisquiliarum
TTTCTCGCAAGAAGGCGACTTCAAGTTCTTTTTCACCCAATAGCTTCATGGCCTGATCATATTTCTTCTGGAGTTCGTCATGTGTAGGCTCATCCGAAAGGATGGAAATATCCTCTTTTTCCATTTGATCGCTAACCTCATCTTGGTATTCAATCATCCACTTTTTTAATGTTGAACGATCGATTCCAGCTTTTCGTGCAATGGAAGCGTTGTTTCCTGTTTCTAATGCCATGCGAACATATTTCTTTTTCACTTCTTCAACTACGGCAATTTTCTTATTAGGCATTTTCTTTCCCCTCCTATTCGATTTAAACATCCGCTCACAAGTTTGGTTATATTGTAACTCGCTTACTTTATGGTGTCTAAAACTTTAAGGGGGCTTAAGAGTTGACGTAGGAAAAATCGCTACCCACGTAGGAATCCCACTTTCCACACACCAGCACTTCACAAAAAAAGGCTGCCGAGCGAAGCGAACAGCCCCATTCAAAGCTTTTCAAAACCTCTAATGATCCAGCCGCCTTGCTAGAGACAGACTCGTATCCAAAAGCTAATTGTCCGTAACTGTAGATTCTTTAGTTATCCAGACATTATTAGTATAGAGATAGCGTCGATACTTGTTAAGACTTTGAGATTCAAGGTTAAACTTTTTAAAGAGATAGCTTGCCGCATACTTATCTTTCAGATCGAGAAAATGAACACATTCTTTGTTTGAAATGGATGTTTTACAAAGATAAAACCATTCCTCAAGAGCAAGGTGATACAGTGTTTGCCGAGAAACTTTGCAAGAAGGGCATCTCATTTGTGAGCTGATTTTCATATTACAACTTGGACAGAACACACCAGTTTTTAAAGAGTTCCAGTCAAATTGAAATTGATCGGCTATAGGAGATGGATGATAAGTACTTAAATTCGTCGTAAGAAATTGGATTAATTTTTTAAAGGTAGTTGGGCGAATAACATCTGGGAGTTGGTTGAGTTTATCGATATGATTGGGGAGATCACAAGCCATCAGGATTGTTACTTCTTCAGGGGGTTCCACAATGTGGGTGGATGAAAAAGCGAAGACGATTCGATTGTGAATAGGCAAGTCAATTTTAAGATGTGACAAAAGTTTTTGAAGTTTTAGTTGGTGTCGGAGAATTTGTTGTTCCGGACACTTATAGGTTTCCGACTGTCCGTTTAATTCGCGAACGAGTTGTTTTGGGTTTTTCTGAAAGTAGATTTTCCCTTTGATATTCTTGATTTCAAGTATAGCGATATATTTCTGTGTAACAATAAGCGTATCGACTTGTAGATAAGAGTGTGGTCCGGTTTGGATATGCAGACCCTTAAAAATAGCATGACTTTTTGGGAAGTCAATTTGATGAAGGAATCGATCTGCATAGGTTTCACCGACAAATCCTGCTTCCATACCTTTTATTTTAGATAAAAATTGCGATAAATTAGGATGATTTAATGGAAATCGATGAAGAGCACGATTATAAACATGAAATTCCTTTGGTACTATTCGTTCCGTAAAGATAATAATTCCCCTTCCTATGATTGAATTTTCAGATATATTATTAAACTAGCATTTCCGTGGCATTAATAGCAAGTTTAGAGGTTAGTGAATCGGTGAGCGGACGCTCAGTTGTAAAATTCGGGGTTCACGTAGGAAAAACGACAGGTGACGTAGGAAAAAAACGGCTTGACGTAGGAAAAATCGCGACCCACGTAGGAATCCCATTTACCACACAACGGCACTTCACAAAAAAGGCTGCCGAGCCAAAGCGAACAGCCCCATTCCAAAGCTTTTAAAACCTTTTGAAATGCCCCACACGCTATTGCTTAGTGGGTTTTACTGTTAGTGACTCCATATCACATATCTTCATGAAAAAAAAGACGGGAAATACAATATGATTTTCTGTATGATAGGGAATAGAGAGTTTTGAAAGGAGTGACTTCCATGTACGTGATGTCACAAACTGGCTGGGTAGAAGTCATTTGCGGAAGTATGTTTTCCGGGAAATCAGAAGAATTAATTCGTCGTGTGCGACGCACGCAATTTGCTAAGCAAAAAATTGCTGTGTTCAAACCGCGTTTAGATAATCGATATAGTGAAGAAGAAGTAGTTAGTCACAACGGCACGAAGGTAATAGCGATTCCGGTTGAACGTTCAAAAGATATTTTGGCTTATATTTCGGATGAATATGATGTGATTGGGATTGATGAAGCACAATTTTTCGATGAAGGTATTGTCGAGGTTGTCCAACGACTTGCGAATCACGGCTTCCGAGTAATAGTTGCCGGTCTAGATCAAGATTTCAGAGGCGAACCCTTTGGTCCAATGCCAACTTTAATGGCTATGGCTGAACTTGTAACAAAATTACAGGCTGTATGCCAAGTATGTGGGTCACCTGCAAGCAGAACGCAACGTCTGATCAATGGAGAACCAGCTGGCTACGAAGATCCTATCATTTTGATTGGTGCAACTGAAGCTTATGAACCGCGTTGCCGTCATCACCACGAAGTACCAGCAGGCGTTACCCATCAAACTTCATTAGTGTACGACAAAGAGTAGCCAGAGCTGCTCTTTTTCTTTTTTCGTAAGACGCTTCCCGTGTGCGAACGCCGCACCTTTCCACTTTTCCATGCTAGAGTGGCAATTTCCCCTCTTTTTCTATATAATTATACTGTTAAACACATGAACGGATGAGGTGAAAGTATGTTTGATCGCTTACAATCGGTAGAAGACCGATATGATCGCTTGAATGAATTGCTCAGTGACCCTGAGATTGTTAATGATATGAATAAATTACGTACGCTTTCGAAAGAACAGTCTGACTTACAAGATACAGTTAATGCGTACCGTGAATACAAAGAAGTGAAAGAACAGCATGCAGACGCTAGAGCGATGCTTGACGATAAGCTTGATGCAGATATGCGTGAGATGGTAAAAGAAGAAATGAACGACCTGGCAGCTCAGATTGAAGAGTTGGAAGAGCGTTTAAAACTGTTATTGATTCCAAAAGACCCGAATGACGAGAAAAACGTAATCATGGAAATTCGAGGAGCTGCTGGTGGTGATGAAGCTGCTCTATTTGCAGGGAACTTATTCCGTATGTACAGCCGCTACGCAGATACGCAAGGCTGGAAAATCGAGATTATGGATGCTTCTCCGACCGGAATCGGTGGCTATAAAGAAGTCATTTTCATGATCAACGGGAACGGCGCGTATTCGAAAATGAAATATGAAAACGGTGCTCACCGTGTTCAACGTGTTCCGGAAACAGAATCTGGTGGACGCATTCATACTTCAACAGCGACTGTTGCATGTCTTCCTGAAGTGGAAGAAGTCGATGTGGAAATTCATGAAAATGATATCCGTACTGATACGTATGCATCTTCAGGTGCCGGCGGTCAGTCTGTTAATACAACGATGTCAGCGGTTCGTTTAACACATATTCCAACCGGAACAGTCGTTACTTGCCAAGATGAAAAATCACAAATTAAAAACAAAGCGAAAGCGATGACGGTTCTTCGTGCTCGTGTTGCCGATAAATTCCGCCAAGAAGCTCAAGCTGAATATGATGCTGTCCGTAAATCTGCAGTTGGTTCAGGAGACCGCTCAGAACGAATTCGCACATATAATTATCCACAAAACCGTGTGACCGATCACCGCGTTGGATTGACGATTCAAAAATTGGATCAAATCATGGAAGGCAAACTCGACGAAATCGTGAATGTTCTTATTATGACAGATCAATCCGAACGACTTGAGCGCATGAATGAAACCAATGTGTAAATATGTATACGAGGCTCTCGCGCGAGCCTCGTCTTTTTTAATAGAAAATGGACGTGAAGAACCTGTCGCGCGAATGTTGCTTCAACATGTATTAAATAAAACTCGCGTCCAGTTGCTAATGGATATGCGTGAAGAAATCTCTGCCGAACAATTTGATCAGTATTGGTCACTCATTGAACAGCACAAGGACGGAAAGCCGGTTCAATACATTATCGGTTTCGAAGAATTTTATGGTCGTACGTTTTCTGTGAATGAGCATGTCCTTATTCCGCGTCCTGAAACGGAAGAACTGATTGTAGAGACAACTTCCCGAATGAAGCGTTTGTTCAGCAATAATGATTTAACCCTTGCCGATATAGGAACAGGCAGTGGGGCAATCGCCATTACAATGAAAGCGGAAGTACCAACTCTAAAAGTCACTGCAACGGATTTATCCACACAGGCATTGGAAGTAGCTCAAGCAAATGCAGCTGAACTTGGAGCGGACATCACGTTCAAGCATGGGGATTTGACGGCACCTATTTCTAGTGAAAAATGGGATATTGTATTATCAAACCCACCTTATATTGCACACGATGAAGCTCCGACTCTATCAGATACTGTTCTAAACTATGAACCACATAGTGCTCTTTTTGCGGATGAGCAAGGACTTCAATTATATAAAAGGTTAGCGGAGGAACTACCGGCACTCATGAATCGTCCGGCACTGATTGGCCTGGAAATTGGCTATTCTCAAGGTCCGGCTGTCCAATCTTTCTTCCAAAAATCATTTCCTTCAGCTCAAGTTTATATCGTAAAAGATATAAACGGAAAAGAAAGAATGATTTTTTGTGAGATTCGTGTATAAACTATCAACACCTTGTCCACAATGTGGTCAAGGGGGAATGAACAGTGATACAAGATTACGAGATTTTCAGAAACGAAGAACAACAAACGAAGCGGTCTCCATGGATTGAATTGATTCTATCGCTCGTATTCATCCAAACGTTACTATTTTTATTACCAGTTATCAGCGGAGCGGCAGAAGCAGTGCCCGCGGACGCTATACAAATAAGAATCGTCGCAAACAGCAACACGGACGAAGATCAACAAGTCAAATCGTTAATTCAGCAAGAAATCCAGCCACTTCTTGAAAAAGCAGCTGCGAGTGTTCAAACAACGGCACAACTAGAAAAAGAATTGAATAAGTTATCCACTGAAATTACATCAAAGGCACAATCTATCACTAAACAAGCCATTCATATCAGTTTGGAAAAGGCATTAATTCCACCAAAAACAGACGGAACATACTTTTATGCACAAGATTTCCACCAAGCGCTAGTGTTAACAATCGGAAGTGGCAAAGGCGACAACTGGTGGTGCGCATTATTCCCGAAAGTATGTTATCGAGAAGAAGAAGTGAAAGAAGAGCCCGTGAAGTTTTGGACATGGGAGTGGATAAAAAGCAAGTTTTGGTAAGAGTTATACACATTTACGCACCTAGTTATCAACAAGATGTGCATAACTAACACGAAATCCTTAAAGAAAGGAGAATTATCGCATGAAAACGAAAAAACTAATTGTGGATAACAATGTGAATAAAAACGTAGTTTATTCACAAGCTGTGGAAAAATTAAATGCCGGTGAAGTTGTCGCATTTCCAACTGAAACAGTTTACGGTTTGGGTGCAATTGCAACGGATGAAAAAGCCGTCGCGAAAATTTTCGAGGCAAAAGGCCGACCATCTGACAATCCTTTAATTGTTCATGTAGGCGCAGCTAACGATATCGAAAAATATGTAACGTCTGTTCCTGATAAAGCACGAGCATGCATTAAAGCGTTTTGGCCGGGGCCGTTAACTTTAATCCTGAATGCAAAACCAAATACCTTTGCTTCCAATGTAACAGCTGGCTTATCAACAGTCGGATTGCGGATGCCTGATCATCCTGTGGCACTTGATTTATTGAAGATGTTGAACAAACCTGTTGCGGCACCTAGTGCAAATCGCAGTGGTAAACCAAGCCCGACGACAGCGCTACATGTGGAAAAAGATTTAGAGGGACGAATTCCAATGATTCTGGATGGTGGAGCTACAGGAATCGGGCTTGAATCAACAGTAGTGGATTTCACGATAGATCCTCCAGTAATCCTTCGACCAGGTGGGGTAACCGCTCAAATGATGCGCGAAGTCATCGGAGAAGTGATTGAACCGGATACAACAAAATTGGATGAAGCATCTGTACCACGGGCACCTGGTATGAAATATGCACACTATGCACCGGACGCTCCTGTGTATTTAATTAATCCAGACGTGGATGAAGTGAAGAATGCCATTGAGTCTATACATATGAAACAGCAGAAAGTTGCTTTACTTGCTCCAGATGATTTCCGTCAAAGTGAGGCGGACTGGTTCTTCTCACTTGGCGATTCAAAAAAACTTGAAGCTTCCGCACACTATTTATACGCACATTTACGTGCCTGTGATGAGACCACAGCCGATGTGATTTTGGTGACAGTACCTGAAAGAACAGGCGTGGGTGCAGCTATTTTCAATCGTTTAGAAAAAGCGGCGGATGGCAACTGGTGGTACTCCTAATCTCTTCCTTTTTTGCATAAGCTAGTAGCAATGCAAAAGAGAGGGGAGATTTTTTCATTGTCTACAGAAATGTTTGCGGGTCTCCTTACCGCACTGGATGTTGTCGCGCTGTATAGTGTATTGCCAAAAATCCGCTTCCCGCTCATCCTTGCCATTTGGACAGGAATTTTACATATGATTTTCCCGCTCCTTGGGTTCCTTGCGGGAGAGTGGGTAACCTCGTTCATCGTAGAAGGTGGGCGTCTTATTTCCAGTGTGCTGTTATTTCTAACAGGTGTGCATTTGTGTTTGTACCAACAGAAACCTAAATCTACAATCATTCCCCCGATGCTTCTTGCCATAGTTGTCAGCCTTGATACCTTTTCAGTTAGCTTATCTTTTGGTATGCTTCAATTACATAAATGGTTTTTCTTATTCAGTGCCGGCTTTTTTGCCCTATCATTCTCTTATGTAGCGCTAAAAAGCAAACTGATCAAAGGGCCATTGCTTACACGCATATCAGGAGTATGTCTCATCATGATGGGCTTGCTCACTTTGCTAAACAAATGAGGGATTTACATGAACATCTATTTCGTTTGTACCGGAAATACATGCCGCAGTCCGATGGCAGAAGCGATTTTCCAGTCTCATAATAAGGAAGGAATGGACGTCCGTTCTGCAGGAATCTATGCCATGGAGGATGGGGACATTTCTGAAAATGCCAAGCAAGTCATTCGTGAAGCCGGCATTGATTTCACACATTATTCCCGTCAGGTAAATGAAGAGGATATACGCTGGGCGGATCTGGTTTTGACGATGACAACCGCACATAAGCAAATGATCATGCAAGCCTTTCCTTTTGCTGCAGACAAAATCTTCACCCTGAAAGAATACGTTCGCCCATATGGCTCTCATGACGTGTCCGACCCATTTGGAGGAGACGCACACATGTACCGTCAAACATTCCTGGAACTCACACAGCTGACGAATGAATTACATATGAAGTTAAATGAAGAAGAATGACAGCTCCCGAATAATGGAGCTGTTTTTTTTGTTGTGTTAAAGCTTATTTGATTAAGATTTTTGCTACGTTTCTGTTGGAAAGAAGTGATATAACTTGCCGAAACGAAGTCGCAACCGTCACTCACAGAAAAGAGCCTGAAGCGAATTAGATGAAGGCTCCCATTCAGGTTTAAAGATTTAATGGACCTTTTCGCTACGCTCCTGTTGGAAAGAAGTGATATCTCAGTTCTAGTAGACTTGTGAAACAGGTTTTTACCACATTTTGAGATTGTGAAAAATTTAACGCTCATATCAGCGGGTTATCGCTCAAACTGGAGATTTATCGTTCACACAGAGGAATTTTCGCTCAAATTGAAGCGTTTATCGCTCAAACACATCTCACCTCCAAGTTAATTTAATGAGACAGCGCACCAAATCCCAAAAATAAGAATGGCTAGAAAGGCACTTTGCGCTTTTCTTAGTAAAAATGGTAAGATTAAAAAGAATCTGAATAGAAAAGAGGGACTGAAATGAATATCGCGATATCTTCCGATCACGGGGGCAATAATTTGCGTAAAGAAATTACTTCTTTACTTGATGAACTGGGACACACATATCAGGATTTCGGTCCACAAACGAGCGATTCAGTTGATTATCCAGACTACGCAGGACCTGTTTCTGAGGGTGTTGCTAAAGGAAAATTTGACCGAGGCATCTTAATTTGCGGTACAGGTATTGGCATGTCAATTGCAGCCAATAAAGTAAAAGGTATTCGTTGTGCATTGGTTCACGATGTGTTCAGCGCAAAAGCAACACGTGGACATAATGATACCAATATATTAGCAATGGGCGAGCGTGTAATTGGTGGCGGCCTGGCGCGAGAAATTGTAAAAACATGGTTAGAAGGCGAGTTTGAAGGCGGACGTCACGAACGTCGCATTGCCAAACTTTCTGAACTCGAAAACAACTAAAGGAGTTTGGTCATATGGATGCACACACAATGTGGCAGCCGCAACTCGAACAATTGCTCAGTGAGTTTGCGACACAAGTCACGTTCACACCAGGGCAAATCATTGTGATTGGATGCTCGACCTCCGAAATTGTGGGGAAACGCATCGGCTCGGCAGGGGGGCTTGAAGTGGCGGAAAGCTTATTTAAACCTTTACAAACATTTGCCAAAAAGCATGAAATTCATTTAGCTTTTCAAGGATGCGAGCATATTAACCGAGCGCTTACGATGGAACGACAAACGGCACTTGCTTACGGGCTGGAACCGGTAAATGTCATTCCTGTTCAAAAAGCGGGAGGTTCCATGTCTGCCTATGCCTATACACATTTCAATGATCCGGTTGTGGTCGAGCATGTGCAAGCCCATGGTGGTATCGATATTGGACAAACTTTGATTGGCATGCACATGAAACATGTTGCCGTGCCAATCCGAACAACAGTAAAACAAATTGGTGAAGCGATTGTCACACTCGCAACGACCCGACCGAAACTAATCGGCGGAGAGCGAGCAGTATATAAAATCAAGTAGACATAAAGGGGATATGGACACATGAAGAAGATTGCTGCGCAAGACCAAGCCGTTTTTGAGGCAATGACTGCTGAAAAAACTCGTCAACAAGGGAATATTGAATTAATCGCATCTGAGAACTTTGTTTCAGAAGCTGTAATGGAAGCTCAAGGGTCTGTATTAACGAATAAATACGCTGAAGGCTACCCAGGGAAACGCTACTATGGTGGCTGTGAACACGTAGATGTAGTAGAAAACATTGCACGTGACCGCTTGAAAGAAATTTTCGGTGCCGAACACGCAAACGTACAACCTCATTCTGGCTCACAAGCTAACATGGCGGTTTACATGACAGTACTTGAGCAAGGGGACACAGTTTTGGGAATGAATTTATCCCATGGCGGTCACTTGACACACGGTTCTTCAGTTAACTTCAGCGGAATTCAATACAACTTCGTTGAATACGGTGTTGACGAAATTACTGAAACAATCGATTACTCGGATGTACGCGAAAAAGCAATGCAACATAAACCAAAAATGATCGTTGCAGGGGCAAGTGCGTATTCTCGTACGCTTGATTTTGCGAAATTCCGTGAAATTGCAGACGAAGTTGGTGCCTACTTGATGGTTGATATGGCGCACATCGCTGGCTTAGTAGCTGCGGGCGAACATCCAAATCCAGTACCACACGCGCATTTCGTAACGTCAACAACGCATAAAACACTTCGTGGTCCACGTGGTGGATTGATCCTGACAACTGAAGAATTTGCGAAGAAAATTGATAAAACCATTTTCCCGGGAATTCAAGGCGGTCCATTGATGCATGTAATTGCTTCGAAAGCAGTGGCATTCGGAGAAGCGCAACAACCTGAATTCAAAACTTACATTCAACAAGTGGTTAAAAATGCGAAGGCATTGGCAACCTGCTTGATAGATGAAGGCATTGATGTCGTTTCAGGCGGTACAGACAATCATTTGTTACTAGTTAACTTAAATTCTTTAAACTTAACTGGTAAAGTAGCAGAGAAGTTGTTGGACGAAGTGGGCATTACCGTTAATAAGAACACGATTCCATTCGATAAACAAAGTCCATTCGTTACTTCTGGTATTCGAATCGGAACGCCAGCTGTAACTTCTCGTGGCTTCAAAGAACCTGAAATGAAAGAAATTGCTTCCATCATGGCGAAGTTGTTGAAAAACCATGAAGACGAAGCGGTTCATAAAGAAGCGGCTGAACGCGTAGCAGCACTTACTTCGAAGTTCCCACTTTATCAATAATTAAGAAAGAAGGTCATCTCCCGATCAGGAGATGACCTTCTTTTTTTGTCTTGTTGTAAAATTTAACAGTCACGTAGGAAAAAACGGGGATGACGTAGGAAAAATCGAGGTTCACGTTGTAAAAATCGTCGTTCACGTAGGAATCACTATGTTCACCCAAAAAAATCCTTCCAAAAAACATTCTATTTGAAATATTAAAATAATATAATAGGTAGTCAGAGTGAAAATTTTTTATAATTAGAATAATGTTTTAATTAGTTAATTCAAGGGTATTCCAAAGAAGGTCATAAAACTCTATCCCTACGAAATCAAACGCAATAATATTGGTGTAGAGGCATAAAAACTATCTTTCATAGGAAAAACGTCGCTCGAACTAGCACAATTGTAACTAGTCAAACTATTAAAAATGTTTTATATTAATATAATACTTTTTTCGCAAAAGTATTATACTATTAAAAATAATAATTTCATCAAGATGAACAGAAGGACTAAGGGGGACGCAACAATGAAGGGTAAGACGCAATCAAAAGGTCTTCAACGGGGGCTTGAAGAAAGGCATATCACGTTAATGTCTTTAGGAGCGGCCATCGGAGTTGGACTGTTTCTTGGATCTGCAACTGCAATTAAGTTAGCGGGACCGAGTATATTACTAGGATATGCAGTAGCCGGGATGATGATGTTCTTTATAATGAGAGCACTTGGAGAAATGGCTATTCATAAACCGGTAGCAGGGTCTTTCAGTAAATACGCACGTGATTACTTAGGACCGTTGGCTGGATACATAACTGGATGGAATTATTGGTTTTTATGGGTAGTCACGTGTATGGCTGAAATTACGGCCGTTGGAATTTACATGGAATACTGGTACCCAGACACACCACGCTGGATCTGGGCGTTGGCTGCGTTAGTCGCAATGGCTTCCATTAACTTCTTAGCAGTAAAAGCATATGGTGAACTGGAATTCTGGTTTGCATTAATTAAAATTGTCACGATTATTGCGATGATTTTTATCGGGTTAGGCATGATTGTCTTTGGATTTGGTAACGGCGGCATTGCAACCGGCATCAGTAATTTATGGGCACATGGAGGCTTTTTCCCGAATGGGATAGAAGGTCTCTTGTTATCACTGCAAATGGTTATGTTTGCATTCCTTGGCATTGAAATGATCGGCGTAACCGCTGGTGAAGTGAAAAATCCAGAGAAATCGTTGGCAAGAGCCATTGATACGGTTTTCTGGCGTATTTTGATTTTCTACGTAGGTGCACTGTTTGTCATTATGTCCATTTATCCTTGGGAGGAAATTGGATCAAAAGGAAGTCCGTTTGTTATGGCATTTGAACAAATCGGGATTCCGGGTGCAGCTGGTATCATCAACTTCGTTATTTTGACAGCAGCATTATCTTCTTGTAACAGTGGAATTTTTAGTACGGGAAGAATGTTATTCAACCTAGCAGAACACGGGGAAGCACCAAAGAAATTTGCACACCTGACAAGAAACGGTGTCCCTGGAAAAGCGGTCATTGCAACAGCAACTGTTTTATTGGTTGGCGTAATCTTGAATTACATTGTTCCAGCTAAAGTGTTTACGTGGGTAACGAGTATCGCTACTTTTGGGGCGATCTGGACGTGGGGAATTATCCTGATTTCTCAAATACAGTTCCGCAAACAACTCAAACCGGCAGAGAAAGCAAAACTGAAATACAAAGTTCCTTTCTTCCCGCTTACATCGTATATCGCACTTGCGTTCCTGGCGTTCGTAATTATTGTCATGGCGTATAATCCAGACACAAGAATCGCGCTGATTATTGGGCCTCTATGGTTAGTCTTCTTAACGTTCTATTATTATGGAAAAGGATTCAATAAAAAGAACCGAACTTATCGCTAAACTCAAATTTAAGGCACCATGGACTTCGCGTCTGTGGTGCTTTTATCATTAATTCGTATATTCACGATTAGAAAGCTAGAAATTGGGTTAAATACGGTATAACAAATAGATTTTAACATTCGTAGTAATAGAGAAAACATGGGAAGTTTATACGGAAAATCCATATCATGAGGAATTCCGAATGTTTGGAATATTTATGCAATCATATATAGCTTTTTCTGTCGAATTCAACTACGATAAGACTAAGAAGATACACGGAAAGGAGTTGGGGTTGTGGAGACAAATTATCCAAGACAATTAAGCAAAGATCTTTTATTTGATTGGTTATGTCGTTTAGGAGACCAATACCAAACGAGTTTTGTCGTGACCGATCCAGATCAACCTAACAATCCGATAGTCTATGTAAACGATGCGTTTTTACGATTATGCGGCTATTCCCGCGAGGAAGTCCTTGGTGAAAATTGTCGTTTCCTACAAGGCCCAGAGACGTTAGTCAGCTCCGTTTACAGCATACAAAATCAACTTGAGGATGGAAATCCTGTACATACAGAACTATTAAACTATCGAAAAGATGGTACTCCATTTTGGAATGAATTAGTCATCCAGCCGCTTCGCGATGAAAAAGACAAGCTCTTATACCATATAGGGTTGCAAATGGACGTCACCAACCGAAAACAAACGGAAGCACTGTTTCTCGTGCAACAAGAAATCTATCAAGGAATAGAAAAAGGATACGCGCTAAATGTATTGCTTCAAAAAGTTTGTGATGTGGCAGAAAGTTTCTTCCAACAACATACGAAAAGCTCTATTTTATTGCTCGATTCTGATGACCGTTTAATTGTGGCAGCAGCGCGTTCACTTCCTGAGAGTTACAACCAAATCATTCACGGAACGAAAATAGGATTGAATGTAGGTTCTTGCGGAACGGCCGCATATACGAAAGAAAAAGTCATCGTTACGGATATTGAAACAGATCCTCTTTGGGCTGACTACAAAGAACTTGCCCTGTCATATAACTTGCGAGCTTGCTGGTCCATTCCAATCGTGACACAAGACCAAAAAGTAGTAGGAACGATCGCGACTTATTTTACAAAACCAAATAAACCGCGTGACGTTGATCTGGAATTCATAGAACGTTTGGCTCCACTTATCTCGCTTGCCGTTAAGTACTCAGATCACCAGGAAGAAGTATTGCGACTTGCATATATGGACTCTGATACCGGTATTCCAAACCGACATTATTTCATTAATGAATTAAAGGATTTAATGAATGAAAATGAACCAGGTTTCGTTGCCATTATTGAGCCATCCGAGTTCGCACATATTGGAGATGTATATGGCCGAGCAGCGGCTGACGATTTAATCAAGCAGATGTGCCAGCGCATTCAACGGGTTTGCAGGAGATCAGATGATGTCATCGCACGGTTTGCAAGCCCTGCATTGATAATAGCCAGTTTGATTCCACCGTATGAAATCGATCGGTACACTTCCCGAATTATGGGCATTTCCAATGATCCTTTCCTTATTGGGGAAGAGGAAGTCTTTATTACACTAAAAATTGGCGTCATTCCTTTCCAAGGAAATTTGATCAATAGTGAAGAATTGATTCGTTCTGCAGATACCGCCATGTCCGACGCTAAGAAAAGGCCGGGGAATGCCTTGTCCTACTTTACGGTCGATCAGGACGAAGAAGCGAAGCGGGAACTTTCCATCATTAATCATCTTTCACATGCTTTGCAAAAAGATGAATTTTCCGTGCATGTCCAGCCGAAAGTGGATTTACATACGGGTGAAATATTCTCATTTGAAGCTCTGGCAAGATGGTCTTCCAAAGAACTAGGGGAAGTGCCGCCTGATGTTTTCATTCCAGCGGCTGAGAACTCCGGTAAAATCAGAGCCATCGAAAAAATTGTCTTAACCAAAGTGTTAAAGTGGCTTCAAAGACGTAAACAGCACGGCAAACGCTTGATGCCAGTAGCCATCAATATTTCAACGGATCACTTTTTCCATCCATATTTCGTCGCAGATTTACGACAAGCGATACAAAGCTTTGGCATTCCAACGAAATATATTCGCATCGAAATCACGGAAAGTATTGGTCTTGTCGATTTTGAAATGGCAAAAAACATCTTTGAACAATTAAAACTCGCAGGATTTGAAAGTTCTGTTGATGACTTCGGCATGGGCTTCTCATCCCTCAGCTATTTACAGCAATTGCCGGTAAGTGAAATCAAAATCGATCGAAGCTTTATCTCGAAAATCGAAAACGATGGCACGCTCGCCATTGTACGTACCATCGTTCAGCTTGCCAATAATCTAGGCATGCAATCCATCGCAGAAGGTATCGAAACCGTCGAGCAACTCACTATCCTTCGTACAATTGGATGCAAACGCGGCCAAGGCTACTACTTCTACAAACCAATGGCCGTAGAAGATATCGACGCGATTTTGGATAAACAAAAAAATTAAGACTGCCCAGGCAGTCTTTTTTACTGGGAACCTTTCCAACAGCAGCGTAGCGAAAACCAAACCAATTAGCCCCCTCACACTTCGTGATCGGGGTATTTTTGTAGGGAGCGGGAATAAACCTTGGTTGAAGCGGAATAAATGGATAATGAAAAGTAATAAAGCAATCGTTACAGGGATTAAATGGCGCACGAAAAGGAACAATTCAGAATGAGGAGGTATAACTAAAACCCACTCCAAACTAAAAGGAACCTTTTACACGGTTATGTTGTCATATAATCGAAACTTTCTTAAAAATGTAAATTTGAAGCGAGTCGAGCGTTATCAATTTTTTCTGCTATAATAGATAAAGTTTGAACGTAAAGGAGAGGACATAATGGGAAAAGTATACGTATTTGATCATCCATTGATCCAACATAAATTAACATATATCCGTGACAAGAAAACGGGTACAAAAGAATTCCGTGAATTGGTAGACGAAGTAGCTACATTGATGGCTTTTGAAATTACACGTGATATGCCTCTAGACGATGTAGATGTTGAAACACCTGTGACAACTGCAAAAGCAAAAGTATTATCAGGTAAAAAACTAGGCATCGTACCAATTCTACGTGCAGGTATCGGAATGGTCGATGGTATTTTGACATTAATCCCAGCGGCAAAAGTCGGTCATATCGGCTTATACCGTGATCCAGAAACTTTACAACCTATCGAATATTATGTGAAGCTCCCAGCAGACGTGGAAGAGCGTGATTTTATATTAGTAGACCCAATGCTTGCAACTGGTGGATCTGCACTTGTAGCAATCAACGCATTGAAAAAACGCGGTGCGAAAAACATTAAATTTATGTGTTTAATCGCCGCTCCTGAAGGTGTAGAAGTTCTTCAAGAAGCTCATCCTGATGTTGATATCTACATTGCTGCCCTTGACGAAAAATTGGACGACCATGGTTACATCGTGCCAGGACTTGGCGACGCTGGTGACCGTTTGTTCGGAACAAAATAAGTAAGGAAGTGCTTTGACCTTGACGAAAAAATGGAAAGTCATGACGATTTTTGGGACACGCCCAGAAGCAATTAAAATGGCACCACTCGTATTGGAATTAGAAAAACATGCAGACGAAATCGAATCAATCGTGACCGTAACGGCACAACATCGCCAAATGCTTGACCAAGTATTGGACACATTCGGCATCACGCCTGACTTTGATTTGAACATTATGAAAGACCGCCAAACTTTGATCGACGTAACTACACGTGGACTTGAAGGATTGGACGCAGTAATGAAAGAAGCGAAACCTGATATCGTTTTAGTACACGGCGATACAACGACAACTTTCATTGCTAGCTTAGCGGCTTTCTATAATCAAATCGCAGTCGGTCACGTGGAAGCGGGACTTCGTACATTTAATAAGTACTCTCCGTACCCGGAAGAAATGAATCGTCAATTAACTGGTGTAATGGCGGACCTTCATTTCTCACCAACGGAAGTATCGGCTGATAACCTTCGCCGTGAGAATAAACCGGAAGATCGCATTGTTGTAACAGGAAATACGGCGATTGACGCGTTGAAAACAACAGTACGCGAAGAATATACGCACCCTGTATTGGAACAAATCGGCTCAGACCGCATGATTTTATTGACGGCACACCGTCGTGAAAACTTGGGTGAACCGATGCGCAACATGTTCCGTGCAATCAAACGTTTGATTGAAGAACATGATGACTTACAAGTTGTCTATCCGGTTCATATGAATCCAGCGGTACGCGAAGTAGCAAATGAAGTACTCGGTAACGATCCACGTATTCACTTGATCGAACCACTAGAAGTACTTGATTTCCATAACTTCGCAGCACGTTCTTTCATTATATTGACCGATTCAGGCGGCGTGCAGGAAGAAGCGCCTTCTCTAGGGAAGCCGGTTCTTGTATTGCGTGATACGACTGAACGTCCAGAAGGAATTGCAGCTGGTACCTTGAAACTGGCTGGAACGGACGAAGAAACAATCTATGGTTTAGCAAAAGAATTGCTGACGAACGAAGAAGCTTATGCCGCAATGTCCCATGCATCTAACCCGTACGGTGACGGAGAAGCATCAAGAAGAATCGTTGAAGCATTAAAAGTCTATTTAAATAAGTAGAAATGACGAAAAGGGACCGCCTCGGCAGTCCCTTTTCTTTGTCTACAGATTCTTGGTTGTAAAAATAGAGGGTCACGTAGGAAAAATCAGGGTTGACGTAGGAATTATAGGGGTTCACGTAGGAAAAAACGAGGTTCACGTAGGAATCATTAGGTTTCCGTGAAGAATCCTCTTGAGAAATCATCACATTTCTCGCTTCATATAAGAAAGGGACCGCCCTTTACTTTGTCTACAGATTCTTGATTGTAAAAATAGAGGGTCACGTAGAAAAAATTGGGGTTGACGTAGGAATTATAGGGGCTCACGTAGGAAAAAACGGCCATCACGTAGGAATCACGTAGTAGTTTTCATTAAGGCAGCGCCTGCCACGAAGACTCCTGTGGGAAAAGCTTGAGCTGAAGACCCCCGGAGGGAGGCTGAAGCCAAGCCCACGGAAAGCGAAGTGGCGGTCGCTGCCAGTTTTTCTATACAACTGTACACATCTTAATCTTCAACTCTATTCACTCAAAATAGACTCATTACCAACGCTGGAGTCTATCCTATACGTCGAATCTATAAACCACCAATACACCATAAACTAGATAGTTAACCTCCTAAACTATCCTATCCCCGTAACAACTGAGCCTGCTGTTCCCAAATTTGTCGACAATATGTCGAGCCCTGCGAGTTTGTGAAGTTTTTCACGGGAATCAATTGACATCAAATTACCCCTATTGTATGCTTACAAAGGGTATGAATGAGAGGGCTTTCATCGTAGAAAAATGCGATAAAACCTTGATACGTCTACTTCCGACAAGAATCACGGTTTTACAAAAAATATGCAAAAACGTGAGGATCACCATGCGTCAAACTCGACGTCCTTTTTATGGAGTAGCGCTCTATTCCGCTATTCTCTCACAACTTGTTGGTTCTATTTTAATCGGTGTGTACACAGGTATGTGGCTCGACAGCAAAATAGGTACCACCCCGTTATTTTTAGTACTGTGTCTGCTCATTGGTTTAGCTACCGGTGTGACAGCCATGATTCTGACCATTCGAAAATACGACTCAGGAGATACATAACCTATGCAAGATTTGCAGCAAGTGTACGCAAGTCAAAAGAAACTCATATTTTTTTTGCTCGCATTCTGCGCACTCGGGTGGGGATTAACACCCTTTAAGACGGTGTTTGCCGGCTTAGCGTTAGGCTCACTGTTTGGGTTGTATAATTTTTGGCTCCTCGTACGAAGATTGGAGAAATTCGACCGCTCATTAAGTGAAGGGAAGAAAGTTGCTTCTCTCGGAACTGGACTTCGGTTCGCTTCGGGTATTGCAGCAGTGGCAGTCGCGATTGCTATCCCTGAACAATTTCATTTAACTAGTTCGGTCATTGGGTTGATGATTCCGTATGTCTACTTACTTGCAGACAGAATTATATACCATGTGAAACACCATTAATCAAATTGTGAAAGGGAGGTGAATGCATCGTGCATCATAAGAATCCAACCGTTGAATGGCTTGGACTGACGTTCAATCTATCTAACGTTTTGATGCTATCGGTTACGGCACTTATCGTATTTTTAATTGCAATCTCAGCGACTAGAAGATTAAGTCTTAAGCCAACCGGTATGCAGAACTTTATGGAGTGGCTCATGGACTTCGTGAAGGGTATCATCAAAAGCAACATGGACTGGAAAACGGGAGGCCGTTTCCACGTCTTAGGAATTACAGTTCTTATGTTCATTTTCGTAGCGAACATGTTAGGATTGCCATTCTCTATTATCGTCAATGGAGAACTTTGGTGGAAATCACCAACAGCAGATCCGACTATTACCATGACTCTAGCAGTAATGGTTGTCGTTTTAACGCATTTCTATGCAATTAAAATGAAGGGTCTAAGTGAATACGGTAAAGACTATTTACGTCCACTTCCGTTCTTGTTCCCATTAAAAATTATTGAGGAATTCGCAAATACGTTGACACTCGGTCTTCGTCTTTACGGTAATATCTACGCAGGTGAAGTACTACTTGGCTTATTAGCCGGACTAGGTTCAGCTGGTATCGCAGGTTTTGCTGGCGCGCTTATTCCAACAATGGCTTGGCAAGGTTTCTCGATTTTCGTTGGGACAATCCAAGCGTTTATCTTCTGTATGTTAACAATGGTTTATATGGCTCACAAAGTGAACTCAGACCATTAATAATATAAAGTTTCATCATTAAGCAACAAAACAAAAACCACATTCCAAGGAGGAAATTATTACTATGGTAGGTTCAGTAGGTTTATTAGCAGCAGCTATCGCAATCGGTTTAGGAGCACTTGGTGCAGGTATTGGTAACGGATTAATCGTTTCAAAAACAGTTGAAGGGATCGCTCGTCAACCAGAAGCTCGTGGCGTTCTTCAAACTACAATGTATATCGGGGTAGCATTAGTTGAGGCCCTTCCAATCATCGCAGCAGTTATCGCGTTTATCGTATTAAACCGTTAATCATATGCAACTATACTTGTAATGGCGAAGTTCATTTTAACCGATTCTTCGCCATTCTCTTATGAAAAGTTAACAACTCGTTCTACTTAATTTTTGAAAAAACATCTTATTAGATTCACACATAGAATGAAGCTCTTGAAGGGAGTGAAACAATCGTGTTTTTGGATTACCTCGTACTAGGTGCCACTGATGCTCATGAAACAGAATTTCTGAACACTGGCGACATCTTAGTAACTTTAGTCATCTTCTCTATCCTGATGCTCCTTCTGAAGAAATTCGCATGGGGCCCGTTGATGGGAGTTATGAAACAACGTGAAGATTTAATCGCGAGTGAAATCGAAGCAGCTGAAAACAGCCGCCTAGAATCACACAAATTGCTTGAAGAACAACGTAGTTTGTTAAAAGAAGCGCGAACGGAAGCACAAGGGATTGTTGAGAACGCGAAGAAGCAAGGCGATGTTCAACGTGAAGAAATTATCACGGCTGCACGCGCTGAAGCGAACCGTTTGAAAGAATCTGCTGTCCGTGAAATCGAAACAGAAAAAGACAGAGCAATCGCAGCAGTACGCGAAGAAGTCGTATCTCTATCTGTTCTTGCAGCATCTAAAGTTCTTGGAAAGCAAATTTCTGAGGAAGATAACCGTGCGTTAATCGAAGAAACGATTGCGAAGGCAGGCGATGTAGGGTGAGTCAATCCACTGCAGCGAAACGTTATGCTTTAGCATTATTTCAACTAGCACAGCAACATAACCAACTGACTTCTGTAGAAGAAGATCTACGTGAAGTAAAAGTGGTTTTCAAAGAAAACCGTGAATTACAAGCTTTGCTTGCATCTCCGAAACTTTCTTTGGATCGTAAAAAAGAATTGATTCGTGAACTATTCGGACAAGCCAATCCACTTGTTGTCAATACACTTCAAGTATTGATTGACCGTAAACGAATCAACGAAACGGTTGCAGTTGCAACTGAATTCTCAACACTTTCAAATGAAGCACAAGGTATTGCGGATGCGAAAGTATATTCGACACGTCCTTTGACTGATGATGAGCGTGCAGACATTTCATCTGCATTCGCAAAAAAAGTCGGGAAACAGTCGTTACGCATTGAAAACGTAATTGACCCATCATTGATTGGTGGCATTCGTCTTCAAATCGGCAACCGTATTTTTGATAGCAGCGTCAGCGCTAAGCTGGATCGCTTGAAGAAACAACTTATCGGTTAATATTATGAAATGAAAGAGGTGACATACATGAGCATCAAAGCTGAAGAAATCAGTGTCTTGATTAAACAGCAGATTGAAAATTATCAATCTGAGATGAAAGTTAGCGATGTGGGTACAGTTATCCAAATTGGTGACGGTATCGCTCGTGCTCATGGTCTCGACAACGTCATGGCTGGAGAGTTATTAGAATTCTCTACTGGTGTTATGGGTATGGCACAAAACTTAGAAGCGAACAACGTAGGTATCGTAATTCTAGGACCATATGCAGATATCAAAGAAGGCGATGAAGTACGTCGTACAGGCCGTATTATGGAAGTACCAGTTGGACCAGAATTGATTGGCCGTGTAGTCAATCCACTTGGACAACCAGTTGATGGCTTAGGCCCAATCAACACAACAAAAACACGTCCAATCGAAAGCCCAGCGCAAGGCGTTATGGCCCGTAAATCGGTTCATGAGCCATTGCAAACAGGTATCAAAGCGATTGACGCATTAGTACCGATCGGCCGTGGTCAACGTGAGTTAATCATCGGTGACCGTCAAACAGGTAAAACATCTGTTGCGATCGATACAATCCTTAACCAAGCTGACCAAAACATGATTTGTATTTACGTAGCAATCGGTCAAAAAGAATCGACTGTACGTAACGTAGTTGAAACGCTTCGTAAAAACGGCGCTCTTGATTACACAATCGTTGTTACGGCATCAGCATCTCAACCAGCTCCACTATTATTCTTGGCTCCATATACAGGTATCACAATGGGTGAAGAATTCATGTTTGACGGCAAGCACGTACTGATTGTTTATGATGATTTATCTAAACAAGCTGCTGCTTACCGCGAACTTTCATTATTACTTCGTCGTCCTCCGGGTCGTGAAGCATATCCAGGGGATGTATTCTACCTACACAGCCGTTTATTAGAGCGTGCTGCTAAGTTGAATGAAACACTTGGTGCTGGGTCAATTACAGCTCTTCCATTCGTTGAAACACAAGCTGGAGATATCTCTGCTTACATTCCAACAAACGTAATTTCGATTACGGATGGCCAGATCTTCTTACAATCTGACCTATTCTTCTCAGGTGTTCGTCCAGCAATCAACGCGGGTCTTTCAGTATCACGTGTTGGTGGTTCAGCTCAAATTAAAGCAATGAAAAAAGTTGCGGGTACACTACGTCTTGACTTAGCTGCATTCCGTGAGCTTGAAGCATTCGCTCAATTCGGATCTGACCTTGATAAAATTACACAAGGTAAATTAAACCGTGGTGCACGTACGGTAGAAGTATTGAAACAAGACTTGAACAAACCACTTAAGGTAGAAAAACAAGTTGTTATTCTTTACGCTCTAACACGTGGTCACTTAGATGATATTCCAGTACAAGATATCGTTCGTTTCGAGAACGAATTCCACTTCTGGTTAGATTCAAACCACACAAACGTTTTAGATCACATCCGTACAACAAAAGATCTTCCTGCTGACGAAGACTTAGTAAACGCGATCTCAGCGTTTAAAAAGACATTTGCAAAATCAGAGTAATCTTTTTGGATGAATAAAAAACGATAAGGTGGTGAAATACCAGTGGCATCATTACGCGACATAAAAAGCCGTATTACATCGACAAAGAAAACGAGCCAAATTACAAAAGCGATGCAAATGGTGTCGGCTTCCAAATTGAACCGTGCAGAATTGAATGCGAAATCATTCGTTCCGTACATGGCGAAAATTCAAGAAGTCGTAGGCGCAATCGCATCAGGTACGCAAGACAGTGGACATCCAATGTTGACTTCACGTCCTGTAGCGAAAACTGCTTACCTTGTCATCACTGCTGATCGTGGACTTGCAGGTGCATACAACAGTAACGTTTTACGTGCTGTAACGAATGCAATCAATGCCCGTCACACATCAAATGATCAGTTTGTAGTCTTTGCAGTTGGACGTATCGGTCGTGATTTCTTCACGAAACGCGGCATTACAGTAATTGAGAGTACAGTCGGCTTGCCTGACCAACCATCATTTGCTGATATTAAAGAAATTGCGCGCAAGGCTGTTGGTATGTTCACAGAAGGTACATATGATGAACTTTATATGTACTACAACCATTTTGTTAGCGCCATTCAACAAGACGTTACAGAGAAAAAGGTGCTACCGTTAACGGACATCGCTACATCAAGTACAACTGCTTCATATGAATTCGAGCCATCAGGCGAAGCGATTCTTGAAGTGTTGCTTCCACAATATGCGGAAAGCTTGATCTATGGTGCTTTACTAGACGGCAAAGCAAGTGAACATGCTGCACGTATGACAGCAATGAAGAGCGCAACCGATAACGCAAGTGAATTGATTAGCTCATTAACATTACAATTTAACCGTGCACGTCAAGCTGCGATTACCCAAGAAATCACGGAAATCGTCGGCGGCGTAGCGGCTCTAGAATAGAAGTAGTAAGTAGGACAGGAGGGAACAAGTATGAACAAAGGACACGTTCTTCAAGTAATGGGTCCCGTTGTCGACGTTAAGTTTGATAACGGCCAATTACCAGCAATCTACAATGCATTGACAGTTACGATCGAACGTCCAAGCCAAGAGCCAACAACGTTAACTCTTGAAGTTGCGTTACACCTTGGTGACGACTCTGTCCGTACAGTAGCTATGTCATCTACAGATGGCTTGAAGCGTGGTGCGGAAGTTACAGACGCTGGTTCGGCAATTACCGTTCCAGTTGGTGACATCACATTAGGTCGTGTATTCAACGTACTTGGTGAAGTAATCGACTTAGGTGAAGAAATCCCGGCTGAATTACGCCGTGACCCGATCCACCGTCTAGCACCAACGTTCGAACACCTTTCAACAGAAGTTGAAATTCTTGAAACAGGAATTAAAGTAGTAGACTTACTTGCTCCTTACATCAAAGGTGGTAAAATCGGTCTATTCGGTGGTGCCGGTGTAGGTAAAACCGTTTTAATCCAAGAATTAATCAATAACATCGCACAAGAGCACGGCGGTATCTCAGTATTCGCAGGTGTTGGAGAGCGTACGCGTGAAGGAAATGACTTATTCCACGAGATGAGCGATTCTGGCGTAATCAAGAAAACAGCAATGGTATTCGGTCAAATGAACGAGCCGCCTGGTGCACGTATGCGTGTTGCCTTGACTGGTTTGACAATGGCTGAGTATTTCCGTGATGAGCAAGGTGCAGACGTACTATTGTTCATCGATAATATCTTCCGTTTCACACAAGCAGGTTCTGAAGTATCAGCCCTACTAGGCCGTATGCCTTCAGCCGTTGGTTACCAACCAACACTTGCTACAGAAATGGGTCAATTGCAAGAGCGTATCACGTCAACTAACACAGGTTCTGTAACTTCGATTCAAGCGATTTACGTACCTGCCGATGACTATACGGATCCAGCTCCAGCAACAACATTCGCTCACTTAGATGCAACTACAAACTTAGAACGTAAACTTTCTGAGATGGGTATTTACCCTGCGGTAGATCCTTTGGCTTCAACTTCTCGTGCATTGTCACCTGAAATCGTTGGCGAAGAGCACTACTCTGTAGCTCGTCAAGTACAATCAACACTTCAACGCTACAAAGAACTTCAAGATATCATCGCGATTCTTGGTATGGATGAGTTATCTGATGATGACAAGTTAACGGTTAACCGTGCTCGTCGTATTCAGTTCTACTTATCTCAAAACTTCCATGTAGCTGAGCAATTCACTGGCCAAAAAGGTTCATACGTACCAGTTAAAGAAACTGTTCAAGGATTCAAACAAATTCTTGATGGTAAATATGATCACCTACCTGAAGATGCATTCCGTTTAGTTGGTCGCATCGAAGAGGTTATTGAAAAAGCGAAAAGCATGGGCGTTGAAGTTTAATAACAGGGACCAGGAGGGGAAAAAATGAAGACCATCAAAGTCAATATTGTCACTCCCGACGGCCCGGTATACGATTCTGAAGTCAACATGGTCATTGCCAACACATCAACTGGTGAAATCGGTATTTTACCTGGACACATTCCAATGGTTGCCCCACTAACTGTGGGTGCCATTCGTTTGAAAAAAGAAGGAACAACAGATATCGTTGCTGTAAGCGGCGGTTTCCTGGAAGTCCGACCTGACCAAGTATCCATTCTGGCTCCATCAGCTGAACTTTCTAGCACAATTGATATCAATCGTGCGAAAGAAGCAATGAAACGTGCTGAAGAACGTCTGAACTTATCAAAACAAGACGACGTCGATTTCAAACGTGCGGAACTATCATTGAAACGCGCAATGAATCGTATCAACGTTAATGAGGGTAACATCTAATAAAAGATGGCGAGTCGAGGAGTAGTATTCTCCTCGACTCGTTTTTTTATGGATTTGTGAAGAGATCTTAATTCGTACGTCGTTATTGAGGATTAGATTGAGGTTATCTACATTTCGCAATAAGGTGTCGAGGAATGGACTGAGGATGTAAGCGGTTTGCACGTGATTATCATGGTGTCGGTAGGATATCTGGATTTCCTCTTGTGACGATATCTAGATTTCACCGTGCGATATCTATAAATGACTACTGCTTATCTGGAATTAGGCATTCAATATCGAGTATTCATTGTATTCAACATGATTCGAGCGTGAATGAAATGACCCAACAATGATTTTTAATAAAAGTATTTCCTTACTTTGTATAACCACTTCTTAAACCAAAAAGGAGCAATCACTATGTATACACAAATTGGACAGCAAGCGATTCTTGGCATTTTATCGCATGTGTTTTTTATCGGTATTACGTTTTTCGCACTTCGTGCAGTTATGATCGAGAAAGTTGTCAAAAAGCAGCATGTATTTCAAGTACAACTGTTATACATTTTATTGAGCATTGCCATCGGATCATCCGTGTCGAACTTCTTTCTGAACATGTCGAATTGGTCGAAACAGCTGCCATTCCTCTTTTCTTAATGTGTCCTCTTTATGTCCATAAAGATGAATTAGGATTCGTAGCTATGGCCATGGAGAGAACGTATTATTACCCGGGAAATAAATTGTCGAAGAATGGTTTAAACCTACTTAACTAGGGAATTAGTAGGTAGAATAACTTACCAAAAAAGAGTTTAAAAGAGTTTCGTAAATGACCGACACAAAGGACTCGTGACTTACGTATCATATAAGACAGTTACTTGTCAAAAAGTTTTTAAAAAATGAGGGAATGGATACTTGTTTTATAGAGTAAATGACTGTAACATGAGAAATGTTTTTATTCCTAATTAATGACATCATACGAGTTTAATCGACACATAGAGAAAATCAATATATAAAACATGGAGGGTCAACATTGGATAAAATTATTGTAAGAGGCGGCCATAAGTTAACAGGTAAAGTAAGAGTAGAGGGTGCAAAAAATGCGGTATTACCGGTTTTAGCAGCAGCTCTTTTAGCGTCAAAAGGGAAAAACATCATTCGTGACGTAGCGAACTTAGCAGATGTTTACACAATTAATGAAGTGTTAAAAAGTTTAGGTGCAACTGTTCAATACTACCCGAAACAAAACGAAGTCATCATCGATTCTTCAGCTACTTTATCAAGTGAAGCTCAATTCGAATACGTTCGTAAAATGCGTGCATCCATCTTAGTTATGGGGCCAATCTTAGCTCGTAACGGCTTTGCTCGTGTAGCACTTCCAGGAGGCTGTGCAATCGGTTCACGTCCAATTGATCAACATTTAAAAGGCTTCGAAGCAATGGGTGCTGAAATTTCATTTGGACACGGATTTGTTGAAGCAAAAACAAATGGTCGCTTAAAAGGCGCTAAAATTTACATGGACGTTCCAAGTGTTGGAGCGACTGAAAACATCATGACGGCTGCGGCATTGGCAGAAGGTACGACTATTCTTGAAAATGCAGCTAAAGAGCCTGAGATTGTTGATTTGGCGAACTTCATCAACGAGATGGGTGGACGTGTTATCGGAGCTGGAACTGACACGATTCGTATCGAGGGCGTTGAGGAATTAGAAGGAACACTTCACCACATCATCCCGGACCGTATTGAAGCAGGCACATTTATGGTAGCAGCTGCTATCACTAAAGGTGATGTGACAATCGAAAACGCTGTTCCTGAACATATGGCAGCGTTGATTTCCAAAATGGAAGAAATGGGTGTTCAAATCAATGAAGAAGTGGACGGACTTCGTATCCGTGCAACTGGAACATTGAAATCAGTGGACATCAAAACTATGCCACATCCAGGTTTCCCGACTGATATGCAATCGCAAATGATGGCATTAATGTTAACGGCAACAGGAACTGGCATGCTTACTGAAACAGTATTTGAAAACCGCTTCATGCACGTAGAAGAATTCCGTCGCATGAATGGTAACGTGAAAATCGAAGGTCGCTCAGTGATTATGCAAGGACCATCTGATTTACAAGGTGCTGAAGTAGCAGCAACTGACTTACGTGCAGCTGCAGCATTAATCTTAGCTGGTTTAGCTTCAGAAGGTGTAACACGCGTTACTGAACTTTACCACCTTGATCGTGGCTACGTGAACTTCCACTTAAAATTACAAGCACTTGGAGCAGACATTGAACGCGTTTCATCTGAATCATCTGATGAAAAAGTGATGCAACAAACAGTTTAATTCTCTTATCCTATCATATTCCAAAAACCGACATCTTATACCCAAGATGTCGGTTTTTTTGTGGGGAATTTTTAGATTAAAATTCAATCCAAACGAGGCTGATCAGGGGGATTGTTAGTTTATTCAAGTTGGTTATGAAATGTTCCTATTCATTGATGAAATTCAAGATCATTTTCCGCTGAGCTCTGTGTAGGAAGTAGTACCCCTTCTTAAATTAATTTATTACTTCAAGCCTTTTGAGTGGTCGCTCAGTCTGACTTTTAGCTCTTCACATCTGAAAAAATGAAGTTGACGTCTGAAAAATGGAGCATCACGTCTGAAAAACGCGGTTGACGTCTGAAAAAGTGCCACATCAAAGAGACTTAATTTACTCGTTTGTACTGCCAAGCTGTAGTTGTTCCCGTTTACCCAGAGTCTCTCACAAAAATACCCCAAACACGAAGTAAGAGGGGGCTAATTAGTTCGTTTCCGCTACGCTGCTTTGGAAGAAGTTTATTCCCGTTGGAACTACGTTTATTTCTCATTTATCACGTTCTACTCTCGCTCAATTACTCCCAGTTCTAATTGGTTAGTTTCCGCTGCGCTGCTATTTAGAAAAACGAATTGAAAGATGAAATCTAGATAACACCCAGGCAAATCTAGATAAATTCTAATGCGCTCCAAAAATCATATTCTTTACTCTCTCTTCATATATTCGACCATGAGATACTTAGCCATTGTAATTGCCTGTCTCTGTTTATTCCTCCTGCCACTGCAACTGATTGAGAAGTTACCGCAACACGGGCAAGAGTCAGCAACGCCAACCGGCATTGAAGCGGCATGTGAACCTATACTGATTCGCGTGGAAGGGCATGCTGAGCCGTTTCCGTTAGAAGACTATGTCAAAGGTGTGGTTCAGGCAGAAATGCCGGCTACGTTCCAGCTAGAGGCCTTAAAAGCGCAAGCCATTGCAGCACGCACATACGCACTTAAAACAACAAATTTCGGAACAACTTCTATTAAACCTACTACTTCACACCAGGCGTTCATTTCTCAAAGCGAACGCATATCCCCTCCAAACATCGCACAAGCAATTACAGAAACAGCCTCACAAGTCCTTACCTATAATAATGAACTCATCACAGCCATGTTTTTTTCTACAAGCAATGGAAAAACGGAAAGCGCAGAAGGATATAGCGGGAACGAAATTCCTTATTTAGTAACAACGGATAGCCTGGGGGATACCATATCCCCGAAGTTCTTCAACACGAAAACGTTCACACTGAAGGAATGGAATGATGCGTTCGGCTTCACTTGGACTGCCGATCACTTCAAGACACTGGTGCTGACGCCTAATGAATCACAGCGAGTTAAACAAATGACGACCACCCAGCATGAATGGACAGGCCGTGAAATACGGGATATTTTAGGCCTCCCCTCCACGGACTTTGAAATCGACGCATCCAATCCAAATCTCATCACCGTATCTACGAAAGGATTCGGGCATGGAGTCGGGATGAGTCAATACGGTGCAAACGCCATGGCACAGGAAGGGAGTAAGGTGGAGGAGATCTTGAAACACTACTATCCGAAGACAGAAATAAAAAATTTCCAATCTATTCATTCCGCATGTTTAAAACCTTGAATCGCTGACAACACTAGCATCAAGAGGTGATGAATATGCGAGAGGAAAAATCTAACAATCCTTCTCTACCAAAAAAATCAAGTAAAAAACAAACGTGGCTATGGCCGGCGATTTACGTAGGATTTTCGCTATTATTTGTCGGCATGATCTGGGGGTACAATGCGTTTATTGGCTCTGACAGTGATGTTGCGGATGGTCCACGTACGGATGCCAATGGAGCTCCGGAAGAAGTTGCAGTAACGTCTCAAAAAGAGAACATGAAATTCCCATTCGATGAAGCGGCGCTTGATCAAATGACCATTCTACAAGATTTCTATGATCCAACAGCTACGGAAGAATCACAAGAAAATTCTCTTCTTGTATTCAACCAAACTTATGAAACAAGTACTGGTGTTACCATTTCAGTTGAAGGCGAACCGTTTGAAGTTTTTGCAGCAATGAGTGGAACTGTAAAAGAAGTAAATCTGGATCCATTCCTTGGAGACGAAATCGTCCTTGAACATGAAGACGGCCTAATTACTCAATATCGTTCAGTAAAAGAAATTTTAGTTAAAGTCGGCGACCATGTAAAACAAGGTCAGGCGATGGCAACTGCAACTGAAAATGAATTCAACCCAACAGCTGGCGTTCATTTACAGTTTGAAGTGTACGAAAATGGAGAAGCAGTAAATCCACGTAACTATTTGGCGTTCTAATTCCCAACTTTAAGGCATACGGTATAGGAAACGTTCGGTACGGAAGGATGCGGTCTTGCACGAACAGATCCGGAAACGTTGCCTAGAGCTTGGCGTCATGGTGCAGGAAACGGGCTTAACGGTACGCGCGGTTGCAAAGAAAACGGGCTACTCGAAGAGCACGGTGCACAAAGATTTAACAGAACGTTTAAAACTAGTAAATGAAGCACTGGCCAGAGAAGTTAGTGAAATCCTTGCCTATCATAAGTCGATCCGACATATTCGGGGCGGGGAAGCAACGAAACAAATGTGGAAACTAAAAGAAGAACACACGGAAGAAACGTCATGACGACACACTCGTCATGACGTTTTTTCTTTATAGTGAGTGTGATTCCTACGTGACCCTCGATTTTTCCTACGTGACCCCCAAATTTTCCTACGTCAACCCCGTTTTTTCCTACGTGACCCCCAAATTTTACAACTGAGAGTCATCTCCATCGCGCAACTCAGTATCGAAAGCTATTTGCGCCTCACTTATTCATGCTAAAAACCACATCTCAAGCACGGGACTATTTACTGAAAAAAGATGTAATTATTTGCTCTCTATGATAGAATAGTCAGTTAGTAGAGACAAAGATAGAGATCGTCAACTATTATGGGAATTGTAGGAAGGGGAAACAAGGTTCATGTTTGCTAAAGATATTGGAATTGACCTTGGAACGGCGAACGTTTTAATACATGTGAAAGGCAAAGGGATTGTATTAAACGAACCGTCAGTTGTAGCTATGGATCGCAAAACGAAACGCGTTTTGGCAGTTGGTGAAGAAGCACGTCAAATGGTAGGGCGTACTCCAGGGAATATCGTGGCAATTCGTCCATTGAAGGATGGAGTAATTGCTGATTTTGATGTGACTGAAGCCATGCTAAAACACTTTATTAATAAATTGGATGTTAAAGGATTTTTATCAAAGCCACGTATCTTAATCTGTTGTCCGACAAATATCACGAGTGTGGAACAAAAAGCAATTCGTGAAGCGGCAGAGAAATCAGGTGGCAAAAAAGTGTTTCTTGAAGAAGAACCTAAAGTGGCAGCGATTGGAGCGGGGATGGATATTTTCCAACCAAGCGGCAATATGGTCGTTGACATTGGTGGGGGCACAACAGATATCGCCGTACTTTCGATGGGTGACATTGTAACGTCCGAATCGATTAAAGTAGCTGGCGATGTATTTGATAATGACATTTTACAATACATAAAACGTCAATATAAACTATTGATTGGTGAGCGTACCTCTGAAGATATTAAAATCAGAATCGGTACAGTTTTTGCAGGTGGACGCAATGAAGAAATGGAAATCCGTGGTCGTGACATGGTAACAGGTCTACCACGCACCATTGTCATCCATTCTGATGAAATTGAAAGATGTTTAAGAGAATCGATTGCCATGATCGTGCAGGCTTCGAAAAACGTTCTGGAAAAAACACCTCCTGAATTATCTGCAGACATTATTGACCGTGGCGTGATTTTAACAGGTGGCGGCGCATTGATGCATGGTATTGATTTCTTACTTGCACAGGAATTGAAGGTTCCGGTATTAATTGCCGACAACCCAATGGATTGTGTAGCAATCGGAACAGGCATTTTGCTTAATAATATTGGCAAAGCATCCACTCGACTGTAAAATCCAACAAATAGACATGCACAATTGATGGACGATAAGGAGAACGGCGAATGACGAATGAAGTGAAAGAAGAACAACAACAGCAGGTGAATAAACCTGTTGCTTCAAACCGAAAACAGCATAAAGCTGAAAAAGCCGAAGCTAAAGATCAAAAGAAAACGTGGTGGGTTCAAATCCGTCTTTTCCCGATTTGGCTTCGCATTGTTTTGGTATTAGCTCTTGTCGTTGCTGCAATTGCAGCAGGATTAACGATTGGCTATGGTTACATCGGTGACGGGGAACCTAAAGATGCCTTGAAATGGGAAACATGGCAACACATATTAGATTTACTCAACGGTAAAGAGTCATAATCGAACTCTTATACGATTTTCAATAAAAATACTGTCTAGCTCCAAGCGCCAGCTCGCACCTCCACCAAAACAATTCGAGAAGAGCTTTTTGATTTGTTTTTTCAACGAGGGAGTCGAGCGAGAGTGGCGCTTTACGCTTTTCTAATGGAGGTACTACATTGACACTATCAGCTCAACAAATTCAAGCGATTTTACCACATCGTTACCCATTCTTACTGGTCGATCGAATCACTGAAATTGAGGACGGAAAACGTGCAGTTGGTTTGAAAAACGTTTCAATCAATGAAGATTTCTTCAATGGGCATTTCCCGGGATATCCTGTAATGCCAGGTGTGCTAATTATCGAAGCGTTGGCACAAGTAGGCGGCGTAGCGTTATTGAACAAAGAAGAAAACAAAGGACGTCTGGCATTTTTGACAGGTGTTGATAACTGCCGTTTCAAACGTCAAGTCGTTCCTGGCGATCAGCTTCGCTTGGAAGTGGAATTCGTAAAACTTCGTGGAGCAATGGGCAAAGGTCATGCTATTGCGACAGTAGACGGAGAAATCGCTTGCGAAACAGATATTTTATTTGCACTCGGACCAGTTGTAGAGAAAGAATAATCTGAATTTAGCAAGAGCACGTAGTTTAATGCTAATCGTCTGAGGGAATAATGAACTAGACGGTGTAGCCTTTTCAGTAGGAGGTTTATGCTTCATGTATAAAGAATTACCAACCGGTGTAAAAAGTAGCATTACACGTTCCATCAAAACCGTTTTCGAAAATTATATGGCCTCAATTGAATGGTCTGAAAATCGATTTAAAATGGAAGACTTCATTCAAGCATGGCGTATATATATAAGTGAAAGTGCTTCATGGACAGACAAAGTATCTGAGGAATGCAAACAAGACCCTGCATTTCATGAAGAAGTTGCCAAAAAAATGAATCAAGTCATTGAGAAAACTTTGAATGAGCCACCGTCTGAAGAACATGTTGCAAAAATTGAAATGATGCAAGAACAGCTGGACACTCATTATGATTATGCGTGTAAAGCGGAAGCGGCATACGTCGAATCCATTTTAAAAGAAAAACAAAACGCATAGTCGGATAGTTCCTTCCTTTCCCGGGCAACCTACAGTGAATCACACAATGTGTGGTGAACAATGCCGGAAAGGAGGGAATTTTTTATGTGGAAAAAAGCTTCAATGGTATTTGGGATGAGTGCACTCTTACTTGTCGGCTGTAACATGAATAATGACGACATTCCAGGTAACGAAACCCCAATGGAAAATGACGTAGAGAACGACGCAGAAGACGTGCGTGAGGATAACCAAGATTTAGTGCCTGGTACAGAAGGTGAAAACAAAGTGGATCCGACACAAGAAGACACAAACCAAGCTGAAGATAAAGACATGATGCAAGACCCGAATACAGAAGAAGAAGAAATTCTTGAAGACGACATGGATGCACGTGATGCGGATGACAAAGACAAATAATGATGTAAGATAGTGCTTTTCTGAAGCTTAATGGTGAAATGTTCTTCACAGCTTGTCCAGTGGTCTTTCCAAAAAGAAATGAATCAAAAAAATGATTGAGTTTCTGACGCTAAGACGTAAATCTGGGCTTGCTGAAAACAATACAAAAAGACTCGGCTAAATTAAACTTTAGCCGAGTCTTTTTTAAGTTGTGGTCTTTTTTGCATGTCTTCTTCGAAACGAGCGACAAGGGCATCACCGGATAACCCACTCGCAATCAGCTCTGCCAGCAATTGTTCTGCATACTGACGGCGAACTCGTTTTAAAGTTCCTTGGAATAATACCGAAACATAATCCCCGATTTCTTTGACAGCATATACCGCTACTTCAAAGCTTGCAGGTTCATTTTCAGGATATGAAATGACAACTTTCACTTCGATTATTTCACCGGAACCTTTATATTGCTCAAAAAAAGTACTGTCTTTTTTATCGACATACATTTCCAATATCCACGATCGGTGGCTGTTTTCTTGATTGATGATGATGCCATCCACAAGTGGAATCGAGATGGTTTGGTCCCCTTGAACCAATGTCATGGATAACATTTTAAAGGTTTTCAATAAGCTCACAGCCTTTCCGCAAAGTTCATTGACTCTATTATATCATAGACTTTAAAAATCTTAGGAAACTAGCCAAAATCGAATTTTGACGAAACTCATTAACCTTAGAGCCACGTGGATTCAAATGCACTTTGTTAATATGTGGAACTAGCAAAATTGAATTTTGCCACGCAGTAAATGGGGCAAAATGAATTTTTGGCACTTTGCACACAATTAGATGTGCTTTGTACAATAAATTCAAGAAGCGGGAAGGAGGTGAATAAATGAATCAAATTGGGATGATTGGGCGTATGACAAAGGATCCGGTACTCCGGCATTTGTCTGAAGGCAGGGTGCAAGCAAGTTTCGTACTGGCTGTACAACGTACCTACAAAAATGCAAAAGCGGAAGATGCCGATTTTGTGTTGTGCACGGTATGGGGGAAACTTGCTGAACACACCGTAAAGTATTGTGGAAAAGGCTCGCTCGTAGGAATCAGTGGACATATCCACTCGAGATCCTACCAAAAAGAAGATGGGAATCGCATCTTCGTCACAGAAGTAATCGTTGAAGAAGTTCAGTTTTTACAGACGAAACCGAAAGCAGGAGAAACTTCTGAAATCCCTCATATGAAAAAGGAATCGCAAGCAAAACGAGACTTCATTTTCTCTGAGGAAGAGCACAAAGAATTGCCGATTGTGTAACTAGGATTTCCACGGTTGACCGCACCGTTGGCTAGTACACAAGATTTCTCAAATCCAAGAGAAAGGAATTCACCCAATATGAAAGCTGCAACAACTGATCATCTCATTCGAATGGAACTACATATGGAACAAATGATTCGTATGATCGCGAATTTGAATGAGCGTATCCAAGTGCTCGAACACAGATTGACCGAACCCGCACTACGCATAGTGGGCAAATAAGATGATTCACGACTGACAAGAGAGGAAACCGGCCGCGTGAAGCACGGCCGGTCTTGTACATAGAATTGTTCCAACATTTAGAACCAAATTTTGTTCATACCTTGTAAAAACTCTTTGGTAATAGGGTAGTTTGACTTGTCTCCGATCACAGAGTCGATTCCACATTCGGGACAAAGAGCGGTTTGTTCGTTATCTACCCATTCCTCTATTTTCGATGGAGGGAATGTCTGAAGGCAGTAGAAACAACCGCATAATTGGCTATCTTCTAATTCATTGCGATGCATACTGCTTTTTTTATGGGCTGCTCTAAATTTATCTTGTGTCAATTAAATACCCCCTAAGAATTGATTTATCTTACTTAAACGACAGGCACGTATGCAGTCCATGATAATCATTCTAAGAACGATTAAAAAACACCTGCCGGAAATCCGACAGGCATCGCTATTAACCTAATGTAAGCAGTTCTTTCAAATCATCATCAGCAAGTTCAGTAATCCACTGGCTCGATTGAATTAAGTCTTCCGATAAGGCTTGTTTATCGGCAAGTAATTTGTCGATTTTCTCCTCAATCGTTCCAATTGTCACGAACTTATGCACATGGACAAAACGTGTTTGGCCAATGCGGTATGCACGGTCGGTTGCTTGATTTTCAACTGCTGGATTCCACCAGCGATCGGCATGCAATACATGATTGGCAGCTGTTAAGTTAAGACCTGTTCCACCAGCCTTCAGTGACAGAATGAATACCGGGAACTCTTTTTCCTGGAAAGCTTCAACCAAACGGTCACGCTGTGCTTTTGGCATACTACCTGTTAAAAACGGTGGATCGATGTCGTGCAGTTCGCTTAAGCAATGCTGCAACAGATGTCCCATCCCGATGTACTGAGTGAAAATGAGGCATTGCTCACCACGTTCGGCAATTTCAGCAGCGAGCGTCACGATTTGAGCGAGCTTCTCAGAACGCTCCATCATATACTCCGCTTCACCAAACCCCTCTTTCAGATAAAGGGCTGGGTGATTACACAATTGCTTCAGCTTGCTCAACATTTTTAAAATCAGACCTTTTTTCTCAAAACCGGTCAGTGTTTCAAGTTTAAACAGCGTTTCTTGAATCAAGCTTTCATAGAGTGCTGCTTGCTCCGTCGTCAACGGGCAGTACTCACGCTGTTCTTGTTTGTCCGGCAAATTCAACAACAAGTCCGGATCCTGCTTTGTCCGTCTCAGTAAGAAGGGACGGATTTTGTTTCGCAGTTTTTGTTTATGATTTTCCGATTCATCCCGCTCGATTGGAGCAATAAAGTTTTCCTGGAATTTACGGAAGCTACCTAAATAACCTTTATATATGAAATCAAAAATAGCCCATAGCTCAGACAGACGGTTTTCAACAGGTGTTCCTGTCAGTGCCAGATGATGTTCACCGCGTAATTTGCGGATGGCACGACTTTGCTTCGTGTGCATGTTTTTGATGTTCTGTGCTTCATCCAAAGTCACACTGGCCCACTCGATTTCACTTAACGCTTCAGCATCCTGAGAAGCCGTTCCGAACGTTGTCAACACGACATCCGGTTTCATGGATATAAGTTCACTTGCCATTGATTCATCTTTCGAACGCGTCTGGCCGTAATGCACATGAACATCCAAGTCTGGCGCAAATCGAGCAAGCTCTTTCTGCCAGTTTCCTAAAACGGAAGTGGGGCAAATGATAAACGAAGGCTTATCGGTTTGCTTCGTGCGATGGACATGGAGCAAATACGCAATAAGCTGAACCGTTTTCCCAAGACCCATATCATCCGCTAAACAAACGCCGAATCCTTGTTCACGCATGAAGACAAGCCAGTCAAAGCCTTGTTGTTGGTAAGGTCGTAGTTCCGTTAATAAGTGCGGAGACACATTCGTTGTCGGTAAGCCTTTTTTATCCTGTAACTGTTCCAAATACTTTTGAAGGGATTGATTCAGTTCGAACTGGAATAATGGATCTTCCTCTTCTTCCAAGTTGTCTTCATCAAGCACTAACGCATCTGGCAGTTCGCGGAAAAGTAATTCTTTTACGGTCCAGTCTTCCGATTCGGTTTGTTCCATCAACTGGCGGATTTCATGCATCCAGTGTGAATCAATGCGAAACCACTCGTTGCCGGCACGGATATACTCACGATTTTCTTCTACCATTTGTTTGAATTGATCTTCCGTGATGGCTTGGCCATTTAACGAGAAATGCCAGTCGAAAGTCAGAATTTCATTGAGTCCGGCTGTCGTTTTAAAGGAAGCGGTCTTAGCATTCGACTTAACGCGAAGTTTCGATTCTTTTACAGCTTTCAACCAACCTGGCAAAATCACTTCAAAACCAAGCGCTTGCAAACGGGCTGCATCATCACGCAAAAAGTGTCGAACATCCAGATCACTTAACGTGCGAGATAAAAATCGATCTGTATCCGCTTCAATATTCATCAATTCCAGCATATTGGCTTGTGTTTCATACACATAAGGTGCGTGGATTTTCCACTTATCAGGCAATGCATCTGCGATCGGAGATTCTTTCTTACGAAAAGCGGGCGTCCAGTGCACGGAACTTTTCTTGCCACGAACGACTGTTTCAAGAAGCCATTCATCCGAAAATGATTCAGGTTCACTAAGACGAAGTGCCACGTTGACATCCGTATGTCCGCTTTGAGCTTGCAACGGCCAGCCACCTTGTTTGAAGAAGGGGAGAAGTGTTGGGATATCCGCCATCGTTAGACCTGCTCCGTACAGTTTCTGTTGAATCGCGGACGTCAGCATCACTTTTGCATCTGGTGTCACTTCTTCTGTTGTCAGGACAAGAGAACCTTCTTCGAATTCAATATCGTTCCAAAGTGTAGGCGCACTCCATAAGTCAGCCGCTTGTTGGATCGTTGTAATTGTCGACTCATCTTCCTGCGCATACCCGCTTACGTGCACGTACGGATGTTTAACGAGCGGTGAAAACAGTTCGACTAATTCCAGTGTTGAAAAACGAGTTTCTTCATCATGATGCAAACCGTAAAAAGACGGTTCATGTTGAAAGGAAAGAAATGAAATCCATTGCTCAGTAAATAAACGCATGCCTTCATCATTGTAGGCATGCACGGTTGTAAATCCATCATCCATTGAATCGAATGACAGTATTAAATTTTTCATAAAAGGCGATACACGGGAAGTCATAAAGGCAAGTTTCCTTTCTGTATCTCTTCTTGGAGCGCTCGTAAGCGTCGGTATTTCGCTTGGAGTTCGCTGACATAATTGTTCCAGTATTCGGTTTTTCCACTTTTCTTCGCAGCTGATTTCATCTTTTTCCAAATGCGTACGGCTTGTTTATAGTTATGGCGATTGCGCTCTCTCACTTCTGTCAAAGCAAGTACATGATAAAGCGGCAGCACGGTTTCAGGCGCTTCCTGAAGAACCGTCTTCAAGCCACAAGATTCCGCATAATCAAGCGTTGACCCAAATCGGTGATGCAGTGCCACCCAATCTTGATAACGCTGTTGATCAATCAGGAAATCGGAATAAGCGCGAACGCCAAATGAACCAAATTGCCAGAATAACTGCTCACGCTCAGCATCGGGCATTTCGATGAATTTATACAATGCATATAACTTGGATACGAAGACAGAGCGATTCCATGCAGAGAGATGACTGTTCACATATTCAAAAATATGCGGTCGCATGGCATGCAAAATAATCGTCAACGACGCCAGATCATCCTGTTCTTTCGCAAGCTTCGCCAAATGCATCCATTCCGGCATATCGCTTGGGAGAATGCGATCCGTAATCACTTTTAATTCGTCCGGTTTTTTTAACAACAAACAGAACAATGCCCGGAATAAATCATGATTAAGATTTTTGCTATCGTTTAAATAAGCAAACTCTTGTTCACGACGGGCTTTTTCTGTCAGTAAAATTACCCAATAGGCATGGAACAAATTAAAACGAAGATCCGCCATGGTTTCCAGTTCATAAGCGATGTGACGGACATGCATCACGAGTGCATCATAAAATGGATCAGCTGAGAACAAACGGGGTTTGCTCGACAGATTCAACAGCTGATGCTGTATATCTTCAATATCCGTCTGAATCGTGGCGCGGAACAAATTTTCATTCATATCTTCGCTGACATCAAACAACATACGCAGCAACATCGTTTTGGTATATACCTCGTAAAGAGGCTGCCATTCACGTTCAAACGGCATGAACTTCTTCAATTTTTGTTTCATTTGGTTAATTGAGTTGTCGATATAGTAGCGTTCTTTCCAAGACCAATCACCCGAAACAGCATTGAATGTCGATTGAACAATCGCGTTCCAGCTTTCTGGTGTACGTTCATTAGCAAGCAACGAAAGCTGTTCCGACTTTTTCAGGCGCCATTCCTGGAGCCACTCGGATAAAGAAAACTTTTGCATATATAAACTGAAGACAACGGCTAAGCAATGACGGCATAGACGTTTTTCCGGACAGGAGCATGTGATTTGCTCTTCTACTAAATGAATCGACACGATGGCAGGACTTACATCTTGCACTTTGGCTTCGAGTATATGTTCGTACGGATCATATGAAAGCGCACGTACCGCGCCATTGCGAACGGAAAAAGAGGCACGTCGGACCAGCTCCTCATCCTCTTGATGAGAAGGGTGCAAGTCTTCCGCAATCGACTCCATCCATTGCTGGACACGGGTTTGGTAACGTACGGCAATATTAAATAAAGAATGGCTCAACAACAACATCTCCAAAAAAAATCTTTCCTTTCATTATACGGCTTTTCGAGGAAAACCGTAAGTGAAAGGAAAGAATTATGATTTTAAATGAAGATAGGCTTTCAAAAATTCTTTAAACTTTTCTTTATCAAGCGTTGGTTTACTATAAAACTCCTGGAATAGCTGAAAGAAAGTAGGGTCAGATTTATACGCATGATAGACCGGATTCAAGGACTCTTCTCCGTAATCGTCCAGTGGTTCTTTTACACGCAATAGTTTCTTGCGGGAAATCGTGGATGAATGATAGATGACTTCATTGCTGATATCTCTCGGAATGCCGTAAAGCGAGCACATTGCCCGAAAGACTGGTAGAGAAATACTCTCAGGATTTGTTTCATAGCGAGATAAAGTACTGGCAGAAATATTCAGTAGTTTGGCAGCTTCTTTTTGAGTAAGTTGAGATAGCTTTCGGTACTCCGTAATCAGTTCATGTAATTGCAAAATCAACACCACCTTAGTTGCAGGTAGTGTAGTCAATTTCAGCTCTCTTGTTCTAAGATATCTTATTATTGAAATGGCGTTTCATAATTGATATATTATTTTTAACAAAAACAGAATATTTAGTAATATCTTAATAGCTTATTCCACTTAATGGAACCTAAACCAAATTGAAACCATTTTAGAAAGGTTGATTTACTTTGCCCATCCTATGAAATTGTACTGCCTGGGTTGCAACAAAGCACCAAATTCAAACAGAACGGCCAGGAATTTTTACTATATGTTACTCCGAACGGAGAACGTAAAGCGGCAATCATTGTTTCCAATAATAATGGAAAAGCATTGATTGAACGCCTGTCATTCGATTCATTTGAAATTGAAGATCTTCACATTGATTTTATTAATAACAAATGCTCTTTTACATACAAAGAAACCCTTGGAATGGATATCGCCACAACCATACAAAACATACTGCTTGGGTTCTTCATTCAGTACCACGAGCAATCCATCGCCTTTATTACATACAGAAAAAAGAAGAAATGACCACTGATGCTACCTGATTAACGGTAGCATTTTTTTCGGATATGTCATGCACGAAACGTACGGGATTGTGATACACTATTAGTAATCAGAATATTTTGATAAAAAAGGAGGGGATCACAATGTTACACGTACAACTAATGAAACCATTTTATTCAAAACTAGAAGGCCAGAAGATGAAACTGGTATTTGCCTATCAATATTTCTCTATTAAAAAAGATGACGAATTATTTCACTTCATTCCTGTGGAAGGAAAAGAAATCATCGTCAATATGCATACGTATCAAGTCGAAAACTTATCGGATGTCTTCGTTTTTCAAAAAGGCAATCGCTTCATCCGCTTACCACTCTATCAATTGTTGTTAGTGTCTGATATTCATATGCATTTGCAAACGATTTTACAACATGGCGAGCCGGAAGACAGAGAACCAGCCAGCGATGTTAAGGAAGAAGCAAACGAATTCATTTCGTTACTCGAGCAAGCAAATCGCAGCCGGATGATTGACTACGCGCTCACTACGCGAGATCAAAATCTCTTTGATCGATTGACACATTAACCGTTGGAGGATAATCATGGAACTCAATAAAAGTTGAAAACACCTGCCTACGCAATGAGGGAGGTGTTTTCTTGTGGACATTTTTTATGTATATTCATCTTCGTTTCCATCAAGCCAAATTAAAAACCCTTCTCCGAAATAATGCGATCGGGGAAGGGCTCTAGTCGTACCTGTACATACAACACGCTCCTAAATCAACATATACAAAATTATGACAGATACACTTGACCCGATGACGCCGAACAAGATATCGACAGCATTCAATTCAAGCAGTTTGTTTAATTTCATATTTACCACGTCCTCTCTACTTTTCTCTGCTTACTGAAACTTATAGAAGCGGCTGGCGTCTTACCATTCCTAAAACGTATCGCAGGAAATACGATTAAATTAGTATATGTAGAAATTTTCCTTTGATAGGTTATATAAAGTTTAGGTTTTGTAGGAATATTTTATTCATTTTTTACTAAATTTCAGTTCAATGATTCTCCAAAATTCAATTTTGAGGCATTTTTTTATGCCAAAATTGAATTGTCTAAGCTTAATAGGTGGTCAAAATTCAAATTTGAGGCGAAATGTATCCATTAAAACCATGGTGATTTAAACTAAAATAGAGCTATTGAACCTTTGGGGAAGGAGAGATAGAGGACGATCGATGTATACATAGCGTTGCGGGAAACTCACCTCATTCCTACACCCATCCGCGCGCAATTGAGCTTACGGGCAGTATAATTCTGTCGACCTGTTTAGGTGGGGGCCTAAATCTTGTCACAAAGAAAAGTGTGAGCATAGTTGGGAGCTCACACTTTTTTCATTGGACTCACTTAAAATCTATTCCAAAAGGCATAAACCTATGAATCTCTTACTATACTCCCATAACTTTTTCACCAATTTTTCGATATCTGTACCCTTCGTACGTTACAAATGATGTCGAATTTTGGTAAAGTAAAGGAAGATTAATAGCTACTGGTAGTTACGGGAAGGAAACTTGATAATATGATATTTGATTTTCGGTTTTGGCGATATCTAGCAAACCAGCAAGAACTAATAGATAATCTCGGTTCAGCCACGATGCGCGACTTCAAAAAACGCGTCTGGATGGTCGGTTTGTTCGGATTACTATTATTTGTTACACAAGAGCTGTGGGGTATGAACACACAGCACCTCACTTCTTTATATGCATTCGGCGGCAATGACCCATACACACTGGCTCGTCTTGTCTCACTTGTAGGAATCATCCTTTGGGCAATTCTTTATATGGCCTTCCACTTTTTCGGCATCGCTTTCCTATTAAACCGCATCACTGGCATCGAATTATCCAAGCTGGCCGTGTTGCAACTGTATGTTGTAGGAATCCTGTTACTTGAAAAAGCATTACTATTTTTCATCTTTTTGATGACGGGTGCAACCACTCCGGTGTCACTGTTTTCATTCGGCCCACTGGCAGCAACAGTGTTCGATCACCCATTCCTTGTATTCTTCTTTAATCAACTATCCATCTTTACGGCATTGATTATTGCGTTGCAAGTTCGTTTCATCCGTTCATTCACGGAGATGAACCCGCGCATTATTTTATTAATCATCATTGCCATACATATCGTGATGACACTTATTACTGCAGCAGTCGGCTTACTTCCTCTTGAAGAATGGTACGGTCGTTTTGTTGAAGGAGGTGCCGGCAAATGAATAAATGGTTAACAATCGGCATATCCGTCGCAGTTTCCGCTTTCCTTGGCGCAAACGCGATTCTGTTGTTTAGCGACAAGAGCGTGATTTCGAAAGACGTGTATGTCCATGATTACGAACGTTTGGCAGCTGGCGACTTTGAAGAATCTTTACCGAAAGAATCACTCGTTGCTCCACTCGACACAACCACGGTTTATGTGGAAAGTGAAGATACAATTCAAGACTGGTTAGTCAAAGAAGGAGACGCAGTGAAAGCAGGCGACGAGCTTGCTACACTGAATACGTCTACAGCTGATGAACAACGGGAAGTATGGGAGTCGGAGAAGGAAGCACTTGAGCGTCAAGTGACGGAAATCAACGCAACCATCAGTACGTTGCAATCTGACCGTGCAACTGCACAGAGCACAAGTAGTTCAACAGGAAATGCCACAGACAACGTAACAGAAAACACAGACGATCAAACCGTTAATGTTGATGTCAACGTAGATGTCGGCGTAGACGTTTCCCAAGACGGCGCATTCGCACAAGCAATCGCTGAAGCGGAGCAGAAACTGTCTGAAGTCAACCAACAATTACAAGTCGTCGATGCACAGCTTGCTCAAGAAGGAGCGGCTGCCATCATTAGTCCAGTCGAAGGGATCGTATCGACAATTCGCGATAAAAACGACCGCTTGGCGATTGAAATTTACAGTATCGATAAAATCATCGTTACGTATGCAACGGATGAGCAATGGCAGGACGTGCAAGTCGACGACCGCGTTCGCCTCCAAGCAGATGGCATGGAACAATCAATAGAAGGAACGGTAACGCAAGTTTCCCAAGTTCCTGCACAAGATTCCGAATTCCTGACTGCCTATAAAGCATTGGATCCAAAAGATCATAAGAACCCACTGGCATACTATGAAGTTCGCATTCAACCGAAAGAACCAATCACAAACTTGCCTTTCGGAAACAACACGAACGCCATGGTGCTAGTAAACGAAGCACAACAAGCAGTTGCCGTTCAGAGCGCTTGGTTAAACAATCGTTTTGACAACAAAGCAGGAGCACATGTCGTGAACAAATACGGATATGCGGTGAAAACACCTGTAACGATTGCCTTCGATTTGAAAACACGTTCGGTCATCACAGAAGGCCTCAAAGTAGGCTCAGTCGTTGTCTACGAACCACAAATCAACGACTACCGTTACGCACCAGCCATCTTCTACCCAATGCCAATAGCATCCCCTTCATGGGAATCAGCAAAAGCATTCGGCTGGAAAAACTACCTTAAATACTTAGCACGATAAACATAAACGACCTCTTCCTAGTCATGGAAGAGGTCGTTTATGTTTGCGAAGGAATTGTGATGTAACGATGAATTTTAGATTGGTGGTCGTGAAATAGAGACATGCTATGTTGATATGAAGATATTTAGCCGTGAAATGAAGAGATAAGATATTCAAATCAGCCTTAGCGAACCCTGTCAGAGTTGTCTCAAAGATTAGCTCGTTTAATTTTGATTTCATTGTACAAGTAGGACCCTAAACAACCAAAGTAGTAAGATATTAATAATATGGCGATATTTGTAAAACTGAATAATTCATATCCTGCGATAAAAAGATTGACTACATAGAAAATAGAAGCGCATATTCCTCCTATGTCCAATGAGTGTTTAAAATAGTAATGGTTTGCAATAATTCCTCCGATTAATGCAACAATTAAAGAGTTAATTATGGCTAACACAAAAAAGAATGATTGCGGGAAAAGTTGATCTTACACGTATCCCAATGCAAATAGGGTTAAATACTGGATAATCAAGGAAATCATAAGAACCGGTAACCAACTAAATTTTTTCCCTTTCATGCTATGCTATCCCTCCACTACATTCACTATATTCAGGAGAATGGAAAAATAGAATTTCATTTTACTTTTTCGTTTCACTTCCTAGAATAAAAAAGAACATTCTGCGAAATATGTCCGTAATTGAGATGTGGTCCTGGATTATTATCTTCTTGATGTCGAAAACTTTTTATTTGTTGTCATTTAATTTCTACAATTTATGATGAATGCCCTTTGTTATAGTAATTTCACTAAATAACAGAGGTGATTAAATGAATTTTGAGCTTGTACTTGAAACGATTATTGGTCCACGTGAATATTTTTATGATATTGAATGCAACGTTTGTGGATTTGATGAAATATACTTTCAACACCCTGTTACAAAAAAACTAATAGGTGTTGCATGTATGGGTTGTAACTATGTTAAAAGGTTTGAATATCAGTCCGTTTGAAAGATTCCCTCGTCCCATTTCTTGCATTTCGTAAAAGTAAAAGTACAACTCGAGGAAATTATGCTTTTTTCTCAAAACTAAATTTTGCCAATAACGAGGGAAAATTCGCGCGTGAACCTGTTTAGTGATGAAGAAGGATCAGTATAAATCTTAAGAATTTGGTCATAAAATTTGCAAGCGTATGGAGTTTCTTTTTTCCTATCGAAATTTCCAAGTATACTGGTGATGCATGGAATGTTGTGAAACTGATGTAAAACCAAGATAAATTGCAGTAAATAAATTAATGAATGTTTTTGGAAATTTAAATATAAGCCATAATCAAAGGATTTATAATAATTCATACAATAATGACATCATACTGGTAGTGTGAAGGTCGTCGATTCGAGCCGATATAATCCATTTCATAAGAAAACCACTCATATCAATGGATTGAGTGGTTTTTTATTTTGTTTATATATGAATTTAGATTAATATGGTCAGATTGGTGGGCCTTCCTCTTTACCGTACCCGGTCAATGAGTTCGATGATAACTCTATGGCCATGATGTTGGGCATCCTGCATGATTTTAGTAAAGACTTCGTCGATGCCGTTGACCGTTTGATTCAGGAGAATGAGATAGTTTTCGTTCAAATCAGCCACAGCGGCTTTCTCTACATCGTCATAAGTAACTTGACCGATTTCATGGATTTCGAATACTTCATGGAAATGCCAAGCGAGGTCAGGGTGGCCGAGTTCGTATACTTCACGCAGCATAGGGATCCCCTGGACTCTTGTCTCCAGAAGGGCAGGCTTGAAGTCATGCATCTCGTTTAAGAATTGGTAGTGGGCGGTTGAGCACAGTATTTTGAAGAAGCTGTCTTCATTCGTCTCTGCCAGTGATATAAACCTGTCATCATAACCGGCCCTGAACATTTCCCATAGAAGCCTGCTCGTCAGGCTTGAAACCGCCATTGCCAGCTCTCTCTCCCGTCTTTCCACCGGGATACTTTGGATGAGTTCCGGATATTTTTCCGGCAAACACGTTTTTCCGGAGATATATAAAAAGTAATAAGGCGTCAGTTGATCATCGGGCAGAGAGCGGACTGATGCCTGATAGTGTTCCAACGTTTTCATGCAGTGCTCATAGATGTTATAGGTCATCGCAAAGTTGCCTTCGGTTGTGATCCTCGCCAGGAGGTACGTGTCGTCGAGAGGGGTGAAAGGATTGACCCCAAGTTCCAGCAAATATTGCAGCGCAGAGTTATCGTTTTGTTCAATTACCTGTAACAGGAGGTCTCCGCTTACTTTTATCTCCGCCGGTCTGCCCGATTCTGCAAGGAGCTTGAGAAAATGGCGGTACCCGGGGCTGACCATGTCTTTTGTTATGGTCAGCGATTCGATGATTGAGCCAGCCTGAAGCATTTTTTCAACAGTGCGATAGTCAAGGGATTTAATCGCCTGTTGAAGCCTGCCGGCTTCTGTGCGCTTGCCGAAAAACCTAGCGAGTCTGCTCTCTTTCTGTACCAACGGAATCCATTGGTGGATGATTTCCTCATGAGCCTGCGAATATTTATCCACCTGTATGATTGGCAGTAAATAGGTCTCTTTATAACTGAGCAGAGTTTCGATGTCATACTCGGGCACACTCCGTTTAGAAATGATGCACGACGTGATGTACAGCGCGGATAAATAATCCTGATTAAGCACTTTACGGGTTTTCTTCGCATCACCCCAAGTAAAAAGCTGGTTTACCTCAATCATATCTTTGTAAAGCCAGTGCATTTCATCCGGGTATTTGTAAAAGGCATCCTTGATTGTCTCAAAAATTTCATTGTAGCTGTCTTCTTCTAGGAACGAGAAGGAAGGGTTAACCCGCTTCATTTTCCAGTTAAGGGATGGCAGTCCGCCTTCGATGGGGACTGGCTTCCCGCCGGCCAGCAACGTATCCGCCTTGGCATACAAGTAATGGACATAAAGTTTTTCAATATACAAATGGTTATTTGTGTCTGCCAAACTAGCCAGCTGTGGGAACGATGCGAATGTCCGGATTGTGCTGGCGATTTGGGCTAAATCTGAACTTCTCAGCACCTCCTCGATCCTTTTCGCAAACCTTTCCTTTCCTTCTTTATGGAGTTCGATGCTTAACCTTGTACCAGTAAAATCGAAATCGGTTATCTCAAGGGTAAGCGCCCGTAAATCTTTTTGGACGGCAAGCCAGAGTCCCCCAATCATCGAAAGGCAGAGATGGTGCAGACGGGGCTTATAATTTGCAGTGACAGTGTCCGTCAGGTTAGCGGTCTGGATCTGGTACCAGGTCTGATGGGCAAAAGAAAGTTCCTGGCTAAATTCCCGTTCCCCGTTGGAATTCAGCCCAACAAAAATTGCACGGATAGCCAATGAACCCGCGATGCCACCAAGCAGTGAGCCTGCAAGCCTTGAAATTAGATAGGCGGATTGCAGTTCATTCTTGTTCTTCATATTCCTTTTAAAAAGTTCAAAGGTTTTTCCAAGCTGTTCCTGATGCCTTCCCATCGTTTTGGCAAGAGGTTTAAGAGCATGCGCTAGATACAGCCGGCAAAATTTACGCATCTGGTCTGTGAAAGGATATCGTTTCCCAAAAGGAATCGCTGGTAAAGCCTTTTCCAGCAATTGCAGAGTGTCGTTGTACTCTTCTTCGATGCGGGCGATGTCTTTTTCCAGGCCTTCGCCAAACATGTAGGAGAGAGACTCGGAAACATCCATGCTTTTGATGATGTCCAAAAAGGTTGAATTGCTGGATTCCTGATTCGCGACTTGTTGCAGGAAATCGGTTGTCTCGACTAGCTTATCAAGATAGTGTGCAATCGGCTCTGAACTACTACCTGTCACACAGAGCCTAGATAAGAGGGGATTGGCGGCAGATGACGGAAAGTGCTGCAGAATTTCCTCTTCCAGTTCCAGGTTTTTGAAATAGATATCATAGCCGGTTTCAAGTATGATTTGTTCAAGCGTTTGTTCTCGCTGGTTGCTGATCATTTTCCCCATCCTCTTTTAATAGAAATCGATGATTTCACTAATGTTCATTATTGTATCTATTGAGTCGGTGTCCAAGGCTAGGACACTGCGCAAAGTTTCTTTTTCGCCGTCACCGACCAGGTCCAAATAGGAGTCCAGGTTTCCTGTGTGGTGGCTTGTGAAAAGCTGCCCGATAATCTGCTGATGGTCATGAACTTGGAATTGGTGATCGGCAACGGAAGACACCGAGCTAATCGTGTCGAAATTCCCGTTCTGCAGTAGCAGTTGGCCGTTCGTATCAATCGTCAGGTAATTCGTAATGTTACCTACCTGGTCCGTAAGCGCTAAACCACCGTTCCAGGGAATGATTACGTCATCACCGACCACCCCACATTTCTCTAAAAGCATTTTCAATGTATCCTGCTGAAAAAACAAATCTCTTACATTCTCCATTATTTTTCTCCTCTCTTGGGAAGCAGGAGGACGGTTCTTGTGCATCCTTTTTGTATTAAGAGCATAGGGACGGTCCTCCTGTTTCCTTTTATACAGCTTTGATGTTTTTAGATGGTTCTTCTAAAGTCTCTCCCGAGGTTTTGAATATCGCCGATCATTTGATTGAAAATCTGGACGGCGTTCTTCCAGGGTTCTCCATGAAAGGGCGCATTTATAATCGATTTTGCTTCCCGATAAAGCTTGTTCAGGGCATCATCACAAGATCCAGAAGAAAATGCGATGTTTCGCAGTGCTATGAAATCATCCAATAGATTTGTAGCTTCGTATATTTCATCAGCTGGGGCATTTCGGTTTTTTGACAACTGTAGCTGGTGCCTTTGATTGTTTACCACCTGAGGGTTATCCAGTACCAAACGCTTGAATTACTGGAAGCGAGCTACTGAATCCGGAGTTTCCATCATATCGTAGATCGACATGGTAATATCACGGGAATACGAAAGGATATAGACGAGTTCCTGCTCCAAGCTATTCATTTTTTGAATCTTTTCTTCTTTTTCTATGCGGCTAACTAAAAATACTAGAATCCATCACAAGAAAACCCAAATTAATTGCCATACTTTAATTCCCCCTTTGTTTTACAACCCGTAAATTGAAGAGACTTGTATCCAAATAATTCCTTTCTTATTATATCGTAAAAATCTTGTAAATAATGTATTGATATTAGAAAATTGGAAAAATAGATGGTGCAGGTGGACGGTAAATTTGCTTGCCTTATTTGATGAATCCGAGGATATCAGCTGAAAGTGAATTGTTATCCAAGGTCAGGGAACATCGAATCATCCTTAATCTCTTTATTTCTTGTTTTTATGATAATCATCCATACTATCTTAATGTGCGTAGCAAAATACATTTCTCCCCAGTTAATCGGTATTCCTAAGAACATATTTTATTCTCTAAGGTAACCACTATAAGCGGATTCGTTATAAACATTTCCGAATTTGTAATAACCTCACACCTTTATGAAAATAGACACAAATTCTCAATAACTAGAATACTCTCACAAAAATATTTGCTATGATAGAACAAAACCTATTTTCAAAGGAGCGGCTGCACATGCGAACACCAATGCATACTTTTGAACAATACTTCCTGATGAATTCTGATGATGTCATTCAATATGTGAAAGCTAAAATAGATTCTTTCCAAAGTGCACAACAAATCACTTGTAAGGAAATCGGCGACGGGAATTTGAACTATGTGTATCGTGTGTTGAACACGGAGACAAACGAATCGGTCATTCTCAAACAAGCAGGGACGACTGCGCGCATTTCTGACGAGTTCGTCCTTTCGACAAGCCGCAACAAAATCGAAACCGAAGCACTACTATTGCAACATACACTGGCACCGGGATTGGTACCAGAGATCTTACTATTAGATGAAACGATGAGCTGCTGCGTGATGGAAGACTTATCGCATCTGACAATCATGCGCACCGCACTCACAAATTTCGAGACGTTCCCGAATTTCGCAGAACATATCACGGACTTCCTAGTGAACACATTGCTACGCACATCGGACGTCGTGTTGAACCATAAAGAAAAGAAAGACCTTGTTGCGAAATTCATCAACCCGGAGCTTTGCGAAATATCGGAAGACCTCGTGTTCACAGAGCCTTTCCATAACAACTTCAACCGTAACGAAGTGACACCGGGCAATGAACAATTCGTCCAAACGCATCTTTACGAAAACGAAGAACTGCACTTGGAAGTGGCCAAATTGAAGTTCCATTTCTTGAACAACACGCAATCGCTCATTCACGGCGACTTACATACGGGCTCCATTTTCATTGACCAGAATGACACGAAAGTCATCGATCCAGAGTTCGCATTCTTCGGACCGATGGGCTACGATATCGGAAATGTCATGGCGAACCTGATTTTCGCTTGGGCTCGAGGCCGCGCCTACTCTGACAAAGAATTCACGGAATGGGTCGAAAACACATTATTCGACATCATGGACTTATTCGACACGAAATTCCGTGCAGCTTGGGATGAGCATGCCACTGAACTTGTCGCTAAAAACGCAGATTTTAAAGAACATTACATTCAAAATATCCTGAAAGACACGGCGGGTATGGCTGGACTTGAACTGGCACGCCGTATCGTCGGCCTGGCAAAAGTGAAAGACATCACGACAATCGAGCCAATCGAAGACCGTCTGAAAGCAGAGCGACTTTGCCTGCGCGTCGCAGTGGAACTGATCCTCAACCCGTCAGATTTCCAAACGGGCGGCCAATACTTAACTGCGCTACAAAACGCACTCCAGGAGGAAAACAAATGACTGAAGCACTTAACCCAATCGAATGGAAAAACGACGCCCTTGTCTTGCTCGACCAAACCAAACTGCCGAACGACATCGTCTATGAAGAATTTACAACCGTCGAAAGCGTCTGGGATGCCATTGTCACCATGAAAGTTCGCGGTGCCCCGGCCATTGGCGTTGCCGCAGCATACGGCGTTTACTTGGCTGTTCGCAATGCTGAAACCGATTTGGTGGAAGTAGTGCAGAAATCTGCAGCGTATTTGGCTACGTCTAGACCGACCGCAGTCAACTTATTCTGGGCTCTCGACCGCATGACAGCAGTCAAAGCACCAGACGCTACTTATAAAGAAGCTTTATTAGCGGAAGCGAAAGCCATTCATAAAGAAGACGAAGAAATCAACCGCAACATAGGTGAAAACCTATTAACGCTATTAGCTGACGGCATGGGCATCCTGACACATTGTAACGCAGGCGCTCTTGCGACATCTAAATACGGAACAGCTACAGCACCAATGTACCTGGCGAAAGAAAAAGGTTGGGATTTCAAAGTGTACGCTGACGAAACACGCCCGCGTTTACAAGGATCAACACTGACCGCGCTGGAACTAAGCAGAGCGGGCATCGACGTTACAGTCATCACCGACAACATGGCAGCCATGGTCATGTCACAAGGAAAAGTACAAGCTGTTATCGTCGGTTGCGATCGTGTCGCTGCAAACGGGGATACGGCCAATAAAATCGGGACACTTGGCGTGTCCATTTTAGCGAAACACTACAACATTCCATTTTACGTGGCTGCACCGACGCCAACGATTGATTTAAATACACCAACGGGAACACAAATTCCTATCGAGGAACGTCACAAATCTGAAGTCATCGAAGGCTTTGGCAAACTGACAGCTCCAGCTGACGTGAACGTCTACAACCCGGCATTCGACGTCACGCCTCACGAACATATCACAGCCATCGTGACGGAAAAAGGCATTGTTCGTGCACCATTTAGTGAAAACCTGGAAAAACTATTTCGTTAAATTGTTGTGCTGCCAGGCAACATGAATCGCAGATATCAAGAAAACCAACATGGATATCAAGAGAAATCTGACGTATATCAAGAAAAGTTGACGCGATATCAAGAAAAGCCAACACAATATCAAGAAACAGTAAACCAACCATGCAAGGAGGAACCCACATGTTCCTGAAAGAACGCAATGAAATTGTCGAATATTGCAAGATGCTAATTACAAGAGGATTGACGAAAGGGACAGGAGGCAATATTTCCATCTTTGACCGTGAATCTGGCCATATGATCATCAGTCCGAGCGGCATTGATTACGACAAAATGACGGCGGACGATGTTGTCGTGTGCGATTTACAAGGGAATGTGGTTCATGGCGATAAAGAGCCATCAAGCGAGTTTCCGATGCATGCGATTTTCTATCAACAACGCTCAGATATAGATGCGATGGTCCATACACATTCCATGCACGCGACGGTCCTTGCTTCACTCAGATGGAATCTACCAGCCGTTTCCTACTTGGTAGCATTTGCAGGAAAAGACGTTCGTTGTGCGGACTATGCAAGTTTCGGAACGCCGGAACTCGCAACGAATGCTTTCGATGCCATGCAAAATCGAAAAGCAGTTTTACTAGCCAATCACGGATTACTGGCAGGCGCAACCAACATCGCGACCGCATTCAATATCGCAGAAGAAGTCGAATTTTGCTGCGAAGTCTTCTTGAAAGCAAAAACCGTTGGAGAACCAGTTATTCTAGATGATGAAGAAATGGCTCATATGGCTGAGAAGTTTAAGACGTACGGGCAGAAATAAATAGATTCACAAGCACAAAGGGGAATGAAAGATGGTTGAGTTAAAACCAGTCACGCAAGATAATTTCCGAGCGTGTATTAAACTGCATGTCGCGGAATCACAGAAAAACTTTGTTGCATCTAATATGTACACCATTGCAGAAGCATACGTCGATCCAAAACTGACACCCTTCGCAATCACGGATGATGAAACAGTCGTTGGTCTTGTCGCGACGGAAATTGTTCCGGAAAATGAAGACTATGATCGCTACTGGATTACAAGGTTCATGGTGGGCGAAGCATTTCAAGGAAAAGGCTATGGACGTAAAGGCGTGCAACTAGCGATTGAGATGTTATCGAAGCATGAAGACTGCGAACGAGTAAGACTATCAGTGGTTTCATCAAATGACGACTCCATTGCTTTCTATCAAAAGGTAGGCTTTGTACTGACAGATGAATATATTGGAAATGAACGAGTAATGGACTATTTCCTAACTTAAACCGACTAAAGAGCACCAAGTTACTTTCGCTAATATGAAAGTTCTTGGTGTTCTTTTTTGTCTGCAATGTTGATTCATCAAAACTATTTACATAATTCGACAAAACCTGTCATATTCAACACTCACATATTATGGTAAATTTTAAATTGTCGCATATTTTCGACAAATTACATGAGTTCAGTAAATAAAAGGGGCGGGAAGTATTGTTGCAAAATCCGAGGTCGAAGAAAAGACGTAACATGCGTCTATCAATGAAGGGTATTACCAGTTTCTTATCAATACTTCTTGTGCTGTCCTTGATATCACCAATATCAAGTTCGGCAGATGCTGATGTGAAAAGTAATACATCAAACGAAAGCATTATAGAAATGAAAAGAATCATCGTTCAAAATCAGGCATTCTCCAAAATGGAGCCGCAATTACATGCAGATTTACAGAATCTTAAGGGTGATCAGAATGTAAACGTTATTGTCCATTTTTCCGAAAAACCTGTCGCAATTGCTAAAGGAATTTCCTTGATTAAAGGACAGGAGCTTTCTAAAAGTGAGACGAATAAAGTTACTGATTTAGTAAACAATCAACAATCGCAGGCACTGGATAGCATACGTGAAAAAAATATTTCCGTTGATGAAGGCTATTCTTTCAACACAGTTTTAAATGCGGTTGCTATGACGGTCAAATCGTCGAAACTCCAAGATTTATTAAAAGTGGAGGGAGTTGTTCTGGTCGAGCCGGATGCAGATCGTTTTGCGACTGTACCTCAAGAAATGGATAAACCAATGGAAACGGACTATGAAAGTAATATTCCAGGGCTAGATGTAGATGAACTGTGGAAGTTAAATTATTACGGCGAAACAGTGAAAGTAGGCGTTATTGATACAGGAATTGATTACCTTCATCCGGATTTTGAAGGAGTCTATAAAGGCGGCCACAATTTTGTGCCGCATTCTTCAGATTATTTGACTGAACGTTCAGCGGACGATCCATATGAAACTACACCTGGCGATCGTCCAACAGAAAAATCCAGTTTCTATTACCCTACTTCGCAAGGGACACATATGGCGGGAATCATTTCAGCTATTGGAGCTAACGACTTTGGCATTAAGGGAGTAGCACCAAAAGTAGAGTTGCATGCATACCGTGTGCTTGGTGCATATGGGAAAGGGTCAGCATCTTGGCTAATTGCTGGAATTGAAAAAGCAGTAGAAGAAAAAATGGATATCATCAATTTGTCGGCAAGCGGAACCAAAAACGACTCGACGACAGCCGATGCAAGAGCCATTAACAATGCAATGCTCGCGGGTACATTAGCTGTAGTTGCTGTAGGGAACGGTTATAACAATCCAAATACGATTTCTTCACCTGCAACTGCTGAAATGGCGCTAAGCGTTGGAAATTCAACAAATCCTATTACAGATATAACATCGGATGTTCATGTAAAAGTGGGAGATTTCGTCAGCCACACTAACCTTTCAGTACTGGCTTGGACATATGGGAAACATCCTGAAGAAGTACTAACAGGAGAATTCGATTTAATCGCAGTTCCATTGTCAGGGAGAGAAACTGATTACCAAGATTTGAACGTCGAAAGTAAGGTTGTTCTAGTCACTGCGGGAGAAATAAGTCTTACAGAGAAAATTTCTTTTGCTAAAAACGCAGGAGCTGTCGCCGTCATTCTGGACAATAAAAAGGATGGAATGTATTCTCCCGGTCCATACGAGGGCTACTATGGCGACAATGTCACCTACATTCCAACTTTAAGTATGTCTTATACGGATGGAAATGCGGTTCGTTCGGCATTAGCTGTGCAAGATGGAAAAGTGTCGTTCCAAAACATAGAAACGACACAAAGGCTAGGAAACAATGTGAACTCGTTCAGTGCATTTGGTCCTGTGGGTCCAGGTCAAGATATTAAACCGGATGTAGTAGCTCCCGGAACTGATATCATGTCGACTGTCCCAGCTTATGGGAAGGAAAAATCAGATGCAAACTATGCAGTTTCGTATGCGAAAAAAAGCGGAACAGAAATGGCAGCTTCTCATGTGGCTGGTATTGCAGCGCTAATTAAGCAAATTAATCCGCAATGGACGCCATTTGATATCAAATTGGCCATAACGAATACGGCAAATCAATTGGATGTTACAAAGCATGGTGTATTATCTCAGGGTTCCGGTGTAGTGAATGCGAAGCAAGCGGCTTTCCCCGACGCTATTGCATATGTAGAAGATCAGTTGTTTGCATCTGAAACGCCAGTAGAACATTTAAAAGGGTCACTAACGTTTGGAAAAATCTATCGTAAGGAAAATGAACCGACATCCGTAAGTAAACAAGTAGTAATTAAGAATCTTCAAGAAGAAGCAGACGATTATTCAGTGTCCATTGAAACAACGACAACTGCTTCAGACGCACTGACAGCTGCCAACGTGAAAGTGGACAAATCATCGTTCACCTTGAGTGGAGAGCAGAAACTAACGGTGACGATGACTGCACCACCAGGAATATCCGAAAAAGACAGTGAGCTGATGGGGTACGTTCATATTACAAACGGTGTAACCAAAATCTCCTTACCGTTCTTTGTGAAAATAGCTCAAAAGCAGTACTTAATCGAGGACTTCTCCCTTGATCAATTCGATGTTTCCTTTAATAATGACGGAATATTAGATTCCACAAAGTTGGGGTTCAGAACCACCGGCGATTTTGGAAACTATTTTGTTGAGATCTGGGATGCATTGAACCCAGATGGAGGTTATTTCGGAGACGGGTCACTAGGGTATGTGTCTAAAAACGACTCGTTGCCTTCTTTCAACAGATTTGGTATTCCAATTACTGGAACCTATTATGATTGGGAAACTGGTAACAAAATGGAGATTCCAGATGGTTTATACACGGTAGACTTTATAGGGTTCCATAAATCTGACCCTAGCGAGTATTCGAAAGCTTGGTCTGGACCACTAGTAGTTAAAGAAACAGATCCAGTCATTACTGCAAAATCTTCACTGGTCACAACGACCGCTAAAATGCAATTTAAAGGCCAAGTTACTGATAAATACTTGGATTACAATAAAGTATGGGATTTGAATGGTCCTGACTATGGAGTGAATGATTTGTTCTATTGTGATTACTTGTTGGAAGCTCCAAATGGAGATGCCTTGCAAGTTAATCCAATTACATTGACAGAAGAAGGAACGTTTACAATCAATGACTTGGTGACTGTGCCAGGCAATAATAAATTGACTGTATATGTATATGATCGGGCAGGAAACATCGGAAAGAAAGAATTTATTTTAGTTAATCAAACTGTTGGCACGCAACCGCCTGCCGATCCAGCACCAACACCAGCACCAGGACCAGCACCAGCACCAGGGCCAGCACCAGCACCAGGGCCAGCGCCAGGGAAAATCACATTCCCATTCCCAACGCCAATGCCTGGTTGGATAAACTTCGGAGTAAATGAAAAACTGATTGCGGATCAAGTGAAAGATTCAACGAAAAAAGAAGTGTTGGTAGACGTTACAGCCTCCAGTGAAAAGACATCTGAAGCGAATTTGGAGGTGCCAGCAGTATCATTACAAGCTATTGCGCAATCTTCAAAAGCACTTGTGTTTATAACTGGCTTTAGCAAAATCTTCATTCCAAATGAAGTCGTCAAACAGATGGATTCGATGAGCCCGGATTCAACGATTATTACCGTGAAGAAGTCGCCGACTAAAGACATGCCAAATGTAATTTCTGAATCATTTGGAGTATCGATAGCAACGAAAAAGAATTCAAAGGCAACTCCACTACTATCATTCTTAAAGCCACTTCAACTGACAGTTCCACTTAATGGTGCTTTTACTGATTCACGTAAAGTGGCGGCTTATGAAGTGAATAGTGTGGATAATACAATGAAATACGCTGGCGGATCTCTGCAGGAAAATCATGTCACGATTAAAGTAGCCCACCCTGCAAAGTTTAGAGTAATTGAAAACAGTAAAACATTTTCAGACATCCGCAACTACTGGGCAAAAGACCAAATTGAAGTCATTGCGTCACGTACTATTACAAGCGGAAAAACAGACACGCTTTTCAACCCAGAAGGAAAAGTAACACGCGGTGAGTTCGCTGTATTGATAGCTCGCGCATTAAATCTTCCGACAGGACAATACGAGGGAACATTCAAAGATGTACCCGCAACTAAAGCATGGGCTTATGCTGGCATTGAAGCAGCGTACCGTGCTGGAATCGTCAACGGAAAAACGAAAGACACGTTCGGTCCAGATGCACTAATCACTCGTGAAGAAATCGCGGCAATCGTCGTTCGTGCAGTGAAGTATCAAGATGCTGCGCTTCTGACAAGCGTAGATACGTCTAAATCATTTGCAGACGACAAAGTTATCGGTGAATTTGCGAAAACTTCGGTCAAACAAGCAGTAGGTTTAGGCGTCATTACAGGTCGCGCAGGTAACAAATTCGATCCAAAAGCAAACGCAACTCGTGCAGAAGCGGCTGTTATGTTATACCGTGCACTGGACAAACTGAAAGAATTTTAACTAATAGGAAAATGCCCTCTTCCAAACGACGGAAGAGGGCATTTTTTAGTGAAATCTGATTAGGTGCCTGTTGAAAGTTAAACTAAATAAATCTGTGGCCAATGAAAAGATCAGTTCCGTCCTGACACTTTTTTCTCTCTTTTTAGCATGTTTATTTCAAGAAACCTCACAATGAACTTACATTATTTTCAAGTTGATATTGCAAAATACTATTTATAATAGCGAAAAGTAGTAGGTACATAGCATTCCAATCTATCAAAGGCGTCTGTACTAAAAGTCTTACGCTATGTCGGAATAGTTTCCTTAACACCCATATTAACCCAAATGACTCAAAAATAGAACTTTAATACCATATTAATAGTTTAAATATTATAGTTAATTTAACCTATTAATATATGTATATTTACATACTTTTTCTCTATAATTCTCCCTTTTCCAATGTTTGTAATCAAATTGTAATATTAGTTAACCTATTTTTAGATTTGCAACAATCGAAATATATGGTAAATTTCTAATTGTCACATAATTTAGAGCGATATCTATTAAATGGGAATTTCGTCTGAGTTATGAAGCGCAAAAAGGGAGGAAAGCAGATTGAGTAATTCGAGAAACAGCATGATGGTTGCCATGGCAGCATCACTTGCACTTAGTACAGCATCAATCGGTGCACCGGCTCCAGCCGCAGCAGCGAAATTAGAGAAACAGGTACCGGTTATCAATGTGCAAAAGCCGGCTAAGAAACTTCCGGATCGATTAATCGCACCTGAAAATCCAAGTGAGAAAGTACGTATCATCGTTGAACTTGAAAAAGCGCCTGCGATTGAAACAGCTACTCAGAAGGGTGTTCTATATAAAGAACTTCCACAATCCCAGCGTACTAGTTTAGAAGCTTCAATTGAAGCAGATCAAGTGAATGTTCAAGCAAACATTTCGAAGTTTGCTAAAAACATTGATTTCAAGGAAAACTTCACAACTGTATTCAATGGTTTCTCTGCTGAAGTAGAAGCTAAAGACGTAGCACGTATTGCACTTACACCTGGTGTTAAATCTGTACACGAATCTACTGAATATTCACGTCCAGTAGCCACACCACAAATGACTCACTCAAAAGAATTAGTACAAGCCCAACTTGCTTGGGAAAAATATAACTTCAAAGGTGAAGGAATGGTTGTCGGGATTATCGATACTGGTATCGACCCATCTCACCGTGACATGGTTCTAACTGATGACGCTTCTGGCGATATCACTTCTGATGAAGTAGGAACATTAGTTGGAAACGGTTCAATTGAAGCTGGTAAATACTTCACAGCTAAAGTGCCATACGGTTACAACTACATGGATGGCAACCAAGAGATCCGTGATTTAGGACCAGGCGCATCTATGCACGGTATGCACGTTGGTGGTACGGTTGCAGCGAACGGTGACGAAGAAAACGGTGGTATTGCAGGGGTAGCTCCAGAAGCTCAACTTTTGGCACTTAAAGTATTCGGTAACGATCCATTGTTCCCATCTACTTTCGGCGACATTTATGTAAAAGCGATGGACGATGCAATTAAACTTGGTGCTGACGTAATCAACATGTCATTAGGTTCAACTGCAGGTTATGTAGATAACTCAAACCCTGAACAAATGGCTGTAGCACGTGCACAAGATAACGGTTTATTAGTAGCAATTTCTGCTGGTAACTCAGACATGTTCGGATCTGGAACATTCTATCCAATGGCAGATAACCAAGATTACGCTTTAACTGGTTCACCATCTGTATCTGAAGATTCATTTGGTGTTGCTTCATTCGAAAATTCACATGTAACGGCTTCAAGCTTCACATATGAATTCGATGGCGTTCAAACAGGACGTGCAATGTTCTTACTTGCAAATGACGCAGAACCAAACGATCTTCCTTTAGAGGAATACCCGATTGAGTTCGCTGGATTTGGTACAGCAGCTGATTTCGCAGGTAAAGACTTAACAGGTAAATTTGCATTAGTATCACGCGGAAGCATTGCATTTGTTGAAAAAGGATTGAATGCTCAAGCTGCAGGCGCTGCAGGTATTATTGTTTATAACAACGCAGCAGGAACAATCAGCATGGCTTCAAGTTCAGATATCAAGATTCCTTACATGTCTTCACTTCAAGTAGATGGTTTGGCACTAAAAGCAGCTCTTGATGCAGGACAAGAAGTTACAGTAGGATTCGATGGACAATACGTAGAAGTAGCGAGTCCGACTGCAGGTAAAATGTCTACATTTACTTCATGGGGACCTACACCGAACTTAGATTTCAAACCTGAAATCACAGCTCCAGGTGGAAACATCTTCTCGACATTCAATGACAACGGATATGGTTTAATGAGCGGTACATCAATGGCTGCACCACACGTAGCTGGTGGTACGGCACTAGTAATGGAACGTGTAAATGAAGAGTTTGGCTTAACTGGCGCAGCTCGCGTACAGTTCGCTAAAAACTTAATGATGAACACGTCTAAACCAGTTGTATTAGCTGAATACGACGGCATGAAAGAATATGTATCACCACGTCGTCAAGGTGCTGGTATCATGCAACTTGCAAACGCTTTGGAAACAGATGTAATGGTTACAAACAAAGCAACTGGCGAAGCAAAAGTAGCATTGAAAGAAATCAAAGATGGCAAGTTCACATTCACATTAAAAGCGAAAAACTACTCGGATGAAGTGAAGAACTTCAATGTAGACGTTCAACTTCAAACAGACTATGCAGGTAAAGTTTCTGGATATGACGTAGTTGTACCTAACATTTATGGATCTAACATTGTAACTGATTTGGTTGATGTAGATGCTCCTGAAACGGTTGAAATCGCTGCAAATGGCGAAGCTGAAATTCAAGTAACTGTTGATGCTTCTCTATTGAAAGATGAAGTAGGTTACGAAACATTCGTTAACGGATTCTTCATTGACGGTTTTGTTATGTTGAATGACCCAACGGAAGAAACATCAGGAAATGTACCATTGTCAGTACCGTTCTTCGGATTCAACGGTTCATGGGATGATGCAGCAATCTTTGATGGTAGCGCATGGGAAGAAAATACGTACTGGGGTTACCAAGGTTTAGTTGACGAAGTTGGCAACTATATCGCTGGTCCATCACTAGGTGAAAACTTCGATCCGTCGAAATTTGCATTCTCTCCAAATGGCGATGGCAACATTGACTCAGCAGTGCCTGTATTCTCGTTAATGCGTAATGCGAAAAAATTAGAAGTTAACGTATTGGATTCAAACGGCAATAAAGTCCGTACCATCCGTACTGATTCTAATTTAACGAAAAACTACACAGATTCAGCTACAAACCCAGCTTACAAGTACAACCCAGCTAATGGATGGGATGGATTGATTAACGGGAAAGCTGCTGCTGATGGAGAATATAAAATTCAATTACGCGGTGTAATCGACTTTGAGGGTGCGGAATGGCAATCATATGAATTCCCAATTATCGTGGATACAAAAGCACCAACAGCTGACATTGAGTTCGATGCAGAAACGAAAACAGTGGCAGTTGCAAACGTAGCTGACAATGAAGGCGGCGTAGGTATTGACCGCGTTGAAGTATATGTAAACGGTAAAGAAGTGACAGAAGGCGCAACACTTGAATCTTACGTGATTGCCTCTGCATTAGTTGGTGGCGACGTAGTAACAGTTAAAGTGTTTGATATCGCAGGGAACGTAACGGAAGAAGAATTCTCACTTCCGAAAGATCCAAACCCTTACGAAAACAAAGCACCGGTCATCTATTTTGAAACACCAAACGATTATTTCGCATCTTATAAAACTTCAGAGGTAGTAGTGTCTGGTACAGTTGAGGATGATTCAGACGTTGCTACAGTTAAAGTGAACGGGGAAGTTGCTGAATCATTCGACGGTTCTAAGTTCTCTCATAAGCTGACTCTAGCTGACGGTGTTAAGGACGTTAAAGTGGAAGCAATTGACGAGCATGGCAACGTAATGCAAATCGGTCGTAAAATCTTTGTCGATACAACTAAACCAACAGTTGAAGCTGTAGCGACTTCAGTACCAAATGGAGTAGCAACTTCTGCTCCAAACCCAACAATCAAAGTTAAATTAGGCGATAACTTCGATGAAGTACGTCTATACCTAAATGGCAATGAAGTATTCGCTAATCCACTTTCTGAGCCATATGCGATGTTAGGTTACAGCCAAACAGTTGATGTTGTTCTTCCATTAGTAAATGGCAAAAACGACTTCGAATTGAAAGTAGTGGACTTGGTAGGTCATGAAGCTACTCAAAACATCTCAGTGATGAAACAAGATGTGATCGTAACACCAACACCACCTCCAGTTGTGGTACCACCAGTAGTTCCACCAGTTGTGGATCCACAACCGGTAACTTACAGTGATATCGCTACTCACTGGGCTAAGAAAGAAATTGAAGTACTAGCTACTAAGAAAATCATTCTTGGTAAAACAGCTGAATTGTTTGCACCAGAAGATAAATTGACTCGTGCTGAGTTCGCTGTTTTAGTATCACGTGCTCTTGGTCTAGAAACGAAAGCATATGCCGGTACTTTCAAAGATGTAACAACAAACAAAGCTTGGGCTTACGCTGCAATTGAAGCGGCAGCTCGTGCAGGTATCATCAATGGTAAAGCTGATGGAACATTCGCTCCAGACGCTCAAATCACACGTGAAGAAATCGCGGCAATCATTGTTCGCGCTGTAAAACACGAAGATGCGGCATTGTTGAACAACCTTGATACTTCGAAAATGTTCGCTGACGACAAACACATCAGCACATTCGCGAAACTAAGCGTTAAACAAGCAGTTGCTTTAGGTATCGTAAATGGCCGTGGCGGCAACGTCTTCGCTCCACAAGACAACGCAACACGCGCTGAATCAGCAGTAATGCTGTACCGTGCCCTAAACAAATTAGGCGATCTATAAAAAAACAGTAGGAGCCAGCTTTTGCTGGCTCCTTTGTTTTGATTATTTTATCCACTATATTCTCCAAACAGCAACGCAGCGAAAACCATACCAAATTGCCCCTTCAAACTATGTTTTCCAGGTTTTTTTTTTAGTTGAATCAAATGGCGTAGGGAATAAAACCGCGGTGGGGAGGATTAAACACAATTGAAAAGGAATAAATGTCGAGTGAAGGGGAATAAACCACAGACGAAAAGGAACAAATCGAATTGAAATGGAATAAATACAAACAATCATAAATCATATAAGTATTCCTTAACGATTTAGAAGAGTTTCTTCTATTAATATAAGCCGTATTTACATAAAATCTATAAAACTTAACAAAAGAGTCAGACTTCTTACCTGTTTTTTACTTAATCATTACGAATTTTACGAATTCTTATGAAAACCCTTACAATAGTCTGATATAATCAGAGAGTATTAGAAAAAATTACATTTTGAGGAGTGGAATGGATGACAAAAGAAGGCATTTTTAGACATGCTTTCAGTAAGATTGCACTAGCTTTCTTACTAATTATCTCAATGGTTGCACCTTTTATCACAGTTCAAAGCGCATCGGCAGCAACAACAATTACTGTTGCAGAAGCAATAGCGAATAATAGCGGAGCGGCTACAGTTGAGGGTTACATTGTTGCTTATGTAACTGGATCAACAGCGGTTACAACAGATTCTACTAAATTTAAAAATTCGAACTTTGCGATAGCAGATTCACCGAGTGAAACAGATCATACTAAAATGCTATTTGTTCAAGTTACTGCTAGTTATCAAGCGGAGTTTGGATTGCAAAATAATCCAACTCATATTGGTAAGAAAATTTCTGTATCTGGAAATTTAGAAGCTTACTTTGTTCCTCATGCAGGTTTGAAATCACCCACAGCGATGACTTTTGTCGAAGGCGGAGTAGAACCACCTCCACCACCAGTAGCTGAAGCAAAAGATGACCTTGCTGCTACTCGTGCAGAAGTAGGGTCTGACAAATTAATTAAAGTACAAGGAACAGTAACGACTGGTACTGGATTCTGGGGCGGTAAAGCGTTCTATGTTCAGGACAGCACGGCTGGATTATATATTTTCTCATCATCAGCAGACGTAACACCTGGTGATATCGTTGAACTTGAAGGGAAAGTAACCGTTTATGGCGGCGAACTTCAAATGGAACAACCGAAAATCACAAAAATTTCTTCAAACAACCCACTACCACTTTTACAAGAAATCTCACCTGCTGGCGTTAATGAAGATACGCAAGGTGAACGCATTCTATTAGATAACGTAACAATTACGAACTTAGAAAAAGTAAATGACTACGGTACATTCGAATTCACAGCTACAAATGAAAATGGGGAATCTGTTGTGATCCGTAACGATAACCGTAACGGTTTGGCTTACGACGATTTCATGAAACGCTATAAAGATGGCGATCTTGTAGATGTTACAGGGATTGCTTCTAAATTCAACACAACGTACCAAGTAAAAACATTAGGTCTTGAAAGCTTTGACCTAGTGAACAAGCCAGCTGTATACACAGATGTGTTCCCAGGAACAGTATCTGAAGGGTCAACAGTTGCATTGATCACACCAATCGAAAATGCAAAAATCTACTATACAGTAGATGGTTCAACACCGACGGTAGCAAGCACAGAATACACAGCTCCAATCGAGTTAACGAAAGACGTAACAATTAAAGCAATTGCTGTAAGTGACACGACTTCTGAAGTCTTCTCATTCACTTACAACGTATTGAAAGTGGACAACCTAGTAATCCGTGACATTCAAGGTAAAGGTCATTACTCAGATTACCAAGGGGCAACGGTAAATGATATTACAGGTGTTGTCACGCACCTATATAACTCAGCTAACTTTGTCATCCAAGATGTAAATCCAGATGATGATAACACAACATCTGAAGCAATCATCGTAAACAAAGCGTCAAATGGCCTTAAAGTAGGTGACTTGGTTACCGTTGAAGGGACAGTTGAAGAATGGTATTACGAAGGTTACTCAGATATGAAAACAGCTGATCTACCTGTCACGCGCATCAGAGCAACAGCTGCAGTTGCAAACGGTACACATGAACTTCCAGCGCCATTAGTAATCGGTGAAGACATCTTCCCAGCTACTGAAATCATCGACAACGACGGATTGACTTCATTCGATCCAGCTGAAGACGGAATTGATTTCTGGGAATCTGTTGAATTAATGCGTATTGCAGTACCAAATGCAAAAGTAGTAGGACCACAAAAATACGGTGAAGTCGTTGTTGTAGCAGGAAACTCTACAGAAACTGAATTCAACGTACTTGGCGGGATTAACATCTCGGCAAATGACTTCAACCCAGAACGCGTAATCGTAGACTTCGACAACGAATCATACGATGCCAAATCTGGTGACTACTATACGGGCAACATCGTTGGGGTTATGGGCTTCGGCTTCGGTAACTATAAATTGTGGACAGAAGAAGATACACTTCCACAAATTACACGTGTCGAAAAACCAGTGGTAGTTACAGATATTAATAAAGTAGAAGACAAACTAAATGTCGCAGCATATAACGTAGAAAACTTCTCTAACAATATTGAACAAACACCGAATGAAAAAGTTGAGAAAATCGCGAAATCATTCGTTGAAAACATGAAATCTCCTGACATTATCACACTTGTAGAAGTTCAAGATAATGACGGAGCTACAGCTTCAAATAACGCAGATGCAACAGAAAGCTATGAACGTTTAATCGCAGCAATCGTAGCGGCAGGAGGTCCAACATATGCATGGACTGACATTGCTCCTGAATACAATCAAGATGGTGGACAACCTGGCGGGAACATCCGTGTAGGTTACCTATACAACCCAGAACGTGTAACACTTGCAGCAGGAACTAAAGGTGGATCAACGGAAGCAGTCACTTGGGTAGATGGCGAACTTTCTAAAAACCCAGGCCGTATCCTTGACTTGCCTCAACAAAACACACGTAAACCATTGGCAGCTCAGTTCGAGTTCCAAGGTGAAAAAGTAGTCGTAATCGGCGCTCACTTAAACTCTAAAGGTGGAGACCAACCGTTATTCGGGAAGAACCAACCTCCATTCTTAGGTTCTGAAGCAGAACGTATCGAACTTGCGACAATGATCAATGACTTCGTCAAAGCAGGACAAGCACAAGATCCGAACCTGAAAGTAATCGTGGCTGGTGATATGAATGACTTCGAATTCACACCAACACTAGCAGCACTTAAAGGCGGCATTTTAACAAACATGGTTGAAAAAGTACCAGCTGGTGACCGTTTCTCTTATTACTACCAAGGAAACAACCAAGTACTTGACCACGTTTTAGTAACGAACAACTTAGCAGATACTGCATTAGTTGACATGATTCACATCAATGCGAACTACATGGACATTCACGGTCGCGCATCTGACCATGATCCAATCTTGATTCAAGTAGACTTAAAAGATCCAGTTAAAACATTATCTGTTAATAAAACAAACGTACAAATCATGTACGGTCAATCAGAAACGTTAGTTGTGACTGAAACGACAACAAAAGCAGATAACACATCGACACAAGCAAACGTAACAGCAACAGCTACTTACAGTGGCTATAACACAAACATCATCAACGTGAACAACGGTGTCATTACAGCAACAGGTGTTGGCCAAACGGAAATTAACGTAACAGTAGGCGACAACACGGTGAAAGTATTCGTGACGGTAACAAGTATTCCGCCACAACCACCGGTAACGCCACCAGTAACACCAGAACCACCAGTTGATCCACAACCGGAAACGAAAACATTCGACGATATCAAAAACCACTGGGCTAAGTCTCAAATCGAGAAATTAGCTACTCGTGGCATTATCAATGGATATACGGAAGATTTATTCTTACCGGAAAATGAATTAACACGTGCAGAGTTTGCAGTTCTTGTTGCTCGTGCACTTGATTTACCACTGACTGGTTACCAAGGGACATTCAAAGATGTTTCAGCGAACAAAGAGTGGGCATTTGCAGCAGTTGAAGCAGCGGCTCGTGCTGGTGTCATCAACGGCTATGTAGATGGAACATTCGGACCGGACAATCAAATCACGCGTGAAGAAATTGCTGTGATGATGGTTCGTGCAGTGGATTACAAAAAACCTTCATTATTAGTTGGCTTAAACGCAAATCACACATTCGCTGATCAAAGCGATGTAGGAACGTTTGCATTACTAAACGTGAAACAAGCGTACGCTTTAGGAATCGTCACTGGCTTCTCAGGAAACGAATTCAAACCAAAAGCACGCGCGACTCGTGCACAAGCGGCAGTAATGTTACTTCGTTTATTAGACCAATTAGAAAAATAAAAGATGAAAAGGAGCCAGCATTTGCTGGCTCCTTTACTATATATTTTAACACCCAATATTTCTTCGAATAAAAAACCTCACCCATTTAATTCACGGATGAGGTAGAAAGATTCTATTCTAGTTCTAAATGTTGTTTAAGTAATGACTGTTTCTCCGCTAGTTCAGCTTCGTTCATTTGGTAATACCAAACCCCATCTGTTTTACCACCTGTACCATCTTCAAAATAAAATTGTTCAACATTGTCAACGGCATCTCTGTAATTTTTCTGCACGTCAACCATTTCATCAAACGTCATGTTGGTTTGTACATTAGAACCTAACGCATTGAAAATAGAACGGTAATTCATCAAACTTTTCACTGAAGCGCCTTCTTGTAAAACCCCTTGGATAACTTGTTTTTGACGGTTTTGTCTACCGAAGTCTCCATTGGGATCTTCATATCGCATACGTACAAAACTCAAAGCTTCTTCGCCGTTTAATTTAATATTGCCAACGGGGTAATTAAATTGATCGACAGTAAAATCAAGCGTATTATTTACTGTCACTCCTCCAACTGCATCCACGATATCTTCAAAGCCTTCCATATTCACTTGAACTACATAGTCTATTGGAATATCTAATAGGTTTTCAACTGTCGCCATCGACATTTCGATACCACCAAATGCGTATGCATGATTTATTTTATCCATGCTACCTTTACCGATAATTTCGGTATAAGTATCACGAGGAATACTAACCATTTTCGTGGATTTATCATTTGGATTAACTGACATCACGATGATTGTATCGGATCGTCCTTTATCTCCTTCACGTTCATCGACACCAAGTATTAATAGAGAGAATGGTTCTTTTTCTTCAAGTTTAATTTCGTCCTCTCGCTTATCAGAAACGTCACGTTCAATTGGACTGTGAATGTCTTTCAAAGTTGATGTGAAACTCATATACACGGTTAAAAGATACGCACCGCCTATTAACAGTAGTATACCTACAATACCAACAACCCAGGGCCATTTTTTCTTCTTCTTTATATCTAAACGCTTCATTTATAATCCTCCATTATTTTCCTGTAAAGAATGTCGAAAGAGCAGATGCCCAAAGTGCTGCGCCTTCCTTATTCGGACTGCTGTCTTCAGTTAAATAAGTATTCATCTCTTCCTTATTTCCAATAGGCCATTCAGTCCAATGATCGATGTAAGTATATCCGCGATCTGTCATATATGTTTTAAATGAGTCGACTTCAACCGGATAATAGATAGCGCTAGCTAAAGGTTGAGAAGGATGGACAATTAATACCCCATCATTCACATATGATTTCAATTGCTCATTAATAAGTTCGATATGTTCTACGGAATCTTCAACGATCACTTCACCGTTATTCGATAAATTCATACCTTCCATTAATACGATATCGTATTCCTTTGACCAGTCTATGAAATTGTTATCCAGTTCATTTACAAGATTGGCAGTCGTACCATCAAAAGATTTCGTTGTAGGTTCAATCCACTCACCATAAGATTGTGAAAGACTTGTAGTAAGCAAATTGCCATAACCAGGATTTCCTTCATTAATGAAAGAAGAACCAATGATTAACAACTGAATTTTTTCTCCAGCTTTCAGGCGAGAGGTTACCAGAACACGAACATCCTCTGACATATTTTCTGTTAATGAATCAATTTGTTCTGAAGTGAGTTTCTCACTTTCTGTGGTCTTACTACTTGTCTCAGAGGGTACCTTTTCAGAAGCGTTACCATCATTTTCTTCTTTTTGAATAGCAGAAGAGTCAGCATGGGTTGCTACAGAATCTAGTCGTGAATCATAGACAAGATAACTTATTATAAGTGTTATCACACATCCAATCATGACAAACACTGTAAGGAATGATGTTTTATTCATTTGTGTCACCTTTCGTAGATAGTAATAAGTATTTTCTTTACAATAGCATAAAGTAAATTGGATTAGGACATAAAAATCAAGAAAAGCCTTCAATTGGAAATAATTTGTGATATAATGATGATTATTGTCGATAACTGTGTTTAAAAGGAGTTAATTATTGAATGGAAGAAACCATTAGCTTACAGGAATTGTTTAGAACTTTACGTAAAAGGATGAAATTAATCGTTATATTAACGGCATTAGCAATCACCATTAGTGGGGTTATTAGTTTCATCTTTTTAACACCTATTTACCAAGCTTCAACACAGATATTAGTTAACCAGGAAAAAGTTGATGCCTCTGCATTGAATCCGGCAAATATCCAAACTGATCTACAATTAATTAATACTTACAATGTAATTATTAAAAGTTCAGCAATTTTAGATAAAGTTGTGAAAGAATTGGATTTAAATTCATCTGCTAGCGAACTTTATGGACAAATTACAGTAAACAGTGAACAAAATTCACAGGTTGTGAATATTACTGTGCAGAATGAAAATCCGAAACTTGCAGTCGAAATTGCTAATAATATAGCTTCGGTGTTTCAGGAACAAGTGAAAATATTAATGAATGTTGACAACGTTAATATATTAGCTGCAGCACAGTTGCCCGAAAATCCAATGCCTGTTAAACCAAACCCAGTTTTAAATATGGCAATAGCAGCATTTGTTGGTTTAATGCTAGGAGTTGGGTTGGCGTTCTTAATAGAGTATTTGGATACAACGATTAAAACTGAACAAGATGTGGAAGATTCATTAGGTCTACCAATCCTCGGATTAATAAGCCCAATTCCAGATAGCGAAATGGTAACAACGAATCAAACAATTGTCCAAAGACGGAATAGGGGATAAGTTATGGCGAAGAAAAAAGTCTTACAACAAGTTGCACGTAAAGTCATTACACGATCTAATCCAAAATCCTTTGTTTCTGAACAATATAAAACTTTACGGACAAATATCAATTTCTCCATGCCAAAAAATGAGTTACAAACCATTTTAGTAACGTCATCTTCTCCTGGAGAAGGGAAATCGACTACCTCCTCAAATTTGGCAGTTGTTTTCGCACAAGAAGGGAAACGTGTGGTATTGGTGGATGCGGATATGAGAAAGCCGACTGCTCATTATACCTTCCACGTAACGAATACTTTAGGGTTGTCAAATTTATTAACAAGACAAAGTTCAATTGAAGAAACGGTAAAAGAAACCGGTGTTCAAGGCCTTGACATTATTACTTCAGGACCTATACCACCAAATCCTGCAGAACTTTTAACTTCCATCTCAATGGATTTATTGATACCCGAATTGAAGAAACGATATGATATTATTTTGTTTGATGCTCCGCCTACTTTATCAGTAACGGATGCTCAAGTACTGAGCAATAAATGCGAAGGAACAATCTTTGTAGTCAATTCGAAAGAAACAAATAAAGACAATGCAGTAAAAGCGAAAGAATTACTCATCTCAGCAAAGGCACACATATTAGGAGTAGTTATTAATAATTTTGAATTAAACAAAGATCAAAACTATTACCAATATTATGGTTCTGAAGAGTAAAGGGATATCCCTTTACTCTTTAGTCTTTTTTAATACATATAGGATAGAGGGACGACATGATTATAGATATGCATAGCCATATATTAGCAGGGGTGGACGATGGTCCTAAAACAACGTTAGAATCGATAGAACTTTTGGAACAAGCAGTGAAAGAAGGTATCACAGACATCATTGCAACATCTCATGCTTATCATCCGCAATTTCATACACCATTTGAAGAGATTCATAAACAAGTGGTAGATTTGAATGAGTTGTGCAAACAACAAGAGATTCCTCTCAATATCTATAGTGGGCAAGAGATTCGGGTGTGTGATCAAACTGTAGTCAATCTCTTAGCGGGTAAGGCATTAGGACTTGCTAATTCGAAGTACGTCTTGATTGAGCTACCTTCACAAGGAATACCTGCTTTCACGATTCAATTAATACAACAGGTTTTAAATCAAAACAAAATCCCAATCATCGCGCACCCAGAAAGAAATCGTGCCATTTCAGAGAAACCAAATCGATTATCGAAATTAATTCAACACGGAGCACTAGCGCAAGTTACAGCGGGAAGTTTAGCAGGTCATTTTGGAAAGTCAATTCAACAAACTGCTGTCCAACTGGTGGATGCCCATTTAGTTCACGTATACGGTTCTGATGTTCACAATCTAGTGAACCGACCTTTCTTGTTCAATAAAGGTCTTGATTACCTAGATAAACTGAAAAAACATGAATACGTGGATATTTTATTGGAAAATAATGCACGTATATTGTCGAATGATGAAATGATATTATTAGAGCCGGAAGAAATAGGGAAATCGAAATGGTGGAAAGTATTTAATTAATTCCCTGGTTTAATTACAATTCGACATTTTGCGACATTATTCATGTTGACATCAAAGATATAATAGTAGATGAGAATAAAGTTATAGTCGAATTAGGTCGAAAGTAAGGGGAAGATGTTATTGACAATGAAAAAAAGAGTAACGATGTTAGTTTTGGTGGATTCGGGAATCGTACTTTTTTCAATATTTTTCGGATATTACTTATTATATCCCATTGTAAATCCACTAACGAACAGCTATTTAGTGGCTAGTTCAGTATCTCTCTTCGTAGCTCACCACATGCTTGCTAGTTATTATGGCTTATATCGTAAAGTATGGGAGTATGCTTCTATTAACGAATTGGCTGGTATTTTTAAAGCTGTGAGTTTATCAATTTTATTTGTTGCGCTAATTCAATTTGTTTTAAGTGGGGATGTGCTCTTACGGGCATTGTTAATTACCTGGATGCTTCATATGTTATTCATTGGTGGTTCAAGATTATCATGGAGATTACTTCGAGACACTTTTATTAAGACAAATACAAATCTGAAGAAAAAAACACTAATTGTTGGAGCGGGTAAGGCTGGAAGTATGGTAGCTAGACAACTCCTCATCAATCAAGATCACACAGAACTAAATCCAATACTTTTTGTAGATGACAATCCACAAATACAAGGATTAGAAATATATGGTTTGCGTGTGAAAGGGAAAGTCAAAAATATTCCTGAGCTAGTTAAAAGCTACAAAATAGAACATATCATATTAGCCATACCATCTTTATCAAAACAAGCCTCAACCAAACTTGCTAAAATATCGGTTGAAACAGGTGTGAGAACTCAGTTGATTCCTCGAATAGAAGATCTTATGACAGGGAAAATTACGGTTAATGATATCAGGGATGTCAAAATTGAAGACTTGCTCGGTCGTGAAGAAGTCAAACTTGATATGAAAGCGATATCTGAGAATATAACTGATAAGGTTATATTAGTTACTGGTGCAGGTGGTTCAATTGGTTCGGAAATATGTCGACAGGTTATGAGATTCTCTCCGAAAAAACTGATATTGGTTGGGCACGGAGAAAATTCAATTTACTTGATTGATATGGAATTAAGGCAGAAAAATCTTAAAGAAACAGAAATCGTGCCAATCATAGCAGATGTACAAGATCGAGCTAGAATTTTTGATTTAATGGATGAGTTCAGACCGGACGTGATTTATCATGCGGCAGCACACAAACATGTGCCTTTAATGGAATATAATCCGATGGAAGCTGTAAAGAACAATATTTTCGGTACTAAGAATGTAGCTGAAGCAGCTGATACTTACGGTGTAAGTAATTTTGTATTGGTTTCTACGGATAAAGCAGTTAATCCACCAAATGTCATGGGAGCTACAAAACGTTTTGCAGAAATGATTGTTCAAAACTTGGCCAAAGACAGTAAGACGAAATTCGCTGCTGTACGCTTTGGAAATGTACTGGGATCCCGAGGTAGTGTTGTGCCATTGTTTAAGAAGCAGATTGCTAAAGGTGGTCCTGTTACGATAACAGACGCACGTATGACTCGTTACTTTATGACGATTCCTGAAGCTTCACGACTTGTTATTCAAGCTGGAACTCTTGCTAATGGTGGGGAAGTTTTTGTGCTTGATATGGGGGAACCAGTGAAGATTGTTGATCTTGCAAAGAACTTGATTCGACTTTCTGGATATTCAGAGGGAGATATTGAAGTTAGAGAGACAGGGATAAGACCTGGCGAGAAGTTGTTTGAAGAGTTGATGAATGATAGTGAACGACAGAGTGAGTTTGTTTTCCCAAAGATTTATATTGGGAAGGCTACGCCGATTACCAAGCATGAGTTGTTGTTTTTGCTAGAGAAAATTCCAACACTTACTGGTATGGAGTTGAAAGAGACTTTGGTTGGGGTTGCTAATCGTAGGAATGTTGAAGTTAAGACACCTCAGATGTTAAATGTTGTCGGATGATTTGGGCGTGAGATACGCCCTTTTATTTTGACTATTAAATGTAAAATTCACTTAAAACTGGTTTTCGAAAAAATAATCATAGTGAGGTATATATAATATGAAGAAAGTCAAAAAAGCTATCATTCCTGCAGCTGGACTTGGTACACGATTCTTACCGGCTACAAAAGCAATGCCAAAAGAAATGTTACCGATTGTAGACAAGCCGACGATTCAATACATTGTGGAAGAAGCCATTGCATCTGGCATTGAAGATATCATTATTGTAACGGGTAAAGGTAAAAGAGCAATTGAAGATCATTTCGATAATGCTTTTGAGCTAGAAGAAAACTTAATTAAGAAAGAGAAATTCGATTTACTTGAAAAAGTAAGAGAAAGCTCGAAGGTTGAAATTCATTTCATTCGTCAAAAAGAACCACTTGGATTGGGACATGCAGTATTATGTGCGAAGAAATTCATTGGGGATGAGCCTTTCGCAGTTCTTTTAGGAGATGATATTGTTCAAGCTGAGACACCTTGTTTAAAACAATTAATTAATCAATATGATGAAACTGGTGCTTCTGTCATTGGGGTACAACAGGTGCCAGATAATGAAACAAATCGTTACGGTATTATTGCTCCTCTTGAAAGAGACGGACGACTTTATAAAGTTGAAAATTTTGTAGAGAAACCACCTATGGGAACGGCACCTTCAAATCTTGCTATTATGGGGCGTTATATCTTAACACCAGAAATCTTTTGCTTTCTTGAGAAACAAGGTGCAGGAGCAGGTGGAGAAATCCAATTAACGGATGCCATTGAGCAACTTAACCAAATCCAACGAGTTTTTGCTTATGATTTCGAAGGAAAGCGTTTTGATGTTGGGGAGAAGATAGGTTTCGTAAAGACTACTATAGAGTTTTCTTTGCAACATGAGGAATTGAGAGAAGAATTGTTGGACTATATTAATAGCTTAATGATGAAGAACCCTGTTAGATAGATTACCTATGTTAGTTCCAATAGCTAGTTGTGAAAGAGACCATATATACTTTTGAATGAATTTAGAGAAACTTTACAACGAAGGGAAGTTTAACGAATGGGAGAAAGAATCTTCCTTTCATCGCCTCACATGAGTGATGAAGGCTATGAAATGCAATATGTTAAGGAAGCTTTTGATACTAATTGGATTGCTCCTCTTGGCGAGAACGTGAATGGTTTTGAGAGAGAACTAGCAGATATGGTTGGGTCAAATGCAGCTGCAGCGCTATCTTCTGGTACAGGAGCTATACATTTAGCTTTAAGAGCAGCTGGTGTTGGTGAAGGAGATATTGTATTCTGCCCTACACTTACATTTTCAGCGACAGCGAATCCAATAATCTATCAAAATGCAGTACCAGTTTTTATAGATAGTGATTACGCTACTTGGAATATGTGTCCTAAAGCATTGGAAGAAGCTTTTGTGAAATATCCTGAAGTAAAGGCAGTGATTGTGGTGCATCTTTATGGTTTATCTGCCGACATGGATAAAATTGTAGAGCTTTGCAAAAAACATAATGTTGTATTAATTGAAGATGCCGCCGAAAGTTTAGGAACTTATTATAAAGGAAAACATACAGGAACCTTTGGAGATTACGGTATTTTCTCATTCAATGGTAATAAGATTATTACTACATCTGGTGGTGGGATGCTAGTTTCTAATAATGAAGAGAGAATTGCTAAAGTCAGATTTTGGGCAACTCAAAGTAGAGACCAAGCAAGGCATTATCAACATAGTGAATTAGGATTTAATTATCGTATGAGTAATGTTGTTGCTGGAATTGGTAGAGGACAACTTAAAGTCTTAAGTCAAAGGGTTGCAAAGAAGAAATATATTTATGAGTTTTATAAAAACGAACTTGGTCATTTGGAAGGCATTGAAATGATGCCAAGTAATGAATGGGATAATCCAAACTTTTGGTTGAGTTCATTAACTTTAAATAGTAAGGTAAGACCTTTCGATATTATGGATGCTCTTGAAAAAGAGAATATTGAATCCAGACCTGTTTGGAAGCCGATGCATTTGCAGCCGTACTTTGAGAAGTATGATTTTATCGGCGAAGGTGTATCTGAGATGTTGTTTGAGAATGGTGTATGTTTGCCGAGTGACACTAAGATGAGCGATGGAAATTTGGAGAGAGTTGTTGAGATTATTAAGGGGTTGTGGAAAGAATAATGAAGATTTCTAAAGTTGGGTTCTATAGAAGTTTTTTTAAAAGACCAATGGATTTCATGCTAGCTTTAATTGCAATTATTGTTCTTAGTCCGGTATTTTTTGTGGTTGCTATTCTTGTTAGAACCAAGCTTGGGAGTCCAGTGCTTTTTAAGCAGAAAAGGCCAGGATTGAATGAAGAGATTTTTATAATGTATAAATTCCGGACGATGACGGAAGAGAGAGATTGGAAGAATGAGTTGCTTCCTGATAGCGTAAGATTGACGAATTTCGGTAAATTTCTTCGATCAACTTCACTTGACGAGTTACCTGAACTATTTAATATTCTTAAAGGTGATATGGCTGTTATCGGACCTAGACCATTATTAGTACAATATCTACCTTTATACAACAAAGTTCAAAAAAGACGTCATGAGGTTAGACCAGGTTTGTCAGGATTGGCACAGGTAAGTGGTAGAAATGCAATCAGTTGGGAGAATAAATTTGATTTAGATGTAAAGTATGTCGAAAATGTTAGTTTCATTGGTGATTGGAAAATTATTTTAGCTACGTTCAAGAAGGTCTTATATAGAGAAGGAATTAGTTCCATTTCTAATGAAACTATGGAAACGTTTAATGGTACAAAAAAGGGAAGTACAAAAATATGAAAGAAAAACTTCTTATAATTGGAGCAAGTGGACATGGAAAAGTGGTTGCAGATATCGCAAAGAAAATGAACAAATGGGAAAACATCGCTTTTCTAGACGATAATCTTAATACTCAGTCTTCAAATATGGAAATAGTGGGCGAAACTTCTTATGCGTTTGAACACTTAAGAGAATACGATTTTTTTGTTGGTATAGGAAATAACAATATTAGATTAAAAATTCAGGATATGCTAGAAGCTAATGGTGCATCAATACCTATCTTAATTCATCCTAGTGCAATAATAGGTGAACAGGTTGAAATAAATTATGGAACAGTTATTATGGCTGGAGTAGTTGTGAATTGTTGCTCAAAGATTGGTAAAGGTACGATTATTAACACAGGTTCAACTATTGATCATGACAACTTAGTTGGAGATTTTGTACATATATCGCCCGGTGTACATCTCGCGGGGGCTGTAAAGGTAGGACAAGAATCTTGGTTAGGAATTGGAAGCACCGTGAGTAATAATATTAGTATTACTCATGATTGTATAGTTGGAGCTGGGGCGGTTGTAATTAAAGATTTATCAGAACCTGGAACCTATATTGGAGTTCCGGCTAGGAGAATAATTAATGGTTAAAATTCTTATTTTGGCTAATAATAGTGTAGGTCTATATAAGTTTCGAAAAGAACTAATTGAAAAATTAACAAAGGAAAATGAAGTGTATATATCTCTGCCTGATGGTGACTACATTTCTAAGTTAAAAGAATTTAACTGTAAATTTATTAACACACCAATTAGCAGAAGAGGGACTAATCCTATTAGTGATATAAAGTTGTTAATGAGTTACAACAGAATTATAAATGAAATTAAACCTGAAATAATTTTAACATATACAATTAAGCCTAACGTTTATGGAGGTATAGCAGCTAGAATTAGTAAAGTGCCTTATATTGCAAATATTACTGGACTTGGAACGGCTGTGGAGAATAATGGTATATTACAAAAGATTACTCTGTTTTTATATAAACTTGCTCTAAAAAATGCGAAATGTGTATTTTTCCAAAATAAAGGAAATGCAGAGTTTATGAAAAGTAAAATTGTAATAAATAATTATAGATTAATTCCAGGATCCGGTGTAAATCTAAAAGAATACTCAGTAATGGAATATCCATCTGACAAAACCATCAAATTTCTTTTTATTGCTCGTATAATGAAAGAAAAGGGCATAGAGCAATATTTAGAAGCGGCTGAATATTTTAATGAAAAACATTCTAACATAGAGTTTCATATACTTGGATATTGTGAAGAATTATACGCAGATAAACTGAAGGATATGCATGACATAGGTATCATTAATTATCACGGAATGCAAGATAATGTCATAGATTTTCATAAAACATCACATTGTACAATTCATCCAACTTACTATCCTGAAGGGATGTCAAATGTTTTACTAGAAACCGCTGCATGCGGGAGACCAGTAATTACAACTAATAGAAGTGGTTGTCGAGAAATAGTTGAGCATATGAAAACTGGATATATTGTTGAGCAAAAAAATACCAGGGATTTAATAAGTAAAATTGAGAATTTTATAGGTTTGGAAAATAAAGCAAAAAGACAAATGGGTTTGGACGGTAGAAAAAAAGTTGAGAAAGAATTTGACAGAAATATTATTGTGAATGCCTATATTGAAGAGATTGAGAAAGCATTGAGGTGATTTTTAATGGAATATAGAAATATAATAAAAAACAAAGAATTGCGCTTCAAAATATTACATGCACTGCGTTTTATTCCTGATACATGGATGCTAAAGTTTCAGTATAAAATAAAGATGGGACGAAAACTTAACCTTAATAATCCTCAAAGATGGACTGAAAAAATTCAATGGTACAAGGTAAATTACAGAACATCTCTTATGACTGAATGTGCTGATAAATACGAAGTACGTGAGTACATCAAGTCGAAGGGATTAGCAAATATTCTAAATAAATTATACACGGTCTATGAGAGTGTCGAACAAGTAAATTTAGATTCATTGCCACAAAAGTTTGTAATTAAAACAACTAATGGTAGTGGTACAAATATTTTGTGTAAAGATAAATCTCAACTAAATCTTGAAGAGGTCAAAAAATCTCTTGAAAACTGGCTGAATAGAGACAACTATGCAGTTGGCCGTGAGTGGTCTTACAAAAATCTTGTTCCAAAAATAATTGTAGAAGAATTTCTTGAAGATAAAAATAATTCTTTTGATGGAATAAATGATTATAAATTTATTTGTTTTAATGGGAAAATAGATTATATCGTTTTTGATGTAGATAGGCATATTGGACATAAAAGGAATATTTATGATGCGGAATGGAATTTTATTAATGTACATACTGATTATCCAAACTTTGGAGATTGCGTTCCCAAGCCGGAAGGGCTAGATGAAATGTTAAGAGTTGCTAAAATTCTTGCGGAAGATTTCCCTTTTGTTCGTGTGGATTTATATTGGGTAAATAACCAAGTTTACTTTGGCGAATTAACATTTTATCCATGGACAGGATATGTTCAATTTCATCCTGATGAGTTTGATTATAAACTGGGTGAAAAATTTATTTTGCCGAAAACAAAAAAGTGAGATGAGGGTTCTATATGCGAGTATTGTTTTGTCATGATGGACCTTTAAAAAAAGACGAATTTAGTAGTTATTATGGTATAGCCCATAATGATGAAACATTTAAACGTTACTATTCCATCGCAGAAAAACTATCAGTAATTATTAGAGTGAGTAATATAACTAAAGAAGAAGCAGAAGAAAAATTATCTAAGATTACTGTTTCACCGTTTGATGTAAGAGACATTCCTAATATTTCTAATCTTAAAGGGATATTATTTGATAAGAAGAGAGCAAATCAAATTATTACAGAGGCAGTAATGAATACTGATTTTGTAGTCGCCAGGTTACCTAGTATGATAGGAAATATAGCTATAGACATAGCTAAGAAGTTAAATAAACCATACCTTATTGAAGTAGTTGCTTGTCCCTGGGATGCTTTTTGGAATCATAGTTTAATCGGTAAATTTGTTGCACCGGCTATGTATTATGCTACAAAAAATAGAGTTGCAGATGCGACGCATGTGGTCTATGTAACTAATGAATTCTTACAAAATAGATATCCAACTAATGGTTTCAATATAAATTGTTCAAATGTTTCTCTAAGAGAATTTAATGAGAGTGTATTAAACGATCGTTTGATGAAGATTTCTTCTACTAAAAAAGACAATAAAATAATTATTGGTACTACAGGTGCGATAGATGTCAAGTACAAAGGTCAACAATATATTATAGAAGCTTTGGGTAAGTTAAAGAAAGAAGGAAACGTTAATTATGAATATCATCTTGTGGGTGGAGGAAACAAAGCCTTTTTAGAATCAGTTGCATATAAAAATGATGTAAGTGGACAAGTTAAGTTTTTAGGAAGCTTACCACATAAAGACATTTTTAAATGGCTTGATAAAATTGATATTTATGTACAACCTAGTAAACAAGAAGGACTACCTCGAGCGTTAATTGAAGCAATGAGTCGAGCTTTACCAGCATTTGGGGCGAATACAGCAGGAATTCCCGAACTTATTGATAAAGAATTTATTTTCAGCAATTCTCGAAAAAATATTAATGAAATTTGCAAGATTTTAAAAAAATTCGATTTTGACACTATGAAAGTTCAATCAGCAAAGAATTTCAACGAATCAAAAAAATATAATAGAAGTATAATTGAAAAACGTCGAAAAAAATTCTTTAACGAATTTGTAAAACACAAGGGAGAATAAACAAATGATATATATTAGAGCGTTGTTTAAAAGATTAATTGCTTTTTTTTATTTATCTTATTTGAAAATATTTCATCCTATAAACTTTAATTATCATCCATTCCAATTAATTTCGTTGTCTACAAAATTTGTGATAAATGGGAAAGGTAAAATTCTTCTTGGTAAAAAGATTGGAACACGCAGAAATGTAGAGTTTCGTGTATCGGATGAAGGACAACTTAAAATTGGTGCAAATTCATTTTTTAATAATGGTTGTTTAATCAATAGTATGGAGAAAATAGATATTGGTTCTAATGTACAATTTGGTCCAAATGTTATGGTATTTGACCATGATCATGACTTCAGAGTACATGGAGGACTTAAATCTGGTGATTTTAGAAAATCTCCTATTAAAATTGGAAACAACGTTTGGATTGGTTCTGGATGTGTGATATTACGAGGCACAACAATTGGTGACAATTGTGTCATTGCTGCAGGTTCAATCCTTAATGGTGAGTATGCACCTAATAAAATAGTTATGCAAAAAAGACAAACAACAGTGATTGATTTTTTTGAAAAATAGTATATTAAGAAAATTTATTACACTATTTGGGGTTACAGAGTTTCATTGTCAGACCAAGTAAACATTAAAAAAGAATGTGAGAACTAATGAATATATTAAAAAACCTTTCTTGGATTTTCTTCGCAAATGTTATTGCCTCTCTTTCAAAATGGCTAATGATAATATTGATAGCAAAATCTTTAAGTTCTACTGAAGTAGGAGTTTATTCCTTAGCATTAGCACTAGGCGCACCGATAACTCTTTTTGCAAATATGAAATTAAGATCATTATATATTACTAGTACAAATCAACAATTAAGTGATTATATTTCTTCAAGAAATATATTAAGTCTAATAGCATTACTAATTCTTAGTACTGTAGGAAGTATTTTTTATACAGAATATTTCATTATAATTGTTTTAGTGGGAATTTCTAAAATAATTGATTTGCAATCAGACTTATATTATGCACTTCCTCATAAGAATAATGAACTTAATATCGTTGGGAAAATACTAATTCTCAAGAATGTATTCTCAATACTATTATTTGGAACATTTTTATTAATATTTGAGAATTTAACTTTCGCACTGTTTGCACAAGTAATCTTTTATTTAATTTTCCTAATAATGGAAAAGAGGTATTTATTAAATCATTATAAAACAAAGAAAGATCAACCTAGTTGGATGGGAATTAAAGCGATTTTAGTACTAGGTTTACCTTTAGGTCTGTCTCAAATGCTATATTCGTTAAACGTAAATTTTTCAAGGTATATCTTAGAGTACTACGAAAGTTCAGAAGTGCTCGGCTACTTTTCAGCAATAGTCTATATATTAATTGTATCTAATCTTTTTATGAGCGCAATTTCGCAAGTGTTTTTACCAAAACTGTCCACTATGTTTGAAAATGGTAATATTGTCTTGTTTAAGAAATATGTCTATCATTATCTTTCATTCTTTTCAATTATAGTTGGAATTTTTATGATAGGATTAGCAATTGTATTTGGTGAAGTAATTTTAACTATACTTTACGGCAAAGAATATGCAGTCTATAAAAATATCTTTTTACTTTGTACCATTTCAACAGCAGTAAATTTGATTAGTTGGAACGTTGATACTGCTTTAATGGCGATGCGATATGTAAGCATTCAACCTAAAATCACATTAGTTAATCTTTTTATTACAATAATATCCGGCTACATGTTAATTTCCAATTATGGAATTAAAGGTGCAGCACTAACTTTGATTATTAGTGCAACTTTTCAATTAATTTTAAGAATATATTTTGTTAATAAAAGGTTAAATTCTATTCAAAAAAAAGCTTGAAACCGTTACTAAAGGAATGAAGTTAGATAAGTCCAAAAAAACTGCTGAACAATTATACCGTTATGTAACAGGGTACTTTCTTTATTCAAAATTACGGCATCACAGCATGGGACATAGATGCTTGTAGGGAGGTGGTTCTATGAATTTCAAAAACAAATATTTAGATATTTCCTTAATTACTTTTACAGTGATAATTTCTTACCTATTTCTCCAATTTGGAAACAATATATGGGGAGGGGTGATAGCTCTAGCTATATTAGTTCTATTAGCGTTATACCTTTCAAAATTGGATATCGTTCACCCTTTGACATGGTATTCTACAACATATTTTTTGTATTGTGTTGCTTACCCCATCTTGGTAGCAATGGGTGAGATTTCTTATGACCTGGATTTAAAGAAAACTCTATATTTGGAATGGATTGGATTACTAACATTCATAATTGTAATAGGTACTCCTAAAAAGAGAGAGTACTCAGCCAAAGGATTAGAAAAATTACAAAATTTAAATTTTGTTATATATCCAATTTATGTTTTATCCCTTTTCTTAACAATGGTATATATTGCTTATATTTATACGAACAATTTAAATAATAAGTATTTAATTGCATTAGATCAATCTGGTATTGGTATGTTAACTCCTTTCTTTTCTATATATATATTATCTTTCAATTTAATTGTGGCATATAGATTAGTAATTAAGGAGCATTATCCAAAAACTTTTCTTCTATTTAATGTGATATATACTTTTATGGCATTAATGGTTATTGGTGAGCGTGATTTAATGCTAAAAGTAATTCTTGGAGTAATATTTCTTTCTCATATATTATATAAACCAATCTCAAGAAAAATAATTATTCTATCCGGAATTGGTATGATTTTTTTAATTAATCTTTTAGGGGATTTAAAAAGTGCAGCCTTTGATAAAGGTCCTAGAATTGAAATTGAACAAAGCTTATTATCTAAGGTATTAAATGGAGAGTTTATTTCCGCATCTAGGAATTTAAGTGTTTTAATAAACGGAAGTGATAGTTGGACATATTATTTGGGTAAAACCTTCTTTTGGGATATACAAGTTGCATTTTTTAATGGTTCAAATTCTATTCTAGAATGGTTTAATAATACTTATTATCCTAATTTAAGTGCTCGAGGTGGGGGAAATGGATTCACTATAGTTGGTGAAGGATACATCAATTTTGGAGTATTTGGAGTTATACTAATCTTTATATTTTTAGGGCTCTTTTTGAAGTTTCTTTATAAAAAAGCCATTAATAATGTGATATGGTTAATAATTTACATTGCTTCAATTCCAATATTTATTTACCTAAATCGGGCAGATTTAGCAACTTTATTTGCCCAGATTGGAAAGCATCTTTTCCTTCCTATATTTATTATTTATCTAATAAAGCAAATAGTAGAAAAAAATTCTGGTAGAGTGAATAATTCTTAGATTTATTCTCAATTTAATAATAATGAAAAAAATTTTGAAATTATAGAACTATAATTGTTTATTTTAAAAAAATAAGTAAAGTGTTCTTCTAACCGTTAATAGTAAAATTTTATCAGTGTTTGGGAGTAATGAATTCCAAGTCATATAAAAAAGGAAGTATTGGAAAATGCATAAAATAGCAGTGGCTGGAACAGGTTATGTAGGTTTAGTAGCAGGAGTATGTTTTGCCGAAATGGGACATAATGTGGTTTGCGTAGATATAGACGTGAAAAAGGTAAAATTAATGGAGTCTGGGACTTCTCCAATATATGAAAAAGATTTAGAGGAATTGATGCAGAAAAATTATAATGCAGGAAGACTTCAATATACAACAGATTATACTTCAGCATATCAAGATGCAGATGCAATTTTTATAGGTGTTGGCACACCTGAACAGTCTGATGGTTCGGCAGATCTTTCATATATTGCAACAGTTGCAAGGCAAATCGCTGAATCAATTGAGAAAGACTGTCTTGTAGTTGTAAAATCTACAGTTCCTGTAGGAACTAATGATAAAGTTGAACAATTTATTCATGATTTCTTGGTCAATGATGTAAGAGTTGAAGTGGCGTCTAATCCGGAGTTTTTAGCACAAGGCTCGGCTGTACATGATACTCTTCATGCTGAAAGAATTATTATTGGTACTGAAAGTGAATGGGCTGAAGATATTTTAATGAAAATATATGAACCATTTGATTTGCCAATTGTATCAGTTAACAGAAGATCAGCAGAAATGATAAAGTACGCTTCTAATGATTTTCTAGCTCTTAAAATTTCCTATATGAATGATATTGCTAATCTCTGTGAATTAGTTGGAGCAAATATTCAAGATGTAGCAAAAGGGATGAGCTTTGATGAGCGTATTGGTAGTAAGTTCTTAAATGCTGGAATTGGTTTTGGTGGCTCATGTTTTCCTAAAGACACTAAAGCACTGGAGCATATTGCATCACAGCATGGGTATGAATTAAGAACTGTTAAAGCTGCAATTGATGTAAATAAGGATCAAAAAACAATGTTGTATAAAAAAGCACGAAATAGACTCATTACTTTTAGCGGACTTAAAGTAGCAGTCCTTGGTTTGACATTTAAGCCTGGTACAGATGACTTAAGAGAAGCAGCTTCACTTGAGAATGTGCCTTTGTTATTGGAACAAGGTGCAGATATTTATGCATATGACCCAGTAGGTGCTGACAACTTTGCGAAAGTGTTCCCAGAAGGTTTAAACGAGAAGGGGAATATAACTTACGTTGATCATATCGAAGATGCTTTAAAAGATGCGAATGTTTGCTTTATCTTTACTGAATGGGGTGAAGTGAAAGCTGTTACTCCTGTAACCTATAAAGAGTTGATGAAAACTCCTTTAGTTTACGATGGAAGAAATATTTATAGTGTTTCAGATATGAAAGATGTCGGAGTAGAATACCACTCAATTGGTAGGGAATCCGCTACGAGAGTAGATCCTAAGGAGTCGAAGGAAAATGAATAACAAAACTCTAAATACTAATAAGACTTACCTCATTACAGGAGCAGCAGGTTTCATTGGTTATTTCTTATCACAAAAACTATTGAAACAAGGCTGTACTGTTATTGGTATAGATAATCTGAATGATTACTATGATGTGAAGCTTAAATATGCTCGTTTAAATCAACTTAAACCATATATGAATTTCACTTTTGTCAAGGGTGACATTTCAGATAAGAGTACAATTACAAATATCTTTGAAGAGTACAAGCCGGATATTGTTGTAAATTTGGCAGCTCAAGCAGGAGTACGTTATTCAATTGAAAATCCGGATGTATACATACAAAGTAATATTATTGGATTTTACAATATTCTTGAAGCATGCAGACATTATCCAGTGGATCATCTTGTATATGCTTCTTCTAGTTCTGTTTATGGATCAAACAAAAAAGTACCTTTTGAAGAAACCGATTTTGTGGACAATCCAGTATCACTTTATGCTTCTACAAAAAAATCAAATGAATTAATGGCTCATACTTACAGTCATTTATACAATATCCCAGCAACTGGTCTCCGCTTCTTTACGGTTTACGGACCAATGGGACGACCAGATATGGCATACTTCGGATTTGCTGATAAGTATTTTGCAGGTGAGCCAGTAAAAGTCTTTAACAATGGTGACTTCGAAAATGATCTTTATCGTGACTTTACTTACATCGATGACATTGTAGAAGGTATCGAAAGATTGATTAGTAATCCTCCGAGAGATTCTGTCCAACACAAAGTATATAATATTGGAAATAACAGCCCTGAAAAGCTAATGGTATTTATCGAAACCCTTGAAAAATGTTTAAGCAAAGCTACAGGTAGAAAAGTAGTCTTAGAGAAAATCTTTGAACCAATTAAACCAGGGGATGTTCCTGCAACTTTTGCTTCTACTGATTTATTGCAAAAAGCAGTTGGGTTTAAACCAGAAACTTCGATAGAAGATGGATTACAGAAGTTTGCGGACTGGTATGTAGATTATTACACAGTTAAGTGAAAACTTAATTGAATTTTTTTATCACAAAAACTATAGTTCTAAAAGAGGAAGTCGCTAGCAACTTGTCGTGGGCTTCATCTTTTTGGGAAATAAAGTTTTATAAATAATTTAATTTTATATTGGGCAATTTCCAGTTCTACTTTGAGGGGTGTTTATAATAAACCGACGAGTTATTGCAGCCCTTCATGATTTTGAGAAAAACTACTAATCATCATTACTGAAGGTTTTGATTGGCTAGTGAAAAAAATTAGTAAAGAATATAAATTCTATTATGTCTCGCCTCAAAAGCAAGATTTTATCTAAACCCTACTATAAATCTTTTTTTACTAAAAAACTAACTATGATTTGGAAGTTCATTGTCATTAAACGGATTAGTTAGTAAAAAGAATTGTTAAAAACTAGCTAGTTTTACCAAGTGTTAAAAATAAGTTGAAATCAGCAGGGTTTCCAAGATAGGGACTGTTCAATTCTTCATTGCTGTAAAATGTCATAATTTAATTTAGTGCCACCCATGAATTTAATAGAAGGTTATTAGGGTTTATAAAGCCCCATATATGAAACGAAAAGATCGAAGTGATAAAGCCACTTCGATCTTTTTGTTTTCTCCAAGCTAATTGTCCAGCTATCATGCTATTTGTTAAAACACCCTATGTAAAAAGTAATTTAGTTAAATGGTGTGATAAATTAACTGAAATAGAATTGAAGTTTAAACTTCATATATGGAAATTAAAATGTTGAAACTTCATATAGGGGATTGAATATGAATGTTAAAGAGTTGATACACCAGTATTACTTGATGAATGCATTTGTGGCCGGCGTGTCCGTAAAAGAAAAGGATAACTTTAAACGTCGACAAGAAAGATATGAAACGCTTAATAGTAATTTTCTATTTGATGAAGGAGTGTGATGAATGTGCAAACCGCATTACAAGAGGTGAAACCGATTATTGAAGAAGTGTTTCATCATTTACATACACATCCCGAAATTAGTTGGAAGGAATTTGAGACAACGAAATATATTAAACGATTGTTGGAGGGTGAAGACTTTCAAATTGAAACGTTCGATGATTCAACCGGTTTAGTTGTCACTGTAGGAACCGGAAACAGTTGCGTTGGTCTTCGAACAGATATCGATGCCCTTTGGCAAGAAGTGGAAAACATATACCAGCCGAACCATTCATGTGGACATGATGGGCATATGACCATGGCAATCGGTGCCCTACTTGTACTGAAAAAAATCGGTTATCCGAAAACTGGACGATTGAAAGTGATTTTCCAACCGGCTGAGGAAAAAGGAACCGGCGCTTTCTCTGCACGCCTGGTTAAGCCTGGAACCACTCCATTTAAAGGGGCAGTGGTAGTCTTCGGGGCTGCCGCATTCGGCGCAAGCTTTATTGGATTTATTACACTCGTCGGTACGGTCTATCCAGTAATGGGGTACTTAGGATTTACATTAATCGCCGCGATTGTGTATGCATGGGTTAAGAAGAGAGGGAGTGTTGGTAAGGGGGGGAAGAGGGTACTGGGTACCTAAAACCGTACCTGTGTAAAAAACTATTCAGATTATAAACGACAATTGCATATAGATTTTTAAGAATCCAACATACAAGTCGATGTTGGATTCTTTTTTTGTATAAAGATTTAAATACTTAAATTGTCATAAAATTCCCGGTGCCACCCATCAGAAATCACGAGAGTGAGGAGTATTAAATGATTAAATCAAATCGGGTACCTGTGTAAAAAACTATTCAGATTATAAACAACAATTGTATATGATTTTTCTTTAAATTTGTAAGCAAGTTATTTCCAAGTTTAAGATTCGACATTTACTTACAAAAGTTCTTATTTAATTTGTTTGAATATTAAGATATACTAAATTATAGATATAATGTCATGACTTTAAAAGAAAAATAATAATAAAAAAGATAAAAAATAAACCTTAATTCCTATAGAATACTTTTATGTATTTAAATTTACCCGAAAAGTAGGTGTTTTTGAATGTTAGGTTTATTAAAGAAATCATGTGCGATTTGCAAAGATCGAGGGGTTAATTTAATTAAATATGAAAACCGTAGTGGGATGCTTATTATTTTTTGCTATACATGTAAAAAATATGCTGAAAAGAGATCATTTAAAGTAATTAAGCATTATTCTGCTAAGAAAATGGAGTAGATAGAAAGTTCATTAGAACTCAACACGCAAGGCGGTGTTGGGTTATTTTTTTGTTTAAAAAGGTGCATCTTTAAATTGTCATAAAATTTACGGTGCCAACCATCGGAAATCTTAACATTTGATTAATAATAATTTAGACAGCTGTAAAATATTAATAATTTATTAGAGTTTTTCGGTATTTGTCACAAAAATCACAGTTAAAAGAGTTAATAGACTATAAGAAATAATGAATCAGATGGCTAGTGAATTTGCGAGGTGTAAATAATTAAACAAACTTTATTAGTCGGAGATAATTTCTTTTGGAAGAAACCTTAAAACAAATTTTGAGTTGAACTGAAAAATATGGACATACATGATTTGAAGCAAGGTCAACAAAACTTGGAAGCTGTCTAGACAGAGTGGAGATTGGACTGTTGATAGTTTAGGATTATAAAAAATGTTGAACACGTTGAGTATAAAACAGAGGTATTGAATGAAAGAGTCTTTAAAATATACAATCAGAAATAGAAAGATTAAGTAGAAATTAAGGAATCTACAATATTCTCTTACTGTTTTTTTATGTGATTTTTTCAGAACAAAAAAGAACCGGCCGAAGTGACATTGTCCCTTCGATCGGTTCTTTCTCATTCACTGAGCAATAGCGGGGCTGACTTTCACTGCGACTGCGTACCATAATCCGAAACTTACTTGCGTGTGTGGAAATCTCAAGCTGAAAATGCACAGGCACCAAAAAGAGGAATGGTGCCACCCAACCGGTAAATATAGCTATCAAAAATCATATATTTAACACATTAACGTTTACTCTAAATCTCTATCCAATCCCCAACACAAATATCCCTCTCAAGAATCGTCCCTACCGGTAGTTCCAGTGCTGAATGAGCACCTGAAACAGGGGGAACGATTCTCCATGGTTTTAAGTCAGACACGACTTTAACCACTTTATTTGTTTGATTAAGAAAAACCACATCGATCGGAAATCTCATGAAAAACATATGAACGGAGTTGCAGGGTGTCAGAAGGAGTCCTTCTTTCGTGATGGCCTTTTTTTGAAATAGTAAACCTTTCAACCGGCTCTCAAAATTGGTTGCATGCGTAATCTGTATTTGTAAGTCTATTGTTTTGGCCACAAACCTACCAACTCCTAAATGATTTGTTTGTTCACTATATGATTTTGTATGTAGGTTATGTTCTAAAGTAAGCAGCGCGTTTATATAGTGTAGAGTGTTACACGAATGATTTTGGTATTCACTGGGAGGTCGAAAAGATGGGTCAATTAAAAAGACTTTTTAAAGAAGAAGAAGGACAGGCTTTGACAGAGTATGGACTGTTAATTGGATTGATTTCAATCGGCGTCGTCGCCGTGTTGGCACTGATCGGGCCGCAACTGGTACGTATTTTTAATACCATCCTAACGAGACTTAACGCTGTTTAACTCATCAGAAATGTAGCCCTTCCTACCGGTTGGGCTACTTTACTGAACAAAAGGAGCTCACCTTATGACAAATGTAGCCATCATCCTTATACTCATCATTTCCGTCATAACCGATGTTCGCCACCGCAAAATATTGAACATGGTTACGCTGCCAGCTATATTGCTTGCGTTCATTTATTATTCTTTTGTTTCTGGGTTAGAAGGTTTTTTATATAGTGGGGAAGGCTTTTTAGTTGGACTTGGATTATTAATCATTCCGTTTGTCCTTGGAGGCATTGGGGCAGGGGACGTGAAGTTACTTGCTGCGATTGGGGCTTGGAAAGGGACGACCTTTGTTTCCTATACAGGCATATATTCGGGACTTCTTGGGGGGCTCATCGCCATCGTCCTCTTGCTGAAGCGGAAAGAACTTAGCTATACCATCAAACAAATGCTTTTTTCTGCGGTTGTTTTGAAAAGTACAAACGGTTCTTTACTCGTAAACGATGAAATGCCAAGAGCTCTTTCGCTTCCATATGCAGTTCCGATCGCACTTGGTGTACTGGCCACTTTCTTATTGGAGACGTTCGGATGAAGTCACAAAAAGGACAGACATTAGTTGAGACGGCACTGATCCTTCCGATTCTCCTAATCATTCTATTTGGCATAACCGATTTCGCCCGTGTATTCCATGTGTACTTAACGCTTGACCATGCAGGGAGAGAAGCAGCACGGCTCGCCACAGTCGGAACGGAAGATTCTCTCATTCTCGTAAAAATAAATGAATCTGTCAGTAGTTTGGATGAACAGAAATTAGGTATTTCCATCACGCCTAACGGCAAAGAAAATAGAGTGAGTGGAAGCGAAGCGACGATAAAATTAACGTATCCCGTCGACTTTTTAACACCGATTATCGGACAACTGATCGGGACATTCAATTTGGAAAACACAACCGTCATGAGGGTGGAATAAGCGTGAAACGAATCATTCAATCCAAACCGTCCCTGAAAGAAGAAAGTGGTATGGCTTTACTGATCGTTGCGTTATGTATGTTCATGATTATCGGTTTCATTGCCCTCGTTGTGGATATAGGGGGTGTGTATGTTGAAAAAAGCCGACTGCAAAAAACCATTGATTCAGCTGTTCTAGGGGGAGCTCAATTAATTAAAGTTTCCGAGTCTGAAGCGAAACGAGTGGCCATGGATCTCGCTGTGAAAAATGGCTTTACCGTACGTGAGGATGAAGTCACGACTGGGGCAAATTTTATTGAAATACACAAAACAGTCACGAAAGAACTGACATTTGCCAGAGTGTTAGGCATTCAAAATCACGACATAAGTGCAATAGCTCGAGCTGAAATACAAGGGGGATTAGTGAAAGGAAACGGGTTCGTCCCTCTTGGTGTGGATAATACTTCGTATCAAAAAGGAGCTTTGTATCCGCTCAATGATCTGCCTGGCCAGGGAACGAAGGGAAACTATAACTATCTTGCCATCGATGGACGAGGCGCAAATATTCTCGGTCAGTCAATTGCGCATGGCACCACGAATACGGTAGAAGTTGGCCAAGAAGTCGAGACCGAACCCGGTCAAAATTGGGGGAAAGTTGAAACTGGGTTTACATACAGGATTGAAGAAGATCAAAAAAACAACCCAGACTGCTCTACCTACGAAAAAGCGGACGCAAGTTGTAAACGAGTCGTCATTTTGCCGTTGATTGATACGTATAGCCAAGCGAATGGAAGATCCGACGTGTTAGTCGTTGGCTTCGCTGCCTACTGGATTGAATCAGTAAACACACATGAAATAACTGGACGGTTTATTGAAATTATTAAAAGTGGCACGTTTTCTGCTGGAGAAGACTTTGGGATCTATGGAGTGAAACTCGTAAAATAATGAAGTGAATTCACAGAAGCGGGTGAACGGATGACGACGAAAAAAGTGTGGTTACTGGCGATGGTATTTGGCGTAATTGCGACGATATTGATGTTTGTCCTGTTGATGGAGACGCCAGATCCAGCTGCCCAACCGCCGACCGCATCAAAAGACAAGGAAAAAGAAACAGAACAAGTTGCAAAAACAGATGAAGAGGAAGATGTAGAAGACATCTTAAAGGTTTCTTCAGGCAAACGTGCGATGACCATTGAGGTAACGGACGTTCAAGGCGTAGCCGGAATGATTCGTCCGGGTTCCTCTGTGGATGTCATTGCTGTGATGGAATCTCCGGAAGAAGATTCACAGAAATCAAAGCATGATTCTGCGACGATTCTGTTGCAGAACGTAAATGTTTTAGCCATTGGACACGCGGCAGACGATGAAGATGCGAAGAAACGCTATCAGATGGTCACGCTAGAAGTCACACCGAGAGAAGGTCTGGTCCTTGGCTTTTCTACGAGATATGAACTGTATCTCATGCTTAGACCTGAAGGGGACGATCAGCTAGCACCTGAAAAGACGCATGTTCATGAAGATGAATTACACGAAGGGGTGACTAAGTAATGGTGACCATCCTATCAATTCCTGAAAGCACGGAATGGATTGCCTTAATCAAGAAAATGGAGGACTCAGAACTTCATGTGAATTGGGTTGCAAACGAGATGAGGTTAATGGAACAACTACAATCCGTTCAACCATGCATTGTGTTGCTGCCCTACTCCAGTACGTATAATGTGTACGATCTTAGTTCCCTCATTTCACAAAAGTACCCATTAACATCGGTGCTGCTCGCATTTCCAACAGAAGAAGATTTGGATATGAAACGTGTTCTCCGAGCGGGAGCAGATGATGTGCTATTTGTTTCTTCACCCCTTTCGAAAATAAAAGAAGATCTCTATCTCGCGACTGAAAAAAGTGCCAGCAAGTGGTTACAACAAACTCCCATCAATCCACCACAAAATGGAAAGGTCTTTACCGTGTGCAGTACCAAGGGCGGTATTGGAAAAACAACAGTCGCTGTCAATCTGGCAGTAGCCTACGCAAAGAAAATGATGAAAGTGGCCGTTGTTGATTTAGACCTTCAGTTCGGGGATGTGGCCATGTTTTTAGATGTAAAGCCGAAGCAATCCATCTATGAATGGGTGAAAGAAGATCCAGAAGGGGAGCACATCGAGCGGTATATGACCCCTTATATCGATGGCTTATCGGTTTTAGCTGCCCCTCCACGACCTGAGTTTGCGGAAGTGATTACAGGCAATGATGTAAAAAGGGCAATTTGTCAGTTGAAACAGGAATATGACGTGGTGATCATTGATGTATCCAGCCATATGAATGAAAATGTTCTTGTCGCGCTCGAGCATGCGGATGAAATATTAGTCATGACGTATCTTGATTTGCCCACATTAAAAAACAGCAAGCTCTTGATCGATACATTGGTTTCCTTGGAGTTAGGGGAACGAGTGAAAGTCGTGTTAAATCGACAGTCAAAGGAAAAAGGAATCACAACAGCTATGGTTGAAAAGGTGCTAGGGAGAGAAATTGATGCTGCCATTCCAGTAATGGATAAAGCAATGCTCACAGCTGTCAATGAAGGGAAGCCTTTATGCTACTCCAACCCGAAATCTCCAGTTGCGAAACAAATTTTCCGACTGACAGAATCATTATATAATCCGGACAGCGAGACGCTGATCAATAAGAAAAAAAGCCGATTGAAAGAACGGGTAGGGGGACGTAGGTAATGTCCTTATTAACACGTTTAGGTGGGAATCAGAAGCTACCGGAAATCAAGGAAGAAACGGCTATTAAACCATCCAGCACGAGTAGTCAGTCAACCGAATTGCAAATACGACTCCATAATCTTCTCGTTGCAGAGTTGAAAAAACCTGTTCATCAAAAAAAGGATATTGAACCACTGATCGAAATGTACACGGATGATTTTTTACTGGAGGAAGGAAGTCATCTGTCGTTCGAGGAAAAGAAGCGAATGAAACATGATGTGATACATGAACTGACAGGATATGGTCCTATCTCACCGCTTCTTGCGGATTCTTCGGTTACAGAAATCATGGTCAATGGTCCAGATGCTGTTTATATAGAAGTGAACGGAAAAATAGAAAAAACGTCCATTCGATTTCGCGATCATTTGCACGTGCTTCGCGTAATTGAAAAAATAGTTGCTCCACTCGGACGAAGAATCGATGAAAGTGTGCCATTGGTGGATGCCCGATTGCCAGATGGTTCTCGCGTCAATGCCATTATCCCGCCACTCGCACTCAATGGACCTACGATGACCATCCGGAAATTTTCAACAGTCCCATTTTCGATTAATGATTTGTTGAGAATGGGATCATTAAATGACCAGATGGCAAATTTCTTAAAAGCAGCAGTGGAATCAAAGCTTAATATTTTCATTAGCGGGGGAACAGGTTCCGGTAAGACGAGTACACTGAACGTCATCTCCTCGTTTATACCGAAAAATGAGCGTGTGTTGACGATTGAGGATGCGGCAGAATTAAAACTTTCACAGGAACATGTGGTTGCGCTAGAAGCACGGCCACCAAACATTGAAGGGCAAGGCGAAATTACGATTCGCGATCTTGTGCGAAATGCCCTCCGCATGCGGCCTGATCGAATCATCATCGGAGAGGTCCGAGGCGCAGAGACACTCGATATGTTGCAGGCTATGAACACGGGGCATGAGGGAAGCCTTGGAACAGGCCATGCAAACTCCCCAAGGGACCTACTTGCAAGGCTTGAAACCATGGTGTTGATGGCAGGGTTTGACCTGCCTGTCAAAGCCATTCGCCAACAAATTGCAGCGGCGCTTGATCTGATTGTGCAACAAGCACGAATGAAGGATGGCACAAGGAAGATTACACGAATTACCGAAGTGTTAGGTTTAGAAGGGGATACGATCGTCCTTCAGGATATTTTCATTTACAACGAACGGAGAATGTTATCCTCTGGGAAGCTAGATCCAAGCTTTAGTTCCACGGGGATTCTCCCAAATTGCATCGATAAACTGACTCATGCAGACCCAAATATAAAAGGCTTTTTTAAGGAGGAGTGGAGATGACACCACTTCTTCTAATTGGCTCCTTTCTTCTGACGACTGCTCTATTCAAAATGGTTGTTACCGACATAGCGAATAAAGGGAATTATGAGAAACGGTTAAAAAAGTATGTTGTTTACGAAGAGAAAGTCCAAGAGAAAAAAGATCTGCCTGGCAAAAACTCGCGACTAAAGAAAGTGAGTAACGGGATTGAGAAGCTTATTAACCTGACAAAACACCAGCAGTTACTTATTCAGTCCGGTGTAAAACTCTCACTCGGCGAGTTGTTTCTTAGCAGAGTCATGTTCACCGTAATCTGCATGTCAGTCGGTCAAGTCTACAACATGCACCTAATTCTAATTCTATTATTAGGTATTATTGGTTTTCAGGTACCGATCCTATATGTAAAGAAAAAACGCACAAAGCGTCTACAATTCGCTTCAGCCCAACTCGGAGAAGCACTCGGGACGATGGCCAATGCCCTGAGAGCAGGATTCAGTTTTATGCAAGCAATGGATTTAGTAGCGAACGAAATTGGCGAACCACTTGGACCTGAATTTCTGAAAGCCTTACAAGAAATCAATTTCGGACTCCCGGTCGATGTGGCATTTATGAATTTGATTGAACGATTACCGGATAAAGAGCTTGAAATCGTGTTAAATACCCTTATTATTCAACGGTCCACTGGTGGGAATTTAGCCTATTTATTCGAAACCATGCAGGAGACCATTTTTGATCGATCACGAATACGCAATGAAGTGAAGACCCTGACGGCTCAAGGGAAGTTGTCTGCCATTATTATTACGATTCTGCCAATCGCACTTGCCATCTACATTAAACTCGTAAACCCAAAGTACATCCAACTCCTATTTTCGCATCCGCTAGGGTGGGTCATGGTGATCTACGGGTTCATCAGTCTAGTCGTGGGATGGGTGGTTATTAATAAAATTGTTCATTTTGAGGTGTAGGCTGTGATTGTTTTAGTTACTTTTCTATTTACTTGCCTATCTTTCTTTTTCTTCATTGGAGCCCTATTAACGCATATCTATAAGAAACAAATTGCCATCAGGAAAAGAATTGACGCGTACTTTCCGATTGAGGAAGTGGTGCCTGATAAAAGTCGTAGAAATCCAAAGTATCTTCTCCTCATGAAGAAGATTAATGACCGAGTCAAGCGCGTGATTGACCAGGCAACAAAAGCTTCTAAGAAGAGGGATTTGGACCAACGACTGAGAGAAGCAGGTTATCCTCTCGACTTATCGCCCACGGATTTTAAATTTCTCCAGCTGCTCATTGGGGTTGTGTTGTTCACGATTGTCTGTTTGTTACTAATCAGATTGGATGCGAACTTCATTTCTAGTATGATGGTTGCGGGGATTTTGGCAACGCCAGGCATGTACTATCCGTCCTTCTACTTAAGTGTCTTAATCAAAAAGCGCCGACGTGACATACAAAAATCGATGCCGGATTTTTTTGATATGGTCAACTTGTCCATTGAAGCAGGGATGGGCTTGGATGCTTCCATCCTAAAAGTTTGCCAGCATACAAAAGGTCCGTTAGCAGAAGAGTTTTTACTGACACTCGAAGACATGAAACTTGGTAAATCCAGAAGGGAAGCTTACGCAGATCTACGAAATCGTGTTCCAGTCCCACCTTTTCAAACCATTATCACCTCGCTGATTCAAGCCGATATGCTTGGTGTCGGAATGGCAAAAGTCATCCGTACATTAACCGTGAAAATAAGAGAGCAACGAACCCAAATGGCGAGGGAACAAGCGATGAAAGCCCCGGTTAAGATGATTTTTCCGATGTTGCTTTTTATTTTTCCAGTGATTTTTATCGTGATGTTGGGTCCGATGGTTATTTATTTGATTGAGTCGGTTTTGTAGGTTTTGCAGGGTACCTGTGCAACGCACAATTCAGAATATACACGACAATTGTATGCTTAATTACAGAAATGCTGAGAACAATAGGTTATCCCAAGCAGACGCCGCATAAAAATACGTTGTTGTAAATTGTCATAATTTAAACGGTGCCACCCATGAAATTATAAATATGTATTGCTGATTAAAATTCCCCATATACGACACAAAAAATCGAAGTGAGAAAGCCACTTCGATTTTTTGTTTTCTCACAATCTTTACATTTTACATAAGCGATTAAAATGTTAACAAAGTAACATGAGACATCAGAACAGACTTGAGTGTCCCTCACTAGTCACAGTGGAGGGATTTAGGATGATACTAGAGGAATGAAATTATTCTAATGTTTCTCCATTTTACTTCTGATAATCATTGCAAAGAAGTTGAAATTGTCGCTTAATCAATTGAAGAGCTTTCGACTAAGTGGTATTCCTTTAAAGCGGAAGGATTTTCTTCGAAAATTTGTAAGAGTCGAGACGAAGATCCACTTGGTTTATTAATTCCTCTTTCCCAAGCTTCTATGGTTTTTGTTGATACACCCATCACTTCAGCAAATGCTCGTTGACTGAGATGAAGTGTTGATCTGATTTTCTTTATAGTGTCTTCATTATAATCATTGATGGCAGTTATTTTATATTTTTTTACGCGAGCTGCTTTTTCATCACCTTTGCTGTATGCTTCGGCTTGTTTTAAACCCTTCATAATATCATTAAATAAATCATTATTATTCATCATAATCACCTTTTGTTTATAAGTTTTCTTCAATAATAGTCACAACTTTATCAATTTGTTGTTTCTCTAAATTTGTCAGATTTTCTTGGTCTTTCTTTAAAAACACGGTCAATAAAAAGAGGATTTTCTTATGTGGAAAATCGACATATACTATGCGTGTATCTCCACTTTTGCCTCTTCCTTCACGTGCGAAGCGAGTTTTGCGTACTCCCTTTTTTGTTAAAGTGACACCTTGAGAAGGATCAAAGAGGAGATTATCTTGTAGTTTACGCAAGTCTTCCTCTGTTAATCCAAACTTTTTCCATGTTGAATCGAAATGTTGCGTAATAATGAACAAGCGTTCCATATTCATTCAGCCAACTTTCACATGCATTAGAGTATTATTTTTATTTATCATACCCTATTAAATAGGGTATTTCAAGTCTCTGAAAAGTAGGTCTAATAGCGGAAGGATAGCTACTTTCCTAGCAACTTCATATCCAAGCTTCTTCACTTAATAGAAGAGCTATTTTCTTGTCCTCTTCAATGGCTTGCCGGTAAAGCTGACAATATAAACTATAGTTATGGCGTGTTTGATTGATACCCGCTGGAAGAAAGGTCGGGAGCAAATCCAGCTCAATCCATGGCTTAGGTGAAGGTTCGTTTAAACAATACAGTGGGAAAGAACTATATGGATAGTCTGCTAAGCTTTCGACCATTGGCTTTTTCGTCTCGATCGGATTTCGATAGATATAGCTACTTACGGCAAGAAGGGCCAACGGTCCATCAGCTTCCTTCGAATAGTAACGTTTTTCATAGATGCGACCGACATGGTTATATTTTTTGGAGTAGTAATCACTATAGCGACGGTTAATACGTGCCATAATTTTATCTAGAGGAACTTCTGGAGAACGGATGAGCAGGTGATAATGGTTTGTCATGATGCAGAAGGCAATAACCGTGAATGAATAACGTTCGCGCGCTTCATCAATCGTACGGAATAGAGCAAGCATGTCCTCATGTGTAGTGAAAATTCGTTGACGGTTGTTGCCACGCATTATGACGTGGAACCAGCCAGCTGGGTGCCAATTGCGTTTTCGTCGCGGCATCACCTTCCTCCTCGCGACAAGGATGAAGTTTTCATTTTCCATTCAATCACTTTAGCAAGATGTTCATCTGAGACAGATTCAGTGCCTGACAAATTCGATTTGATAGGTATAAATGTGGACAATCTTTCACCAGCTTTCTTCTATTTACTAGAATCATAGCGAAAGTAAGTGCTCAAACGCAAGGGCCCCTAAGGTTGAGCGATACTTAAGACAATCGTCAAAATTGAATTTTGCTCGTTTAGGAGGGGTCAAAATTGAATTTTGAGGACTGTAACGGGAGAAAACAGCTATACAAGTAGGGAAAAAATTTTATTTTGAGGTATTTACATATTATTTTAACGTGGGTGGCACCTTTTAACCCAAAATGCACAGGTACCAAAAGGGGAAATGGTGCCACCTAATTGTCTGACCGTGTGTGTACACATTTTAAATAAACTTGTTTTTGTTGTGACTTTTTCACTATATAATCAAAAATAAAGATAGATTACAGTTTCGGACTTTTTGGAGGCAGAGGAACAATGAAAACTTTTTTATGGAGCCTTGGGTTTGTGGGTTTAGTAGCGAGTATTGTCTGGAGTTTTAAACAGATGCCAGAGGTGCATGTGGCGATGACGGATGATTATTTTGCAGCGTTTGAACAGGAGTCGCAACGTATCGTCAATCATACAGATGGCGTTGTGGAGTTGATGTGGAATCACACTGGCTCCCATATGGAAGTTAATCTATATGTAGATAATGACTTTTGGGCCACTTTGAGTGAGGCGGAGCAGTTGGCATTAGCCGAAGTTATTGGGGATGATTTACATGAAACCATCGAAGAGCCTATGATTGTCGATTTCCGCTTAGAAACTGGAAGAAATATTGTGGTTGAGGGGAGTCTGTATGGGGATTATACGGTTATTAAGTGAGAGTTTTGAGACTCTTGAAAGGTGTCGACGAACATGCAAACTGCTCTAGTGAAGGCATTAATAGCTCTCGCGATTTACACAGCCATCGTGCTGATTTTAGCTTTATTTGGTCTGAATGAAAACATGCCTTTCGATTTTTGGTTATTTCCCTTACAGATCATTATCATACTAGACCTAGGTCATCCCCTTGAATCCTTCTCACCAGAAAGAGAGTTACTATCCCTAATTGTAAACGTTCTATTCATCTATATGGCGCATTTCTTATCCAGCCTGCCAAAACAAAAATACATAAGAGTCATCCTAAACACTTTAACAGCGACAATAGTCGTTGGATGGTATTTGTTCCTTATGTTTGTGATGGTAGCAGTCTCAGCGGGTTAAACGTGGGTGGCACTTTTCACCCCAAAATGCACAGGTACCAAAAGCGTAAATGGTGCCACCCATAGCTTTGTATTGCTCTCCATCAATTGTTTAGGCGTAAGTAGTTATGTTACCCTTATTTATAGAGTGATGTAGGAAATGGGTGACGTACAATGGTCGGAAGAAATGATGCCTGTCCTTGTGGGAGCGGGTTAAAATATAAGAAGTGTTGTGGCAAAACGAATGTTGTGAATCTATCAGTTGTGATTGATGGGGAACTCGAACGCATTATGGAAGGATTCGCAAACGAGGGACTGAGTTCACGTGCATACGGCGAAATGGATGTACGCGTACGAAAATGGATGTCAGAACTTCGATCAATATTTGAACCGGATTTGATTGAAGCGATCTCGATGGATAGTTACTATTATCTGGAGCATGCAGACATATGGACGGGCTACTTGGATAAACAAATTGCAAAACAGCGCAGACAGCAAGTCATAAATGTGTTGAAGGATTGGAGACATCCTTTCTTAATGCTTGGTAAAATCACTGGGGTGCAAGGTGACCGATTGGTCGTGCGGGACGAGCTAAGAAATGAAGACTATACAATGCCCGGCGGAGATTTGAAGTCTGTTATTGGAGAATGGTTATTTGGCATTGTGCTACTTGACCCTCGAGAAGGCGAGCGGGGTCTGGTCGGAACAAGTGGTATTGTGTTCATCCCAAAATCCAGATCTTCTTTAGTTGAACAATTGATCGGAAAGATGAAAGCGAAAAACGTAGACTATCTGGATTTGTATACTTCATTCGGTCGCGCCGAAGCTCAATTTTCATTCACGCCTTTCCAAAATAGAATCATGCATATGGCTGCGCAATATATGGATCAGTACGATCATGATAAAGAAATGGTAGAGAAATTATTGAGTGCTTTTTTGCTGGAACATGGCGTTAAAGCGAAGAAACCGGAAGCTGTGGCTGCTGGAGCCATTCAAGTAGCTTATGAATTCGGGCTGGTGAGTCCTGTTTACTCAACGATGAAAGGTCTCGCGACATATTTTGGCGTATCATCTGCTACCGTCTCGAAGTATAGAGACCAAATCGGCGATTTCTTGGTAGAAGCAGCTTCAACGCATTCAAATGAACCGCCAGTCATTTTAATGGATATGGGGACAGATCCGCGTGGAACAGAGCGTTTCATGTGGGAAATGGCGATGCGCGTAAAGCATCAAGCCTTTGATTCCATAGAAGAGATCAACAAGTTTATGCAAGGCAAGATGAAAGAAGCGTATGAGCCTGCAAATGAAGACGAACGTGTCCAGCTTCTATGCTATCGCGCCTATGAAGCTGATTCCGAAGAGGACCGCATTAAGCTTATGAAGATGGCAGCCGATATTAATCCTGAAAATGCTGATGTCCATTTGCTTATGGCTGAACAAGAAACGAATCCACTCGTCGTTGAAATTCACTTGTTAAAAGCGATTCGTTCAGGCGAAAAACAATTTGACCAACAGTATGAACATCCTTGGAACTACGTTTTGAACCGTCCTTATATGCGTGCACGTTTTGCCTATGGGACTTGGTTGATGACACAGCAGAAAGCTGATGAAGCAGCCGACCAATTTAAACAACTCATGGATCTTAATCCTAGTGATCAGCAAGGAGCAGGCTGGTTGTTGGCAGGTGCCTATGTGAAGTTAGGACTTTATGATGATGCGCGTGAATTGCTACGCGGCATCACGTCAGGACAAGATAATGCAGTGTTAGAGTATATGAATATTCTCATCAACAAACTGGAAAACAAAGAAGATGATATGTCGGTCTGGTTGCGTGCGGAAAAATTGAATCGCCATGTGAAGAACATGCTCGCAGAGGGTCGAAATCCTGGATTATTCCCTAGATCGATTGCCATTGAACCAGGAAATGAAGATGAAGCGAAGTTAATTTATTGGATGTTCCATTGGGTAATGGCGTAAAAAAGGAGTTAAGTGACAAAGTCACTTAACTCCTTTTTTTATGCGCATCACTTTTCAAAGTAGAGATTCTTTCGTGATTCTTCAAGAATAGGACTTTGGAAAGATTTTTTTACTTAGAATAGGTTGTTTAGTCATATCTACTAAAGCTATATATCAATTATTGTGCTGAAAAAACGAATAAATTTAACCATAAAATAAATCAATAATCTCTCACATTGGATGATATGATATTTATAATGTTAGGAATAAACAGTTAAATGATGGGTTAGGGGATAAAGGGATGATGCGTGTAGTTATGTTGTGGCACAAAGGTTGTTTGTGTTATCAGAAAGCGTTGTTAAATGGGACACTCTGTCCTAACCTAAGAATCACGATTATCAATAAAATTGAAATGCATAGTAACAAGTTAAATCAAGCGAGAAAGTCTTATAAATTTATGAAGAAAAGTAGAATCAGTGGGAACTTTGAAGAATTAGAATTAGAGAGCTGACGGTTACCTCGTCGGCTTTTTTTATTACCTTAAAAGGTCACTATTATTCAATTTTCTTGAAAAAAGGAAGAAATATTTAGCTACCGAAATTTTATTTTCGACAGCTTGATTACTAAATATCGATTGTTCATTCTTTCTTTCTATCACCGCAAAGATAAATTAGAGTGCAGAAAAGTGATGGAATAGAGGGCTACTCTATGCTAGTCAAATTGAGCTGGTAATCTTTGATACACTTTAAGTTCCCAAGTACTTATCAATAAAGCGGTCGAAAGAATCACCGCAAATCCCATCCAATGTCAACAACGGTAATGGTAAAATTATCATTATCATGTAATTCTGTTAAAGAACGGTATATTTGAATTGTGATGGATGAAAAAGGAGGAAGAAAGATAAATGAAGAAAATATTTTATATTTGTATCATGTTTTTTCTGTTATCAGCTTGTTCTAATAGCAACAAAACAAAAGAATCCGAACAGGATGATGAGGTTGGTGAGCCTATTGTAGAAACTATGAGCCAATCGAATCATAAAGAAATACATATGATAAATAATGTTGCTGTCGGGATGGCTTTTTCTGATTTAGTACACTTAATTCCCGACTACGCAACCATAGAACTGAAAGAATTTAATTTAAGGGACTACCACTTTCGATTCGAGGGGCAACAATGGACCTTTAACGAAGATGGGATTCTGTCTTTTATATTAGCCTACGGTAATGGAATAAGCTTGGACGATAAGGTTAAGGTAGGAGATTATTCTGATGCAATATTAGCAAATGTAGGTGAACCTTCCATCAAAAAGGATGACTTCTTTAGCTATGATTATGGTTCCTATGAATTACAATTTTACCTATCAAATGACAATGTAGAAGATATACGTATGATTTTACGGACTGCACTTGAAGGAAGTGTAAGTGATAAACAATTACTAAGTAAGTATTATAAACAATACTTAGTTTCAAATTCAGTATCCATATCCGAGAAAGAAAAGGAACCCCTATCAAAGGAAATCTCTGACGTAATCTCGGAGGAGGTATCAGAGAAAGAAATGGCATCAGTACAATCAGAAAATGACATCACGGAGGAAACCTCAGACTCCGCAAATGCATATTCACCTAATGAATCTACGAAAGATGCAGGTGAAAACAGCAATACGGTTCAGCAGAATGGAAAATCATTTACACGAGAAGAGTTAATCGACATTGCAATTGAAGTAGAACAGACGTTTACTCTTTATCAACAAACCGTTTATGGAAATCATGAACAATCCATTACCGAAAAAAGAGATATTCTACAAAAGACTTATAAACAGAATGATTTTTGGAATAAGGGATTAGAATTAGAAGAGTCGGTCTTGAATATTGAAGAGAGAGATATGGATATTTATGAATTTGTTATGAAATACATGGATGCAGTTGACTCGGCTTGTTCTTTCCAAATTGTAGCGTATAACATGATGGTGAGCGGAGATGGTTCTGAAGAGGAAATCCAAGCAATTGAAAAACTCGCTAGGGAGGAATCAGGAAGAGCAATAGAAGTTTATGAACAAGGCAAAAGAAATGTGAAAATTTATTAAGAGTAACGCTAGGAACTATCTATGGGCATTATCGGAAAGCCAATCAAGGGAAATGCAGAATAAAGTGGATAGTATATTGACTAACTTAAGAATATGACATGGTTAAACCCCCTAGTATATAGATACGATGCTTGGGGGGTTCCTAAATGTAAAAGGATTGGCTTGACCAGTAGACATTTTTGTTTCACCTTAAATAATTAAGGCTACCCCATCACCTCATCCCGAATTTTTCAGCAATTTATTAAAGGGAAGTTTGGTCGTTTCCCGCATGAAGACACAAGCCAATGCAGTTCGGGGAATATCTTTGCGACGATTTACCGCAGGAGCATTTTCAAGTTTCGAAGCTATCGTAGCGATGCAGAAGCAGACTGTCTGCAAAGTTTCCCCAAATCTTGTTCTCCAACAATAGCTTGGATTACACAGAAGATACTATTCTTCTGAATGTTCAAACTACTAGTTGCTGATTATCTATTTTTGAAGTAAAATTTACATGTATTGCAAACGTTTGCATGAAGAGTATTTTTTTTCATTGAACATGTAAGCGCTTTCCGTCGAATTGTGCAAACGGTTTCACAACAGAAATGTTGTTCCAAATCTAACCAAAGAGAGGAAGTATAACGAAATTCAATCTACTGCTCTATTAAAAAATAAGGAGGAAATGATGAGTGAGAATAGCTAAAGATATTAAACGCAAATTATCCATGTTTATCGTTTCATTTCTGTTGTTGAGCTTATGGCTGCCGTTTATACCAGCTCAACAGGCATATGCCACAGGTTCAACTGAGACCGCTGTAAATGAAACAGCGGAAACTTCGGATCGTCATGTGCGTTTTACGTACATTCGCGAAGACCAAACGTATGGTCAGTGGAATATTTGGGCCTGGAATACAGGTGTGAAAAATGATCAAATCAATTTTGAGTCGTATGAAGGTGGCGTGGCAACCGTAAATATTGCCGTTGCTCCTGAAACCGAGCAATTCGGGTTTGTTCTTCGTAGTACGGAAGAATGGGAAACAGCACAAAAAGAGTTTGGGGATCGTTTTATTCAAGTAAACAAGAACGATTCACTGACTAAAGCGTATATTACGAGCGGTGTTGAGCAAATTCGCATCGTGCCAGATGGTTCTGCTCCGGTCATTGATAAAGGGAATGCTACATTCTATTATCGCGACAAGGCTCTTTTTGCTAATGATGAAATGGATTCGATTGAAAAAGTCGAGTTAAAGTTTAATGGGCAAACAAATGAAATGACGTATGAGCCAGCGAATGAAAGATTTGTATTTTCATATGAAAACATTCCAAATGGTGAAACGCCATATACATTCCTTGTCACTAAAGGTGGCGTTACAACTGAAGTTACGGATCCATACAATACAATTGATGGAGTCTCAAAAATTGACTTCAAGCAAGCGGATTTGACGGTTTCTGGATCAGTGGAACCTGCAGCGATTATTTATAATCAAAACGCTGTTTTATCAGTTGATATTCAAGGTTTAACCGACGATGTGACAATCAGCAAAATCACTGCAGATGTTTCATCTTTAGGTGGGTCAGCTAATCTTGAAATTGATCCGTCCTTAAAAGAAATCGCTCTTGCAGTAGACGATGACACAACTGCTGGCATCAAAACGATTCCATTAACAGTCGTAGATTCTTATGGAAACACGTATGAAGGAACAGCAGAAGTAGAAGTGAAGACGAGACAATCGACAGGAACATCTGATTTTGATTGGGACGAGTCTGTCATTTACTTCATGTTAACAGACAGATTTTTTGATGGAGATTCCTCTAACAACGACCCTTACGACATGAACTATGATACGTCTAAACGAGGGACGTACCAAGGCGGGGACTTAAAAGGAATTACGAGTAAACTAGATTATCTTGATAATCTTGGTGTAAATACAATCTGGATCAGTCCAGTGGTAGAAAATATCAAATATGATGTCCGTTCTGTTGAAACAGGCACGTCTGATGAGCCTTATTACGCCTATCATGGCTACTGGGCAAACAATTTCGGGAAATTGAATCCGCACTTCGGAACGATGGAAGATTTCCATGAACTAATTGATGCTGCACATGACCGTGATATGAAAATCATGGTGGATGTTGTGTTGAATCATACGGGCTATGGGTTGAAAGAAATCGATGGAACGATGGCAAACCAACCTGCAGGTTTCCCAACAGATGAAGATCGTTCAAGATTCAGTGATATGGTCCGTCAAGGAGCAGACATTGGAACTGATGAAGTAGTTGGTGAATTAGCTGGACTTCCTGACTTAAAAACAGAAGATCCTGCCGTTCGTCAGCAAATCATTGACTGGCAAACGATCTGGATTGACCAAGCGACAACTGAAAAAGGAAACACAATTGACTACTTCCGTGTAGATACAGTGAAGCATGTAGAAGATGCTACATGGATGAAGTTCAAAACTGCGCTAACTGAAAAGAAACCTGACTTTAAGATGATTGGAGAAGCTTGGGGTGCAAATGCAAACAATACCCTCGGTTACCTAAACACAGGAACGATGGATTCTTTACTAGACTTTGAGTTTAAGAATACAGCACGTAACTTCGTGAATGGTCAATTGAAAGCTTCGAATGAAGCACTTGTTGACCGCAACGGAAAAATTGATAATGCCGCTACATTAGGCCAATTTTTAAGCAGCCACGATGAAGATGGATTCCTTCATTCATTAGGTGGCGATGAAGGCAAGTTGAAAGTTGCCGCATCTTTGCAAGCTACGGCAAAAGGACAACCAGTTATTTATTACGGGGAAGAACTTGGATTAAGTGGAGCCAACAATTACCCGCAATATGATAACCGCTATGACTTTGCGTGGGATCAAGTCGAAAATAACGATGTATTGGAACACTATACAAAAATTCTTAACTTCAGAAGTGAGCATTCCAAAGTGTTTGCAAAAGGGGAAAGAACGTTTGTAGGTGGGTCTGATAAAGATAAGTTCCTCTTATTCTCTCGTGAGTATCAAGATCAATCGGTTTACGTCGGATTGAACGTTGCGGAGGATGCAAAAGACGTAACGTTAACAGTAGATTCGGCAGATGCAGTTGTGACCGATTACTATTCAGGAGAAGTTTATGAAGCAAATGAAGCAGGAGAAATTAACGTAACACTTCCTTCAAACGCTGACGGCGGTACTGTCTTGTTGACAGTTGAAGGTGGCAACATTACCGGTGCGGCTGCTACTGGTGACGGTGGAGATGCAGTGGAACCAATTCCGGCAAACTCCATTCGTATTCACTATAATCGAACAGACAATGTGTACGACAACTATGGTGCTTGGTTATGGAATGATGTCGCTTCACCTTCAGCTAACTGGCCAGTAGGTGCAACGATGTTTGAGAAAACGGACAGCTATGGGGCTTATATTGACGTACCATTAGCTGAAGGAGCGAAAAATATCGGCTTCCTTGTGATGGATATCACGAAAGGTGACGCTGGTAAAGATGGTGGAGACAAAGGCTTTACGATTGCGTTACCAGAAATGAATGAAATTTGGATTCAGCAAGGTTCAGATAAAGTGTACACATACGAACCGGTTAAATTGCCAGAAAATACGGTCCGTATTCACTATACCCGTGATAACGCGGACTACGAAAACTTTGGCATATGGAACTGGGGCGATGTAGTAGCTCCTTCTGATGGTTGGCCAGCAGGTGCAGTCGATTTAGACGGAACGGATCGATATGGCGCATATGCGGATATTGAGCTGAAAGATGGCGCGAAGGATATTGGTTTCCTCATCGTCAATCAACAAACGCAAGAAAAAGATGCAGGCGATAAATCATTCAATTTATTGGATAAGTATAATCACTTATGGATTAAACAAGGGGATGATAACGTCTACATTTCCCCATATGAAGAAGTGGCATCAGGGATTGTATCGGGTGAAGTGATCTCTGAAGATACGATTTTACTAGGGTATACGATGACTGAAGGATTAACAGCTGACAAACTCAAAGCTGATTTGGTCATTAAAGACGTGGATGGTGCGGATGTACCTGTTGAAAGTGTCGAAATTACTGGCACAACGACAGTTGAAGTAAAAGCAACATTTAACTTAGACAAGCTTCCATTGTCCATTACGTATGCAGGCAGAACCGTTTCAGCATCTTCAGGCTGGAGAATGCTTGATAAAATGTACGCTTACGATGGTGATGATTTAGGTGCAACATACAACAATGGCAATGCTACATTGAAATTATGGGCACCAAAAGCGAGCAAGGTTGTGGCGAACTTCTTCGATAAAGAAGATGCTTCAGCTCCAATCGGTACTGTCGAGTTAACGCTTGGAGAACAAGGTGTCTGGTCTAAAGACATCAAAGCAAGTGAACTTGGTGTAGCAGATCTTAAAGGCTACTACTATCAATTCGAAGTAACAAATGATGGCGTCACGAAAAAAGTATTAGACCCTTATGCGAAGTCAATGGCTGCCTTTACTGTAAATACAGAAGGCAATGCGGGTCCTGACGGAGATACGGTAGGGAAAGCGGCGATTGTCGATTTAAGCGGCACGAACCCTAAAGGATTCGGTCATGCGTCGATCGATGGGTATGAAAAGCGTGAGGATGCGGTGATTTACGAAGTTCACGTTCGAGACTTTACGTCAGATCCTTCCATTGAAAAAGATTTGAAATCAAGATGGGGCTCTTATAAAGGGTTTATCGACAAGCTTGATTACATTAAATCTTTAGGTGTAACACATGTTCAATTACTTCCGGTCATGGCTTGGTATTATGGCGATGAAACGAAGATGGGCGAACGCGAACTCGAGTATTCAGCAGGCGGCAATGAATACAACTGGGGCTATGACCCTCACAGTTACTTCTCGCCAGACGGTGCGTATTCAGAGAATCCAGAAGACGCAGAACTGCGCGTAAAAGAGTTAAAAGAATTAATCGATGCGATTCATGATGCGGATATGGGTGTGGTATTTGACGTCGTATATACGCATATGGCAAAAGCTAGTCAATTAAATGACATTGTGCCAAATTACTACGCGTATCAAGATGCTAAAGGCAACTTCCTTGGTGGCTTTGGTAACAACTTGGCAACAAGTCACACAATGGCTGAAAAGCTTATGGTTGATTCCGTGAAATATTGGTTTGAAGAATACAAGATTGATGGCATGCGTTTTGATATGATGGGCGACGCAACGTATCCATCGATTCAAAATGCGTATGATGCAGCCGCTTCCGTAAATCCAGACGCTTTATTTATTGGCGAAGGCTGGAGAACATTTGCTGGACATTTAGCTGATCCAACACTAGCAGGAATGGGTGCTGACCAAGATTGGATGGATAAAACGGACGATGTAGGTGTATTCTCTGACGAAATTCGTAATGAATTGAAATCTGGGTTCGGTTCTGAAGGTGAGCCAAGATTCCTTACAGGCGGCTCGAGAAATATTGATACGATTTTCAACAACATTAAAGGACAGCCATCGAATACGGCTGATGATGATCCGGGCGATATGGTCCAGTACATCGCAGCGCACGATAACTTGCCTTTATATGATGTTATTGCACAATCCATTAAAAAGGATCCGGCAATTCCAGAAAACAACTTGGAGATTCACAAACGTATCCGTATCGGAAACTCCATGATTTTAACTTCACAAGGTACGGCTTTCCTTCACGCTGGTCAAGAGTATGGCAGAACGAAGCAGTGGTTAGGTGAAGGTGTACCTGAACAGAAATATCATGAATTGAAAGATACGGACGGGAAGACATTTGGCTATTTCGTCCATGATTCCTATGACTCTTCAGATGCCATCAATAAATTTGATTGGCAAAAAGCAACAAACAGACAAGCGTATGAAGTCAATACGTTAACACGAGCTTACACAACGGGATTAATCGAGTTAAGAAAATCGACAAATGCTTTCCGTTTAGGTGAAAAAGCGCTGGTTGATACAAACGTATCTCTACTTGATTTCCCTGAAATGAATGAGTCCGACTTAGTCATTGCATACGAAAATATCTCAACGGATAAAACGGGCAATTACTACGTATTCGTCAATGCAGATAACAAAGCACGTACATTAACTTTAGGGGAATATGATTTCTCTGATGGCGTTGTTTTAGTAGACAATGATGAAGCGGGCACACATCCGGTATCTAAAAAAACAGGCTTTAGCCTAACAAAAGAAACGATGACGATTGATCCCTTAACAACAGTTGTCATTAAATTGAATCGAAAAGCGACGGAAGAACCGAAAAATAGTGGTGGGAACAATGGCTCTCATCCTACGCCACCACCTGCACCTGGAAAACCACACACAATTGTGCTTCCAGCTCATGCAGCAGAAGTAGTGAAAGCGAAAAACCCTTCAGGAATGATTGAAGTCGTAACTAAAATTGTTCCTGAAAAAGTAACGGAAATCGTTAATGCCATTACGGCGGACAAATTTGTGGTAGCGCTGATGTTAGAAAAACCGACTGCAGGAGAAGTGGCAAAAGCACAAGCACCTGGTCGTTTATTTACTGAAGCGTTCAAGAAGAACAAACAAGCTCAGATCGAGATTCAAACAGATGAAGCAAGCTACAAGCTGCCAGCATCTGAAATAAATGTTGCAGAATTAGCTAAAAAGCTCGGTGTGGCTGAAAGCGAAGTTCAAATCACTGTAGCAGTAAATGTCGTGAAAGCGCCATCGACAAAAGTGAAAATGGTCTCCAACGCCATTGAATTCCACGTCGAAGCGATAGCTGGAGATAAGAAAGTGACAATTACGGTATTTGGTTCGTTTGTTGAAAGAGAAATTGTCGGCAATCAAGAATTCAATCCGAAAACGATGGTCGCCGTGAAGTTCAATGAAGATGGAACATTTACTTCACTTCCAACGGTCTTTAACGGCAAAATCGCAACAGTGATGTCACTGACAAACTCAACATATGCGATTGTTGAAAACAACCAAACCTTCCCAGATGTTAACAACATTAACTGGGCAGAAGAATCAATAGAAAAGCTGGCTTCAAAATACATCATTAAAGGGAAAGCAGACGGAACATACGCACCAGCAGAAGACATTTCCCGTGCAGAATTTACCGTATTATTGGTACGTGCATTAGGACTTCCGGCAAAAGCGTATAACAACAGCTTCTCAGATGTAAAAGGAACAGAATGGTTCAATGCTAATGGTGAACTAATGGCTGCCGTTCAACACGGAATCATTCAAGGAAAAGCAGACGGAACATTCGCTCCAAACGAAAAACTGACGCGCTCACAAGCAGCAGTCATGATCTCAAGAGCAATGGAACTGAAATTCCTGAACTTTGACCCAGCAAAATTGGATTCTACTATGAAATTAGGAGACTTCAAAGATGCCAACCAAACAGCGAACTGGTCGAAAGCAGGCATCGAAACCGTCTACCAAGCGGGTATCATGGATGGTAAAGGTAACGGTACCTTCGATCCGAATGGCTTCACAAAACGTGATCAAATGGCGAAGATTTTAGCTAAGTTTTTGGAGATTAGTGGGTTGATGGATTAATCTCTTTTGAAGATAATTGGTTATCGAAGAGGAAAGAATAGTATTGAAAAAACACATCCAATCTGTTGATTGGATGTGTTTTTGAGGAAATGGAATTTAAATTATAGAAAAAAGTGTAAGTTTCTAAAAAGCAAAGAGCAGTCGGTAATAATTTGAAAGATTCCATATTGGTTTCGTTTATTTGGCAATCATCTGATGTTGTCTATATTGAGATCCATCAATAAATCCTAATATTTTAGTCCTCTTTTTAAAAAGAAAAAATACATTCGAATTCCATAAGAGTAATATTTAAAAGAATGTTGAATAAAAGTGAAAAAATCACATAAATTATATTTTTAAATGTATATTTGTAATCAATACACGGTATAATGAATAAACAAGTGAAAAAATCACTTTTAGGAGATGAGTGTATGTTAGTTAATTTTAGATTTGGGAATTTTTTATCTTTTAACGAACTTTCACATTTTTCTATGGCAATTGGTAATACAAGACGGCATCCTACTCATGTTATGAAATTTCCGGACATTTCATTACTTAAATTTGCCGTTTTATATGGTGCAAATGCTTCTGGAAAATCAAATTTAGTTAAAGCTATAAAATTTTCAAAAAATTTAATTTTAAAAGGTGTTCCAGATACTATTACTTTTGATAAATACTCTAAAATAGACCCAAGTAATAAAGAGAAAAATACTCAATTCGAATATGAAATCGTTATTGGAAAGTATGTTTATTCTTATGGTTTTTCTGTTAATTTGTTTGAAAAAAAAATCAGCGGCGAGTGGTTATATTCATTAAAGGATAATAAGGAAATTGAGATTTTCGTTAGGGAAGTAAATAATGACAAAAATAATTTTCTTATTAACTACGAAGCATTACAATTAAATGAAAATGATGAAATGCGGTTGAAAGTCTACACTGAAGACTCCAAGTTTATCTTTAATTCATTATTTATTACTGAGTTAAATAAAAACAAGCAGCCTTTAACAAACAGTGAAGATATATCTGTTTTTAACTTGATTTATGAATGGTTTGAAAATAAATTAGAAGTTATTTCTCCTGATGAATCACCTTCCGAAAATGGAATAACTTATATAAAGAAAGATAATGGATTAGCATTATCAAATTTTTTGAATGCTTTCGGTACTGGTGTGAAGGAAGTATGTACTAAAGAAATAAATGAAAAAGATTTGTATAAGGAAATGCCTTCCATGATAGTGAAGAAAATTATTGAAAAAATTAAAGAGGATTCGGAAACTACTCACGCATTACTTAGAACATCAGACAATATTCATGAAATTGAGAAAGTAAACAATGAAATTCAAATTAAAACTGTAACTTTTAAACATTCTACAGAAAATGTTTTTTATACAATAGGTGAAGAGTCGGATGGAACTGTAAGATTAGTAGAAATTTATGATATCCTAGCTAGCAATAATGAAAAAGTTTATGTGGTAGATGAAATAGATAGGAGTTTGCATCCGAATTTAACGTATAATTACATTAATGAGTATTTAAAAAAGAAATTACCTGGTCAATTAATAGTGACGACACATGAGGATAGACTCCTTGATTTTGATATGTTAAGAAGAGATGAAATATGGTTTGTTGAAAAACAAGATGCAGGTGATTCAAAACTATACTCATTAGAAAAGTTTAAAGAAAGATTTGACAAAGACATATTAAAAGCCTATTTAGATGGCAGATATGGTAGTATTCCTGAATTTAAATTCTTTAATTTATAAAAGCTACAGATTGAATGGGGAAACAAAATGACTTATCGACTTTCAAACACAATGCCGAATCAATCGAGAAATGTTGATGTGAAAAAAGAAGAAAAAAAGAAATTCTTTTTTGTAATCGAGGGAGAAAAGACAGAAAGTATTTATCTCCAAGAAGTTGCTCAGAATGTAAAGAAAGACGCTTTAATTGATGTTCTTATTTTAGAGCGTATCCAAGGGTCACATTCGAATCAATACAAAATTACAGCAACAATTCAAGAATATGTTGCTACACATAGCCAACTTACACAGGAAATAAAAGATAATCTAATATTACTGAATGATCAATATGAAGAAGAAGAATTATCTGAAGTTGAATTAATAGAGAAATTGTCTGAAATACTAGGAGATAAAAAGGAATCATTGATAATCGAACATAATAACAAGGTTATTCAACAAATTAGAGCATTAAATAATCTTAGCAGTTATGAAAAAGATTTTGATAAAATATGTTTAATATTAGACAGAGATTATAGGAGTTTTAAAGACTCTCAATATGATTTAGTATTAGAGATTTGTAGCGAATCAAATTTTTTGTTGGGTATTACTAACCCTAATTTCGAATTTTATTTACTGTTACATTTAGATGAAGCAACATCATATGATCAAGAAAAAATTAAGAGAAATCCCAATGTTACAAGTAAAAAAAAATATACAGAATATAGTTTAAATGAAAAATTAAAAGAATATGAACGTTCATATAAAAAAAATAATTATGATGCTAATTTTTTTATAAAAAAATATTCTGATTTTAAAGATAATATAACCAATTATTCAGTCGATAATATGAATTTGAAAGATAATATCGGAAGTTCAGTGCATCATATAATTAATCATTTATTAGATTGAATTTAATATAGATATAAGAATTACAATTTGTTTTGACTATTTATGACACATGTTTCATTTATCATCGCAATTTCAATTTCTCATCATATCATTTTCAATATAATAGAGAACCGCCGAGTGGTACGAGACTGACCCAGTTAATTGAGACAGAATAATATACCTTTAATTTAAGCAGCCAGTTACTTGTATTGTACCGGTAACTGGTTGTTTAAATTTGATTGAATTCGGATGGTTGCCTGTTTTGTTTCGTTTTACAAATTCACACAGTATGTCAACCGTAAGTTTGCATAATACGTTAGTCAACGATATGGTTCCCTATTCTCTCTTTACGTAAAAGCTCCGTATTTTTACGTTCTCATATGTAAATTGTTGTTCCGATTAGTATGCTGTTCACGCCATCTATATAAGTGACAATTTTTTAAATGTCATGGTTTTCTTTAGTTTTTTAAAGGCATTTAACGCTTTTCTTGGTGCCACATCATTTTCACCACTTGGTAATATCCTCCACTTGTGAATCGAGACTCTCCAACATTTCAGCCAAGTTAAAACCTGCCAAACTTAATCGTACTTCTTTTTCTTTTACTTCAACCGAGAGGTGACACTGTTCCCATAGAAAAAACAACTACACGTTGGATTTAGGTACCATATACTCGAATTTCACCCTAAAGATGTTTTTATTTGTTCCAGCTATAGGGTCATTCCCTTCCAATTTAATATGCCATTCAACTCTTTCCTATTGATATCTATAGAAAGGGAAAACTTTTTAATAATAGGTATAAAATTAGCTACTTGAATCGTAGACTGGGAATATTAATTGTAAAATGATGGAGGTATTCCCATGAACTTCGCAAAAAGCCACTTAAAGCTTTTTAAACAGACATTAATAAGTGGAGTTAAAAACATTAGTATAACTGTTCCATTTAAAAAGACTGAGGAATATAACCAGAAAATGAATCAAAAGAACATTATTGCATTCAAGAAAAGGGATTCAGTACAGGAAACCAATCACATTGACCGTACTGGTTTTATTCGATCCATCTTCGAAGTTTTTGGTTATACAGCTGTTATGTCAATTCCGGTTCTTTTTATGATGGTTTTGCTGATCTTGTCGTTTGTCTTGAATGATTTTCTTGAGGCAATTCGTGGATATGCTTTACTTACGTTGGGCCTTTCTGTGCTGATGCTTGGGGTCGGGTGGTATAAGCCATATAAGTTTTGGACCTTTATGTTGTTTTTAGCTGGTGCTTTTTTAACGGTGCTTGCATTCGGTCCGCAGGTGATTGAAGGGTATACAGGAAAAACCTTGACCGAGGTCAACTGGAAGAATGGCTATTGGGTTACGTTGCAAGCAACATTTGTTTTTCTTTGTACCTTCATTAGTTCCGTTTCATTAATTGCATGGGTGTTTCTAGTTTCCAAGGGACAACGTCAAAATCCATTTAAAAGACTTCGCATGCTAAATTTAAATAGAAGATTAACGCAGCTAAAAAAACGGTTATCTAATTAAAGGTGAATGCAGATAGCTGTGAAAAAAATGAACAATTCTATGAGAATTATCCATGGGTGGCACTTATTAGCCAAAAACGCACAGGTACCAATTGAAGAAAAGGTGCCACCCATGACAATGCAAAAAAACAGGCTGCCATCTATCCATTCAATTATGGATAAGGCAGCCTGTTTTTATTTAAGTTGTAAGTGTTCTTTAAGTACAGCTTGTTTCTCGGCTAATTCCGTCTCGTCCATATGATAATACCAAACCCCGTTCGTGTTGCTACCTGTACCTTCTTCAAAATATAATTGTTCGACTTTTTCTAAGGCGTCTCGATAATTTTTCTGCACATTCACCATTTCATCAAACGTCATATTGGTTTGTATGTTTGAACCTAGTGCATTGAAGATATCACGGTAATTCATCAAGCTTTTCACCGATGCGCCTTTCTTCAATACACCTTCAATGATTTGTTTTTGACGATTTTGTCTCCCAAAATCTCCATTGGGATCGTCATATCTCATTCGAACAAAACTTAACGCTTCTTCACCGTTCAGTTTAATATCACCCAATGGATACTTAAAATGATCAACAGAAAATTCAAGGGTGTTATTAACGGTGACTCCTCCAACTGCATCCACAATGTCTTCGAAACCTTCCATATTCACTAGGACCACATAGTCTATTGGAATATCTAGTAGTTCTTCAACTGTAGCCATCGACATATCAATCCCGCCAAATGCATAGGCATGATTTATTTTATCCTTGCTGCCTTTGCCAATAATTTCGGTATACGTATCTCGGGGGATACTCACCATTTTCGTTGATTTCTCATTCGGGTTAACAGTCATGACGATGATGGTGTCAGACCGTCCTTTATCTCCTTCACGTTCGTCAATTCCCAGTACTAAAACGGCGAAAGGGACTTTCTCTTTAAGTTCGATTTCAACCTCTCGCATTTCAGAAACTGGCCGTTCGACTGGACTATGAATTTCTTCCAAAGTAGAAGTTAAACTCAAATAAATGTTTAATACATAATAACTTCCTAATATAAGCAGAAATCCTAAAATTGCAGCAATCCAGAGCCATTTCATATTTTTATTAGCTGAAAACTTCACTTGATATCCTCCAATATGTTCATGTGAAGCTTGTTAGATGGGCAGAGGAATAATTGCTGCTCCATGCTCAACCCTTGTATTTCAAAATATTCACCACTCCTTACATTTAGTACTAAGGGCATACAAAGATGAAATTGGAAAAAGGCGGCCGAATGAATTTTTCGGCTGCCTTTTATGTGTGAAGAGTATTTTATTAAAACTGGCTAATTCTTTTAATGAAGGTTTTCAAACACATATTGTCGAAAGGAGTTCCTAAGCGTTAAAAGGAGGGAACAAGATGAATGAAGAATTTATCTCTGTAAATGATCGTGAAATTATTATTAATACACTATCGCCTCAAGTTAACAGTTTAAGTGTAGATGATACATTGTTAATTGATCATCAAGGACTTTCTATTGAAAACGTTCAAAAGAGTAGCTACAACTTCCTGAGTGACATGCCGCATTCAACCAATAAGCAGTTATTTAAAGTGAAGGTTAAAGGCAGTAATTTAGAAAAATCCTTTCGATTAATAGGAAATAAAGACGAATACTTTTTTGCGATACAAGATCGTTTTCTTCAGTTGCTGGACTTGGATGAAATAGATCGCGACGTTGAGTTATTTTCTCGAATTTCTCCGAAAATAGAAGTGCTCACACACTCAGAAGGAAATAATGCTGTAGAGGCTAAAATTAATAGACGACAGATGAACTACTTAATCAATAATTCGATAGAAGATCGTGAAAAAATTTCAAATCAAGTGAACAGTTTAAGCTCTATGTCTTCTGACAAAAGTTTTTACATTGTATTAAATAAATTTAAAAGTGAACCGAGTCAGCTCGGTCTTTTCAGATTAATTGAGGATGGAGACTCGTTCAGAAAGGAAAAACTAACTGAAAAACCTTTAGAAGATGACAAACCGATTGCGATTATCGTTCATGGATTGGTTTCCAGTATAGGTGCTTCATACTTCAATTTGTTTAATACTCTGCGAAAAGACTATGACGTATTTGGTTTTGAATACCTGACCGTCAATGAAAGAGTAAGGAATAGTGGAATCTTGTTAGCTAACGAGGTCAATGTGTTAAAGAAGAAGTACCCTAAGAAGGAGATATTGATTGTAGCTCATAGCATGGGGGGCTTGGTCAGCCGTTCTGCCTATATCGAACAAAAAGCCTCGATCGATAAAATCATCCTGGCTGGAACGCCGAATAATGGTTCGATTTTGATAAGTGTCCCGATGTTAGCACGAAAATGTCTAATCCTGTATGGCATTCTGAGTAACCTAAAGGGTAAAAACACAATTAAAAGTGAAGACTTCTGGCACTTAGTCAGACCGGGAAAGTTACAAGGTTTCAATGATTTGGCCAATAACTCCGGCTTTATTAGCCAGTTAAACTCAAATGATTTAATCGATTCCAATAAAAAATACTTTGCACTAGCGGGGAAAAACCATGGTCTTCTAAATGACGGGATTGTACATACAGACAATATGGTGACCATCAACGAAATCAAAATACCCCACACGACGAGTGAATGGAATCATTTTACGTACTTTAAGGAATCGGATATAGATATTTACTTAAAACGAGCGATTAATTATTTAAAATAAAAAGTAAACAAAAGCGAAGAGAATGGTTGGTCATTTCCTTCGCTTTTTTTAGTTCTTCCATAAACATGCTTTATCAATAGATTCTAAATACCAGTAATGATTGAAGAGATGTAATTTTGTAAGAGATGTGCTTTCCATAATAGCGGATTTCCAATAATATTAAATTCTGAAAGTTATTGGGGTTTTTTGGGATGAAATCTCGATAGCAGGATCGGACGGCTAACATGTGTGTCAATCGTGCGCTAGCTTTATCTGCAAATTGCTTAATTTCTGCACAAGAGGGATGGTCTAGTGCAAAAGTAATGCGGGGGAAATAGGAGACTGCTACTGAGTAAGATATCATAATAAAAAATAATACATAAATTTTTCTAAACCTAGATAAAGTCGCATGCCGAATTATTGGCAATTTCAGAATGAAGCGAAAAAGAAAAGACTCTTCAAAGAGAGTCTTCGATGTTATTTAGGGTTAATCATTCTCAACAGGGTTCTCTAACTTGACATCAGGAGTTGTGGTCCATTTAGCTTGAAAATTATTCATCCCCATTAGCAGATGTGGCATCTGAATTTGGGTCTGGCAAAGGGTCTGTAGTAGGAGCGGGTTCAGGAACAAGGGGGGAAGGTACCGGAACTTGTACAGATTCGGTTTCTGGTTCCTGTTCATTCTCTACTGGTTCTGATGAATTTTCTCCTTCTGAGGCAGGAGGGATTTCAGGAATCGTTTCAGGAACAGTAGTAACCGCCTGGTCCATTTGAGCGATTGCTTCGTTCATGATTGCATTAATTTGTGCAGTAATTTTCTCTTGTTGTTCAGTTGTATCAATATTCAAATTCTCAATTAACTCATTTGCATACTGACGGAGAGAAGCAATTCGAGCTGACTTTTGGTTTTCCGTAAATGCATCCAGTTCTTTTTTAGCAGAATCCATTTCGTTTTTTAATTCTACTTTCAATTGAGCTATAAGTATTGTTTTTTCATCCGTAATTGCTGCGTCAATTTCTTTTATGGATTCGGATTCTTTATTTTTGAACCAATTAAGCAATAGCGTACTTACATCAGCATCAGCGAATGTCGTCTTCATTCCACTACTAATACCAAGACTCAGTACGAGCGCTGCTAACACGACAAAAATCTTTTTTCTCTTTTGAATCTTTTTATATTTTTCAAGCCTACTCAGCATTTCGTTACCTCCAGTTACAACAATAAGGACCCCGAACTACGAGGTCCTTATTGAGTATTAAATTACTAATTAAATGCCGTCAACCACAGTTTGTAATGCAGCTTTTGCAGCATTCTCTAACTCAAGTGCTTTAGCGTCAATAAGAACTTTTTGAGCAGCTACTAAATCATCACGCTTTTGTGTGATAGTGCCACGAAGTTCCACAATTTTCGCATCAATCGCATCTTTAATTGCTTGAGTAGTTGCAGTTTCATTTGCGTCTAATTGACCTTGAAGATCAGCTTTTGCTTCAGCAATTGCTGTCTGTAGCGCTGTTACTGCTTCAGTCTGTTTGTTTCCTAAATCAGTAATCAAGCTAGCACGTGCTGCATCACCTTGAGAACCAGTAAAACCAGTTAAATCGTTATTTGCATAATTTGTTGCTGCATTTCCAGCTTGTAAAATTAATGTGTCTGCCGCAGTTTCTAAAGCAGCAAATTGACCATTCATATATCCTTCAATTTCAATCTGCATTGAGTTAATTGAATCGATATGTTCTTGCGTTCTATTGTCGATATTAGTACTTGCTAATTCTTTTGCAGCATCACGATCATTGCCAATGCTTGTACCTGCAGCCGCTCTTAAACCTGCATATTCAGTTGCCCATCCATTTAAATTACTTGTTACATGACTTTCAACACCATCAACGATATCCGAACTAGCTGCTCCAAACTGGTTTTCATACCAATTTTCTAGATTATCCCCCGCTGACGAATTAGCAAATGCTACACCTGCACTAGATAGTAGAGCTACTGATACTGTTCCTGCGATTACTTTACCTTTGATTGTTTTTAACATTTGAATGTCCCCTTTGTGGTTGGTTTTTTGTATGAATTCAAGCATTTTGCTAGATTCATTTGAAAGTTATTCATTTAATACATCTTCTAAAATTTCTTCTACGCTTTGTTCGACGTCTTCTTCAATATCCTCATTTGTATTGGCTTTTTTTGCGTACACTTTGAGGTTTCCATCTTTTATTTCCAAAACTGTCTGATTCAAACGATTTTCAGTCTCGATTTGATATCGTTCAATTTCGGAGATTGCTTCACTTGCACGTTTTGTTGTGAAGCTTGTAAGCGAGCTGTCAAAAGTATGTTTGGCTTCACTTACAAAGATTTTAACGTTCGAAAACGTTTTCCATAGACCAGAGCCTGTCGCCGCCCCTAACTTGTCGCTTTCATTTTGAAATGAATGCTCATACCAATTAGAAAGGTTGGCTGCCGGATCGGATTTCGCATACATTGTTCCTGCGCCAAGTAGCACAGAGGATGCAACAATAATTCCAATAATCTTTTTCAATAATTCCTCTCCCTTCCAATTGTTTGACGACTCTTTCAAAACTTGTGAGCAACAATTGGAGCCAATAGATGATGCAAATTTTGTTACGAATAAGCTGAATTGAAAAGTAGATTCATTTTACCTCTCCCTTGGGGTCATTCGACCAGAATAATTTATAGTAAAAGTGAAGAATCACTTTATACTCATAATTAAATTTACATTTATTACTAATATTTTGGATATAAATATCTATACAAATATGAAAAAAATCAAACGATTCGTTTTTATTGATTCGTTTTTCCTACATCCTTAATTTAAATCATAAAAAGTTATTAGTACATAAGAGGTTTTGTAATCTTCTGTCGATTCCATATTTTTCTTTGTATTAAAAAGTCGAAACGAAAAATTGGAAATTAAAGATGGTCTTAAATGTTATCAAAGCAAAAAAGTCCGCTCTAAATTCCCAATAACTCCCACCTGAGACATTCTCTCCAAAAATATATGTATTTATAACCGAATTATGCAGAACTTTTTATTGTTACCCAAAGTTATTCGTTTATGTATATCTCAAGGACAAAGAGTGAGAGCTTTTAATCAATTTGCATGATTAGAACATGGTGAAATTCTGAGGAGATGATTATGCTGAGTGATAACCATAAGACATATCAACGAATTAGAAACTGGTATAGAATTAAATAAAAGAATAAGAAAGGAATGGACTAATTGAAGTTAACTTACGAAATTCTGTCTGATGAGAACATTGAATGTCTTAGAGATGCTTGTAATGAGCTGATGGTCTTTCAAAAATCGAAAGCAACTATCACTCCAGAACTGTTTGATAATATGAATTTTGATACGAGATTGAGGCCCTCAGTAAAAAAAGCAGTACATAATTACACGGTTGTTGTTAAGGACGGCGAACAAATTGTTGGGTATGTTTATTCGAACATTTCTCCAAAAGAAACCTATTCGAATGAATTTGCTACTTTCTTTGATCTCGGAAGCGTTAGTGGAAAGTGTGTAGGTTGTTTGTCGCAGTTTTATATTAAGGAAGAATATAGGCAATACAGTGTTGGGTCCACGCTTTTCAAAATGTCGATGGAGTGGTTAAAGAAGTTTGAGGAAGTGGAAGATGTTTTTATCTTTGTCTCGAATGGGAATGACAACGCACTCGAATTCTATCAACGTAAAGGGTTTACGGTTAGTCATGAGATCTTGGATGGTTTTATCACGGTTTTGAGAAATAAGTAGTGAGTATACTAATTTAATAATAATGGGTTTGGGCAAATGGAGAAAAAACTGGCTGGACTCATAAGTACTTATTTAGATCAATTGGATGAAGTCAATTCTACAAAATATGAATTGATCAAATTGGCAACTCCCAATAACATCTTGATTCAATTCCATCAATGGGCAAATGGAAAACCGGTTATCGCTGCTTATGATGTTTCAAAAATCGGGGACGAGCGCTATTATTTTTTATTCATCGATTGGCACCGCAATGACAATTACTATTTGGTTATCTATGCACATGATAAATCCACCACACTAGCCGAGCTAAATAAAATAATTGAAGAAGATGACGTGAGTTTTCTATCGTGGAAATACAACCCGTTAAAAAGAGACGGTAAAAACGACATCCGAAAATCGTATTATAAGCAAACCTTTGGATCGACGACAATGAACATTCCACTTCCGAATTCAACTAGAGAAATAGAAAATTTTTTGGATCAGGTATTCAAGCTTTGCCACAATCGGGTGAGAGCCGACCGAATTGTAGACATTTATGATTTTCAATAAAAAGGATGGAAAGGAAAGAGCCTGTTGAGATTTTTCAACAGGCTCTTTGCGTAAGTTGCTACTATACTATTCAATCATCGAGTATGAACTCTGTTGTGATTGATTTGTACTTCCGTTCTTCTGTAACACTTTCAAGCCTTGTCCCATGTCTGAAGCCAATACGTAGTTCCGATCGACGAATACTCCCCAGATATTTGATTTGCTTGGAATATAAGCGCCTGTTTCGACTGGAGAAGAAGGGTTTGAAATGTCAACAGCTCTCACTCCACCAGAATAATGCGATAGGTAAAGTGTATTTCCATGTACTTTCGGGTCATGGACTGTTGCACCGCCCGGAATTTTCTCAGTGAAATCCGTTTTGAATGTACTCAGGAGTTTCGGATTTGTTTTATCTTTAATATCATAAATCATCGTGTATCCATAAGCCGATTCAAATCCTTCTCGAACCGGACCAAACACTTCACGTGTCTCAACGAGCACAGTACCGCCTCGAGCAAGATCCATGGAATGTGCAGCTCCTTGAACGGTGTTATTAAAATCAGTTCGCCCTAGATAGACAGGATTTTTTGCATCGCTAATATCGAGGATAATTGTACCTAAATCCCAATAAGAAAGGTAAGCAGTCGTTCCATTGTCATCGGTTTTTACACTATGAGCAAAGGCAGTTCTTTTAACTCCTTCTTCATCTGTCCAGTTGTAGCCATCGTAATTGGCATCATTCACTTCTGGGATATACTCGCGTGGATCAAATTCATAAATAGTTTCAGGGTTCGTTGGATTGCTAACGTCAACGAATGACACGTCCATGTTCTTTCCGTGTGAATAATAGTCCGCATAACAATCAGCCGTCAATACGTAAATATTATTTCCTTGAACTGTTAAGTAAAGTTCATGTGTTCCTCGTGCCGGAGAAGGTGACTCCCAGAACCCAAGTTTCTTCGGATTTTCTGGATTCGTCACATCGTATAAAACGAAACCACCTTTAGTGTCATGATTAAAACGATCGAGTTGCTGAACACTGACTACAGCTAGATCGCCTTTGAAATCAGGTGTGTTGACCGACTTCACAATCACTTTTTCTTGCCAAGTACCTTTAATGCTCGCAAAAGAGGAGACCTCCACTGGGTTGGAAGGATCCTTCATATCAAATACCCTGACACCGCCAGCTCCACCGTTGGCTGAATGAGTGCCAAGATATGCGTACCCTTTATACGCATAAACATCAGCTGTGGAATTTTTGACTCCAGTTTGAATTTCTTTCAAAGGAATAGATGCCACTTCTTTCAGATTCCCTAAGTTTTTACTGCCTTCCAATAACGGTACTGATAATTCAACACCTGCTAAATTTTCTCCTTTTTCTCCAGACCCACCAAGTTCGTCATGGGCATAAACGGTTGTTCCTGTAACAGAAAAAGTCATGATGCCAGCCAACGCAGTATTCTTCCAGAATTTTTTATTCATCCATTTTCCTCCTCGTCATCTCGAATTTACAAACTATAAGTATCTATTGGTACTTGGTTGCCTCACTTTCCTTCGGATATTAAGCTACCCGAAATAGTATATGTATATATTACTGAATATTTGGAATTATTTACATCCGTCTTTTTACTTATTGTAAATATATAACAATATTCCTAACTTAAAACAAAAATAATAAGGTTAACCCGATATTTTTTAAAATAATTTTTAGATGAATCTAAACAAGTTAAATACTAGGTCAAATTACATACTTTTCATTTAACGCTGTACGATAGATTCAAAATTGTTTATATGACTTTGAAAGGGAATATAATGAGTACACAAGTTGATATTAAAGGAGGTCTTGCGATGAAAATCAGAATCGAGTGGAATTACAAAACACCTAAAGGTCTCGAGACTGTCTTCCAATCCGAAGAGTTGCCAATTGCACATGCATTACTGATTGCAGAAGATCTGGAACGGACGAAACGTACCAAAAAGGTAGTATATACTGACGAGCACGACAGTACATGGACGATAAAAGAAATGAAGCAGTATTTGAAAGGGCTTGAAACTGAACCACACAATATCACGGTTTATTTCGACGGTGGGTTTGACGTTGAAACGAGCAGCTCTGGATTAGGTTGTGTCATCTATTATGAGCAGAGTGGAAAGTCATACAGGTTGCGACGGAACGCGCCTTCTTCGGAATTGATTTCGAATAATGAAGCGGAATATGCTGCACTATATTTGTGCCTGCAGGAGCTCGAGCTTCTAAATGTCCATCATCTCCCGGTCAAAATCGTTGGGGATTCACAAGTCGTCATCAACCAGTTGAATGGCGAATGGCCAGCACTCGAATCCAACCTTTCTAGTTGGGCAGACCGGATTGACGATAAGTTGAACGAACTTGGAGTTCAACCTGAATATAAGTTAGTACCTCGTAAATCGAATGCCGAAGCGGATCGTCTGGCAACGCAAGCATTGAATGGAGTCGAGATACTGGCGACTAGTGAGTTGAAGGCGGAGTAGGTTATTGTTAATAGAGAATAAAGAAGCGGACGAAATTAATTTTTCGGCCGCTTTTACTATGAGGATTCTAGATGACAAATTTAATTTGGGTATATTTTGAAAATAACTATTTAATTAAACAAAATATGGGTATAAGATAATAAAGATTTTCTTGTATCTTCAATACCAGGAGACTAGTATGTTATTAGATATTATGACTGTGGAATAGTTTCTTCTATTAAGATAACGAATAGTAAGAAAGGGGAAGAGATATTGAATAAATTTGTTACTGGAATATCCATAACAGGACTGATTTGGTTTTACGGAATCAGCATGGTATCTGCAGAAGAACACGATGAGAAACGAATGCTCGTTGTGTTTGATGAAGAACTGACTGAACAGGAAATGCTCGAGGCGGTCTTGGATGCGGGCGGTGAAATGTCAGAGGCATATGCGGAAGTGGATATGGCGTCTGTTGAAATAACTTCGGAGGAAGTGGCTGAACTTCGAGAAGATTCTTCAGTGCAACTTGTAGAAGAGGATTTCATCATCAAGCTGAGTGCCCAGATGGAAGATTGGGGAATTGCGTCTACACGCGTTCCTTCTGCATGGAATTCTGGTTTTACCGGTAAAGGGATTAAAGTCGCCGTGATCGATTCGGGCATCTCTACTCACAGTGACTTAGAGATAGCAGGTGGCGTTTCCACTGTTAGTTACACTTCTTCCTATAATGATGATGAAGGACACGGAACACATGTCGCTGGCATCATCGGTGCGCGCAATAACAGTTTTGGTGTGAAAGGTGTCGCCTATGAAACCGAACTTTATGCGGTAAAGGCATTTAATCGAGATGGCGAAGCATATCTGTCCGATTTAATTGAGGGAATTGATTGGTCGATTGCAAACGGTATGGACATCATCAACTTAAGCTCAGGGACTCAAACTAGTACCCGTTCTTTCCTTAATGTTGTGAACAAGGCATATGCAAGTGGTCTGTTAATTGTGGCAGCTGCTGGAAATGATGGTGCTCCGGATGGTCTGGATGATACGGTTGATTTTCCCGCTCGCTATGCTTCGGTCATCGGTGTCGGTGCTGTTGACCGTTATTTTGGGCGTGCATCTTTTTCCTCGACGGGACCAGAAGTCGAAGTGGCCGCTCCTGGTGTTGATATTTTAAGTACATACTTAGACAATCAATACGCTTATATGAGCGGAACATCCATGGCGACGCCTTATGTAACGGGACAGCTTGCGTTACTGAAACAAGCTTATCCAGAACTTACTAATGATCAACTCCGTCAAGTACTGACTGACCATACCTTAGATTTGGGTAAGGCAGGTAGAGATCCATTATTCGGTTACGGTTTCATTCAAGCATCATCCTACTTGGACCCTGTTGAACTTGAAAAAGCAAACCCCTTAACGGGCATGATTTTAAGTGAAAATTCTATATCTGGATCACCAGGATTAGTTCGTAATGTCACTGCAACAGCGACTTATACGGATGGTGCAAATCAAAACGTAACAAGTGAAGCTGTATGGACGTCGAGTAACCCTGCAGTAGCTGAAGTGACGAGTGGCAAGGTGGAATTAAAAGGATATGGCACTACGACCGTGACGGTGACCTACAAGGAACAAACAGCTGTCATTGTGGTAGATGTACCGCTTCCTCAACCAGAACCAAATCCTATGGTGAAACTTGAAGCAACCAATACTTCTCTCATCGGTAAGCCAGGAGATATTTTAGATATTACCGTAAAGGCTACTTACAAAAATGGCCAAGTCCAAGATGTAACGGAATTCGCAGATTGGTCTACGGCGAACACTTCAGTGGCAACGGTGATGGGAGGAAAAGTCCAATTCAACGGCTATGGCACTACAACCATAACGGCAACCTATGAAGGGCAATCGACGATGATTGTCATCAATAGTCCGGAACCACAGTCTCAAGCTGCGCCGAAATTCCAGGATGTCACATCCTTCTATTCACCAGCCGTAACTTACTTGGTGCAAAGACAAATTACCCGTGGAGTTTCAACAACGGAATTTGGTGTAACACAGAATATTATTCGTGCGGATGCAGCTATCTGGTTGGCCATGGAACTTGGCTTGAATACAGAAACCGCAAAAGCATCCGGATTTACAGATGTACCTGAGAGAGCGATCGGAGCAGTCAATGCACTGAAGGAAGCGGGGATTGTTGGCGGTAAAACAACTACTAGATTCGGAGCTTACGATACATTGACTCGTGGAGAAGTAGCTATTATCCTGCAACGCGCGTACAAACTATCATCAGACGGAAGCAAATTACCATTTACAGATGTATCTTCGAAATATAGCATTGCCGTAGGAGCTTTAGTGGCAAATGATATCACAGACGGACTCACGCCTACGAAATTTGGTGTTTCATATCCAATAACACGTGGTCAGTTGGCAGTATTTATGTATCGGTTGTCAGAATTGGATAACTGATGTATCAAAAGGCAACACATCGATTAGATGTGTTGTCTTTTTTTGAAGAAAAGAATACTTTTTAGGACAAGGTTTGTTAGATAAAAATTTTTGAATTAAAAACACAGAAAATTCAGCTAATGTAAACTGTTTTACATAATTGAAATCATTTAGATTTTAAACTTATAAGAGAATAATAACTTATTCATCTGGAATGATTCTTTCAATGGAAGGGATGATGTAAAATCTGCCGTCTTTTGTAATAAGTCCTTTTTGCACAAATGAGTTAATCATATTGGCAACTGTGACTCTGCTTGTTCCTACAAGGTCAGCCAATTCTTGTTGAGTAAATTGCATAAAAATCCTTATAGCACCATTTCTTAAAGGTGTTCCAAACTGTTTTGCTAAGTGAAATATTGCATAGCGAATTCTGGTTTCCCCGTCGTAACAAGAAATAAGTAAATTTGATACGGCTAGTGTTTGTGATTTTTTATTTAAAAAGTCAATGCGGTGTTTTAGTAAAGTATGATCCGTATTCATAAGCTCTTCAAATCTTTTCTTTCCAAATTCCACATAGGTCGTTTCGGATGCCGTTATGGCTTCTTCAAAATAGAAACCCCCAAGTTGGGAATCTCCAATGATGGTTCCATTGCACATGATGATCAGTGCCTTTTCTTTACCTTCATGGGATGTATGGAAGAGTCGAACTCGACCCTCTTTAATGATAAAGATGTTTTCGGAACGGTCATTCACTGTATAGATTGTTTGGTCGGTACCGATTGTTTTTTCGATTCCATATTCATACATTTTGGTCCAGTCTTTACAAGGGAATTCAAACCAGGGGGATAATTCTTTAAACACTCTAACACATCCTTCCGACCACCTCATACGTTTATCTTACTTTAGAAAGGTTTGAAAATAAATATGGTAGAAACAGAACAATTTAGAAAGCAGTTCCCGATTTTGAAAAACAAGATACAACTTTCAAGTTGTTCACAAAGTGCGATGCATATTTCTGTGAAAGAAGCTCTCCAACAATATACTGATTCATTGGAACACCAGGGGATGAATTGGATGCAGTGGATGGCTGAGTGTGAAGGAGCACGAGAGCTTTTTGCTCAACAAATTAATGCCAATGTAAATGAAATCGCTATTCTATCAAGTGTGTCACACGCCGCATCTGCAATCGCTACGAGTATAAAGCCTAATGGGCGACGGAATAAAGTGGTTATCACGGATTTTGATTTTCCCACAATTGGTCACGTTTGGCGTTCTGCAGAGGATGAGTTCGAGATATCATTCTTAAGACAGAATGAAAGCGGTTTCAATACATTGAAAGATTACGAGACAGCCCTATCTGATGATTTGTTATTATTCTCTACCTCGCATGTGAATTATTACAATGGCTACAAACAAAATCTCAAGGAAATTTCTTCATGTGTACATAAGAAAGGAGGATACCTATTCGTCGATGCCTATCAATCTTTTGGACAAACTCCAATTGATGTAAAGGACATGGAAATTGATTTCTTAGCAGCAGGAATGCAAAAGTATGGTCTTGGAATACCAGGAATAGCTTTTCTCTATGTAAATGAAAAAATCGCGAATGAACTAACACCAAAAATAACAGGTTGGTTCGGGCAAGTGAATCCGTTTGCCTTTGATGTAAGAGGTAAAGAATATGCTGATGGTGCTAGACGCTTTGATTCAGGTACATTTGCCATGATTAATGGGTATGCAGCCCATGCAGCATTAAAGATTTTAAATGGTCTTGATATGAAACTAGTAGAAAAACATTTGGAAGTATTATCAGACGTTGCGAAACAAGAAATACAAAAGACTGGATTAGAAAGCCGGAGCCAGTTTCAATTAACGGAAAAAGGATCCACAACCGCCGTATTCTTTACCAATGCCAGTGAGGTAGAGCAATCGCTAGCGAAGGAAGGTATTATTCTTTCTGCTAGAAATGATGTCATTCGTATAGCACCGCATTATTACAATACCGAAGAAGACGTGAAAACAGCAATCCAGGCTTTGGCAAAACAATTGAAATAGGTTAGGGGGAAATTCAATTGAACGGAAATAATGCCTTGAAGGAACCGAAAGAATCTTTACAATTTTACGGTGGAGTACCTATGTTACTTGTTCCATTCGCAGTTATGTTTTTAGGAATTCTTTGGCTAGGTATAAGTGGAGCAGCTCTTCCAGAAGCATTCTGGCCAATGATTTTACTAGGTATTTTTGTGGGTTTATTGTTAGCTAAGAATAAAAAAATCTACGTTGAAGCCCTTATAGAAGGTGTCACTTCAAAAATGCTGGCCATTATGCTATTCGCTTGGTTTTTGGCAGGTATTATGGCGAAATTACTTGCAGTTGCGGGTCTTGTTCAAGGACTAATCTGGGGCTTTCTTGAAATGGGTATCTCAATTGCTTGGTTCCCATTAATCGTTTTCTTAATTAGTTCGCTAATCTCTATGTCAACAGGCACTGCAGTAGGTACACTCATTGCCGCTAGTCCAATTTTATTTCCGGTAGGATACCTTCTAGGAGGGGATCCAGTTCTGATAATTGGGGCAATAATTGGTGGAGCTTTCGTAGGAGACAATCTTGCGCCTATTTCAGATACGACAATCGTTTCGGCTTATTCACAAGGAACAACGATTGAAAAAGTTGTGAAAAGTAGGATTCGATATGCTGTTATTGCTGGGGTATTAACACTCATCGCCTACGCTGTTTTTGCCTTTACTGCCGGATCAGGTGAAACAGTTACGCTTACTGAAAAATTGAATCCATTGGGTCTAGTCATGATTGTAGTTCCCATTCTTCTTCTAATCCTTATGTCTAGAGGGAAAGACTTGGTGGAAGGGTTACTGTATGCAAATGTAGTCGGATTAATAATTGCTTTTGCTTTTGGACTTATTACAATATCTGATATTTTACTTATTGACCGAGCTCAATTTATGGCCGGGGGAATCATTATTGATGGTGTAATGAGCATGGTAGGAGTTGCAGTATTTACTATCTTCCTAATGGGTATGATTGGTACGCTGAACCGAGGTCATTTCCTAGACTGGCTAATGGAAAAATCAAGTCAAATTGCAACAACACCAAAACGAGCTGAAATCACTATCGTATTGGTTACACTATTTGTGAATGCCTTAACGACTGCAGGGACACCAACGATGGTTATGCTTGGAGATTTCGTTAGAAGATTAGGTCATAAATTTAAAATTACACCTTGGCGGAGAGGTAATCTATTAGACGCTTGCTCTACATCAATAATCGGGTTCCTTCCTTATTCGGTGGCTGTGTTGATTCCTTTTGCTTTCGTTGGCGGAATGGTTGATATGACAGTTCATCCTAATTTCACCCCAGTGGGAGTAGCGCCGTTCGTATTTTATTGTATTGCTATGGTACTTGTTATGCTGTTTTCGGCATTTACAGGTTACGGACGTGATTATATGACTGACCAAGAACATGCAGTGGAAACCATTGAAATATATGGAGACCAAGAGAATTATTCAGTTGAACCGAAAAGAAAGACAGTAGAAGAGTCTTCATCTTTTAATAATGATGTTAAAAAACACGTTACAGTATAAATGAAAATCAAGTTATAGTAGAAAAACAAGGTGCGAAGTGACAATTCACTTCGCACCTTGTTTTCATTTTCACCTTCAGAATATTCATCCAATGATTTGAATCATCACTAAGTCGAATGGTTGGCCACGTTCCCGAACTGTTAGAAGCATTGATAGGAAAGAATCTCGTTCGGATTCAAAAAATGATATGTCCATCCCCGCCTTCTTCTCCAACGATAGCCAACGATTACTTGTCTGCCAATAAATGTAGGGAAGAACCAAAAACTTCTGCCGTTCCTTAGCCAAACGTACGTGTTGCTAAATAGACAATTTCTGATTCCGCCAGGTCCGACCTGCCATGCGGGGATTGGTGGGGAGAAGCCAGGGGGAGGTGCCATGGGCGGCAAGCCGGCGCCGGGTGGTGGTCCAAATGGAGGTGGCTCAAAATAATCGTTTGAGAAACCTTGTGGAAAGCTTGATGAATCAAATTCATCTCCATTCCGATAATAGGGATTATTCGTCAAATCTCATACCTCATTCCGTGTAATCTACCCTTCAGCATATGTCACTTGGTTAGAATGCAATGGGGAGACACACAGAAGAGATTTTGAATTAAGTGAATTAACAATGCAACAAGCACCCGAATATGAGCATCGGGTGCTTGTTTTATGAGTCTACCATTCTCTTATTTCGGATCGATTTTCGATGCATCGCGAGACTTTAGTCCATGAGAAAGGAAATAAACAAATGCACCACCAAGCATTGCCAAGGTCAATAAAAAGCCTCCTGTTATTATTAAGAAATACGACATATGTACCCGCCTCCTTTGTGGAGTATATGCGGGGACAAGCCATTATTTGATAAACTGGGAAACTATTTTTCCTTTCATAATTGTATTGTTGAGTAGCTGAGCAGACGTTCAGTCTGACTTTTGGCGTACGACGTCTGAAAAAATGACGTTCACGTCTGACTTTTGATGATTCACGTCTGAAAAATGACCAATTTAGTCTGAAAAATACTAGAGATAACATGAACACAACAGAGGACGAGGCGTTATTGTAAAGTATGTAAGCCGTTAGAATTCCTATAAAACTAAAGAAAGCTGCCGAGATTGAATCTTCGGCAGCTTTCTTATTAGGTATGAAATTTGTTTCGAGGAATCTCGTAATCTAGCGTTTATTTTACGCGTGCGAAGCCGAAGCCTGATGCGTAGTCGTCACCAGTTGTTGCGCCGTAACCGCCTTTGATGTCATATGTTTTTGCACGGTTTTGTAAGTTGGCGCGTAATGATGCGTTTGACCAGCTTGGGTTTGATGCCCAAAGTTTTGCAGCAAGACCTGCTGCGTGTGGTGATGCCATTGATGTACCACTGATTGTGTTGTATCCACCGTTGTTCCATGTTGAGTAGATTGCAGCACCTGGAGCTGAGATTTCAACGTCACCTTGTTGAATCACATAATCACCATCAGTTGAAGCATATCCGCGAGAAGAGAAGTCTGCAACGCGGTATGTACCGTTTTGCTGAACGTTTTCTAATGCTGCGACTGCAACAGCGTTAACTAATGCGCCTGGGTAACCGATAGAGCCTTGGCTCGGACCTTCATTTCCTGCAGCTGCCACAACAAGTACACCTTTGTTGTAAGCATACGTAACTGCACTTGAGATTAAGCTGTCATTTCCTGCAGAACCAAGGGACATGTTGATCACTGTTTTTGTACCAGTTGATGTTGCTTGGTCAGCCGCATGACGGATGGCAGCAGCGATATCATCTGAGTAACCCGAGCCGTTATCGCCAAGTACTTTGTATGCCCAAAGGTCAGCTTGAGGAGCTACCCCGTAAATACCTGCACCGTCGTCTCCTCCGTCAGCAAGAGCTGATCCTGCTACGTGAGTACCATGTCCGTGTGCATCGTTACATGCGCCATTGACTAGTGAAGTTGCTTGTGTGAAGTCTTTACATTGTTCCACTGTGTTTTCTAAATCGTAGTGGGCAGTGTAAACGCCTGTATCAAGAACGGCGATGTTAATCCCTGCTCCACCAGATGTTGTTGTTTGGCTACTGTTATTATAGATGGCTTTAATGCCCCATGGTGTTTGGTGTGTTGGATATTCAGCCGCTTGTACTTGGCTTTGTGTTGCACGAACATCCGTATCCAATTTAACTTCTTGAACTTTTGTTAGTTTAAGATTTTTGTTTTTTTGCAGCGCTTCGAATTGTTGTTGTGTCATGTCTGTAGAGAAACCGTTTTCGGTCAGTTCCCAGCGTGCATCGTATTGCTTCATCAGCATATCTTTCTGGTAAAGATTGTTTGACTCTACATAGACACGAAATTTCTCAGCACCATTGTCTGTGTTTTGTGTAGCAGCACTTGCCCCTGCCGTAGGGATTGCCAGACTTGCTGTCAATAAAACGCTCATCAAGATTTTTTTCGACTTGTTCATGTTTGTTTGCTCCTTTTCGTTGGGGAATTTGTTTTTGTTGCTAACTCAAACCTATCACACTAGTTATTATTTGTTTATTGGGAAAATTTCTTCTATTATTTAATTTAAAGTAAAATACTAGTAAATAGGTGATTACATGCAAATTGGCTCATTGATCAAGTATCATCGGACAAAAAAAGAGCTGACTCAAAATCAGCTGGCAATGGGGATTTGCTCCATTCCTCATCTCAGTAAAATCGAAAACAACAGCAAGGAAGCGAACTCTGAGACGATTAGGCTGCTGTTGGAACGGTTAGATGTGGATCTGCAGGACGTTGAGGAAAGTGAACGTACAATTAAAAAATTGCAGAAACAATTGCTGATTCACATTAATTATGTTGAAGGGGAGAAAGCGGACGAGACGTTCAAGGAGCTGGAGTCACATAAAGAAATCATCGGTTTTACCGATTATATTTACTTGTACGAAATGTACAAACTGCGCTACTACTTGTTTAAGAGGGACCTTGAAGCCGCAGAACGACAGATTAAGTGGTTACAAGCGCACCGTCAGAATTTTTCCCAACATGAACAGTATTTACTTTCCTATTTTAATGCGATAGCTTTAATACTACGGGGAAAGTATGGAGAAGCCGATGAAAAGCTTTCCAAGCTCGTCCAAGAAAATGCTGGGTTGAACTTCTTTGAAGGGGAATTATACTATCATCTTGCACTGGTGAAGGGGTATATGGAGCAGGCAGGTCACGCAATTTTGTATGGAAAGAAAGCTCTAAGCTTTTTTACAGAGCAATTCAACTATATGAGGATCCTGCACGTGCAGATGGCACTCGCCATTAATTACTCTCAGTCGAAGATGTATGAGGAAGCGCTGGAAAACTATGAACATTTGTTGCGTAACACGGAATTGTTAAAGCAACAAGACTTGCTACCGCAAGTGCTTCATAATATTGGCGACCTGAAACATCACATGGGTGACTACGCAAGTGCAATGGAAATGTTTAAGAAAAGCGCAGCCCTATTTCCAAAAAATACGGAAAACTATTTGCTTTGTTTGTACAATCTGGCTGTTACGGAGTATAAGCTTGATAGAATGAATGACAGCAAAAGAGACTTTACGTTATTGCATGAGCAGGCCTGTAAGATGAAAATGACCTCATATCAGCTGTACGCCACATTCTATTTGCACTTGCTGGCGGATCAACAGCAAAAGGCCATGACCTTCCTTGAAAACAAAGTGATTCCCTACACAGCGAAGATAGACGAACTGAAAGAAACACATCAAACTTTTTCCCATATTCTAGCCGAGCATTACAAGCGTGAAGGAAAGTACGAAAAAGCCGTGCAATTCATATTATGAGGAGTGTTTTGGATGAAAAAGACGATTCTGTTGGCACTGATTTTGAGTTTGGCTTATTTTGCAAACAGCCATGAAGTAAAAGATGTTAAAATTACGGTGGCTGGTACTGATGAAATTTCGAATACAATTCCTATTCGCCCACCAGTGGGTTGATTTATAGAGGGATGTTAGGGATATGAGAAAATCCTAAAGAAATGAACTTATCTTTCTTATGTATATAAAATTATTGAAACCAGTAGTGGTTAAAGCTACTGGTTTTTTTGTGTCTGGATGCGGAGAGATAGAAAGATTTGAGGAAAAGCCTAGCCAGTTTCTAATATTGAATAATTCTTAACATAGCATTATCCAATATTTGTAGCGTTTAGTAAGTGTAATTTTCGGAAATACTATTATATAAATATAGCAATTTTACTGCTAGAAAAGAAATAGGATGTGTACAGGTTGAAGAAGTTGTCGTTGCTCGTTAATGTCATGTTAATTGGAGTAGGCAGTTATGCTTTGTCTCAAAAAAGCGGAAAAGAATTGGTTAAGGAAGTAGTAAAGCCCCAAGATTTTTCAGCTTATTATTTACAGAAAACTCATTTATACGATTCACTGGATTATGGGAAAGTGGAAAAAATCTTCGTCGGGGACAGTATTACAGATCACGGAGAGTTACAGACGTATTTTCCTGGAGAAGTGGTATTAAATCGAGGGATTGTGGATGATAAAACAAAAGGTGTATTAAACCGTATTGATGAAGTGGTGAAACGCGAGCCGAAAGAAGTTTATATTTTGATCGGCATTAACGATATTGCTGAGAATGTCCCAGTGGATGTGTATGAAAAGAATATGGAAAAAATCATTCAGTCGTTTGATAAAGCATCGACGAAAGTGATTATCCAGTCAATACTTCCAGTTAACAATCAAGATTTCCCAAATAAAATTCCTAACGAAACCGTTGATCAATTCAATGACGTTCTTCAAAAACTAGCGAAGAAACATAGGCTAGAATATGTTAATTTGAATCCTCATTTTAAAGATGCTGATGGACAGTTGATAGAAGAATTAACGGTAGATGGGGTTCATTTGACAGGTAAAGGATACGATTTATGGATTGAGAATTTATAATGTTATGACCAGTGGCGTTGATGCTGCTGGTTTTTTTGATGGGATCAAAAAGGATTTTCATATAGTAAGAAAGAAAATAATAGAGCTGGATTTTCTATTATTTATAAATGTGAGGTTTTGGAATGGATAGTTTTGTGAGGTATTTCATACTGGGAATGTTCTTGTTAGGCCCGATTGCATTACCTATGTTGTTACAGAAATGGAGATGGCTTTGGTTCGTGGTGGCGGGCTATGTGCTATATTTAGCGATTGGTATAAACCTCTATTTCACTGAGGACATTCAAGATTATGGCACAGCTTATGGCATTTTCATCGTACCGTATTTGATGTTCATCACGTTTTTAGGATATGTGATGCAACGTGTTCTGGATAAAAAATTGACCAAAAATATCAGTAAGAAAATGTAAACGGCCAAAGATTTGATCTTCGGCCGTTTTACTATTTGAGAAGATCTTCTTTTTGGGTTTCGTAGTACTCCATAAACTCAATAAACTCGCTTTCAAAGTCGTCGACGGTTTTGCGTTCCAAGTTGCTGCCCGCAGTATCCCTGAATCGTTGAGTCAGCAGTTGCAAGTCTTTAAGGCGATCAATGTCTTGTTGAGTAGCCACATTTCCCCTAGCTTTGCGGTGGACTACATAGAGGACTCGTCGAATGCCATCATCAAAGTCAGACATATGATATGCAGTGGTATCCCAATACGGATAGCCACTCGAAAGATAGCCATACATCAAAAGAAGTTGTTCGCCCAGCTCTTTTTGACTGCCACCTTGTTCATAGGCTTCAATGGTAGTTTTTAGAGTATGGTTTAAAGAACCGTGTTGGAGCACATAAGTTCTAAGTTGATTTTTTTCAAAGTTTGCGCGTTGTTGAACGCTCCACATAAGTGAAATGCCAAGCAGGATGGCAAGTATGATGGTGGCTAGTTTCCAGTTATTCATGGTGATCCCCCCTATTATTTCCATATTACAGGAAATTAAGGTGATGCGAATAGGTACAATGGACATGGCTGTTACATTTTTTGTAAAAGAGTTTTAATTGGAAAGATTGGAGATTTCGTTGGACGAACTGCAACCTTAGTTGGACGATATGAGTTTTTGGTTGGAAAGTGGTCTATTTGAATGATGGGATGAGAATGGGATGGCCGAAGAGTAAATCTTTGGCCATTTCCTATTTGATAAGCTTTTCTTTTTGAGTTTCGTAGTACTCCATAAATTCAATAAACTCAGTTTCATAGTCGTCGACGGTTTTGCGTTCGACATTGTCGAGTGCGGTTTTTTGGAATTTATTGATTAGTTGATGCAATATTTTAAGGCGATCTATATCTTCTTCTGTCGCTTGGTTGCCTCTTGCTTTGCGGTGGACTTCGTAGAGAACAAGGTTAGTGTCATAGTCGAAGTCAAAGCTATGAAAGGCTACGGTTTCGCCCGCTGGATTAATGTTAACGACAAATCCTGACAACCAATGGAGACGTTCTCCTAGCTCTTTTTGACTTCCGCCTTGTTCGTAACTTTCAATCGCATCCTTTAGTGCGTATTCAAGCTGGGCATGTTCGAGTGCATATGCTTTAAGTTGTGTTTTTTCAGAATTGGCGCGTTGTTGAACGCTCCACATAAGTGAAATGCCAAGCAGGATGGCAAGTATGATGGTGGCAAGTTTCCAGTTATTCATGGTGATTCCTCCTATTATTTCCATATTACAGGAAATTAAGGTGATGCGAATAGGTACAATGATATAACTATTGCATTTTAGTTGGAAAAGAGAGAAGAAGTGACGTTTTTCACTAAAAGAAAAGGTTGCCATGTATAGCACCAATCAGTGTTTGAACAGCTTTGGAATCCCCCGTCCGCAGTTGCGTGATGGGTAATTTAAGTTAAAGAAGATTTCGTTGGACGAAATAAGAATTTCGTTGGATGATATTGAGATTTCGTTGGACAGAATGACATTTTCGTTGGACGAAGGGCAATTTTAGTTGGAAATGATACAAGAAGCGCAGATGACTAGGTTCCCAAGCTTCTTTTGCACTAACAGAAAAGGCTATCGAGCGAAGCGAATAGCCCTAGCCAGTCTTCGCTTGACGGTTATCATGTGGTTGAGCGGAAGCTTCGTTGGACGTTTCTTGAGTTTCGTTGGACACTTTGGCGTTTTCGTTGGAAAAGTTAAGAAATTCGTTGGACAAATAGCGATTTTCGTTGGAAATGGGAGAAGTAGACTCTTCAAAATAAAGAAGGAGGCGGCTGAAATTGTATCTTCAGCCGCACATTTTGAGAAAAGAAGTGACGATTCTCTAGTAAACTAAAAAGTTATTGAAATCTTCTATGTTTTCTGACAAAATGAAATGAATGAAGATTCATTGCGATGGGGGATGGGACGATGTATGCGACTTTAGGGAGTATTTTCGATCAGACGGTGAGCAATTTTCCAAACCGTGAGGCGCTTGTAGATTTGAAGCGGGGACAGCGTTGGACGTATGGGGAGTGGCGTGACGAGGTGCATCGTTTGGCGAATGCGTTGACTTCGGCAGGGGTTGGGAAAGGTGACCGAGTGTCGACATTTTTGTTCAATACGAGTGAGCTTGCGACTACTTTGTTTGCGTGCGCCAAGATTGGGGCGATATTTAATCCGATTAATTTCCGGTTGAAGTCGGAGGAAGTGGCATATATTTTAAATGATGCCGAGCCAAAAGTTGTGATGTTTGAAGAGGCTTTGAAGGATCAAGTGTCGGCAATCCAGTCACAGTTTCCCGCGATTCAATTCTGGTTTATTAATGAAGAGACACCCGAATATGCGAAAAACTACTATGCGGAAGTCAGTAGTGCGCAGTCAACACCTCCGACAGTGGAAGTTAGTGAAATGGATACGTATGCCATCATGTATACGAGTGGGACGACGGGACGACCGAAAGGCGTGATTCATCGACACCGGGATATGGCGGAGCAAAGTCTGATTTGCACGGCTGTGCTGAAGTATACGAAAAATGATGTGGGGCTTGTGACGGCGCCGATGTTCCATTGTGCGGAGCTGCATTGCTGTGTGATTCCGCGTGTTCAGGCAGGTGCGAAGAGTGTGATTATGCATCAATTCCATCCTCAGGTGGCGCTTGATACGGTTGAGAAAGAAAAAGTGACCGTGATGTTTGCCGTTCCAACAATGTGGAGCATGATGGCGGACCTGGATGGCGCAGCGTCTAAAGTCGGAACATTGCAACGCGGGCTGTATGGTGCTGCACCGATGGCTCCTGTTCTTGTTAAGAGAGTGAAGGATGTTTTGGGAATTGATTTAATTCAGGCGTATGGTCAGACGGAGATGGGGCCGGCGATTACGTTTCTTGCGGAAGATGAGCAGCTGACGAAAGTGGGCTCTGCCGGAAAACCCGCATACAATCATGAAATCCGTATTGTTCAGCCGAATGAGGATGGACCTTCGGAGCCGGATGCAATTTTGAAACCGGGTCAAGTAGGCGAAATCATTGTGAAAGGTCCTTGCATGATGGCTGGTTATTTCAATCGCGAGGATGCGACCGAAAAGGCGCTATATAAAGGCTGGTACCATTCGAGTGATTTAGGTTACATGGATGAGGATGGCTATTTGTATGTGGCGGACCGTGTGGACGACATGATCATCAGTGGTGGCGAAAATATATATCCTCGTGAAGTGGAGGATGTATTGCATGAACATGAATCGGTGCAGGATGTAGCCGTCCTCGGGATTCCGGATGAGAAGTGGGGAGAAACTGTATTGGCGTTTATCGTTACGAATGATTCGTCTCTTACTGCAGATGAACTTGAACGGTTCTGTAAAGGGAACGACAAATTGGCCGGCTATAAACGACCAAGACATTATCAATTTGTAAATGAACTGCCGCGTAATGCGAGTGGGAAAATACAGAAGTTCCTGTTACGTGAACAGCGCGTTGAAAGTGGAAATCCTGTGTAATGTTTAGATTGGCGTTAACGGGAAGGAATAACAGTTAGGGGAATTCTGTGAAAAGTAAAGCAGTGACGATAATTGTAGGGATTCTAATGAGTATGAGTATGCTGTTTGTTGGTTTTTTTGCGCTAGATCGAGTGGCTAAAAAAGAAGAGACGGTGAAAGTTCAAGGGAACTTGATTAATGAGTCACCGGAAGTTGAACAGCCTGAAAAACCAGTCCAGCTTGAAAGCCTACCTGGTGCTGAAAAAGAGGCGACTAAATGGAACGCGACACTGCCGGACTTTATTGAGCGATACCCTGAGTTTGGGATGAATGCTTCTCAGATATTAAAAGATGAGTCGAATTCAAATGATGATGTTACGACTTTTGTATATGCGTTTAACACTAAGGTGAAAATCAGTCTGGTCTATACGGTTAATAACGATAGTGAAGAAATCACTGAAATGAGGCTAATCTGTCACGATACCGGTCCGGATAGTGCGGCCATTTTCCATACGATGAGCATGTTCATCAGTTATGTTGATGATGAAATTCCGGTAGATAGTGCGGGAGAATTTTTAGGGGAGTATGTTTACAAAAATCAGGCATCAGGCGAATATGAATACGAGTTGAACGGAAAAAAATATGAATATGTTTTGAATCGTGAACAGTTTATTCATACGCTGATGTTTAGATTCACCGGTCCATCATAAACTAAAGAAACCCAGTAGCTGCAGTAGCTACTGGGTATTTTTTATGAGGATTTGAGAAAGGTAAAAGCAGTCTGATTCGTATTCATAAATTTACAGAAAATTAAATATTGATTTTGGAATCGCTTTCATTTATACTTTCACTAAACCGATTTACTAAACCGATTTAGTAAACTTATAGAATTTTCAATGGAAGGGGGAATTGGATGAAGAAAGTGACAATGTCAGATGTGGCATCTCATGCAGGAGTTTCAAAAAGTACCGTTTCCCAGTATATAAATAAACGCTATGACTTTATGTCTGAAGTGACAAAAGATCGAATTGAAGCTTCGATCAAAGAACTCGGGTACCGTCCAAATATTGTGGCGCGAAGCCTTAAGCAAAAGTCGACGTATACGATTGGCGTGATTGTCTCAAATATTTTACATGCATTTTCTACACAGGTCATCCGGTCGATTGAGGATACGTGTCATGCGGCAGATTTTCATGTAATCGTTTGTAACGCAGACGACAATCCAGTAAAAGAAAAGCGTTATATCCAAATGCTCCGTGATAAACAAGTGGATGGGTTAATTGTTTTTCCAACAGGTGAAAATCGCGAATTGTATGAAGAAATGGTCCAGACGAATTACCCTGTCGTCTTTGTCGACAGAAAAATGGAGGGCTTGCCGATATTATCGGTGCTTTTAGAAAATAGCCAGGCAATGAATATGGCTGTGAATCATTTGATTGAAAATGGACATCGAAAGATTGCTCTCTTAACGAATTCCATCAATTTTGTGCTGCCTCGTCAGGAACGTGTGAATGCTTTTCGAGCATTGGCAAAACTTCACGACTTGCCGATTAATGATCGCTATATTGTCAGCAAGGAATTAAATCAGCTCCAATCAAGTCTTCTTGAGCTGATTCAACAGGAAGACGTCGATGCAGTGATTGCTGGAAATGACTTGGTGCTGTATGAAGTTTTGAATTATGTAAAGGAACACCAGTTAAAATTGCCAGATGCTTTTGCCCTAGTGAGCATTGATGATGTTTCATTTGGTGCCTTATACAGTCCACCATTAACCGCTGTGGCCCAGCCGGCTGCTGAAATGGGGAAAAAAGCGGGTGAACTTTTGCTTGCGAAAATCAAGGGCGAAGAACCGCAAGAGCAAATGACCTACTTGTTTGAACCTATTTTCATTGAGCGTAAGTCATGTGGAGAAGGGGCGGAAAAATGACCGTTATTCAACTGGCACTCGATCGATTGACCAAAGAACAGTGTTTTGAACTTGCAGAAAAAACCAGTCCATATATAGATTGGATTGAAGTAGGTACAGGTGTTATCAAGGAATATGGAGTAGAAATTCTACGCGAGATGAAAGATCGATTCCCTGATAAAACGATTGTGGCCGATATGAAAACGTGCGATGCAGGGAAGCACGAAGCCCTACAGGCATTTGAAAATGGAGCGGACGTTACCACGGTGATGGGATTTGTGGCGGATGCGACGATTCAGGATATGTTGGACGTTGCTAAGGCGAAACAAAAACAAGTGATGATTGATTTGCTTGGCATAACAGATTCTTCTCGAATCGAAGCTCTTCGAAATCTAGGAGCGGATTTGCTTAACATTCATATTGCCATAGACCTTCAGAAAGAAGTGAGCTGGAGCGGACACCATTTTAAAATAGTAAAGACAGTACCTGACGCAAGACTAGCGGTATCAGGCGGAATCAAGTTGGAAAATGTGTCGTTCTTGATGAAACAAAAGCCTGCCGTATTGATTGTTGGAAGTGCCATAACAGGTGCCGAAAACCCAGCAGCTGCAGCTAAAGCCTTGAGAGAAGGAGTGGATGCATTTGAAGCAAATCATTGAAACGGTTGCAGAAGAAGTATCTTCCGTAATGGCCAATGTGAACGAGGAAGAAGCTCGTCACTTGTCGGCTTGCCTGCTTTCAGCAAAGCGAATTTTCGTTTTCGGTGAAGGACGTTCAGGCTTAATGGCGAAAGCCTTTGCGATGCGTCTCATGCACGGCGGATTCACAGTGTATGTCGTAGGTGAAACGACGACGCCAAGCATTGGACAAGGGGATCTGCTCGTACTTGTATCAGGTTCTGGCTCATCTTCCATGATGGATGCACTTGTCCGAACCGCAAGAAAAGCTGGCGCTGATATTGGATTAGTCACAACAAACCGGGACGCAGAGATTGCAAAAGAAAGCGCTTCCGTCGTCATTGTCCCTGCTGCGACTAAACATCGCAAGGAAACTGAACCTTCTACTATTCAGCCACTTGGGAATCAGTTTGATCAAACAGTTCATTTGTTGCTTGATGCCATCATCATTTTCACGTTGCATCAATCAAAAAAACACCATTCTTTTGAAGACATGAAACAAACACATACAAATCTTGAATAACAAAGGGGAAATTCAGATGAAAAAATCATTGTTCACAGCAGCAGCTTTAACACTTGGACTTTCAGCAGTACTTGCAGGATGCGGAGACAGCGCAACAAATGGCTCGGGCGAAGGCGAAACACTTAAAATTCTTGCGGCCCACAATCAAACATCACCTGATAACCCGTACCAAACAGGTCTTTTGAAATTTGAAGAAGTGTTGGAAGCAGAGTCAGATGGCAGCATTGACGTGGAAGTGCACGCAGGAACACTTGGGACAGAAGAGTCGGAACTAGTTGAGAAACTGAAACTTGGCGCAGCGGATGTCATCGTGGTATCGCCAGGATTTATGACGCAAACTGGCGTAAAAGAAGTGGATCTTTTGGCTTTACCATACCTATTTGAAAGCTATGATCACTGGGAATCGGTGGTTGATGGGGATGTTGGCGAGCAGATGGCTGATTTAATCAACGAAAAATCAAACAATGATTTCAAACTAGTAGGCTACTGGTCTGCAGGTGTTCGTCACTACTATGGTAAAAAACCAATTGAATCGATGAAGGATTTAAAAGGAATGTCTATTCGTACACAAACTTCTGGGGTAGTTTCTGATTTCTGGACACAGGCTGGAGCAGTACCGACCTCTGTTGCATGGGGCGAATTATATCAAGCTCTTCAACAAAATGTTGTGGATTCATCTGAAAACGCTTATCCATATTTCGTTCAACAAAACCACCACAAAACAGATAACGGGAAGTTTGTTTCTGAAACAGCACATGATTATACAACGCGTCTACTACTTGTGAACGGCAAGAAATTCGATGAAATGACAGACGAACAAAAAGATGCATTGATGGCGGCAGCGGAAGCTTCAGTTGAAGCAGAACGTGAAGCAGTCTATGCGCAGGAAGAAGAATACAAACAAAAAGCGATTGATGAAGGTGCTACTGTGAACGAAATCGATACTGCAGAATTCATTGAAATCGCATTGCCAATCCAAGAGAAATTAGCTAAAGACATTGGCGCAGAAGAAATGCTGGAATCTATTAACAGCCAACGGAAATAATTTTGAAAGAGGGAGAGATCCCTCTTTTCTTGGGAGTGTAGAGTTATATGATCAAATGGCTTGAAAAAATCCAAATGACAGCGGGCGTACTTTTCCTTAGTGTCTTTTTTATTACCATACTAGTACAAATTGCGACTCGCTATCTCGGCATTTCTGTGATTTGGACAGAAGAGGTCGCAAACTATTCCTTTATCTGGGCAATCTTCATGGGAGCTGCGGTGATGGTTAATCGCAAAGAACATTTCAACTTTGATTTTTTAGCAACGAAATTGACGGGGAAAAAACGTGCTGGTCTGCACGTCATTATTGATGCGATTGTTCTGACTTTTGCACTGTTCCTGACGTTTTATGGGTATCAGGCGGTATCGACTTTCTGGGCTTATAACTGGGTGTCATTGCCTGCAATGAAGATGGGCTATATCTGGCTGGCTATTCCCATTATGGGGGGAACGATGGCGATCTATTCGGCCAACCATATTATTAAACACGTTGCGGTTCTAAGAGGGAAGGTGAGCGCATGACAGGTCTAGTATTAGTAGTAATGTTTTTGGTGCTCATGTTGATTGGTGTCCCAATTGCATTCGTTATCGGAATTGTTGCTTTAACGGGTATCATGTCCGTGCCGAACATTCCTGAAGTAACGATGCCAATGAAAATGCTTAACGGGATTGATTCATTCGTCTTGTTAGCTGTGCCCTTATTTATATTGGCAGCTAATTTAATGAATCACGGGAAAGTGTCACAAAAGCTTATTGACTTGTCCTTGACGATGGTCGGCCATATTCGTGGCGGACTGGCTCAAGCGAATATATTAGTATCGATGATGTTCGCTGGAGTTTCGGGTGCAGCACAGGCTGATACGGCGGGTGTCGGTAAAATTCTCATTCCAAATATGAAGAAACGTGGCTATGACACGGAAACGGCTGTAGCTGTTACCGCCGCTTCTTCTACCATTGGCGTAATCATTCCGCCAAGTATTCCGATGATTATATTCGCTGGCCTGACGAATGTGTCAGTTGGCGCATTATTCTTAGCGGGTATCATTCCTGGCATTTTGGTCGGCATCAGCATGATGGTCTTCGTCTATTTCCTGGCGAAGAAACGCGGATTTGAAAAAGCGGAAAGAGCAAAGTTTGCAACGTTTGTTAAATTGTTTGGAGAATCTTTACCCGCATTGTTTACGCCAGTCATTATCATAGGCGGAATCATTACAGGGTTATTCACAGCAACTGAAGCAGCAGCAATCGCTTCACTATATACGTTCATCATTGGTGTGTTTGTATATAAAACTATCAAGTTCACAGATTTGCCTAAGATTTTAGTAGATACATTGGCACTTAGCTCTTTATCTATTTTTGCATTGGCAGCAGCAAGTGCACTTGGAGAATTATTAAGCTATTTCCGCGTGTCTACGATGGCACAGGAATTCTTTATGAATAATGTAGGCAGTGAATGGTTATTTATCTTGATTGTCATCTTATTCTTCCTTTTCATTGGCACGTTTATGGATGCCATTCCGGCAATGATCCTGTTTGTTCCGATTATTTTACCGACTTCACTGACATTTGGTATTGATCCGGTACATCTTGGGTTAATTATTGTCATTACACTGGCAATAGGTCTCATTACACCACCTTATGGGTTGTGTCTATTGCTGGCCGCTAAAATCGGTAACTTAAGCATTGAGCGATCGGTTGTGGCCGTAGTGCCATATTTACTCATTATTCTCGCAGTCCTCCTAGTAGTGGCTTATATACCTGCCATCTCGTTGTGGATTCCGAGCATGATGGGGCAATAAAGGAGTTAATTAGAAATGAAACGTAATGTAATGATTGCAGAAGGAACATTGATGTTTGTGAAAGTGGAGCTTCCTGAAGGGTTTCAGGGAGAGCTGGATCAACATGTTGAAGAACAAATCAGTTATATCGAAGCAGGAAAAGTGGAGTTTACAGTGGCAGGGGAAATGCGTTTGCTCGTGGCTGGCGATGCCCTGTATATTCCGTCTGATGTGCCGCATTTCGTGAAAGTGCTTGAAGACTGTACAATTCTTGACGTATTCACGCCAATTCGCGCGTCACACTTAGAAAAATAGGTTGTAGGAAGAAGTGGTAAATATGGACATCGTAACAATTGGAGATGGCATGATTACTTTTGATCCCTCCACAAAAGGACCATTACGGTTTGTTAATTCGTTCGAACGTAAAATTGGAGGCGCTGAGCTCAACGTGATGCTCGGTTGTGCAAGGTTAGGACTGGAAGCAGGTTGGATCAGCCGTCTCGGCAAGGATGAATTCGGTCGCCATATCGTGAATACCGTTCGCGGGGAAGGCGTTGATGTAAAAGAAGTCCAACTGGTCCCAGGGTATGCGACGTCCTTGAATTTCAAGGAAGTACAAGAATCTGGTGAAGGTCGAACATTTTACTACCGCATTCCATCACCGACCGAAACGTTGACACCCGAGACGCTTCCATTTGATTACATAAGCCGTGCAAAAGTGATCCATTTAACCGGTGTATTTTGTGCGATTCTAGAGAAAAACCGCGCGATTACACTAAAAGCGTTGCAGTGGGCGAAAGAAAATGACATCATCGTGTCATTTGATCCAAATATCCGCCTACGCCTTTGGTCAGCGGAGGAAGCACGGGAGACAATACTGACTTACTTGCCTTATGTCGATCATTTATTAACATCTCGTGAAGAACTGGAATTGCTGTTCGAAACGAAGGATGAAAACATACTGTTGGAGAAGCTTTCTGCCTATCAGTTTGAATCTGTCGTTATGAAAGACGGCGAAAATGGTGCGTTTGCTTTAATGTCTGGCGCATGGAAACATGTGCCGGGTATCAAGGTAGGAAAAGTGGTAGATACAGTCGGAGCAGGAGACGGTTTTGATAGTGGCTACTTGTATGGTTTATTGAAAGGCTGGCCAATGGAGGAACGTCTGTCTTTCGCCAACGCAATCGGTGCTATGGTGGTGCAGGTACACGGTGACAATGAAGGTCTTCCTTATCTTGAAGATGTGGAACATTTCCTTGGCCAACGTGAATTAATTGTAAGGTAGGTGTCAGACGTGCTGAATCATTTAAAAGACAATCCGCTCGTTCCCGTACTGCGAAAAATTTCGTATGAGGATGCACCTTCAATCATACTCGCGTTGGTGGACGGCGGTATTCGCAGTGTTGAAATCACGATGGAAACCGAGCGGGCTGAAGAAATTATTCGAGAGAGTGTAGAGATGTTCGGAGATCGAATCATGGTTGGAGCTGGAACCGTGTTATCAATTGAAGATTGTGACCGGGCAATCGATGCAGGTGCGCAATTCCTCGTGGCTCCGGTTCTGCAAGAGGATGTAGTAAAACACGCAATATCTCGTGGAGTTCCCATGATTCCAGGCGTATTTACTCCGAGTGAAATGCTGCGTGCCATAGATTTGGGTGCAACCGCAGTTAAATTGTTCCCAGCCTCTTCTTTAGGACCAGGATTCGTCAAAGACGTGAAAGGGCCTCTCGCACATATCCCCATTATGGTGACAGGTGGCATTGATGCAAGTAATGCCCGTGTTTACTTAGACGCAGGTGCTATTGCTGTCGGAGCGGGTAGCGCATTGCTTGATAAAACGGTTCTGTCAAATCGGGACTGGGAAGCCCTGCGTGAATTGGCGAGAACATGGACCTCAGCACTTCAGTGACAAATGCATAAAATAACGAAATCCAGTAGCCATAACAGCTGCTGGATTTTTTTGTGAGCTATTAAAAATACCACATGTACTAGCTCATGTGGTGTAAGGGGGAAACGCGATTCTATTGTTCGATTTTATCAATGTAAAGACTTGGAATGGTGATGTCTCCACCCCATTGTGGATTCGTATGTTAACAAACCATCTGATGTTCCCATTACGGTAATTAAGTCGTCTTCTAAGATACGAGAATCTACTATTTGAGCTTATTTCATTATTTATGTGTAAAAATAATACATTCACAAATTAGTTCTTAACCTATGGATGTTTTTGAAAATGAATCTTCAGCCGCTTGTCCCCACAAAAAGTTTTAGTGTAGAGTAATCTTTGGAAAAGTTTGGGTCGAGCAATAACGTACTATCGCATTGCGTTCCTCCATGGAATCAATGATAAAGGAGCAAGAGCATGACAGGAAAGACACACATCATAGGCGGTTTGGCAGCAAGTCTTGCGTATGCACAATTTACAACTTACGATCCCGTATTGTTGGTAGGGGCAGGGGTGGTCGGAGCATTGATTCCGGACATATGCCACGGCGGCAGTAAAATCGGACGAACATTTCCGTTGATCTCAAAGTTAATTAATGTGATTTTCGGACATCGTTCTTTCACACACAGTTTATTATTTTTATTTATTGTTTCACTTTTATTGAAGTCATTTGTAACGAATGAAGCGGTAACAGAAGGAATTTTGGTTGGGATGGTGAGTCATTTAGTATTGGACATGATGACCCGAAATGGCATCAAGTTGCTGTTCCCATTTAAAATTCGAGTACGTTTCCCGCTCACAACGAGAACAGGTGGCACAGTGGAGTCGCTCGTACTGGCTGCACTTTCCGTGTTGTCCGTGTATTTTGGATATGAGGCGTTTGGGGTTTATTTGCAATAGTTGATGAGGAGAGAAGTGACTTGACTGAGTCACTTCTCTTATATTTTTGTGAGGAAGTGATTTTGTGCAACCTGGAATGGCATTCTGTCTACCAGGAAGTCGATTCTGTCTACCTGTACTCGCAATCTGTCTACCTGGACTCGAATATTGTCTACCTGGAGTCACGGTCACTTACCCGATTCGCTCCAACAGTAAAGATTGCAAAGTGGAGCGTGCAATCCCACTCGATTTTAAACAATATCTAGGTATATCGAATGAGTTTGGAAGGATATTCCCATTTACCTTAATAATCCCTATATAATAAAGATGGAAGTATTAGGAGAATGTGGGATTTCACAATCGTTCACCGAAGTTTATTTACAAATAACTTAATAAACGATGGGGGTTTTAAAGTTGAAGAATTGGAAAATGAAAATCGCTTTATCAGCTTTGTCTTTGTCACTTGTCCTGCCATTAAGTGCTGGGGCAGCCGGAACGTTTTCGGACGTTGGACCACGATTTGAAGATGAAATAAATTATTTGGCACAACGCAATGTGGCAAAAGGTTATAGCAATGGCACATTTGGAGTAAATGCATCGGTCACAAGAGGAGAAGCTGTGGTGATGATTGTTCGTGAACTTGGCGTTCGATACGATGGCGCAGTGGATCCTGGCTTTACTGATTTTAAAAAAGGTGACGGCTTTTATACGGAAGTGGCTGAAGCCGTTGAACAAGGTGTGATCCAAGGGAAAGTAGCCAAGGATGGTTCACGCTATTTCGATCCAAATGGTTCGTTGACGCGAGCGGAAATGGCTATTATATTAGCACGTGCGTATGATATCCCGCTGGATCGTCAAGACATTCCTTTCAAGGACGTTTCGTCAACTACGACCGGAAAGAAAGAAATCAGTGCAATGGCCAATGGCGGAATCACGTTTGGTTACGAAGATGGAACCTTTAATCCTTATAAAGCAATCACTCGACAAGAGTTTGCGGCTTTCTTGGCACGAACAGTAAATAAGGAATTTAATCCGATGCGCATGCAGTTTGTTCAGTACGATCCAGAAACTTTACAAAGAATAAAAACAACTTGGCTGACAGAGCAACAACTGGAAGCGATGGAAACAGAAATGATTGAGTTGATTAACAATGCCCGTAAGAAAAAGGGGTATGAACCAATCCTTATAAATGAGCGGTTACAGGAAATGGCTGGGTTGAAAATTAGAGCGATGGCCAAATATCCATCTGACGAGAGAGCCATGGACATATATAAATTTTATGAAGATAAATATGGAGAGAAACTAAACGGAGATTATAGTGAGCGTTATGCAAATGGCTCAGTGGAATCTGCATTACAACGAATCTTGTCCCAGGCAATGAATGAACCTTATTTGTATGACGCAAGTCGTAAAGAAATGGGTGTAGGGGTTGCACAAGAAATGGACGGTTCATTCACGTGGGTTATCTCTCTAGTATCTAGGTAAAATATAAGAAAAAGGATTCCATTTTGGAGTCCTTTTTTTGTTTATCCTCAATAATGATATAAAACACAAATACATAGCAAAATCATCTGTAAAAACTTTGAAACTATTGTCAAAAAATAGTTCCAATGCCATAAGTAAATTGTTTAATATACCATTATAATAAATTGAATTTGTAATTTGAGAGGAAGTTGAAAGTGCTGAAGAGTTTAAGAGCCGGACTGGCTTTGTTGATGGTAGGTCTGATGATGTTGTCATCTACCAATAGTGTTTCTGCTGCTAGTTTTAGTGATGTTTCAAGTTTTAAAGAAGAAATTGAGTATTTAACAGATGCCGGTATAATTAATGGTTTCCCAGATGGCACGTATCGCCCGTCTTCACCGATCTTGCGTGTACAAGCGGTCATGATGATTATGCGCGACTTGGGGATGCCAAAGGAAACACCGAAAGATCCTGGTTTTGTGGATATTAAGCCAGCTGACCGCGGGTATGCCGAGGTGGCAGCTGCTGTTGAGTTAGGTATTATTTCTGGGAAAGAAGGCAATCGTTTTGATCCGCAAGGGAAATTGACTCGTGCGGAAATGGCGAAGATTCTGGTAAATGCATATGAGCTTGGCAGTATTTATCCAAAAGGTTTCAAGGATGTTCCGACGCAATACTGGGCTTACCCGTTTATATCGTCCTTAGCGGCAAACAATGTAACAGTTGGTTATCCTGACGGTACATTTAAACCGGGTGTAACGATTGATCGTGCACAGTTTGCAGCATTTATGGCACGTATTTTAAATCCAGAGTTCAAACCGTATTCACCATCAGTGGCAGATACGTATTTGGAAGATGCATGGGATATGCTTGCAACAGACGTTATCAAGCATCCGACTGAACCAATTGTATATATCATCGATGGAAATGATAATACATTGAACTCAATTAACACGGACACGTATGAAAGTTTGACAGTAGAATTACCATACCCAGCTGAAAAGCTTGCGTATGCAAATGGTAAGATTTATGTGACGCAAGTGAAGAAACCACATAGTTTTTACACGTTTGATGAGGATCAACAAGGTGCATTTGGCGTATTCGATGCAAAAACATTGGATGGCTTAAAGCTGATTCATATCGAGCTTGACCCGTTTGATATTGAGGCGGATGACAATGGAGTGGTTTATATTTCAAGTGGTTCAGGACAATGGACACGCATTGAAAGTTATAATGGCGAAACTGGTGCGATTTTATCATCCCAGCAAATTCGTAACCAATCGTATATCGATATGACTCCTAAACAAGACAAAATTTATGCAATCGATACCGATTCTTCACCGAGAGATATCGCGGCGTTTGCAATTGTTGATGGCAAGCTTCAACCTGAAAAAGATTCTCCTTATCATGGAGACTACGATCTTAGTAAACATTTGGAAGTTTCTCCAGATGGCCGCTATTTAATGAATGGTCTTGGTGGGATTTTCCGTGCGAGCGTCAATACTTCGGCTGATATGACGTATGTTGGCAAATTGGATCGTCCATTTACAGCTGCGGCTTATGATTTAACATACGGCGAGCTATATACAGCAAATGGCAAGAACCTCATTAGTGTTTATGATTATGAAACGTTTGAATCGGTTTATCAAATGACTTCATACGGTGCAATTGATTATATGTTCTTTGATGCGAAAAGTGATTCGCTACTAATTTTAACAAAAGTGAAAATCGGCGATTCAACGAAAACGTACTTAGGATTTGAAAAAATCTACTTTGCAACTGAAGCTGTTACTCAATAAGTAAAATAAGCGGAAATCCAGCAAATCTTTTTGCTGGATTTTTTCTTTTCATAAAAAATTTGAATAAAAAGAAGCAAGTGGGGTATTAAAAGGAAGAAGAAAAATTTTGTAACACGTTTTTTTACTATTAAAGAGCTGAGGGTGAACTGGATGAAAAAGATGAATCGTGGAATCGTAACAGCATTATCTGCCATTGGCGTTGCGCAAGGATTAAAGGTTTTTACACATAAGAGAAATACAGGTGAATGGGATTGGCGACCGTTGTTTCAGACGGGTGGTATGCCAAGTTCACATTCAGCCGGCGTAGCGGCACTTGCTTCTTACGTTGCGGCAAATAAAGGGACACGCCATACTGAAACAGCGTTAGCAGTCGTTTTTGGCTTTATCGTTATGTATGATGCGCAAGGAATTCGTCGTCATACAGGCGAGATCGCCCAACTCGTAAACAATTTAGAAGATGAATTAGTCGCGTTTTCTGGCGATTTCCCAAGTTTCCAGTATACGGAACGTGAAGGCGAGCTAAAAGAATTGCTTGGCCATCAACCAATTGAAGTACTTGGCGGTGCATTATTCGGCGTTGCTTACGGTCTCATTGCTGCTAAGCTCGAGAACGATGAACGTCGTAGAAAACGTAAATATGGACATCGATTGGAAGGTTCAGACCGCGTATCCTGGGATTGAGTTTAATTTAATAGCATGTAAAGGCAGCCGAAAAAATTTGGCTGCCTTTTTTATATGGTCGATTTTCATATTGGCATTGCGTCGGAATTTTCTTTTTCAAGAGAGAAAGTAAATTAGGAGATAATTGGATAGTTGCTCCCAAATCCTAAAAGTTGCTCCCAAATCTCAAAAGTTGCTCCTATTTTTGAAAAGTTGCTCCAAAACTTCAGGAAGGTCAATACATTTTCATTCAACATCCGAAAGTTGAGTTATTTATAAGTCCCTTCAAGTTTTTTTACGAAATCCCCCATCGAATGGTACGGTGCAATGCCTTGTCTTTTCAATTCATATGGAGAGTCTTTTAATTTTACATTTCCCGTTACGGTTGTGAATGCTAATCGCATGCCCGCATCTTGGGCAGCTTGAATGGTGATTTGATTGTAGTGACCAAAAGGATAGGCAAGATATTTAGTTCTGACAATGTCATTTGAAAAAGCTTTTCCGAGTTGGGCACTGCCGTTCTGAATATCTTGTAAGATTGCTTCATATGATTCCGTTGTGAACATGCCAGACTTCGCCCCTGACTTGTAAAGATGCATGTCATTGGAATGGTGTTGGTAGTCGTAGACATCGACAGTTGCCTTGATTTCTTTTAGTCCAACATATTGCAAATCGCTCGCGATCCAATACTTTGCGGATTGCCTGATCTTCCCTGTGATGACGAAGGAAGTCGCCCGAAAATTCATATCTTTTAATAGAGGATAAGCTAAATCCACAGTAGAGGTTATCCCATCATCAAATGTAATGGCTACGACTTTTTCTGGCATATTATTTTGTAAGCTCAACCAGTCGTCTAATTGCTGCATCGAAATGGTCTTCCACTTATTATCCTTCAAATAGCGCATTTGTTCTTCAAATTGCATGTATTCAATCGTCATATTATTGTTGGCATGATCGGACAGTGCCTTATCCCACATCAAGTGATGATACATCAAGACGGGAATTCCGTTGTCAACGTTCGTATTCGATTTGTGAATGTACCCTTTCGTTCCGCCAAAATTAAACTCGTAATACCCCTTGTCCTCTTTGATGACAGGGATTCGTACACTAGGATTCACATAGCCAAGAAAAGCTGATTTACTTTTTGGATGAGATAATACAATCTGTCTTGATTTAGGTATTGCAGTAAATTCCCCTTTTTCTAAAACGAGATTTTTAGGAGACTCCACTTTTTCGGCATAATTTTTATCCACATATACAAAACCATTTCCAAATGCAACGTGATAAGATGTTTCGTCCTCTGATACTAATTGATATGTTCGACCCTTCATAAAAGTCGCAAAACCAATCCGTTCATCATTAAGATGCACAAAACCGCCTACATTGGAAAAAGGTTTAATGGCATAGGTAGATGTTTCTTCAGCTTCTGTATGAGAAGAAAAGAAAATAAGTGTAAATAAGACTACAAAAACAAAAGAATACTTCTTAAAATTGATATAGATGATGTCCAAACTCCTAGTTGAATGATTTTATTTTAGTATAATAGTAATGTGTTGAGAAATATATAATTTATGGAAAAAAAGTAAATTAAATCACAATTTATATTTTGAATTAATTGATAGTATGCTAGGACATTGGAAATTATAATGAAAATAAAAAGTATTATTGGGGGAAGTAACTTGCTTAAACTACAGGAGATTAATAAAGATAATTGGATTGATGTCATTCTGATGTGCAGTGGGGAAGATCAGCAGAACCGCATTTTTGAAAAAACGATTGCTTCTAATTGTCTATCTATTGCGCAAGCAAGTATTGATGATCAATGGATTACGAGAGCTATTTATGATGAAGATCAATTGATTGGGTTTACTATGTATGGGCATTCCGATGAGTTAGAGGGTTATGAACTTTGCCGGTTGATGATTAACTATCATTTTCAAGGAAAGGGGTATGGGAAAACGGCACTGGAATTGATTGTGGAAGAAATGAAAAAACAAACCACAGATTCGGAAATTCTTGTGTGTTTCCAGCCTGATAACGAACATGCGAAAAAGCTTTATGAACGTTTTGGTTTTAAGGACACTGGGAGAACTATTAAAGGGAATGTGGATGAATTGGTTTATTCATTCACTTTCGACCGATAATAAGTAGAATGGGCGGCCTAAATTTTTCTTTGAAAAACTAACTTAAACTTAGGATGTTACTTAAAAGATTAATACAGAAATAATGAAATCTATTTCATTAACAGTCATGAACAATTCTTGATGTTTCGATTAAAGGGGAGGGGGTAGAGAATTAGTAAATGTCAGGAGGAGATTCTGAATGGTCCAAGTTAAAAATACGTATTATGTTGATGTAATGGCGGAGAGTGTTCTGCTCGAGCCGTTGGAGAGCACGAGTTTTGTGATTCACGCAACTGAGCATGAGGCTGAGGCGCTACGACAGGCATTTGCGGTAAAGGATGAAACGGATATGGAAACGTATGTTGACGCTCACATACCGTTTATTGATTATCGCCACGATCCAGGCAATGCGCACCATGATGCGGTTCAACGTGTCATTTATTCGATTATTTACAAGTTAGGTAATGATGAAGCAAGAAGACATATTGAAGAGATGGGGATTCTGACGGTACGCAAGTCGGATAATCCGAGTGATTATCAGCCTCATCGTTGAGAGAATGTTAATGGTTATTAAATGCAGATGTTCGAATCCAGCAACTCTTAGTTGTTGGGTTCTTTTTTTATGGCGAACGTGGGGAAGCGGCTGAAATTATATCTTCAGCCGCCTGTTTTAGTGCATGAAGGAGATGTTTCTTTTAGTTACAGTTGGGGTTTTAGATTAATGTACTACTTCTTTTAATTCTGAGATGTCGACTTCAGAACGTTCTTCGAGTGAGCGACGTAGATGGACAGTTGCGAGTTTGCCATCTTCATGAACTTGGTCAATCCAGACGGAGACTCCGTTATAAGTGACGTCGATTTCTTTTGGCGAGTTGACGATTTGTTTGATGCGGTTCAGTTCCAATTGTATTCCTCCTTGATGAAAAATTGCTTATTCAGTTTGAATTAGTTTGAGTTTGAATGCCGGTTATCATGTGAGGTTTTGAAAAAAATTAAAAATGATTTTTTTAGGGACACGAAAGACTCGTTGGGATTATAATGTGTAAAGACTTCGTATTTTTTAGGGGATTTGGTTGCATGTTAAATAAAATCAATAAAATGCTTGTAAAAATAATGGCGTTTTTCATTCCAGTTTGTTTAGTGATTGGAGTGTTACTGTCCGAATGGTTATATAATTTATCAGGATTGATTCCTTGGATATTTGCTTTCATGACGTTTGCAGGCAGTTTAAATTCTAGTTTTACTTCGATGAAACAAGCATTGCTCTCGCCATTACCGTTAGTAATTGCCCTATTATTTTTACATGTGTTGATGCCGCTTTGGGCGTTAGGAATAGGGCATTTGGTGTTTCATGATGATATGTTCACGATTACTGGCTTGGTTCTGGCAATGGCTATTCCGACTGGTATTTCGAGTGTTGTGTGGGTTGCCATTTACAAAGGAAATATCGCGTTGTCATTGTCGATTATTTTGATAGATACGATGTTGTCACCGTTGATTGTGCCATTAACAATGTCGTTGTTGGTCGGTGGAAATGTTGAGATGGATGTTTTCAGTATGTCCCAAGGATTAATTATGATGATCGTGATCCCATCGATTGTCGGGATGATGCTGAATCAACTGATGAAAGGAAGAAGGGTGCAATTGCTCAGTGAGCAGCTCTCACCTATTTCAAAAATTGGCATGGGTCTAGTGGTGATGTTAAATGGGGCGGTAGTTGCGCCTTATTTGCTGAACGTAAGTGGGAAGTTGATTGTTATTGCCATCGTCGTGTTTTTCATTGCGTGTAGTGGGTATTTATTATCCTTTTATTGTGGAAAGTTGTTCAAACAGGATAAAGAAACAGTGATTGCGTTACTATTCAATGGTGGCATGCGAAATATTAGTGCGGGCGCAGTCTTGGCTATTTCCTATTTTCCGGCAGCTGTCGCAGTGCCAGTGGTAATGGGGATGCTTTTTCAACAGACATTGGCTTCGGTTTTTGGTGAATGGATTAATCGGCACTACAGGAAAATTGATGAGGTGTATTGAGATATCAAATAGATCATTTGCAGCAAAAAATTTAATTAGATTAATGTGTAAATTAACATGTTAAAAGATGTAATTGAAGAAGGAATTGTTATATAATTAATAATATAATAATTAGTATTTTCTGGAATAGAATATCGTTACTCGCATTTGGAAGCGGCTACTGAGCATGTGGTTGAGTGGGAGGTAGTTTTATAGCTTTAAAAGGATGGCCGTTTACGAACGGCCATTTTTTTATGGAAAAAATACTAGGAACTTACAAAATTGCTGGAATATATAGACTTTTATCCCTATGATGAATTATGATAAAAGTCTATACATGATTGGGGTGAGTGAGTATCTCTAAGCGGATTAAATGGCGAATCTTAATATCGACAATTGTACTGTTACTGTTTTTAATCAGCTTGCTCAATTCCGAAGCTGTTCCTTTATGGCAACTCGTTGCACTCCCAATATACATGTTTTTTGGATGGTTGATTGGATTACAGGTCGATAAGTATTTGCATTCAAAGCGAGAACATGATTCAACCAAAAGTGTGTTGAATGACTATACATACGCATTAGATTCTTCGTTTGATGCGATTGGAATCATGAGTGAAGAAGGATACCATGAATTTGTCAATGAAGAATTGGGTAGGTTGTACGGGTATCAGAAAGAAGATTTAATATCAACACATTGGGAAAGACTTTTTACGGTGGAGTCTATTAAACACATCCATGAAAATCTTTTTGCTGAAATTAAGAAAAATGGATACGTTAGATCTGAGGCTACTGGGGTCAAGAGTGATAGTTCTACATTTCCACTGGAAATCACCATGTCCTTATTAAATGAAACTCAGAAAATACTGGTGATCATTCGTGATATTACGAAGAAAAAGCTATATGAAGAAATGAGGAAATATAAAGCTGAACATAACGATTTAACCCATCTTCCAAATCGCCGGAAGTTGAATAATGATTTCGAAACGTTTGCCGATAAATCTCTGGAGACTTCGGTATTATTCATTGACCTGGACCGTTTTAAAATTGCTAATGATACGTTGGGACGTGAAGTAGGAGACCAACTATTGATTGAAGTAGCAGAACGCTTAAATTTCTTCAGTAATAAGACGACCAAAGTGTATCATTTGGGTGGGGACGAATTTGTCGTCGTAATACTTAAAGGTGATAGGGAATTTATTCAAAACATCGCTGTGGACATTGGGGAATACATAAAAGAACCTTTCTACATAAAAGGAAATGAGATTTTTGTGACGGCGAGTATCGGCATCAGCTGCAGTCCTAAACATACAGAAGATATGAATGAGTTAATTAAGATGGCAGACACCGCGATGTATTACGCAAAATTGGATGGAAAAAATACATACAAATGGTTCAATACGACTTTAAAAAAGCAACTTGAAAGAAGAACTCAGATTGAAAATGAACTTAGAAAAGCGATTCGAAATGAAGAACTGTATGTGGTGTATCAGCCAAAATTCAATCTACATACTTCCCAACTTGCGGGAATTGAAGCGTTAATAAGATGGGACAATCCAACTCTCGGCTTGGTACCACCGATGGAATTTATTCCAATTGCTGAAGATACTGGCCTGATTAATGAAATAGGCAACTGGATTATCAACGATGTTTTATCTCAGATGAGGAAATGGCAGGATAAAGGGCATTCTGTGGTAAAAGTATCAGTGAATGTATCACAGCGTCAATTCAGAGATTTTCATTTCATTCCTTTTATCGAGTCATGTTTATCTTCTTATAATATTGAATCTAAATATCTGGAAATTGAAGTGACGGAAAGTGTAATTGAAAATATTGAATTGGTCATGTCAAAAATCAATGAATTGAAAGCGATGGGAGTCGGAATTTCAATTGATGATTTCGGTACAGGTTTTTCTTCGCTGAGCATGCTGAAGAATTTGCCTTTTGATACATTAAAAATTGACCAATCGTTTATACGGGATTTAATCGATAACAGTAAGGACATCTCCCTTGTGAAGACGATTATTTCAATAGGAAAAACGTTTAATCTTACTGTTGTGGCAGAAGGAATTGAGACAGAAGAACACCTCCATCTTCTGGACGAGTTGGATTGTCCAATGGGCCAAGGATACTTTTTCAGTAAACCTATTCGACCCGAGCAACTCGAAACAGAATTTTTTAATGTATCACAAAAGATTTAGGAACACTTCCAGTGCATGATGCTGGGAGTGTTTTTATTTTTTAGTGTAGCGAGGTAACCTTATGCAATATTTGGAAGATGTAACATTCGTCATCGAACAATTACCATTCCTTCACACTGGCTTAATAGTTGAGTGTTTTACTAATAGGGTATTAATAATACCAAGGAGGGTAAACATCTTATGAAAAAAACAGTTACGATTGGTCTTTCAATGGCTATACTTGCAACGTCTGCAATGACAGGTTTTGCACAGAATCAGAATGATATCAAATCTAGTAACAAACATTATTTGAACCAAGAAAGTAATCAAATTAAAAGTGTTGAATTCAGCTCGATGAAAGCCCCAAGCACAATTGAAGATATGGTTAAGACGTATAGTGAATCAACAATAAAAGTCACGTATAAAAATGGGAAAGTTAAAGAAACGCCTTTAGATTATCAATCTCTCTTCTTATCAAAAGATAAAATTGTCGACAATAATGGCGAAATGATCCCTGCAGGGACGCCTATTGACGCAAAAGGAAATCCAATTGTCGACAACAGTGTGCCAGATCAACCATCTTACTTTGTGTCCGATGCTCCTGACTCGAACAGTATGATTAAAATCGGTGGGAAAATGTATATTATTTCTCATTATGAATATGATTCAGTGGATAACGCTGGAAATTCGATTTCTGGCCTGCCAGCATCCATGACTTTAACGCAAGTAGATCAAAACAAAAAAACAGGTGAATTAACAGTAAATCATGCGAAAAAGATTGATTTTGAAAATGTAAATGGACTTTGGACGCCTTGTAATGGTTCAACGACTGATTGGGGAACTCACCTTGGTTCTGAGGAGTATGAACCGGATGCGCGTTCATTCGAAAACCCTAATTCAAGTTCATACAAAGCTGTAACTAACTTTGCCAATTACTATTTCGGTGATAAATCCAAAGCGAATCCTTATTTTTATGGATGGACTCCTGAAATTTCGATTGATAATCAAGGAGAAACTTCTGTAGTGAAACATTATAGTACAGGCAGATTCTCTCATGAAGTCATGCAATTGCTACCAGATAATAAAACGGCAATATTCGGTGATGACGGTGGAAATACGATGATGTTCATGTATGTGGCAGACAAGGCGAAGGATTTATCTGCAGGAACTCTATACGCTGCGAAATTCGATCAGACGAGTGCTGAAAATGGTGGAGCGGGAGATCTTGAGTGGATCAAACTTGGTCATGCAACTGATGACGAAGTAAAAGCTATCATTGATAAAGGAACTAAATTCAGTGATATTTTTGAAACTGCAGACAGTCCGACAGAAGGATTTACGGCCATTAAAACACAGGCAAGCAAAAATGTGGAATATCTTAAAATTAAACCTGGCATGGAGAAAGCTGCAGCATTTATGGAGTCACGCAGATATGGAGCGATGTTAGGAGCAACTTCTGAGTTTAACAAGATGGAAGGAATTGCAGTTAACAAAAAAGATAATAAAGCGTATATCGCCATGTCTTATCAAAACGGAAGTATGCTGAAAGAACCTGGTAGCGTTAAGGATGATATCCAGCTTCCTGAGCGAAAATCTGGGGCAACATGGCAAATTGATTTAGACGAAAATAAAAAAGATACCAACGGAAGCGGCATTGACAGTGAATTTGTACCAGCCAAAATGAATGCAATGATCATCGGGGAAGATTTAAAATCACCTGATGCTTATGGCAATACAGCTGCACAAGATAAAGTAGCTAATCCAGACAACTTGGATTTCTCAGATGATCTAAATACGCTTTTCATCGGTGAAGATAGCAGTATGCACACGAACAATTTCGTCTGGGCATATGATATTCAAACACAAAAACTATCAAGAATCTTATCAGTACCTGTTGGCGCAGAAGCAACTGGTCTACGTGCTGTCGACAATGCAAAGAATTCTCGCTATATTCTAAGCAACTTCCAGCATCCGGGAGAAGACCTTGAAGAGAAGGACATCACAGCAGTCGATAAAGGTAAGCTCGAGGAAGCGATGAAAGAAGCAATTGGTATTCAAGAAACAGGAGGAGTAGGTTACATTTCAGGTTTGCCTTCTAAAAATTATGGGAAATAGGAAATCAACCTATATGTTAATGTGCGGCGTATTTTAATTAGGTCCGAGAAAATTTCTTACTCTTAATAGCTGCATTTACATGAAATCACTTAGACTTTGCTTCAATGACCCCAAAATAGAGTTTTTCATTGGCAATTTCGGCATGAAAAACTATGCCCATGGTTCTTAGTTGTAATAATCGGGCTTCACGTAGGAAAAATTGGCGTTGACGTAGGAATTATCGAGGGTGACGTAGGAAAAATCGTTGATCACGTTGTAAACACATCTTTTGGCAAGACCTCAAGAATAATTTATAAATGGAATTCAGCAGAGTGATTTGCTGAATTCCATTTTTTTTATGAATCATAAACCTCAATCCACACAAAAAGCAACCTAGGTAGTTAGGTTGCTTTTGTGTGTTCAGCTTTAATTTTATGCATCCGTTTCTATAAATGAAATTACCTTGTTAATTTTACTTCTTTTACACCATTGGCTGGAATCGTCACTTGCATTTCAATCAACTGTTTCGTTCCATATAATTTGTTTTCAACAATCTGCCCATTCGTTCCTTTGTAATTTCCAGGCTTCATATAAAATGGGATATTTACCGTGATTTCTTTATTTAAGCGGTTAGTTATGGTTGCTGTTTGTGTGACTTGTGTTCCATCATTCGGCAGTGCAAATTTATGTTCAAATGAAACTACTCCTGCTGTTGTGTTTCCATTTTGATAGACTGGCATTGAACGATCTGGTCCTTCATAGATATAAGAATTAAAATCAGCCTTGTCTACCTCTTTTTGGAATACGCGATATCCTACCCAAGGCATCGCTGAAAGTTCAATGGATGCTGTTGTAGAGTATAAAATACCGTCTTGATTCGTGATATTGTCAATATGAGTATGACCATGAAGTGAGATATTCACCTTGTTCTGTTTCATAATATCAATCAAATCAAGTGCACCCTCGCCATGCCATTGCTGATCATACTTTAATCCGAGCTTTTCGCCTTTTACCAACGTCGTCAGATTTTGTGGATTGTGTTGTGTGTCGTATTCTTTCCAGTATTCTCCCACTTCTGGATCGCTTGATGGCCAGATATCTTTGTCACGCCAAATTGGGTTGTGATGTGAAAATAATCCTCTTACTTGATTTTCGGAAGCGGTTTGTCCGTTTTTCGCTAAGTCTTGTTTTATCCAGTTCAACTGCTCATCCCGGATTTGTCCACCCCACGTTGGAACAGAAAGTGAGCCATGTCCTTGTCGATCAAATTTATGCCAGTCGAAAGAATTATAACCAATCATATGCGCGTAAGAACCGTAATCGAATGAAAAGTACTGGGGTCCAAAATATTGTTCCCAGTATTTTGCTCCATCAGCAAGTGTGGCGTCTTGTGCGTAAAAATCATGATTCCCTGGAACGATATAAACGGGTACGTTTAATTTTTTTAACATGCGATAAGTTTCTTCATACTCGTAAATATATTCTTGTGGATTCAATTGGCCGAACATTAAATCACCTGTCATCACAACAAAGTCAGGTTTCAGCAAGTTTACTTGATTGATTGTTTTTTGTAAGTATAGCCAGCGTTTGGACTCGTCGGGATTCCACATGCCTGCTTCTGTTGCGTTAGCTGGGTCATTTATATTTCTTGGTGAACCAACATGAATATCGGTTAAGTGTATAAATTTGAAATCTTTTTTAAACTCATTGATTACCTTTACGGAGTTAGGTTCCTCGTCCGTTACACGAGTTCCATTTGCGGTATAGGAAATTTCCAAATCATATAAATTTTCTGCAATGTCATCTGGAATGGAAACTGTCACATTATAGATGGAAGAACTTTCTTTCCAATGAGAAGAGCCTTTTTCCACTTGTGTGACTGGCAATGAAAATTCACCTTCAACACCAGAGTTTTGTGTTTGATTAATTTTCACGTCCCACCCGGCTGACTCTTTACCCTTCGTATCAACTTGTACGGTTAGACTTGTCCCATTCTTTTTGATTGCTGGAGTAGCTAGTAATGGATAAATAATATTTTCTACTTTTGGATCAATTGCGATATTTGGTACCTGATCTAAAAAATGAGTTGATTTTCCGAAACCGCCATCTTGCAAATCTACACTTGATACCGCATTTACATAAGCAACTGGAACGGCTAAGGAAACAATCGTTAACAGTGGTAAAACTTTTTTATTCCATTTCATTTGTCTCACTCCTTTTTTCGTACTGCATTAAGTTTAGCAAGCTACTATTAAGGGACCATTACTTGCATTTAAATGCTTTGTATAGATTATTTCTAAAGTGTGTCATTATTTTGGAAAGCGTGTGGATGATGGCGGCTGAAACTACACCTTTCGCCGGTTTGTTGTGGATGAAAGGAGTTTATACTTCCGTTTACAAAGATAGACGTAGCGCTTATGCACTTTATAAATATGAAAATTATCGTAACCGAAAATTTTGAAGTTGATAAAATAGATAGTTAGTTGTTATATATTGTTAGAATTAATGGTATTATTAACCTATTATAGGTAGAGTGGTAGAGGAGTATTTGAGTAGATGAACAATGAAATCCTAGTACGGAATCATGTCAAAGTCTTCGGTGAAGGGACAAAAACGATTATTTTTGCACATGGTTTCGGGTGTGACCAGTCCGTGTGGCGTGATGTAGCGCCAGCATTTTCTAAAGATTATCGTGTCGTCCTGTTTGATTATGTGGGTTCAGGCAACAGTGATAAAGAGGCTTATTCGATAGAGCGATACGAATCATTGCGCGGATATTCGCAAGATATCATCGACATTTGTGATGCGATGGACTTAAAGAACATTGCATTCGTAGGCCATTCAGTAAGTGGGATGATTGGTGCGTTGGCGAGCATTGAGAGACCTGATCTAATGGAGCAGATGATTATGATCGGCCCCTCACCTTATTATTTAAATGAACCTGGATATTCGGGTGGATTTGATAAAACGGATGTTGACGCTCTACTTGATATGATGGAAATCAATTTTCGCGAATGGGCTAAGTATTTGGCACCAGTGGCGATGGGTGAAGCTGCCGAGCCGGACATGACAAAGAGTTTTGAAAATACGTTGTGCTCAAACGATCCAAACATTGCGCGAAAGTTTGCTGAAGTAACGTTTACTTCAGACTCCCGGGATGTACTTGGTGAAGTGAAGACACCAACGCTGATTTTACAAACGCAATACGATGCAATCGCTCCTGTGGAAGTTGGCCAATATATACATGCAAAAATTCCGTCTAGTGAGCTTGTACTGATGGAAGCGACGGGTCACAATCCACATATCAGTTATCCTGAAGAGACTGTTGCTTGCATAAGTGCGTATTTGAAGAAGTGAAGGGAGACGTTGTAATGGAAGAACAGTTAAATTTGGCACCTTGTGGTTATTTAGTGATGAATCAGAGCTTTCATGTGTTAGAGATGAATCAAACATTACAAGATATGCTTGGTGTAGAAGATTCGCCTGTTCATTTACACGACATTTTGACGACACCTTCTCGAATCTATTTTCAAACCTATTTTGCACCTTCCATTACAATACACGGGAAGTAAATGAAATGTATTTGACGTTGAAAGGGAAAGAACATCAAATTCCGGTATTAATGAATGCAGTGAAACAACAAGAAAGATATGTATGTGTAATGGTACAGATGAAAGTGCGAGATGAATATGAAAACGAGCTTTTGATGGCAAGACGAAGAGCCGAGAGAATTCTTCACGATACGGATGAAGCCAATAAAAAATTACAAGAGTTACTGAAAGAAGTAGAAGAAAAACAACAGGAGTTGTTGGATTTGAATAAGGATTTGCAGGATCTTGCGTTAACGGACCCGTTGACAGGTTTGAAGAATCGACGGTACTTACAAGATAAAATCATGGAATTTATAGAGTTGGCGAAGAGTTCGGAAAATGAAATGTTTTCACTTTTGCTGATTGATGTGGACCATTTCAAGGAAGTAAATGATACGCATGGTCATCCGATGGGGGATGCTGTGCTGAGAGAGTTGTCATGGAAGCTATTAAGGGAAACAAGGGACCATGATATTGTCGCTCGAGTCGGCGGAGAAGAGTTTATGATTTTGTTGCCAAACAGGAACGAAGAAAGTGCACGAGTGATTGCCGAGCGGATTCGCCTAAATGTCGATCATGGACCATGGGCTCAAAAGAGAGTTACAGTCAGTATTGGCGTCACATCTTACAAGTTTGGAGACACCCCAAGTTCTTTATATGCCAAAGCGGACCAAGCGCTTTATATATCCAAAAATGCTGGACGTAATCGTGTGTCTGTTAGCTGAATTTGAAAACCCACTAGAATTGGAATCTAGTGGGTTTTTGTGTGCATAAAAAGTATTTCATTTTTTGTATGATATGTCTTCCAGAAAACCTGCAATGCGTCTTAACTTTTCTTCCATCCCGCTCAAACTTTTATCGGTGATGGGGGGATGGTGGGCTAAAGTATGTAAGGAATCGCTGATATGGTGCAGTTCAGTTTCAATTCCCTGAAGCACGGTAATTAATGAAGTGATATTTTCTTCATTCATTCATAAGTCCCTCCTTGTAAATTGTGACGTTTCAATTATTTTATTATTTTGTCGAGCTCTTAAGAACACTCTTCCTTTTTATGCAAGTTAAAAGGGTTTACAAAAAGGGGGAGGAAGGGTAGAAAAAGGACAAGGAATGATTGATCAAGAGGAGGAAACACGGATGAATAAACGAGTAGTTGGAATATATAATAGCGAAGAAGCTGTTATGCTGGAAATCGATAAATTGAAATCGCTTGGTCACAATGAAAGTTCGATTTTTGTGCTGGCACAGGATTATACACGCGCATCAGCAATTGCACAGCAAACAGGAGTACAACTCGAGGATATTCCTGAAGAAGGCAATATGGAACCACAAGGCACAGGCATATTCAGTAAAGTATTTTTTGCATTGGATTATGATACGCAGCATTCTGGCGTCGCGTCAGTGTTAAAGTCTGCTGGTGTAACTGAAGATGAAGTCGGTCTTTACGTACGGAAAATTGAACAGGGGGATATGGTAGTTTTAGCGAATGAAAATGCACCACATCAGCCTTATTCGGATGAAAGTGATGCGGGCTATGCGAATGAGGAACAATCCATGCAGTATTATGAAACTGCAATGACTGGGGAAAACGGTCACATCTCTTCCCATTCAGGAAGCAGAAGGTTTGCGGATCATGACCAAACAAGTCATATGTATGAACAGAATCAACAGCAATCATTAGACCCGATTCAAGATGAACTAGTACCAGGCCGTAAGACGGCATCTCATGGTGCAGTTACCAGTTTTTCTCCCCTTAAGAAAGATGAAGTCTATGTCGAACATATTTATTTTGATAGTTTTACAGCGCCAATTGAGACCGATGATGAAGAGTTAATTCGTGTGCCAATTATTGAAGAACGTGTAAAAGTCATAAAAGAAAAAGTAGTAACAGGCGAAATCGTTGTCCGAAGAAGAACGATGTAAGCTGACTAGATAACCTTCTGGCACTTCCGCCAGAAGGTTATTTTTTTTGTGTTATCTGGAATTCGCGAGCTGATGTCTAGAATTCATTACAACTTATCTGCATTTATGCAAAAAACCCCATTCAGATAGCTGCGGTCCGTTTTGAAAAAATATTGTGGCAATTTATTTCTGAGAGGAAATAATTCTTAGTTTATGTTCCAGTAATAAGGATAGAATATCTCGAAGCTTTGTAAGACTGGAGAAATCAAAGATGGTTTGTGCGAGTACATTTATGATGGCTAGAAGTAGGAAAAACCATACGGTTCCTAAAATAACGATGTCCAAATATTCAAGCGTAATTGACCGAGATAAAAGAATACCGCCTAAAAAAGTCAACACCGGAAATAAATAGATTTGTATGGATGTGCTCATGCGTGTTCCGAATGATTTTTTTCTGGAAACATTTTCGATTTCATTTCGAACAATTTCTTCAAGTATCAGAATGTTATCCAGATCCGTTAATGATAATTGAAGTTTATATTCGAGAATATGTATCCAGATTGCAACTTCTTCATCATAATTTTTTTTGAATTTATGGATGGCGTTATTCTGTAAAATATCATGCTTCAGATACGAATCAAATAGGGTGTAAACTAAATACCCCGTAAAAATGGTAACAGCAGATAAAACGTAATAGTTGGTTACAAACAAAAAGAGACAGATGAACAATGAGGCTGGCATACTGGCAATAATTAGCCGGTTTTTCCAACTGGTCACTTTAATATACCTAAAAATCATCGTCAATTTTTTAAGTGGATCATTAAATATGTTGTTGTAGCTTTCATAAACGGTGAACATTACTTTATTCATTAAGATTCCCTCCAATCTCTTTCTATATATATGGAACAAGAGTGGGGAAATATAGGCACTTGGGATTATTACTACTCTTTATATAAATTTTATTACTACGATGACTACACTTTTTTCAAACAAATTCCTGCAATTTCAGACAAAAATCTTTATGATCAAATAAAATATATTACCACCTTGTATGATTTTTTGAAAAAGGAACATTCTATATGCAACAAGGAGGTGAGCAACATGGCAAACAACAATTCAAGTAACAAATTATCAGTACCAGGTGCAAAACAAGCTTTGGATCAAATGAAGTATGAAATTGCACAAGAATTTGGTGTACAACTAGGCGAAAACGCTACATCGCGTGCTAACGGTTCCGTTGGCGGAGAAATCACTAAGCGATTAGTAGCACAAGCCCAACAACAATTAAGAGGTAATCAAAATTCATAAAAAATGGGTCGGCAGATTATTCTGCCGGCTTTTATTTGTTTCATACGAATAACAAGAGCTCTTTGTGGTCAACCTTCATACTAACGAAAGTAGGTTTCCCTTATTTTCACTTTCAATTAGTTTTGTTGATGAAAGGATGTGCAGATTTTGTTTCTTGCACCACTGCTCCTGTTTTTCTGGATTGTCACTATTTTAGTGGCGGGCTGCACGGCAGATGCACAAGCTTTTTTGTACGAGCAGGCCATCAGTTTTCATTTAGATTTATCACCGAATCTTAAAGACTTGCTTATTACACATGACATTCATCTACATAAGGAGTTCTATATTATCCAAAAAGTTGGTCACATATCTGCTTTTGGATTATTGTACTTTTTACTACTTGCCACAATAAAAAGACTAGGACATGCTTTTATTTTGTGCAGTCTCTTTGCATTTTCTACCGAAATCTTACAGCTGTTTTTCCACCGTAATGGGCGACTTTTTGATGTGGGAGTAGATTTAATTGGAATTCTCATTGCATTTTTTATATGTAAATCATTAATCAAAAACTCGAATTCAAAAGAAGTTTACGGAGTATCGGGATAAAATGAGCATGTATTTAATTCGATTACCGAAAATTACGAATCATAAAAATAATCTGTTTTCAATGTTTTTTTGAAGTGATACTATGTAAATGTGACAAATTAGTGAATTATTAATTTTGCTCCACAAACCGACATTTTTTTACAAAAGCAATTAGTTATGATGTTTCTTGAGCGTAAATGCTCCACAAAATTCAGACAAAAAATACCATATATAATTAAATGGAGGAAAGGAATAATCATGACAAATTTACACCTGAAAGTGCTTTTGCTTGGGCAAATCAATATTAAGAGGAGAGTTATGTATTATAAAGCAAAGCATTTTGGTTTTACGCATTCAAGTGTAGTCGCATGCAGCCAAGAGCTTGATACATTGTTGAATAAATACCAAGGAATTTAATGGATTGATCATTGCATACACTAAAAAAGGAATCTAAAAGCCACACGCTTTTTAAAGATTCTTTTTTTATATTTTAAAAACATAACTTTCGCAGAGATGGACAATTTATAAATTGAATATCCTAAACTTAAAGTGTTAGATCGAAGGAATTGGTGCAGGCGTGACTTTGCCGAGACGAAGCATAGGCCAAAAAATATTTTTACAACGTGGACATCGATTTTTCCTACGTCAACGTCGATAATTACAACCAAGGGTCTGGCTTCTTCTCGTAGCCTTGGATCGACAACTTAAAACCGATCAATTTAGACGATATATATTAAATTTGAGCTAAAAATAGTTACTAGACATATTTCCTGTTCACACATATTTTTTAAGTCATCTATCAACTTACCCAAGTTTAGTAGATTTACTTGAATACGATAAATACAGGATACATTCATGAAAATCTGATTCGCTAGCGGCATGTATGTTTATCTTTTAGGCGAGGATTATATCATCTACAGAGTAAAGCGGGAGATGGAGGCCTTGTTACAATTAAGGAGAATGGAAATAAATGAATAAAAATCATCAAAGTGAGCAATATGATTTGCTATTGAAAGATTGGAAATCAATATTTGTAAATTTGGTAACTGAAATGACAGTAATTTCAGAGGCTGTTCGATTCGCTTGCTTGAATCAATGGCTAATTGGAGATGAACGGAATGGCTGATTTCCCAATCGTCTTAGTGGACGATTTTCAGGGTGCAACGGATTCTATCAAGATCCAAGCAGCAATAAATTTTGCTGAAACGAATAATCAAAAGGTTGTAGTAAGTGGAAATAGAACGTATACCTTGAATGCGCCAATTGTGATTAAGAAAGGTGTCGAGTTGCAAGCAAGTCGTGCAACACACTATACCGTACAAGGCAATTTCCGGGTGTTTGAACTTCAGCAAAATGCTTCATTGGTAGGTGGTTTCATTACAATAAATAGTTCGAGTTACAATTCTGACGTTATTTTTTTGGATGGAAAATACCAATATGAAAAAACGCGTGTGAAGGATTTGTATTTGACGAATTGGTCCGGAAAAAATGGAGGAACGGCAATCAAGCTATATGCAGGTGCAAACGGCAGCAAAATTCAATATATCAATTTCGAAAATATATCCATTTCGAGGTTTTCGAAAGGAATATTTTTGCAAGCAGTGAAACCCGCGACTGGTGAAGCGTGGGTCAATGCCAATCGGTTCGATAAAATTACTATCGATGGATGTACAGATATGATTGTACTGGACTCCTCAAAGCAGCCACCAAATGAATGCTCAGGCAATGTCTTTACCAATCTTCAAATCCAACCTTCCAGTAACACCAACAAGCTGTTTACGATTACTGGAACAGAAAATCAATTTGAAGGAATGTCATGGGATTTGCATTTCATCAAACATACCAATCCTGTTGTCGAGTTTAAAGCGGCCAGTGCCGGCAATCAGTTCCGAATCTTACTTCCATACAATCGAATCGTCAACAATGGAGATCATAACAATAGTATAGGGAGAGATATCATCCCGTTAACTACAAGTGATCCGAAGAACCCAACGATTGGGCAAATATGGTTAAGGGTGGATTTATAATGACCACACCCATCACGTACCAGAAAATCCAAACAGCTAAAGGGATTCTTCGGGTTCCTATTTACAAGGTTAGTGATGTAAAAGATTCATCTTTACGGATTTACACTGGCAAAGGAATCGGCTGTTATGACCTAGTTTCACCCTCAAATGTTACTCCCTTGCGCGTCATGACTGCCAAAGGAATACGAGGAATTCGCACCATTTAATGGAGCCCCTCGATTTACAGAATAAATAGTTTGGGCCAAACCAGCAACATCATTCGTTGCTGGTTTCTTTTGTGAAATGAAAATTTCTGATCTAATGAAATTTATGGTACGCTTGTCTCAAAAAATAATGGGGGAAATGAAATGACTAAAGAAACGAACTGGTGGAAGAAAAGTGTTGTGTATCAAGTGTATCCGCGCAGTTTTTATGATTCAAATGGAGATGGAATCGGTGATTTACAGGGCATCATTTCAAAATTGGATTATTTGGCGGAGCTTGGTGTAGACGTGATTTGGCTAAGTCCGGTTTATGATTCGCCGAATGATGACAATGGTTATGATATTAGGGATTATCAAAACATCATGGATGAATTCGGCACAATGGCGGATTTTGATGAGTTGTTGGAAGCTGCAAAGGAACGAAATCTCAAAATCATTATGGATTTGGTCGTCAATCATACATCAGATGAACATGCATGGTTTGTTGAGTCAAAGTCGAGTGTGGACAATCCTAAACGAGATTATTACATTTGGGCACCAGGGAAAAACGGTCAGCCGCCGAACAATTGGGGATCGGTGTTTGGAGGTTCCGCTTGGCAATGGAATGAGGAAACACAGGACTATTATCTTCATCTGTTTTCAAAAAAACAGCCTGATTTAAATTGGGAACATGAAGAATTGAGACAGTCGGTATATGACATGATGCGTTTTTGGCTTGATAAAGGAATTGGCGGATTCCGCATGGATGTCATCAATTTCATTTCAAAAGTTCCAGGCTTGCCTGATGGCGATAAAAAAGAAGACCAAGCATTCGGAGATGGAAGTCCATACTTCATGAATGGTCCTAAAATACATGACTTCTTACACGAGATGAATCAGGAAGTGCTTTCGCATTATGACGTCCTGACAGTTGGAGAAATGCCGGGTGCGTCACCGAAGGAAGCCATCGATTACACGAATCCTGAAAATAAAGAAGTGAACATGATTTTCACGTTCGAACATATGGATTTGGATAGCGGACAAAATGGAAAATGGGATTTAAAACAACTGGATTTGATAGACCTAAAAGAAAATCTTGAAAAGTGGCAAACGTCTCTTCAAGGCAAGGGATGGAACAGTCTATATTGGAACAATCATGACCAGCCTCGAATTGTTTCGCGTTTCGGGGACGATGGGGAATATCGCGTGCAGTCGGCAAAAATGCTTGGGACTTGTTTACATATGATGCAAGGGACACCTTATATTTATCAAGGTGAAGAAATCGGCATGACGAATGTGGCGTTTGAAACGATTGATCAATATAAGGACCTTGAAACGTTAAATATGTATAATGAAAAAATCGAACAAGGTGTCGATCATAATACAATTATGCAATCTATTTATACAAAAGGTCGCGACAATGCCCGTACCCCGATGCAGTGGTCATCCGAAAAAAATGGTGGTTTTACAACGGGAACTCCTTGGATTGAAGTGAATCCGAAGTACACTGAAATAAATGTGGAAAACGATTTACAAAGTGAACAATCGATTTTTGCGCATTATCAGCAGTTAATCAGTTTGAGGAAACAGTTGGATGTCATCACAAACGGAGACTTTAATTTACTATTCAAAGATCATCCGCAACTATTTGCTTACGAACGTAAAACTGAAGCAGAAAGCCTTCTCGTGTTATGTAATTTCAGTAAGAAAGAAATACTTCTGGAAAAAGATGTGGTGAAAAACTATTCAACTAATAGTAAGGTCATTGTCCGGAATTATTCATCCGTTGAATTGTTAAATGACTTTGTTTTGCGACCTTATGAGGCGTTGGTCTTTTATTCTTCAAAGTCGGAATGAATAGAGCAAAAAATCTAATATAGACGAATCTTTAAAATCATGTATGATAAAAAAGATAACTTCATCATTTAATAGAATTTAACTTAATGGAGGTCAAGAGTAAATGGTAGTCCTTGGTGTGGATATTGGGGGGACGAAAATTCGTTTTGGCGTTGTCGATTCGACTGGACAAGTGATTGAAGATCATGTTGTTCCAACTCAGATTCCTCTGTATCCTTATTTAGAAGAAAAAATCGTTGAATTTTTACAGAACCATCCGCAAATTGAGGCGATTGGAATCGGTACGAGAGGAATGGTTGATGCCGAACAAGGTGTCATCACTTTCGAAACTGAAACATTGCCTGGGTGGCAAGGCACAGAAGTGAAAGCGCTTTTACAGAAAGCGACGGGACTTCGTGTCGAGGTTAATAATGATGCGAACTGTGCGGGTCTTGCTGAAAATCGACTGGGAGCTGCGAAAGGTTTCCGACGTACGGTTTGTTTAACGGTAGGTACTGGTCTTGGTGGTGGATTTGTCATCGATGGTCACATTATGAACGGAGCTCACGGCGGTGCCGGGGAAGTCGGTCATATGATTTTATATCCGAATGGTCACGTTTGTGCATGTGGTCGCCCTGGATGCAGCGAACAATATGTTTCAGGAACAGCGCTTCGACGCTTTATTTCTGAACAGAACATTGTCGACGAAAATAATGAACTCGTATCCCCGAACCGAATGTTCGAATTGGCTCAAGAAGGTCATGTGAAAGCACTGACCCTTACGAAACAATTCACGGGTGATTTAGCCGTTGTCATCAGTTCACTCCAAGCTGTTCTTGATATGGATTGCGTCGTAATTGGCGGAGGTGTATCTGAATCGGCTGATGGCTGGTGGTCCTACTTGCTGGAGGCACTTGAACCGTTGTTGCTGAAGCCATTGGAAGTAAAAAGAGCGAAGTTTGGCAATGAAGCAGGAATGCTTGGTGCAGCTTTACTTGTATGGACAGAAGAAAATTAAGCAAAGGACGTGGATAGATTGGCAAAATTAGTGTTAGAAAATATATCTAAGATTTATGATAACAACGTCACTGCGGTCTCGAATTTCGACCTACAAGTGGAAGAACAAGAATTTATTGTTTTTGTTGGTCCATCTGGTTGTGGAAAGTCGACAACATTACGCATGATTGCTGGTCTTGAAGATATTTCAAAAGGCGATTTTTATATCGATGGCAAACGTATGAATGATGTGCCACCAAAAGAACGTGATATCGCAATGGTATTCCAAAACTATGCGCTATACCCTCATATGACAGTATTTGAAAATATGGCATTCGGCCTGAAATTACGTAAGTTTCCAAAAGCTGAAATTGCAGAACGAGTTAAAAATGCTGCTGAAATTCTAGGTTTGGAACCTTATTTAGATCGTAAACCAAAAGCACTTTCAGGTGGTCAACGTCAACGTGTGGCTTTAGGTCGTGCGATTGTCCGTGACGCTAATCTTTTCTTAATGGATGAGCCATTATCCAATCTTGATTCGAAATTGCGTGTTCAAATGCGTGCTGAAATCGCCAAATTACATTTACGTCTGAAAACGACAACGATTTATGTAACACATGACCAAACGGAAGCTATGACAATGGCATCACGTATCGTCATCATGAAAGATGGACTTGTTCAGCAAATCGGTACGCCGAAAGAAGTATATGACAAGCCGGATAATGTTTTCGTCGGAGGATTCATCGGTTCGCCTTCAATGAACTTCATCAACGGGAAAGTTGTTAATGGACAATTTGTAATTGGAAAAACGTCTCTTGCAATTCCACCTTCTCATACAACTTACTTAAAAGAGCAAGGCTACGAAGGGAAAGAAGTAATTTTAGGTATTCGTCCTGAACATATTACAAACGACGCCCCAGTAGGATCACCGACGTTACCTGTGAAAGTAGAAGTATCAGAACTTACTGGTGCTGAATTGATGATTTACTCGAACATTGACAACCAAGAATTCATTTCACGTGTGGATGCAAGTAGCAACCTTCAGCCAGGTGATATGATTAATCTTGCTTTCAACTTAGAAAAAGGGCACTTTTTCGATAAAGAAAGTGAATTACGTATTAAATAAAGTATTTGAATAATAAAAAAAGTAGGATTGAATGAATAATCTTCATGTGATACGATAAGTTTACTTATTAGTGAAAACGGTTGCACAAACATTTATATGTTTATGCAAACGTTTTCACATATGAAGAGAATTTTTAAAAATTATAAGCTCGGGCTCAAGCTCCTTATTTATTCTTAACTTAAAATTCAACGTGAGCAAAACAAGCTTTTATCTGGATTTTTACATAGAAACTTACATGCGAGTGGGTTGTCCGATTTTTTCTATCTTCCTCAACATGATGACTATAAAGGCTAATCATCATTCGTTTCTCTTCGATTAAGCATATTCACTATTACTTTCGAAAAATAATGCCAGAGCAGTCGTATATAGCTAGGAGCGTATACGTTAATTTAAACCCAATAGAATTTTTAGGATATTTCGCATTAAAGAAATAAAATTATGATGTAAAGTTATGGTAATGAACGTAATTTCTTGTAATGAAGGAGGTAAAGATTTGACTAGAAACTGGTGGAAAGAAGCAATTGCATATCAAGTGTATCCACGTAGCTTTATGGATTCAAATGGAGACGGCATAGGTGATCTTCAAGGAATCATTTCAAAATTGGATTATCTGAAGGATTTAGGGATAGACGTCATCTGGATCTGCCCGATGTACAAATCACCAAATGATGACAATGGTTATGACATTAGCGATTACCAAGACATCATGGATGAATTCGGAACGATGGAAGATTTCACTCAATTACTGTCGGAAGTCCATGCTCGAGGCATGAAATTAATTATTGACTTGGTCATTAATCATACGAGCGATGAGCACCAATGGTTTATTGAGTCAAAATCGTCTAAAGACAATCCGAAGCGTGATTGGTACGTTTGGCGTGACGGCAAAGATGGCAAAGAGCCAAACAACTGGGAAAGTATTTTCAATGGTTCAGCTTGGCAATTGGATGAAGAGAGCGGGCAATATTACTTGCACATCTTCTCAACAAAACAACCTGACCTGAACTGGGAAAATCCAGAAGTGCGTACAGCTCTTTACGACATGATCAACTGGTGGTTAGATCAAGGCATCGATGGTTTCCGAGTAGATGCGATCAGTCATATTAAGAAAGACCAAACGTTCTCTGATATGCAAAACGATACAGATCAACCGTATATACACGCATGGGAAAAGTACATGAACGTTGATGGCATTCAACCTTTCCTTGAAGAACTTAAACAAGAGACGTTTTCAAAATACGATATCATGACGGTCGGCGAAGCTAACGGTGTTAGTGTCGACGAAATCGATCAATGGGTCGGAGAAGTAAACGGTAAATTCAATATGGTATTCCAATTCGAACACTTGGGTTTATGGGATGCTGAAGGCAAGAAAACGCTAGATATCAAAGGACTTAAAAACGTGTTAACTCGCTGGCAAAAAGGCTTAGAGAACAACGGTTGGAACGCTTTGTTCATCGAAAATCATGACAAAGCCCGCATCGTCTCTACTTGGGGCAATGACAAAGAGTACTGGTACGAAAGCGCAACTTCCATTGCAGCTATGTACTTCTTCATGCAAGGTACACCATTCATTTATCAAGGTCAGGAAATCGGTATGACCAATGTCCAGTTCGCATCGATTGAAGAATACAACGATGTAGCGATCAAAGGCATGTACGCATCCAAAATGAGTGAAGGCAAGACGCACGAAGAAATCATGGACATCATCTGGTCATCAAGCCGCGATAACTCACGTACTCCGATGCAATGGTCAGCTGAACAAAATGCAGGCTTCTCAAGTGGTACTCCTTGGATTGGCATCAATCCAAACTACGTTGAAATCAACGTTGAAAACCAGTTGAAAGATGAACAGTCGATCTATCACTTCTATAAGAAGATGATTCAGTTGAAGAAATCGCAGGATGTCTTTACGTATGGCACATATGATTTATTGTTACCGGATCATGAATTTGTGTACGCATATTCACGAACTCTGGGTGACGAACAAGTAATCGTCATTTCAAACTTAGGTGCAACTTCCGTTTCTGTTGATAAAATGGCTGAGCGTGCATTTGAATTCGACAACTTGTTATTAACGAACAAAGACGTGCAGCCTCATGAAGCAATGCACAGCTTCGAGATGGCACCATTTGAGACACGTATTTATAAAATGAATTAATTCGAGAGATCAGTGAAACCTTGCCGATTTGGGAAGGTTTTTATTATGGAGATTAGTGATGGGGGCTCAACAAGTTAACTTGGAGATGAGAAGTGTTTGAGCGATAAATCGTCAGAATGAGATAATCTCCAGTTTGAGCGATAAACCCTCCGAAATGAGCGATAATTTTTTCACAAACGTCAGCGCAGCTAAATATACGTCTCATTGTCCAAGTGTACTAGCCTATGAAACGGTGTCTATTATCCAAACAGGAGCGCAGCGAAATCAAGACCATTAAATCTTTAAACCTGAATGGGAGCCATTCCGCTCATTCGCTCCAGGCTCATTTCTGTGAGTGATGGGTACTGCCAAGATTCTGCAAGTCAACTTGGTGTTGAGACGTGTTTGAGCGGAAAATTTCAATGAATGTATGGAGCAAAGATAATGAAAAAATGGAACTAAATTGGGGATTATTCGTCTGATTTATAAAAGGAGATAAGATACATGAAAAAGATTTTTGTCATGTGGTTATTTATTTTATTGATTATTTCTGGTTGTTCAATGGAAGTTCAAGAGTTTAAAGGTCCAACATCAGAATCAGCGTCCTATGCAGCAATCCTCATCGTAAATGGTGATCAATATTTATCGGTTGGAACTAAAAATCAAGGAGAATATACTCTAGGTGAAGAGGTAGGAAAAGTAGCAACACGATTGCCACCAGAAGTTCTTCCAAAAGACGATTTTGCATCCAATTATTTAGATGAAGGGACAATCATTTATTCGGTTAAGGAAGATAACGAGGTATTTCTCGTTGAAACCAACGAAGAAGATGTCTATGAGGTTTTTGAGAAGTCTTCATAATGATATTTAAAGAATAGAAGGAACGAGAAAAGCACCGTTAAACTTACGGTGCTTTTTGTAGTGATTATTAATAAGATCTTAAAATTAGCGCTTTTTATTAAAATTTTCTGCGGGTTTTGGATCCACTTTATGAACATCATTTTTCAGCATAAAGTAGGAGATGATACCGGAGACTACCGATCCACCTGCGGTAATTAAAATACGTGTTGTGAGAGGGATTTCTGAATACTCTTTACCTAAATACCACAATGACAAAACTGCGACAACGACCATAATGGGAACGACAAATTTAAAACGTTTCATGTAGGATTACTTCCTTTTTACTTTTAAGTGTATCATAAGGAACTATTTTCGAGGGTGGCTATTCGTTGAACTTTAGCGATAGGTATCTTAGTCTGAAAAATCGCGGCTGACGTCTGAAAAAAGTGAATTGGCCTCTGAAAAAATGACGTTCACGTCTGAAAAATCTACCTTGACGTCTGAAAACATGATAAACCTGGAGACAACCCTTCACCCAAATAGTAGCGTAGCGAAAACAAAACCATAAAAGTCATTAAACCTCAACAGGAGCCATATCGATGATCCCCGATTCGTAATGTTGTGACTGAGCGGCAGTCTGACTTTTTTGCGTTGACGTCTGAAAAAATGACGACCACGTCTGAAAGTTGTGAAGTGACGTCTGAATAAAGAGGCATGACGTCGGAAAAATCAATATTTGTCTGACTCACTTTAGAACCGGCTACGAAAAAAACAAGCGACTGAAAAAATCTTCAGTCGCTTGTTATTCTTATCATATTGTCTAGTTGCGGAAGCCCAGCTCGCACCTCCGCTTGGGGCAACAGGATGTTGGTCATGAAGGCGTTCCGACACGATGTCGGGTTTTTAGCCTTCCTACCTAACCTCATTCGAAAACGTGTTTTCGATTCGGTCTTTCCACCGTCGGAGTCGAGCTAGAGTGGGCTCCTCCACTTTTCTAATTACCAAATGATTTCCCATTTGCGTTCTTCGGCTACTGCTTTCAGGCGGGCTTCAGGGCGGACTACTACGGGGTTGCCGACCATTTCCAGGACGGTGATGTCTGAAATGCTGTCGCCGTATGCCGAACTGTTTTCCCAATCGATATCTAAACCTTCGAGTGCTTTGTCGATCATTTCGTTTTTACGTTCCCCTTGGATGTGGTAAATGCCATTGTCTGTATCAATGATCCCGTTACGAACTGGAATCTCTGTGCCGATGACATTGTGAATAGCATAGTCGCGGGTCACTTCGTTGAGCATCGGGGTAAATGCACCGGATACCAGCAGGACATGGTCTCCATCGATTAGATGCTTCTGCAACCGTTCGACGACTTTAGAGTTAAGATCTTTGTTCATATCTCGGGACATATCCTCAAAATATTCCTCGATTTCACTTTGATGCATGCCTTTGAATGTGTCCAGATAGAGTTGCATGGATTTAGCTTTCATTTTGTTTTCAGGATATATTTTCATTTTATACGCAAGGTAGGGCTTCATTAAAGCTCGATAAAACGATTTATATTTTCTGGAATGGACAGGATGTTCCTTCATATAGTTCATCATTAATGTAAAAGTTTCTTGCGGGTATAGTGTCCCGTCAAAGTCAAAGATTGCTACGCGCATTGTGTGATCACTCCTGTTCTGATAATTCTAGTTTATCATGAATTTCATGTATTGATGGAAAATTCTTAAATTACTCAGAGAGAGTAGCCACTTATAAAATGGAATTTAAATTCCACGGAGGGGCGTTAAGAAAAAAGGTTTGCGCTAGTTCACTGTGAACAAGTTCCAAGCAACAAACACTTTCTCAAGTTAAAAAAATCCCCATAACTCAATGAGTTATGGGGGCAATAAATTATCCGCGTTTAAGCGTAGGAGGAATTTCTTCAGGATCCACCATAATTTCGATGACAGTTGGACCTTTATTCGAATTAGCGAATATCAGGGCTTCTTCAACTTGTTGGGCGGTGAAACAGCGGAAAGAAGCTGCACCCAGAGATTCTCCGAAGAGACTTAAGTTGGCTGGGTATTCATAGACCGTTCCTACTGAACGACCCAAATTATAGCGCATCCCTTTATCGACCATATCGAGGCGTCCATTATTCAAGACAATAAATGGAATTTGCAAGTCATGGCATACTGCTGCAGATATTTCGGTGCCGTGCATCATCATACAGCCGTCGCCAGTCAGGCAGGCGAGAGCTTGTTCTGGATTTGCAAATTTAGCACCAACCGCATAGCCAATGGCATGTCCCATTGTTCCGAAGACATCGTCCGCAAAGAATGTGCCTTCTTGTTCAATATCGAAATGTTGAATCGCATAGAACGTATGGCTACCATCATCACCAAACAGGATGGTTTCCGCTGGCAGATGTTTGCGCATTAATTGGATGGCCGTTACAGCTGACAGTCTCTCTGTTGGAGAAGGAAGAATCTCAACTTCAGTTGTTTCTTTCTCCATGAAAGTTGTTGCTGCAATTTCTAAAAATGCTGGATCTAGTATTGCGCGTAAATTCGTTTTGGCGTCTCCAATGACAGGAAGGGTAGGAACAGGAAGCGACCGACCGATAAATGTAGGCTCTATATCGAACTGAATGACTTGTTCTGGCATCATGTTCATTGTAAAGCCCGCTAACGTCATATCGGTTAGTTTTGTACCGATGACAAGTAACAAGTCTACGCCGTCATTTAAATAATCAGTTGCTGCTTGCGTTCCCCCAAGACCGAATGGACCAAGATGTCCAGGATGGTCTGTTCGAATGGAGCCTTTTCCGCCTGGTGTAGTAATAATTGGCACATTATATTGAAGTGATAGTTGGCTCACTTCTTCATAAGCCTGTGAAATATGAACACCTTTCCCAATAAACAGGAGAGGTTTTTTTGCTTTCTCCAACAATGATTTCACTTCCCCCATATAAGGAGAGATTGCAGGTTCCAATGCCGGAAGAGATAAATTAAATGGTTCGACTTCTTCCATTAATACATCAGCAGGGATGGATAAATGAACCGGTCCTCTTGTTCCAGTCAGTGCTTTTTGAAGTGCATGCTGGAAGTATACTTGGAACTGATCCGCTCGTTCGACTCTCGCACTGAAGAGTGTAACAGGTTCGAACATTTTTACGAGATCGGTTCCAAAGATACTTGAATCCTGACCCATTGCACGTCCTGAGTCTTTTACTGAAGGGTGTCCGGTAATGAAAAGTACTGGCAGATGATAAGCTTTTGCTTGTCCGGCTGCAGTGATTAAGTTCGTTCCGCCTGGTCCTGAAGTGCCGATAGCAACGCCAAGTGTATTGTTTTGGCGTGAAAAGCCTCCAGCCATAAAGCCGGCACCCGACTCGTGTCTGCTTAATATAAATTCAATTTCGTTCTTTTCCATTGCAAGAAGAAGCGGGACAACCGCTTTACCGGGAATACCGAATGCGTGAGTTACTTGAAATGATTTTAAATGCTCGACCAATAATGATGCGACTGATTTCATGGATGAATGACACCTCTAGATGAATTGAATTCATATTTTTTTTCGAGATCGCTAGCAGATAACGGTTTGCTGTAATAGTAACCTTGTATTTCGTCACATTTTAAATTTTCAAGGAAGTGTAGCTGTTCTTCTGTTTCGACGCCTTCTGCAATCACTTTTAGGTTCAAAGCATGGGCGATGGATATGATGGTGCTTACGATTTGAGCATCTTTCGGTCCATTCATCATGTCTCGAACGAAGCTTCGGTCGATTTTCAATCGATGAATATGGAAGTTCTTCAAGTAATTTAGAGAACTGAAACCCGTACCAAAGTCATCGATAGCAATTTGTATGCCTAGTTCATGCAATTCTTCCAAAATCGAAGTGGAACGAACGACATCCATCGTCATGGATTCGGTGATTTCTAGTTCTAAGCCGTGCGGTGCAAGACCTGTTTCTTGCAAGACTTGTTTGACTTTATCCACAAGACGTTGCTTTAAAAACTCCTGAGGAGACAAGTTAATGGATAGTTTAAGTGTAGTCAGGCCTTGGTCGTGCCATTTTTTCATCTGACGGCATCCGTGATTGAGAACCCATTCTCCAAGGTGCACCATCAATCCCATTTCTTCAGCCAGTGGAATGAAATCTGCTGGAGGAATAAGTCCGAGTTCGGGATGATTCCAGCGTAATAAGGCTTCCACGCCCACAACTTGATTAGTATGCAAGTCAATTTGCGGTTGGTAATGAAGCATTAGGTCGTTATTTTTTATGGCTAATTCGAGCTCAGATTCTAGCGTGAGCTTCTTGAGAGACTCCTCATTCATATCCGAATTGTAGATGCAGTACCCATTTTTTCCTTGGTCTTTTGCGCGGTACATAGCCGTATCGGCATGAAGGAAAAGGGTGTTAATATCGGTTCCGTCATTTGGATACAGGGCGATTCCAATACTCGTACTTACATGAAACTCAAGGTTTTGAAGGAAAAATGGCTTACGAACGACTTCAATGATATCGTCCGCCATTTTTTTCACTTCTTCAAGAGAATTAAAGTCAGCCAAGGCGATTGTAAATTCATCGCCACCCATGCGAAACAGTTTTCCTTTTTCGAGTAAATAATCATTCAGCCGTTGTGCGATTTCAACAAGTAACGTATCGCCTTTTGCATGACCTAACGTATCATTAATTAATTTAAAACGATCAAGATCGAGCAGGAAGACGGCCAACGAAATGTCTTTGCCTTTTGCTGAATTCAGAATGCCATTTACATAATTATGGAAATAGCGTCTATTAGGCAATGTTGTTAAATCGTCATGATGTGCGTGATGTTGCATAAGTAATTGATTTTCATAGCGTTCGGTTATATCACGGAAGCTGCAGACTGTGCCAATGAAATATTGATTGACACTATAAATTGGACGACCGTCAAATAAGCAAATGGTTTCTTTAACCGCATTTGGTTTCTGGAATTTCACTTCAACATCAGAAAAACTTTCTTTCGTCTGGATGATTTTTTCAATCCAGTCATCAAGAATTGCCAGTTCAGATGCAGGTTTTTTAAGGACATCCTTACGTTTCAATCCCGTCAGTTTTTCTGCATATGGATTAAATTCCATAATCCGACCATATTGATCCGTCAAAATCATGGCAGTATGTGAGGATTCTGTTAACACTTGATTCAGCACATTCAAATCTTTGTTTTGTTCTTGCAATTGTATTTCACGTTCAATACTCGTTCCGACAATCGAAAGCAATGAAAGGAGCAAAGGATCTTCAAAGTTCAAAGCAGTCATAATGGAAACTGTTCCGAGAGTGCCATTCGTACGGTGATCTTTAAAAGGCACAGAATAACAAGCCGATTGGCAGAGGAAATTATGATAGTGCTGAGAACCTACTACTTCAACCGGTAGATTATGGTTTAATGCAAGGCTGATACAATTGGTTCCATTGTAATTTTCAGTAAACTGAACCCCTGGTCTAAAGCCAAGCTGTTGAATCACATCTTTGATCGTGTTGTCACCTTCGATATACGTAATGATACCTTGATGATCAGTAACAACAATCAAAAGAGGTGTTCCTTTCACCATTTTCAAAAATTCTGGAATGAAAAATTCAACTACTTTTAAAACTTCTTTATTCTCTCTTTGAATTTGGTGAAGTTGTTCCTGGCTAATCTCAATTGGATCCGGAATTATGGTCGGATCCAATCCCCATTTTTCACACCTGAGTTTGGACTCCTCGATTAGCTGGCGATTTAATTGTTGTGCGGGCATTCGTATCACCTCTTTATAATAAATTATTGCGGAATTTTAAGGGAATAATTGATATTTTTACAATATATAACATTATTTTTGTATTATAGTAGCTTGTTCTACATTATATTATAGTAGATAAAAGGTGATTTTACCTACCTAATTATGAATAAAGTCGAATAAAGTCGAAAAAAACAATTAAATTTGTTGTTATATTATAATAAAGTTTTCTCTAATTTTGATGTGATATATTTTTGACTAGTCTAATAACAACATTAGAGTTGACGGTAGAATGATAGATAGGGTTAGATAGTAAAGTATGTTGAAAGAGAAGAGGAATATTATGCAGCCAGATCAACGAAAAAAAATAATTGTTCTCATGATAAATATGTTTATAGCAATCGGGAGTTTTGGGATTATCATTCCAATTTTACCCGCTTATCTCATGTCAATCGGTGAAGGGGGCATGGCGGCAGGACTAATGATTGCCATTTTTGCAGGAGCACAGTTCGTCATGTCACCGATTGCCGGTAAATGGGCAGATCAGGTTGGGCGTCGCAAGATGATTATTGCAGGTCTAAGCGGCTTAACACTTTCCATGTTTGTGTTTTATTATTCGGATTCAATTTGGATTCTGTACACATCGCGCGTGATCGGTGGTATTGGAGCAGCCTTACTAATTCCTGCGATTTTCGCCTATGTAGCGGATATCACGACGATGGATCAACGCGCGAAAGGAAATAGCTACATTTCCGCAGCGATGTCACTAGGTATCGTAATCGGACCAGGCATCGGCGGATTTTTGGCAGATTATGACTTAAAGCTCCCATTGCTCGTATCTGCATTGGTTTCTTTGGTCTCTGTTATATTCTCTGTCATTGTATTAAAGGAAAGCAGGGAAGCGGGAGAAGACGTAGGACCGGTCAAACAGGAACCAATGGTGAAAAAACTCGCGCAGTCTGTACACAAGCCATACTTCATTCCGCTGGTCATTACACTCGTCATGAGCTTTGGTTTGATGGCATATGAGTCGGTCTTAGGCCTGTTTGTTGATAATCAATTTGGTGCCACGCCAAAACAGATCGCGGTGATGGTGACGTCAACAGGAATCGTAAGTGTTGTCATGCAATTACTGGTAGTGGATCGTCTTGTTCGCCGATTTGGTGAAGGCGTAATACTAAATTTCTTTATTGCGCTGACCGCTGTGTGTTTCTTCCTATCTTTATTTGCTTCCACGTATGTACTGTTCTTTATGATTACGTTGGTTGTATTTTTAGCGACATCCATCTTACGACCGGTATTGAATACACTTATATCGAAGCTTGCCGGAAATGAGCAAGGTTTCGCAATGGGCATGAACAACGCCTATATGAGCATTGGAAATGTAGTAGGCCCGCTCCTTGCAGGTGTCTTATACGACGTTAATATTCTGTATCCATTCCTGCTAGGTTTTGTCGTGCTGGGAATTACAATCTTAGTGAGTGTTGTGTGGCAGAGGAAAAAAGCAATTGTGTTTGTGGATTGACTTTTTGGAGTGTAGAGATTTCGTTGGACAACTGGGATGTTTCGTTGGACAATATGAAAATTTCGTTGGACATATCTCGAATTTCGTTGGAATCACGAGATAAAGAGCTTTTGAATTACCCCGCCTGCTGATGCTTGGCGGGTTTTTTGATGGGAGAGAGGACATTTCGTTGAACGAATTAAGAGTTTCGTTGGACAAATCTCAAGTTTCGTTGGAATAGGAGACAATCACAAACAGATAAAACTTTTGGCAGCAGCCAAAAGCAGTAAATGGATTTTTAAATATTAATAGAGAATTAAAAGGGCAGCCGAAATTGTATCTTCGGCTGCCTATTTTCTATAGTCTGGTAGACGAATCTTTAGTTAACCAAAAGGATTGGGATAGTGTATAGCATCGGTTTTTGTGTGCGTTCAATCGATTCAGATTGAGATTGGTCAAGATATGGTTGGCTGCAAATTTGTCTTTTAGTTCGAGATAGTGGATGCATTCCCTGTTTGTGATGGTGTTTTTAAAAAGGTAAAACCATTCCTCGATTGCTTGTTGTTGCATGAGTTTGGTTGAGATTTTACATGTCGGACAGTGTTTTTTGTTCATTATTTTAAGATGACAGTTTGGACATATTAAGCCCTTTCGAATGTGTGTCTGATCTAGATGAATGGTCTGGGCGAGAGGTTTTGGCATAAATTCGGTAGATTTCGAAGTGATTTTTCCAAGCAAACGATGAAATGTACTCGAGGTAATGACGTCGGACATTTCGTTATACTCATCGATGTGATCAGTTATATCGCAACCCATTGTGATTTTAGCGAACTCTGGTGGTTGAGCAATATGTGTTTTGGAGTAAGCGAATACGATTAAGCCTTTGACCGGAATATTTACTTTAGATTGTTTCAGGAGGATTTGGAGTTTTTTGATGTGTCTTTTAAGTTGTTGTTCGGGACATTTGTAAGTAGTAATTGCTCCATCCAGTTCTCGAACGAGCTGGTAAGGATTTCGTTGAAAGAAAACTTTCCCTTTAATATTTTTTATCTCTAGGACAGCTATGTATTTTTGGGTGATTATCAGGGTGTCTATTTGGAGGTATAAATTATCGTTGATGGGAATGTGAATGTCTTTAAGAATAGCATGATTTTTTGGAAATGAGACTTGCTTTAAGAAGTTATCCACGTAGCATTCTCCGTAATATCCGGCTTCCATCTGCTTAATTTTTGATTTGATTTCTAAATGAAGGGGGTGGTTTAAGGAGACTCGGTGAAGAAGTCGTTTATAGATTTGTATTGTTTTGGGTGGAATACGCTGTGTATCGATAGAGATCCTCCTTTAGTCGACTTAGTTGATTTAGTTAGTTTGAAAATAGCATATTCACTATGAGAAATGCAAATTAATGGAAGAACGAATTTATGAACTAAAAACTTGGTTGTACGAGTTAAGAGTTTCGTTGGACAATTGGGCTATTTCGTTGGACAAAGCGCGAATTTCGTTGGACTCGCTAAATCTAGAGCATTAGAATGGCCCCACACGCTGAAGCTTGATGGGTTTTTTGATGAGAGAGCGGTCATTTCGTTGGACAAATCTCAAGTTTCGTTGGAATCGCTAAATCAAGAGCATTAGAAGAGCCACGCGAGCTAACGCTTGGCGGGTATCTTGATGTGATAGCAGTCATTTCGTTGCACGATTCCAAAGTTTCGTTGGACGATATAAAGATTTCGTTGGACAATTCCAGAGTTTCGTTGGAATCGGAGAATTTCAAACGATGGCTGTCACAAACAGAAAAAGCTTTTGGCCAGCCAAAAGCAGTATATGGATTTGTGAAGTATTAAATAGAAAGAAGGGCAGCCGAAATTGTATGTTCGGCTGCCTGTTTTCATTGTATTATTTCCAAGAGTCTTTGTAGTTTTTTAGTTCCTCAAGTGAGACGAAGGTTGGAATCGAGCTGCCTTTAAATGTATCGATGATGAATTTCTCGACTTTTTCGGAGTGATAGATTTCCACTAATTTTTGTAGTTCTGGTCGATCAACATCACCTGATTGAGCCGCGATAATGTTAATGTACGGCTTAGCTGTCGCACTTTCATGGAACAGCGCATCCTCGAGTTTCAAATCTGCTTCAACAGCAAAATTGTTATTAATGATGGATGCGTCTGCGTCGTCAAGGAAACGTGGTGTGTTACCTGCAGCGACCGGTTCGATTTTCAAGTTTTTCGGGTTGTTTTTAATTTTATCGATTGAACCAATTCCTTCGAAGTCATCTGTCAAAGTAATCAGTCCCGCTTCTTGAAGCAAAAGTAGGGCACGGCCAAAGTTTGTTCCTTCGTTAGGCAAAGCGATTGTTGCACCTTCAGGCAGGTCATCAAGCGTTTTGTGTTTTTTTGAGTGGATGGCCATAGGTGCAATGACGGTTGAACCGATTGCTTCCAAATCTAGTTTCTGGTCCGCTTTGAATTCGTCAAAATATGAGATGGTTTGGAAAGCGTTGGCGTCGATTTCGCCTTCAGCAAGAGCGATGTTCGGTTGAATGTAGTCGTTGAATTTGACGAGTTCAATGTTCAAACCTTCTTCCTTTGCAATTCCTACGATGTAATCCCAGGTGCGTGTGTCACCGCCACTAACGCCTACTTTGATGGTATCTGAATCCTTAGCGTTTCCTTCGTCCTTGCCGCAAGCTGCCAGCAAACCTAGTGTTAATACGATGAGTACCAATGCGATTTTTTTCATTTTCCTACCTCCAATAATTATCTTCTTCTTATTTTTTTTGAAACCATGTTTCCGGTTGATTGTAATAATTGAACAATGATCACAAGTGCTGCGACGGTGACGACCATGGTCATGGTGTCAAAACGTTGGTATCCATAGGTCAGTGCCAAGTCACCAACACCGCCAGCCCCGACTGCTCCAGCCATGGCGGATGCTCCAACCAAGCCGATTGTTGCAGTGGTAAAGGTCAGAATCAGTGAACTCAAGCCTTCCGGAATCAAAAATTTAAAAATGATTTGTGGAACTGTTGCGCCCATGGATTGAGCGGCTTCGATAATTCCTTTATCGACTTCCAGTAACGAGTTTTCGACAAGCCGGGCAATGTACGGTGCTGCGTAAAAGACGAGCGGGACGATTGCGGCGTTCGTGCCAATGGCTGTGCCCACAATCAGTCTGGTCAAAGGAATGATGGCGACGAGTAGAATGATGAATGGTACGGAACGTAAAATGTTGATAATGGGATTCAAGATATTGAATATCCATTTGTTATCCAAGATATGACCTTTTCGTGTGATGACGAGCAGTATGCCTAGCGGAAGACCGATTAGTGCCGAAAAAATCAGTGAAATAGCCACCATGTAAAGTGTATCGCCAAAGCCAACCAGTAGTTGTTCGGTTGTAATTTCCATGCCCCATAATGTATCAGTCATACAGTTTCACCTCCTGAACGATAAACCCTTCGTCTTTGATGTATGTAAAAGCTTTTTGAATCTCCGACTGCTCACCGGTCACTTCGATAATCAAGTTGCCAAAAGGCGTATCCTGGATTTCAGAAATGTTTGCCGAAAGAACGCTTAAATGTACGTCATATTTCTTGGCAATAGTCGAAAGTAATGGCTGACTAGATGTGTTGCCGACAAAATTTATTTTCCAAATAATCGGCTGCGTACTTGATATGGCAGCATTGCTGAGAACGCTTTGAGGAATCTCATCATGAATAACTGTTCGTACGAAATTCTTCGCAATCTCCGTTTTGGGTGAGGCAAAGACGTCAAATACTGATCCTTGCTCTACTACGCGTCCGCCTTCCATGACGGCTACTTTATTGCAAATTTCCCGGATGACGGACATTTCGTGCGTAATGAGGAGAATGGTAATGTCATATTCCTGGTTAATTTTCTTGAGCAGCTGCAAAACTGCGCTGGTCGTTTGTGGATCAAGTGCTGATGTGGCTTCATCACACAGCAGAATGGAAGGGTTTGTAGCTAGCGCTCTTGCAATACCAATCCGTTGTTTCTGACCTCCCGATAGCTGTTCAGGATAGTTTTTGGCTTTGTCTGCAAGCCCTACGAAGTCTAGCAATTCTTCAACACGCGTTTTGATTGTTGCTTTTGGCGTTCCTGATAATACGAGCGGAATGGCAACGTTATCGAAAACAGTTTTGGAATTCAGCAGATTGAAGTGTTGAAAGATCATCCCAATTTTTTTCTTCTGAGCTCTTAGCTGTTTTGGCTTCAGTGCAGTCAGTGGCTGTCCGTCAACGAGTACTTGCCCGGTGGATGGGCGTTCGAGCAGATTGACCAATCTGATGAGTGTGCTTTTCCCTGCACCGCTATAGCCAACCACGCCAAAGATATCTCCTTTTTCAACAGTGAGGTCTATACCTTTTAAGGCTTCAACCGTTTGCTTTTTGGTTTGGAATGATTTCGTTACTTGTTGGAATTCAATCAAGTGGTGGTCGCCCCTTTCTATGTCATGTTCGTTATCAAAGAGGGAGCAAAGGGGAGGGGCAATAAAAAAAGCCCCTTCTGTCGATAGACAGAAGAGGCATACGTATGCAAAGAAAATGTGGACACAAATCCACAGAAAATTAGCTCGAACACTCCTTCTTATCTATCGAACAAATAATTGTCCGCTGGAATTAGCACAGTATTTTTACACGAAGTAAAAACCCGCTGCTGAGGTATCATAGGGCCAGGCCCTCCACATCTCTTGATAAGAAATCACGCATATTTAATTATGTTGTTCACTATAGTCTGAATAATTCAACCTGTCAACCACTTAAAAATAGTCGGAATAAATAGATAATTATAGTGAAGTAATAAATTTTATCGCTATAATAGTATCAACGTGGAATGAATATCATAGGAAATCAAGTGCAAATATTAGCGAGTGTATCGGGAAAAATGTTGAATTTTAAGGGGATGTGTCATGAGTATTCGAAGAAATTTTTATTTGGCAGACGAAACACTTCACCATATTTTACGAAAAGGATTGCAGCCAGATTTTTTGGCGTATGCAAATGAAAAGTTGAGTGATTTTGGAGAACGCGTGGCGAATGAAATAGATGAGCGTGCACGGCATACAGACCGAGAAGGTGCTCCAAGTTTGGTGAAATTCGATCGATACGGGGAAGATGTTTCGCATGTTTGGGTCAATGAAGGCTATAAGGCAACGGTGAAGGAGACCTATGAAACAGGCATTGTCGGCTATGTTCATAAAGAAATTCCCGAACTTGGACGTAAAGGAAGCTATTTATACAGTTTTGCGCAAGGCTATATTTTGTCTCAATCCGAAGCTGGATTTTACTGCCCTGTCACGTTGACGATGGCGACTGCATTCTTGCTGGAGCATTATGCGGATGAAGAATTGAAAGATCGATTTTTACCGTATGTCTGTGCCACTGGGGATACGGAATTGTTTGAAGGAGCTACATTTCTAACTGAGAGGCAAGGTGGCTCTGATGTAGGCGCAAATGTGGTCAAGGCGATCCGCGATGGTCATCACTACCGATTATATGGTGAAAAGTATTTTGCCTCGAATGCAGGTATGGCTGGTATTGCAATGGTTCTTGCACGGATTGAAGGAGCTCCAGAAGGATCCAGGGGTTTGACCCTTTTCGCAGTCCCTTGTAGACAAGAAGATGGTTCCTTGAATGGAATTTCGATTCGGAGATTGAAAGACAAACTAGGTGTTCGAGCTGTACCGAGTGGAGAAGTGGAATTTGACGGTGCGGTAGCTTATGTCATGGGTGATAAAACGAATGGCTTAAAATATATGATGGAAGCACTGAATTTATCGCGAATTTGCAATGCAGTCGCATCCCTTGGAATCATGCGTCGCGCGTTAAATGAGGCTACTGAATACGCTCAACGACGAAATGCTTTTGGACGGAAGCTGGTTGAGTTCCCAATGGTGCAGGATTCTCTAGGGAAATTGACGGCGAAAATGGAAGTAGAACTTGTGACAGTATTTGATTTGATCAAGCTGTATGACAAGGTTGCTGCAAATGAAGCGAGTGAAGAAGAAGTCGTATTAAATCGGTTATTTATTGCCATTTTGAAAAAAGAAACTGCCGAGCAAGCCATTCATTTTGCTCATGAAGCAATTGAAATGCACGGTGGCAATGGCTACATTGAAGATTTTGTCACGCCTCGCCTGCTGAGAGATGCACAAGTCCTTACAGTATGGGAAGGTACGGCCAATATTTTAGGAATGGAAATTGTTCGGCTGGTCCGGAAATTCAATGCTCATAAACTCTTCGTGGAGACGATGGATTCAAGACTTAAAGATATTCCAATGAGTAACTTGAAACCGACTGTGGAGCGTGTTCTCAAACAATTGGAGGAGGACTTAATAATTTTTGCAGGTTTGGACGAAAGGATGCAAACATTTGAAGCAAAAAACATTGCCCAAAAGATGGCCCATGTTTACGAAAGTGTAATAGCAATTGAAATGGCAGAGAAAATGGGAGCACGTGCTGTGAGTTTAGCGGATGTTTATTTAGAAACGACTTGGAATTTGCGAAAGATGGGTGACCCCATGAAGACCTGCGATTTATACAAGAGAGCTTTTCAGTAATAATTCCCTAAATGAAACAGTGGCATGGTAGAGAAATTCAGCAAACATAGTCCTTTTTTAATATAGAGAAAAATCAGAAAATAAAAGATTGAATGTCGTATTTCATTCTATTAAACTAAATTTATAAGTCATTTGAATTTAAGGAGAGTTAACATAATGCCACAATCGTTTTCACAAATGAAAATTAATAGTGATGAATTTAATTGGAGTAATGAAGAGGGCCTATTAAAATATAATGAAGTCCCGACTATTCTCATATGGTATAAATCACTTGAAATTTTACTAATGACAATGGATGAATTGACGGGAATAGAAAAGACAAACGATGTTCTTCAAGCTTTTGGATTCCGACTTGGTCAGATGGTCGGACAAAATTACTCGGGACGAAATGATTTGGAAAATATATTAATTGAATACAGTGACCTGTATCGTAATGCAGGATGGGGAAATGTGAAAATCTCCACGTTCTCCAAAGAAGAAAAACGAGTGGTGCTTGAATTACATAATAGTTGGGAAAAAATAGTGTTCAAAAATCTTAGTAAAGAACAAGAAAGCATTATTCTACCGAATTTATGGGCAGGTTTAATGAGTGAGTTACTTCAAGAAAATATGGAGTATAAGCTTTTACGTAAATCTTCAATCGGAGATGAATATGAAGAGCTCCAAATGTTTGCCCAGTAAAAATCCATCGTTTTCATTTTCATTTAAATCAACTAAAATCACAATTCTTGGTTATAAGTTTGGATATTCGGGAAAAATACTATCGAACGCATACATCATAAGAAGAGGTGAATGGCAATGAATGAAAATGAGAAACAATCTGAAAGAGAATTCGCAAATCAAAATGCAACTGATCAGACGCAGAAAAAAGACGAATTAAGTAAAGAAGAGAAAGAAAAGCTTCAAGTGAAAGATGGCCAGAACAATCATCACGTTGATGAGCGTGGGGGCAACTAATCAAAAAACCGTGATCCCAATTGGGTCACGGTTTTTGTTTATTCATTCGGAAGTCTTTTTGCATTTTCTTGTTTAGCTGGTGAGTCATTATTATCTTCAGGTAATGATTCCTTAGATTTTGGTGCAGCTTTTTGCTGGGATTTCGGGAAAGATTGTTTTGCTTCTTTCTTCGAATCCTTGCTTTGCACACCTTCATTGTAATATTGGACGCTTGTCATAGCGCCTTCTTCCACCATACGGTTATCATCCGGATCGGTTGGATCAGAGAACCCGGCTTTTGTCATTTGTGATTGTTTTACATTTTGCGAGTTCATGAATGAAGACACTTTTGTCATCGTATTATGCATCATCACTTTGGCTTTATCACGATTCTCAGGTTTCTGTAAATACATATATGCCGTAGCAGCAAGTCCTCCAAGTAATAATGAACGCGTATTTCCTCTAGACATCGTCATCCCTCCAATTAATGTTAAAAAATTAGTTATCTTATAGTGATACCCACTTTCATATACAATCACACCTGTTCTTATATAAAACCTGTTGTTTTCCTGAAATAATTATTTGGTTGATGGGATGTATATTTCCTTAGCCTTAAGCTATTTTTATATTTAATAATACTATTTACTTATTATCCATTATTTTCTATGACTCTTTCGACTTATTAAAATTAAATATCAGAAATATTTAAAAAATTTAAAAGGAAATATCAATAGAGTGTCGAATCCTATTCTCTTGTAACGAAAAACAATTTAGAGAGGGATGGGAATGTTGAAAAATGTGTTCAAGTATTTTGTCGTATTTACAATTGTAAGCGCTTTATTTTTTCAAGGGGTAGGTCAAAATAAAGTTGCTGCCGAAGACGTTGCTGAACCAGTGATCAGAATCGGTATGGTACCTGATGTTCAATCCTTGAAAATCGGTGGTAAAGGAACATTTGATTTAGTAGATAAAGTTACTGGTGAAGTATTGTTCAGTGGCACGGATGAAGAGTTTTTGGTGGAATTGGCATCAACTGCTGAAATCAAAACTAATTATCGTTTGCAAGTTTCATTTACAACAAGCGAAGGGTATGTTGCGGATTGGTTATCTCGTGCCGAAGCTGCCGGATATTCAACCTACGTAGAAGATTATAATAACGGTTATCGTCTCCATATCGGTGAATTCCCTGCAGATGCATCATTCACAGTCCGCACAAATTTCAAAAATGATGTAATTGCAAAAGGTTTGGCGGCTAGTGATGCTTTTTGGAAAGTTGTAACGATCGTTGAAGGTGAAACGACAATGAAAGCAACGAAGAACGGGGAAGTCAAGTCTACTTCTAATCCGGTTCAAGTACTTGCACCTTCTGAGCGTGTAACGATAAATGGCAAAACATATCGTGGAATAGCAGAAGTTGGATTCAATAGCAAAGGGACATTAGCTGGAATCAATGAATTATTAATTGAAGAATATCTATATGGTGTAGTGCCACGTGAATTACCGCCAAATCCATATGGCGCACTTGAAGCACAAAAATCACAGGCAATTGCAGCCCGCACATATGCACTTTCTAATCCAGGAAAACGCAGTGCAGATGGGTATGATTTATTGCCGACAACATCTGATCAAGTATACGGTGGTTTTGAAGCGGAGCATCCGATTTCAAATGATGCTGTCGATGGAACAAGAGGAATTGTGGCAACTTATGAAGGCAAGTTAATCACAGCAGTATTCCATTCAACAAGTGGTGGATTCACTGCCAACAATGAAGATGTTTGGAATTCTGAAGCAACTCCGTATCTTCGCGCAACGCAAGTCGGACAAAAAGGGAATACGCTTAAATATGTTCCTGCCTTAGACGTTTATAAATTTGATGAAGAAGAACAGACGGAATCTCTTCGCGATGTGAAAACAGGTGATTTTGAAGCGGGCAAGTCAAAATATTACCGTTGGAACTTCGAGTGGACGGCTGAAGAAATCAGTGACATTCTAAGCACTTACTACAATCAAGAAGTCGGCAAAGTGCTTGAAATTAACGTGACGGAACGCTCAAGTTCAGGACGAGCAGCAAAAATTGAGTTTGTCACGGAAAATGGAACGTTCTATGAATACAAGGACCGAATTCGCTGGGCACTTCAATATATTAATGCCAGCGGGAATCCTGCCGTATTGTTGAGTACATTGTTTATCATCGAACCAGTAAAAGATGAAGTGACGGGTGAAGTGACTGGCTTCAAGACAAATGGTGGAGGCTGGGGCCATGGTGTCGGCATGTCACAAGTCGGCGCAGTGGGAATGGCTGAAGCGGGCTTTACGTATGACGTGATTTTGAAACACTTCTATAAAGGGATCGACTTGGAAACAAAATATTAAAAAAGTAGTTTGATAGTTTTGTTGAAAAAATGAATATATGAGAGTGGGGGGCAATACGTTTAACGGATTCTCTTTAGAGATAAAAACATTATATTAAAAATTTTAAAAGGCTGTTATTTCACACTTGAAGTAGCAGCCTTTTATTCTATACGCACCGCTACATGGGTTTTTGTAATGTGTCTAAAATCCCTGTAGTTTCGGATGGAATTTCTAACACTCATAAAAAAACACACATAGTGGTCTTGTTTAATTTGATAATAGTTTAGACATATAATATTCATCGACGAATTCCTCATCAATGTAAAGTGAGTCTCGTTTTATACCTTCGATTTCAAATCCCATTTTTTTATAAAGCCCAACACCTGCTTCATTTTCAGTTATCACTGTTAATTCTAAACGATGAATCTTATGGTTTAGAGCCCATTCTTCTAATCGCTGAAATAATTTAGTTCCTATTCCCATTCCTCTGTATTGATTTAAAATACCAATAACAATATATGCAGAGTATTTTGTTCTATTTGCTTGTCCGCCGATAGCAAATAAGTATCCTATTAATTTATTATTTTCTTCTGCAACAAATATTTCTGACTCATTTTCCTGTTTTATTGATTCAATTCTTTGTCGTTGTCTTTCTGAGCTCAATTTTCTTTCACCGGCTTCAAAGAGCATATATGGAGACTCGCTTTCAACTTTCTCTATTAAATTTGAAAGTCCCTCTGCATCATTAACCTCAATTTGTCTTATTTTCATTACAATTCTCCCCTTTTTTATTGTTTACATCTTGTTTCATTTTACACATTATACCTTGTAAGTGATTTTCTGTTGATTGCAGTGGAGGCGGCGACTTCGGCGGGAACAGCACGAGCTGAAGACCCCGGAAGAACGTAGTGATGAGGAGACTGAAGCCGTGCCCGCGAAACGCGTCCGCCGCAACGGAAATCTACATTTTCTTGCACCTATGAATTGAACCCGTTACAAATCGTTCCTCTCTCTTTTTAATTCACCCTATCATAATCGCACAACCAATTTAATAAACTTAAAATAAAATAACGAAATTTCATAGATAAGTTGAAAAAATATTTCAACAATTTATAATGAATTTAGAGAGTTGAAACACAAAAGGTGGAATTCATACGATGTATGTTCTTGGGATCGATGGTGGTGGAACCAAAACGACAGGAATGGTTGCTGACGAAAATGGAAACGTTTACATGCAAGCCGTTACTGGTCGAAGTAACCCCAACACCTTGTCACAGCAAGAGTTTGAACAAGTCATGAGTAATTTGATATTGGAATTAAAGATTCAGAGACCGGACATTTTCGAAGAGTTGACAGCGTGTTTTGCAGGTATGGCAGGAGTCGGGGAAAGTGGTCGTGACGTCGAAGTCGTGCAGTTATTAAAGAAGTACCTCCCCTCACAAACTGAAGTCATCGTAAAAAATGATGCGGTCAATGCTTTATATTCAGGTACGTTAGGTGCGCCAGGTATTGTGCAAATTGCCGGAACGGGAGCTATTGCTTTTGGAATGAATGAAAATCAAAAAATGGTCCGCTCCGGTGGGTGGGGCTATTTGTTCGATGATGAAGGGAGCGGCTTTTATTTAGGCAACGAGGCCCTCCGTGCGGTGTTTCAAGCATACGACGGAAGAGGCCCTGCTACTAAGCTGACGAATCTCTTCCTACAACATTTCAATGTGACGCGTGTTCCCGACATCATTGGCCAAGTATATGGCCAGGAACATCCGCGTTCCATTATTGCACCACTTTCACCCTATGTGGTGGAAGCGGCTAAGTCAAAAGATGAAGTCGCCATGAATATTATTCGAACAGCATGTGAAGCTATGATGTCATGCATTGAATCTTGTCATCGACAGCTTTTTAAAGCAGATCATTCTACGATGATTGTATTGTCGGGTGGGGTGTTTACGCATTCAAAATTATTTACTGAACTGCTGTCCGAACTGGCGATGAAGAAATCAATGCCCAATGTTACATTTCAGAAAACTCAAGTTCCTCCAGTTGGGGGTGCGATTATCGCGGCGCTGCAATCACAAAATCTTAAACAAGGAGAACAGTTTGCCAAACACATGAACGAACAAAGTAGAATTTGAGGTGAAACAAATGCAACGTGTACATATCCTCGACATGGAACCATCCATCATTGTAAACATGTGGAATGAAACAATTGGTCATTCTTTTCCAATGACGATTCCGTTATGGCGACAAAACACAATAAAAGAGCCCAACGTTTTAAATGAAGCATCCATTGCCTTGATGGAGGATGGAGAACTCCTTGGGTTTGTTGTGGCCAAGCGTTATCAGGAAAACCTGTCAGCTGCTATGGCAACACATATGGGCTGGATTCAATGCTTACTAGTAAGAGATTCAGCTCGCAATAAAGGGATTGGCACGCGCTTGATCGAGCATGTGGAGAAACTATTTTCTAAGGAAGGAATCTCCGAAATTCGTCTGGGCCGTGATCCTTGGCATTACTTTCCCGGTGTACCTAAAGAAGACCCACATTCACTTGAATGGTTTAAAAAGAAAGGGTATGTTGCAGAATCCATCGAAACGGATTTGATCAAATCATTAGAAGCTACGACCCCTTACCAACTCACAAATCCGAACGAGCATTATCGCGTATTGACACCACAAGACTTACCTGAACTTCTCCAATTTCTTGAGCAGGCTTTCCCGGGGCGTTGGCATTACGAAGCACTTCATTACACAATAGTTCAAGGTACTGGCAGGGAGTTTATTGGCTTCTATGTCAATAACGAATTGAAAGGGTTTTGCCGGATTAATGATTCACTGTCACCATTCATCGCACAAAATGTTTACTGGTCTCAGTTGTTCGATGGAGCCCTTGGTGGTATTGGTCCGCTCGGAATCGAACGATCGATCCGCGGTCAGCAGTTCGGGCTCGATTTGGTCAAAGCTGCAGCAAACGAATTGATGAAAAGGCATGTCAATACTATTGTTATTGATTGGACTCAGCTTGTGCCGTTTTACGAAAAACTCGGATTTACCCCGTGGAAACAGTACGTCACGATGGCAAAAACGATCTCTGCAAAGGAGGAATCACATGAAAGAAAAAGTACGCACATTCTTGCAACAGGAAATAGATAAGCAAGTGACGCCTGGTGCGGTCATTCGAATTAAACATAATGGCAGAGTCATTGTGGATGAAGCACTCGGGATGAATAGTTTGCAGGAAGATGGCGTAGCTATGACGAAAGAGCATATATTCGACATGGCTTCATTGACAAAGGTTATGGCAACACTGCCTGCGATGCTACAGCTTTTGGATGCTGGGGAAATCCATCTTCACGATAAAGTGGCATCCTTCCTTCCCGGCTTTGCGAGACATGAAAAAGAATTTATGACATTAAAACAATTGCTGACTCACTCTTCTGGTTTGATTGCACATCGCCACTACTTTGCCCAAAAGTATACAACGACAGAAGTGTTGCAGGATATTTTTGAAGAAAAACTGTCTTATGCACCTGACAGCGACGTTATTTACAGTGACCTAGGTTACATATTATTGATGGCTGTTATTGAAAAAGTGACGGACCAACCGATTCAGGATTATGTTCAGCACTATATTTTCAAGCCACTTGGAATGAATAATACAGGATATCTTCCGAAATATGAGCGACATGAATTTGCCCCGACCGAGTATCTTGAACATTTACAGGACCATAAATATGGCATCGTTCATGATGACAATACCGAATTCATGGGTGGTGTGAGTGGACATGCTGGTTTGTTCTCTTCAATGGAGGATGTCTCGATTTTTACCACGATGCTTGAAAATGAAGGCGAGCATAACGGAAAACAAATCATTGACCCACGCTGGTTGGCGAAATCACGTGAAAATTTCACACCTTTTTCATCGGAGAGCCGAGGACTTGGCTGGCAATTAAAAGGAACAGGTCCGAATCCTTTCGGCGATCTTATGTCAGACAAAACTTATGGACATACGGGTTATACGGGCACCAATTTTTATATTGACCCGGTCGAGCAATTGACCGTTATTCTGCTAACGAATCGCGTGTACTTCGGTCGACAGGATCCAATCATTAGGTTACGTCCACGTTTACATAATTTAATCGTTACCAATTTACCTGAATAGGAGGAGTCCACATGCATTTAATGATTGTCGGCGCACATTGCGGTGATGGTGAAATTCAAGCAGGGGCAATCGCCCATAAGTATGCGCAGGCAGGTTACAAAGTGACGTTTCTTCATTTAACTGCTGGAGAAAAAGGGACACCAGCCCATCTCGATGTTGAAACGTATCGTCAGCAAAAGATTGTGGAAGCTGAAAAAGCGGCGGCGATTCTTGGCGGAACGAGCATTACTTTAAACCATCGTGACGCAGAACTTACATTTAATGAAGAGCTGACGAAAGAAGTGGCAACGATTTTCCGAAGAGAGAAACCGGATTTTGTCATCACTCATTGGATCAACAGCATGCACCCTGACCATCGTATTTGTCAGTTGGTCGTACAGGATGCCTGGTTAAAAGCATCTCTGCCGGGATTTGATTTGGATGGACTGCCACCACATGGCCTGCGACGCGTGTTTCATAGTGAAAACTGGGAGGACATGGACGGTTACGAGCCGGATATTTATGTCGATGTCACGGAATCTTTTGATGCTTACTTGGAAGCACTTTCTTGTTATTGGTTCATCATGAATTCCAAAAGCTTCCGCTACTTTGACTACTACAAAGCACTTGGCACGACGCGGGGCTGTCTGGCCCGTACGACATACGCCCAAACATTACAGAATTCGAAAGGTCTGCACGTTCGTCGTGAAGGACATATACCGGGATTCCCGATTTCATAAGGAGGAACAAAATGAACTTACATAAAAAAGTCGGTCGGTTGTTGATTGCCGGATTTAAAGGAACGACGATGTCACCTGAGATTAAACGTTTAATCCATGAATACCATATCGGTGGTGTCATCTTATTTGGACGCAATATCGGAACACCTCAGGAAATTTTAGCGCTGACGCAAAGCTTACAACATGAAGCAAAAACAGCAGGATACACATCGCCTCTACTCATTTGTATTGACCAGGAAAACGGTGTGGTACGAAGACTTGGAGAGGGAACGACCATCATACCTGGAGCGATGTTACTCGGTGCGACGCATGACCCAAACCATGCGTTTAAGGCAGGCCAGATGACAGGGAAGGAACTAAAGGCACTCGGTATTAACTGGAACTTGGCACCTGTTGTGGATATCAACAACAATCCGAAAAATCCAGTAATCGGCGTTCGTTCATTTGGTGAAGATGCTCAAGAAGTAACGGTCATGGCAAAGAACTCAATGCTTGGCATGCAGGAATCAGGTGTTATGACGACACTCAAACACTTCCCGGGACACGGGGATACAAGTGTAGATTCCCATTTGGATTTGCCCGTCATTGCACACGACTTGAAACGTTTGCACGAAGTGGAGTTGGTTCCGTTCAAAGAATGCATCGCAGCTGGAGCTGATGCCATCATGAGTGCGCATGTATATTTCCCGGCACTTGAATCACAAGCCAATACCCCTGCGACTTTATCACGGTCAGTCATTACGGGACTTCTTCGCGAAGAACTGGGCTTTGATGGGGTCGTAACGACAGACTGTATGGAAATGGACGCGATTGCCAAGGGGATCGGCACCGTTAACGGATGCTTAAAAGCTGTAGAAGCGGGCGTAGACCTTGTGATGGTGTCACACATCCATCAGTTGCAGGAACAATCGATCTTGAAAATCGTAGAAGCTGTGGAAAATGGCTTGATTTCAGAGCAACAAATCGACCAATCCATCGAACGAATCGAGCGTATGATTGCGAAGTATACGTCGTGGGCAGACATCGAAAATTCACGTGAACTCCCATCATTCATTGGTTCCGATGCGCATCACACTGAAATGAAATCAATTTACGAAGAAGGCATCACGCTAGTGAGTGGCGACGGTCAACCCATTGGACCGGATGACAAAGTGTTACTGATCTACCCGACCAATGAATATGCAACGATGGTCGAAGATAAACGTTATGCCACATTGTCGATGGCTGAAAAATTAAAGAAAGTCCACCAACATGTCGATATCATTGAAATTGAGCCTAGCCAATATGATCGTGTCATTTCTCAAGTTGTGGAAGAAGCAATGACTTATGATCGTATCGTGGCTTTGACATTGAATGCCGTGCAACACCCTAATCAACAAAAGCTCATTCATCAGTTGATTGAAACTGGTAAACCAGTGGATGTCGTCGCAATCCGAACACCGTATGATGCAGCGCAATTCCCGAAAGCGAACCGCATGATTTGTACGTATGAATTTACACAAACCTCTTTTGAAGTCGTTGCAGAATATTTAGTTGGCCAAACGAAAATTAACGGAAGGTTACCAGTCTCCATTGTGTAAGTGATATATTTTTTTAGAAAATTAAAAAAGTATTGATATTTTATTTTGAAACAACTAAAATATAGGTAAGCGCTTTCATATCACGCTTGCTTTTGAGGGGGAAGGTCATTGTGAAACCAATGCGAGTTTGTGGACTGATGTCTGGAACTTCCCTGGACGGACTGGATATCGCCATTGTGGATTTTTCAGGCGATGCGGAACAAGTATCGCATGAATTGAAACATTTCGTAACCATGCCTTACACGGAAGAATTGACTGCTCAACTGTTCCAACTGATGGACCCATTGGCACCCGTGAACAAAGTGTCATCGATGAACATGTATTTAGGCGAACTGTATGCTCAGTTAATCAAAGAATCATTAATAGATTCCGAGATTGACTACGAATCAATTGATCTAATCAGTTCACATGGACAAACGATTTGGCATGAGCCAACCGCCGATCAGGAACGCTTGTATGCTCGACCGAACACGATGCAAATCGGAGACATTTCAGCTCTTGCAGAATACTCCAGAAAACCAGTGATTGGGGATTTTAGGACGCGAGATATGGCGGCTGGCGGACAAGGAGCTCCGCTCGTTCCATTTGCAGACCAGGTTCTATTTCAATCCAAGTCTAATGGGAGAGTGCTTGTCAATATTGGGGGAATTGCCAATATAACGGTCATGGCACCAAGTACTCATACGCAAAATGTTATTGCGTACGATACAGGACCCGGGAATATGATCATTGATGCATTTGTCTTCAAACATTCGGAAGGCAAGCAAAGCTACGATTCAAACGGCGACTTGGCAAGTTCAGGCGTTGTACATGAAGAATGGTTGGACGAATTGATGAGGCATGAATACTTCTCCTATCCTGCACCGAAAAGTACAGGGAGAGAATTATTTGGAACTTCATACGCGGACGCCTTGTGGTCACAAGGTGATGATTACGGTCTGTCGTCTGTAGACAAGATTGCAACGGTCACAATGTTCACTGCTAAATCCTTGGCAAGAGAGATTCAGAAACACATCCAGACACACGATTTGAAAGAAGTATTTGTAAGCGGAGGCGGCGTGCATAATAAAACGCTTATGAATCATCTACAAGTGTTACTTCCAACACAAATCGATGTTAAGGCATCTGAAGCGATTGGTATGAATAGTGATGCGAAAGAAGCTTTTGTATTTGCTTTACTCGGGTACTTGGGTTTTCACAAAAAACCAAATAATCATCCTTCAACAACAGGGGCAACAAGACAGACAATTTTGGGGAAAATTGCTTGGTAAAACAACATATTTGGGGGGAAATGAAGAATGAAGAATGTGTTAAAAAAATCCGTTCTGACATTAGCATCTTTGGGCTTAGCAGCATCTGTATTGGCTGGCTGTAACGGCGATGCGGAAGAAGCGGGAAATGCTGACGAATTTAAAGGGAAAATCACGATTTGGGATGGTCCAAGATGGCCGGACAAAGATGATAATAAATACCACTGGTTAGAAGCAAAAATCAAAGAATATGAAGAAGCGCACGATGGCGTTGAAGTTGAATTGGTTCAAGTTCCTTGGGCTGAGATGGGCGACAAGCTTGGTGTTGCAATCGCAGGTAAATCATGGCCGGATATCGCGCCAGTGGATATCAGCGGAAGTTCAGTAAGTATCGATCATATCGAGCAAGGCGTTATTGAGCCACTGGATGCTTATTTTGATAAAGACGCAAAAGCTGATTTCTATGAAAATGCATTGGACGCTTACACGTATGATGGCAAAATGTATGGGATTCCTAATGCTATTACACTTCACTCGATGCTTCTGAATTTAGATTTATTTGAAGAAGCAGGGGTTACACCTCCTGAAGGCGGAGAATGGACATATGATGAATTCCTGGATGCTGCGAAGAAGTTAACGTTCGATCGTGATGGCGATGGAAAAACGGATGTGTACGGATTCTCAACTTATGTACTACCTGGATACTATGAGTCATGGCCTTTCTTCTATAAAAATGGTGGATCACCTTTGAACGAAGATATGACAGAGTTCACTTTTGACGACCCAGAAACAGTTCAAGCAATTCAAGATCTGGCTGACTTGAAATTAAAAGAAAACGCAGCTCCTGAAACATTGGGTGGTAACGATGTTGGTGGTACATTCCAAGCTTGGGCAAATGAAGAACAACGTACAGTTGCTATGCAACCTTGGGCAACTTGGGCTATTGGTGCAGCACAAGGTAAATACCCAACGAACTTTGCTGTAGCAAACTATCCAACAGGCAAATCCGATAAACCTGTAACAATCGGTGGTGTTGGTGGATGGGTAATGTTCCACCAAGATGAAGATGCTAACAAAAAAGCAGCAGTTGCTGACTTCATGAAGTTCATCTCTACAGATAAAGAACAATTTGTAATGGCTCAAAATTATGGTATCTTCCCAGCTCGCATCAGCGCATCTGAGATGGATCCTTTCAAAGACAACCCAGAAATGACGCGTGCAATGGAAATGTCAGATCAAGTGGTTATGCTTCCTCGTCATCCAGAATGGCAAAAAATTGATGAAGCGATTCAAACGCAGCTTCAATTAGTCTTCAATGGTGAAAAAACAGCTGAAGAAGCAATGGCGGATGCGAAGAAAACCGTCGACGAATTATTAAAATAATCAAGTTAAAGCAGGCTCTGCATCACGCAAGCCTGCTTCATTTTTAGGAGGTGTCCCATTTTGACTCAAATACCGATGGGTGCAGTGCCAAAGAAAGATAATGAAAAATTAAAAGTGTTAAAGAAACCGAATAAAAATGTCTTTCTTCAAATGAAGAAAAATTACAGTGCTTATTTGTTCTTATTACCAAAATTGATTTTGTTTGTATTGTTTGTGGCGATTCCGGTCATTTGGGCGTTCGTTCTGTCTTTCCAGGAGTATAAAATATTCGGCAGCGAATTTGTCGGTCTCGACAACTACATAAAAGTATTTCAAAGTGAAGCCTTCCTGGTTGCGCTGAAAAACACCTTACTGTTTACCGTCGTGACGGTACCGTTCAGCGTGTTGAGTGCCCTGGTCATTGCATCCATGATTTTTGTACTGGGGAAAGTGTCACAAAGCTTTTTCCGTTCCGCATTTTATTTACCGACCGTAACATCGATGGTTATTATTGCGATGGTCTGGCGCTGGATGTATAACTATGAATTCGGTTTGTTCAATTATATCCTGGGCTGGTTCGGAATCGAACAAATCAACTGGCTTGGTCAATCGAGCAGTGCTCTATGGGCATTAATCATTATGCAATGTCTCATTCCATTTGGTGTCGGGATTATTATGTATTTGGCTTCTATGGGATCGATTTCACATTCGCTTTACGAAGCAGCACGGATGGATGGAGCTAGTAGTTTTAAACAATGGCTGCACATCACGATTCCATTATTAAAACCTACCACTTTATACCTCGTATTATTAAGCACAATCGGTTCATTCCAGGTGTTCACCCAAATCATCATGATGACAGGTGGGGGACCCGGGAATGCGACAGAAACATTAGTGCATCTCATCTACAAAACAGGTTTCCGTGACTTCGAGTTTGGACTCGCTGCCGCTCAATCTGTCGTATTATTTGTGATCATCCTTATCTTCTCGATCATCCAGTTCCGGGTGCTTCGTCATGATGAGTGATTGGAGGTTTGACAATGAAGAAGAAACCGCTAGATAAAGTAAATAAATTGATTTTATATGTGTTGCTGACCATCTTCGCTGTGGTGTCATTACTTCCCTTGTACTGGGTATTCTCGACTTCCCTACAGTTAAACAGTTACCAGTCGCAAGATATGGAACGACCGGTATCTTATGTTGATTCCAATCCACCGAAAATGTATCCGATGGGGATCCCGCTCTACTTTGAACATTGGGGTGAAGCACGCGATGCCGCAAAATCTGGAGATGCTAAAGAAGAAGCTTACCATCGCGACATGATGGACCATATCGTGGACAACACGTTCTCCAGTTACGAAAATTTATTCAAGAAAAATGATGTGGGCAAATGGTTCTTTAACAGTTTTTATATTGCAGTGGTCGTGACTTTCGGGATTTTACTTCTAGATGCAATGGCAGGCTATGTGCTTGCAAAGAAAAAGTTCCCTGGCCGAAATTTGATTTTCTGGGTCATCATTTCAACCATGATGATTCCCGGGCAAGTAACACTTGTTCCATTGTTCATCATGGTCGGAAACCTGGATTTGATGAATACGCACTGGGCTTTGATATTGCCCGATTTATCCATGGTCTTCGGGGTATTCCTGATGAGGCAATTTATGTATTCCATTCCGGATGAGTTGCTCGAAGCGGCGAAAATGGACGGTGCAAGTGAATGGCGGACTTTTTGGACTGTAGTATTGCCACTGGCTAAACCAGGTCTTGCCGCACTAGGGATTTTCACATTCATGAACGTCTGGAATTCCTTCTTGTGGCCGATTATCGTGTTGAACAGCTCTAAATTGTATACATTGCCTGTAGGTTTGAAAACGTTGCAGGATGCAAACCTTGCTAGCTTCAAGTTATTGATGAGTGGGGCGGCGGTTTCCGCCATTCCGATGATTATTGTCTTTATTCTGTTCCAGCGTTATTTCGTGAAAGGATTGACACTGGGCGGCGTGAAGGAATGATGAACATGGAAGTAAAACTTGGACTTGATGTGTTTATGGAAAACCATTTGGCAGATGTGAAGGGAAAGCGTGTCGGATTGCTGACGAATCAGACAGGGGCAAATCGTGAGCTTGTCTCAACGATCCGGTTGTTTCATGAGCATGCTCATATCAATCTGACCACACTGTTTGCGCCTGAACATGGACTGAAAACAAATGCCAAAGAAGGCGAGAAGTTTTCGGACTTTGTTCATAGTTCCACTGGGGTGACGGTTTACAGTCTATATGGAAAATCAAAAAAACCGACGGATGCCATGATGACGGAAGTCGATGTCATCGTGTTTGATATGCAGGATATTGGTGCTCGCTACTATACGTACATTTACACAATGGCGTATATGATGGAGGCATGTGCGAGGACCGGAAAGAAAATGTTCGTCCTCGACAGACCGAATCCTATTGGCGGCGTTGAAGTGGAAGGGAACTTTATTGATCCTGATTACTCTTCGTTTGTCGGGCTATACCCGATTCCGAATCGCCATGGTATGACAGTCGGCGAATTGGCTTCGTATTTTAATGAAGAGTTTTCCATCCATTGTGATTTGGTTGTGGTTGAGATGGACGGATGGAAGCGGGATTGCTTTTCCACGGATATCAATTTGCCGTGGATTCCACCGTCCCCAAATACAACAGGTCTCGATATGATGTTGTTATATCCCGGTACCTGTTTAATAGAGGGAACCAATTTATCTGAAGGACGAGGCACGACACAACCGTTTGAAATTGTCGGTGCCCCGTTTATTGATGGAGAAGAGTTGCAGGATGAAGTAAATGCACTCGGCTTAACAGGTGCTCGAGCACGTGCCCTTTCCTTTACACCGACCTATCAGAAGTTTACAGGTGAACTGTGTGAAGGCATTCAGTTGCATATTAGTGATCGACACACATTTAAACCATTGCATGCCTTTGTACATGTTTTAGCTGTCATCGCCAGACTGTATCCAAAAGAGTTGAAGTTTTTGGAATACGGAAGCTTAAAGCATCCAATGTTTGATTTACTTTCGGGTAATTCAAATTTACGTTTGGCATTGAAGAATGGGAATATAGAAAGCTTTTTGCAACAGTGCCAGTGTGATACTGAAGAGTTTTTAATGAAAAGACAATCGTATTTACGATATAGATAGGAAGGCGGAGCGATGGAAAAATTATCACTTCTTACAACGGAAGAATTTAACCCGAAATCACAGAGTCTGGATGAAATGTCCATAAAAGAAATATTGACCACCATGAATGAAGAAGATCAAACGATTGCACTTGCCGTTCAGCGAGTGATCCCTACCATTGAAGAAACCATTGAAAAAGTGGTCACTGCCTTTAAAAATGGTGGACGTCTTATTTATATTGGTGCAGGTACAAGTGGACGAATCGGTGTACTGGATGCAGTAGAATGTCCACCAACTTTCAGTACGTCACCTGAACTTGTTCAGGCAGTTCTGGCAGGTGGAGAAGGTGCTATGTTCCAAGCAGTGGAAGGTGCAGAAGACGATGAACTGCTTGGCGCATCAGATCTTCAAAAGCTTGAGATTACTGAACATGATGTCATTATTGGCATTGCTGCAAGTGGCAGAACACCTTATGTGAAAGGTGCATTGGTGTATGCAAATTCTTGCGGGGCAACGACTGTAAGTCTTACGAGCAATGAAAACTCGACAATCAGTAACTATGCAGATATTAAAATTGAAGTCGTGACAGGTCCGGAAGTATTAACGGGTTCCACGCGTTTACGTGCAGCAACAGCGCACAAAATGATTTTGAATATGATTTCAACTGCATCCATGATCAAGACGGGTAAAGTATATAAAAACTTAATGGTTGATTTGAATGCCAGTAATTATAAATTGCGTGAACGTGCCAAACAAATGGTTTGCTCCATTACGGATGTTTCGTACAAAGAGGCAGAAGCCGTGTTAGAGGAAACAGCTTTTGATGTGAAACTTGCGATTGTGATGATCTTTACGAATGTGGATAAATCGAAAGCCCAGCAACTTATTGCGCAATCAGGAGGATTTGTCCGAGACGCTGTGAAACTGGCGGAAATTAAGGAAGGATGACCGAACATGTACCGCACCTTTCAGAATGGTGATGAAGTAGGCATTGTCGACTTATGGAATGATGTATTGTTGCATGATCCCATCAATAGGACCCGCTTCCGATCACAAGTATTGCTCGATGCGAATTTTGATCCAAGAGGTTTATGGGTGGCAGAACAAGACGGTAAAATCGTAGCGGCGATTTTGGCGATTACACGCAAGCTTCCAATGGAAGGAACGAACTTGGAAAGTGATAGTGGTTGGATTACTTTCTTTATGGTCCATCCAAGCTTCGAACGTCAAGGAATCGGTCATCAATTGATGGAACATGCAACAGCATACATCCGTGGGCAAGGTGCAGAAAAAGTGTTCTTCTCGTCCTATGCACCGAATTATTTCCTGCCAGGGATTGATGAATCCAGGTACCCTAAAGGCTTTGGCTATTTGAAAAAAGAAGGCTTCCGCCGACTATATTCTCCTGTTGCGATGCATCGCACATTGACTGACTATGTTTATCCGCAAGATGTACGAGACTTGAAAGCGCAACGCCAAAGGGAAGGCTTTTCTTTTGGGTGTGTACAGGATGGTGATTTCCCGGCAGTCATCCAATTTGCGAATAAGCACTTCAATCCCGATTGGGGAAGAGCCATTCGTGAAGGTGTTTTGCAGGGACTTTCACCATCACAAATACTTGTTGCCAAAAAGCACGGTCAAGTGGTCGGGTTTGCCATGTACGGAGGCTACGAACAAATTCGTGAACGATTCGGCCCGTTTGGGGTAGATGAAAGCGAGCAAGGTAAAGGACTCGGCAAGATTTTATTGCATGAAACATTGCATACGATGAAACAGCTGACGATTCAGGGTGCCTGGTTTTTATGGACGAGTGAAACGACAGCTGCAGGTCATCTCTACTTGAAAAATGACTTTCGCACATTCCGTAGCTTTCATGTCATGCTAAAAGAGTTGACAAACTAACGGCATCGACAGATGATTCGATTATATTAGTAAGTGAAGAAGGGTTGATAGACATGGCAATATCAAGTGGTGGATTGGTGTTAGTAAATGAAATGCGACAAATGCTTCCTCCGTCAGAACAGAAGATTGCGGACTATATTTTGGCGAATCCAGAAAAAATCGTCACGATGACTGTATCTGAACTCGGAGAAATGAGTCAGACGAGTGGAGCGGCTGTAACCAGACTTTGCAAATCCTTGAAACTCAAAGGTTTTCAGGAATTGAAACTTAGGATTAATGGTGATTTAGGTCGCAAAATTGAACTCACTAATCGTGATATTCAGCCAAACGAACCCGTTTCAACGACGATTCAAAAAGTGACGGAACATGCCGTTCAAACCTTGCTTGAAACAGCGGAACTATTGGATAGCAGACAGCTTGAATTGGCAGTGGATGCGATTGTGAATGCCAAAAACATTCACTTCTTCGGTGTAGGGGCTTCGGCGATTCCTGCGATCGATGCACAACAAAAATTACTGCGTATCCATAAAGCTTCTACAGTCAGCACGGATTTACATATGGGTGCAACGATTGTGGCAAATGCCGATCAAAATGATGTTGTAGTCGGTATTTCGTTTTCCGGTTCGACATTTGAAGTGGAAAAAATTCTGGAGCTGGCAAATGAAAAAGGTGCAACGACGATCAGTTTAACGAAGTTCGGGCAATCACCGGTGTCTGAAATTTCACAGATTCATTTAAGCACATCACCGACACGTGAAGCCAACTTCAGGAGTGGTGCGACATCTTCGCGGCTTGCCCAGTTGCATGTCATGGATATTTTATTCATGTCAGTGGCGTCAAAGCAATACGAAACAACCATTACCTATCTCGATGCCACTCGGGAAGCAATTGAAGACATCCAGAAACAAACATTCCGTAAAAAGAAAAAATAACGTTTACCTATAAGAAGGTGTTTGAAATGACTGCAATGCTCATACACAATATTCGAATTGCTTTGCCGAATGGACAGCTGATGACTGGTGAAGTCTTGATGGATAATGGGAAAATCATTCAGATCTCTGACCAACCGATTGATGCCTGGTCAGGAGCTCGATTCGATGGCCAAGGCAATATGGCGCTACCTGGATTCATCGATCTTCATATTCACGGGGCAATGGGTGCTGATTTCATGGATGGTGATGAGCAAGCGTTTGCAACGATTGCCCGCTATTTGCCGCAGGAAGGAACAACTTCCTTTCTTGCGACGACGCTCACTCAGTCCGTAAAGAACATCCAGCGTGCAGTGGATAGCGGGAAGAGATTTATGTCCGAAGAAATTGCCAAGTCTGCAAATGGTGCTGAAATGCTAGGCTTTCATCTCGAAGGCCCTTTCATTCATCCAGACCAGGCAGGTGCTCAGCCTTTGGAGTTTATCAGGGAGCCATCGATGCATTTAGTGCAGGGATGGTTTGGCAATGAACTTGACCATTTGAAAGTCGTGACGTTGGCACCTGAAACAGACGATGGTTTTACAGTGATCCAGTATTTGACGGAGCATGGCGTCATTTCTTCAGCGGGTCATACAACGGCAACCTATGCGCAAATTGAGCAGGCGACACAATATGGATTACGTCATTTAACGCATTTTTGTAATGCGATGACTGGCCTCCATCACCGGGAAATCGGTGTAGTGGGAGCTGGATTGCTGAACAATCAACTAGTTTGTGAAGTGATTGCAGATGGCATTCATATTTCCGACGATATGTTGAAGCTGATGCTGAAAGTGATCGGACCCGAACGTCTGGTTTTGATTACTGACTCCATGCGGGCGAAAGGTTTAACAGACGGCACATACACATTAGCCGATCAGCAAGTCGAAGTCGTCGGAGCGAAAGCTACTTTGGCAAATGGAACGTTGGCGGGAAGTGTTCTGAAAATGAATGATGGTGTAAAAAAGATACAGGAATTAGCTGATGTTTCGTTGCATGACATCATGAAAATGACGTCTAGCAATGCAGCGCAGAGACTTGGAGTATACGAGCGAAAAGGAAGCATCGAAGTCGGAAAAGATGCTGATATCGTCCTTTTAAACGATAAGTTCGATGTTCATTCTACATTTTGTATGGGGAGGATGAGTTATGCCCGTGATCACTTCTAAACACTTTCGATGGATCGAAGTCGAAAATTATGCAGAAATGAGCCGGCTGGCAGCTGCTATTTTTGAACAACAGTTGCTTGAAAAACCAGACAGTGTGCTAGGACTGGCAACTGGGGGGAGCCCGGTTGGATTTTACGAGGCACTGGTCAAGCAGTTTCAACAAGGTGGATTTACGTTCAAGGATGCGCAATCGTTTAACTTGGATGAATACGTAGGGATTTCCCCTATCGATTCAACTAGCTACCACAGTTATATGGAGCGACATTTGTTCTCGCACATTGATTTGCCATTAGAAAGCAGAAACTTGCCCGATGGAATGGCTGAAAATATCCCTGCTGAATGTGATCACTATGAGCAGGCGATTGTTCAAAGTGGTGGCATTGATTTGCAACTGCTTGGTATCGGCGTCAATGGACATATCGGTTTTAACGAACCGGGAACTTCATTTCAATCCAAAACACATGTTGTTGAACTGGCTGACGAAACGCGTGAAGAAAATGCAAAGTATTTTTCTTCTAAAGAAGATGTACCCAAGCACGCCATTACAATGGGAATCAGCACAATCATGAAAGCAAAAAAAATTGTACTGCTTGCCTTTGGTGAACATAAATTAGAGGCAATCAAACGTTTGCGATTTGAAGGGATTTCAGAAGATTTCCCTGCAAGTATTTTGAAGGAACATCCACATGTCACGGTTTTGTATGGTAAATAAGGTATTCTATTAGGTGATTTGAGAGGAGAGTTCGTATGGCAGAGTTAAAGCTAGTCAATTTGACGAAGGAATATGATAAAGGTGTCATCGCCGTAAAAGATTTTAATTTACATATCGAGGACAAAGAATTTATCGTCTTTGTCGGTCCATCGGGTTGTGGGAAATCAACAACCTTACGCATGATTGCAGGTCTCGAAGAAATTTCGGATGGCGATTTTGAAATTGATGGCCAACGCATGAACGATGTTGCGCCGAAAAACCGCGATATCGCGATGGTATTCCAGAACTATGCACTTTATCCGCATATGTCAGTCTATGAAAATATGGCATTCAGTTTGAAGCTTCGTAAAGTACCGAAAGATCAAATTGAAAAACAAGTAAATGAAGCAGCTAAAATTCTTGGTTTAGAAGATTACTTGAAACGCAAACCGAAAGCACTGTCTGGTGGTCAACGCCAACGTGTAGCACTAGGTCGTGCTATCGTTCGAGATGCGAAAGTGTTCCTGATGGATGAACCTTTATCCAATCTGGATGCAAAACTTCGTGTGCAAATGCGTGCGGAGATTCAAAAACTGCACCGCCGTCTTCAAACGACAACTATTTATGTGACACATGATCAGACCGAGGCAATGACAATGGCGACTCGTTTGGTCGTCATGAAAGATGGCTATATTCAGCAAGTCGGTACACCAAAAGATGTGTATGATTACCCGACCAATGTATTTGTCGGTGGTTTCATCGGATCTCCTGCGATGAACTTCTTTAAAGGAATGATGACAGCAGATGGCCTGTTGATCGGGGATACGAAAATCCATATCCCAAATGACAAGCGTGCCATGTTAAAGGAAAAAGGATACGACGACAAAGAATTGATATTAGGGGTGCGTCCTGAAGATATTTATACGAATGCACAGGATATCGAATCAAATGCATTGTCCACATTCAATGCGAAGATTGAAGTATCAGAACTTCTTGGTGCAGAAACGTATCTGTATTCAAACTTGCATGGTTCTGACTTCATTGCCCGAATCGAATCGAACACAACCATCCAGCCGCTGGATACCATTCCGTTGGCTTTTGATATGGAAAAAGCTCATTTCTTTGATGCATCTACGGAAAACCGTATTTTTTAATCGACTGCCTGGCAAGGAAATTTGCCAGGTTTTGTTATATATAAAAGGTTTTAATATGAGGGTATTAGTTGAATTTAAATGAATCGCTGTTGAAGAGGAATGTAAACGGGGTTTGAAGTGGAATAAACCCGCTAATAACCAGGAACAAACATAAATGAACTTGATAAAACTCAGCACCTCCTCAACATTCTCCCCTAAAAATAGTAAACCTGAAAGGAGACCAAATATGGATGCACGTTTATTGAAAAAAATAGAAGCCATCGTTTCTGCCCAGCATGTTCAGGCTACCAAGGCAGCGTTGCTTGCTTACTCATATGATGCGACCCCGAATTTTCAAGCGTTGCCGGATGTTGTAGTAGCCCCGGGGAACGTACAGGAAGTGCAAGCTCTCGTGTCACTGTGTGCAGAGGAAGGGATTCCAATTGTTCCGCGTGGATCAGGAACCAATCTTGCTGCGGGAACGACACCAACATCCGGTGGTCTTGTCATGCTATTTCACCGCATGAATCAAATCCTGGAGCTCGATGAAGAGAATTTAACCATTCGCGTGCAACCCGGTGTCATAACGGAACATATACATAAAACGGTCGAACGTGCAGGATTCTTTTATCCACCTGACCCAAGCTCGATGAAAATCTCCACAATTGGAGGGAACGTCAGTGAAAATTCAGGTGGGTTGCGCGGCTTGAAGTATGGCGTAACAAAAGACTATGTGATGGGTCTGGAAGTTGTGTTGGCAAATGGTGAAGTACTTCGAACAGGTGGCAAACTTGCGAAAGACGTTGCAGGATATGATGTGACTAGTTTGATTGTCGGTGCGGAAGGTACGTTAGGCATTGTTACAGAAATTTTATTGAAATTGATTCCATTGCCGGAAACGAAGCAAACGATGGTTGCGATTTTCCCTTCATTAGAAGAAGCGGGGAGTGCCGTGTCCGCAATTATTGCTGAAAAAATAACACCGGTTACGCTAGAATTTATGGATAATGGCACGATACGGGCTGTTGAGGCTCACGCTGGTATTGGGTTGCCCGTTGAAGCGGAGGCTTTATTACTGCTCGAACAAGACGGAGCAGCAGATCAAGTAGTAAAAGATATGACTTTGATGGCGGAAGTTTGTAGAAAACACGGTGCCATCAGTGTGCAATTGGCTCAAAATGAAGTGGAAGCGGAACAACTGCGGCTGGCGAGAAGAACCGCTCTATCAGCACTTGCACGTATTCGCCCGACAACCATACTGGAAGATGCAACAGTTCCTCGATCAGAAATTGCCACGATGGTACGGGAAATTCAACGAATTGCACAAAAATACGATGTGCTAATCTGTACTTTCGGTCATGCGGGTGATGGTAACTTGCATCCAACGTGTTTAACGGATGTACGAAATGCTGAAGAAATGCATCGAGTAGAAGCAGCCTTTGCAGAAATATTTGAAGTGGCGATTCGACTGGGGGGCACGATTACCGGTGAACACGGAGTGGGCGAAATGAAATCCCCTTATCTGGAATGGAAAATCGGACCTTCAGGTATCAGTGTGATGAAGGCAATTAAGTTGGCATTTGATCCGGACAATATAATGAATCCAGGAAAAATATTTGCCAAGGAAACGAAAAAAAGAGTGGTGCTTGCTAATGGTTAGTAAGCCTGACAATCAGATGCAAGCAGCATTCGTTGAACAGGTAAGTGAAGAGAAGCTTCTGGATTGCATGAGATGTGGCTTCTGTTTGCCAGCTTGTCCAACGTACATACAAAGTGGTTACAATGAAATCCATTCGCCAAGAGGTCGTATTGCCATCATGAAAGGTATTCGCGATGGGATCGTTGAGTGGGACAGTTCAACCGAAGAAGCGATTGATCTTTGTTTAGGTTGCCGAGCCTGTGAACCAGCCTGTCCGGCTGGTGTTGAATATGGCCATTTGCTGGAACAGACGAGAGCTGCGGTCCAGTCTGCTAAATCAACATCATTAAAGGAACAAGTCAGTCGAAAAGTTGCATTTGATCATTTATTCAAAAACCAATCAACGATGGTAGGTGCGACAAAACTGGTCAGGGCGTATCAAGCATCAGGATTGCAAAAAAACGTTCGCAAAATTGGGTTCATGGAATTGTTCCCACCGATGCTTAAAGAGATGGAAAAAGCGATGCCGGTTGTTCCTAAGCAAACGAAACGAAAACCTCTAGTGAGAGTAAACAAGCCTACGATGAATATCGCCTTCTTCAGTGGCTGTCTGATGGATACGATGTTTCGGAAAACCAATGACCACACCATTCAATTACTAGAAATGCTCGGATGTAACATCGTGATTCCTGAAGCTCAAGTATGTTGCGGAGCCTTACATGGACATAGTGGAGAACTGGAAAAAGCAAAATGGAATGCCCGTCGAAATATCGATGCATTTGACTTATCTGAGATTGATTTTATCGTAAATAATGCAGGTGGATGTGGAGCCTTTTTAGCTGAATATGGCCATTTGCTTGCAGAGGATAAAGAATATGCTGAAAGAGCGAAGGTATATGATGGCAAAATCATTGATGTTTCCAGCTTACTGGTCAAACTTGGCATTAGTGAAAAGTTAAAGGCTGTTTCACACCTTAGAAATGATTTAATTACGTATCAGGACTCCTGCCATTTGCGAAATGTCAATCGAGTCGTGAACGAGCCACGCGAAATCTTGTCGAGTATTCCATCCGCACGATATATCGAACTCCCATCTGCTGGCTTGTGTTGTGGTTCTGCAGGTATTTACAATTTACTGAACCAAGAAATGTCATTGCGTATTCTGGATGATAAAATGAGGGACGTTCAGCAAACAAACGCATCAATCGTCATTACTACGAATCCTGGTTGTTTATTGCAAATGCGCGCTGGTATTCATCGAGCAGGCATGAGTGATGTTGTAAGAGCTGAACATATCGTTGATTACTTAATTGAAGTATTGATCTAGGTTTGACGATCACGTAGGAAAAATAGGCGTTCACGTAGGAAAAATTGATGTTCACGGTTTGGCCCCCTCTATTTAGACACCATCTTTAAAAATTAAAGACTAATCTTTTGTGAATGGCCATTATTTTCTTGAAAACGTCTTAAAAACTGGCAAGGTGAAAGATAATTTAAACTTCCATGA
>NZ_JAMKBJ010000007.1 GCF_027563315.1 Paenisporosarcina quisquiliarum
CGCCGCCAGCGTTCGTCCTGAGCCAGGATCAAACTCTCCATAATAGGTGAGTCGATTAGCTCGACTTTGTTGCTGGCGTCAAATTAATGACGTTTATAATGAACGTTTAAGTTCAAGTTTTGCTTCCGGCACCGAAGTGCGTTCCGCTTTTTAGTTGACGTTTTGCTGTTCAGTTTTCAAGGTTCATTTCGTTGGTCACTCTCGCGACAGCAACTTTTATATCTTAGCAAATCCAGTTTGTCATGTCAACAAAAAGTTTTGCTTTTTTATTTATTTCGTTGCAATCATTTTAGCAACTTTATTAATATACCTTCATTCGAAATCAAAGTCAATAACTATTTTGAAATATTTTTCTTCGCTTCCGAAGGACAAGTATTAATATACACCCTCTTGATTTACAAATCAAGAGGTTTTTTACGAAAAAGTTTAATTATCTTCTTAAAGTCGGCTACAAACAGCACTATACCTGCAATTACAATGATTCCTCCGATGATCTGAGTCGTGATTAAATATTCATCAAAGATATAAAACGCTAAAATTGCTGCACCAACTGGTTCAAATAAAATTGCGATTGAAATAATATTTGTAGAAACATATTTTAAAGACCAATTAAACAAAGTATGCCCTAATAAGTTTGGAACAATTGCTAATAAGATAAACCATAACCAATCATCAGCCGGATAAGGTCCAAATGATTCCCCTTTAACTAATACATAGAAAAAGAGCGTGATTGTGCTAATTCCATAAACCACAAATGTATATGTTACCAAGGACAGTCTTTGTCTAACATCTTGTCCAAATAGCAGATAGGCTGTAACAAGTCCACATGCAATGAGGGCCAATACATCTCCATACAATGCACTTCCACTGATTCGGAAGTCTCCCCAGCTTATTAGAATGGATCCTCCAATCGCTATTGCTCCAGAAATAATGGTCTTTAATGATAAGCGTTCTTTAAAAAAGAAATATGTACCCGCAAAAGCAAACAATGGTTGTAGAGTTACTAACACAGTTGAACTGGCCACCGATGTGTAATTTAAAGATTCAAACCATAAGATAAAATGAAAAGCCAAAAAGATACCGGCAATTAATGAAAAGCTCCAATCTCTTTTTGTTAATCGTTTAATTTCAGACGTGTATTTCCAAAAGAAAACGGGTGACATAATCAATACTGAAAATAACATACGATAAAAAGCTATTACTCCCGCGTCCGCATTTGCAAGTTTTACAAAGATTGCAGACATGGAAACAGCAATGACTCCAATAGCAATTGGAATCCAAGGGTGAATTGGTGGTTTTTCCATGAAGTTCACTTCTCTCTGTACCCTCTGAAAAATTGAAAATACTATATAAATAAAGGTACTATATAATTAATCCTTCATAATTGTTTCATGTCTACACGATCAACGCAAGTAAGATTTTATGTTTTGATAAAGGAGGATTTCAATGGGGGAAATAATTATCAACAGTTTTGTACATACTGAAATATTAATGAAATTAGGATTAGCGGCATTTTTAAGTTTAATTATTGGTCTAGAGAGGGAACTTAAGAAGAAACCCGTAGGATTAAAGACAAGTTTGGTTATTGCCACTTTCAGCTGTCTGCTTACATACATCTCTATTGAGTCAGCTTATATGGCTGAAAGCAGAGACGGAGTGAACATTACAATGGATCCCTTGCGCCTCGCTGCACAAATCGTCAGTGGGATCGGTTTCTTAGGAGCCGGGGTAATTCTTCGTAAAGGAAATGACAGTATTACTGGGTTAACAACGGCTGCTATGATTTGGGGTGCTGGTGCAATCGGAATAGCTGTCGGCGCAGGATTTTATGTTGAGGCAACGATTTGTGTATTAATTGTACTGGTTGGAATTGAAGCACTTCCCCCGCTTCTTTCGAAGATTGGCCCCAAACGGCTTAGAATGAAAGAAGTATATATGAAGGTTCTGATTTCTGAAACTGGTTCGATTGAACATTTGGTTTCTTTTATCAAATCAGAAGGAATTGTTGTAGAAAGTCTTCGTATTAAAGACGTACCGCTCTCAGACCATCGTTTGAAACACGAAGTAGAATTACGCTTATCTACTTTACCAAAGCATAATTCGTTCACTATTTACGACAGCATCCATTCTCTTTCATATATTGATCGAGTCGAACTAGAAATTTTAACTTAATAGGAGGAAATTATGAAAGAATTTTTCGTGTTACTTAAAGATGGAAACAAACCGTCGCTGCTCGCGGCAATTGTCAATTCAATTATTGCAGTATTAAAAGGTTTTGCATTCTTTTTCACTGGAAATGTGGCTATGTTCGCAGAAATGATGCACTCCATCGGGGATGCAGCCAACCAGTTTTTCGTTTTCATTGGCTCAGCTTTATCAAAGAAAGCTCCAACACCACGATTTCCTAATGGTTTTGGGAGAGTAGTCAATTTAGTTTGTTTGGGTGCTGTATTAATAGTTGCAATTTTATCTTACGAAACTGTAATTGAGGGATGGCACCATATTCAACATCCTGCGAAATCCGGCGGTTTATTAATTACTCTTGGTGTTTTGGCTATCGCAATTTTATTAGAATTATTTGTACTATATAAAGCTTCTAAAGAAGTTCTTCATGAAGCTGGTGTCCCAAAAGCGCAAGGTTTGGCTCCTTTAGCTCTTGCGTTCACTCATTTAAATCGAGCTAAACCTGCCACAAAATTAGTGTTTATGGAAGACTTAGTGGCGACAGCTGGTGGAATTCTGGCTTTTGTAGCCGTTTTAATCGCTCATTTTACTGGTTTTTTACAAGCAGAGGGTATTGCTTCAATCATGATTGGTTTAATGATGTTCTATGTTGTAGGACGCGTATTCCTTGAAAATGCCAGAGGTGCAATTGGCGAGACGGATGAACAAATGCTAAATCACATTGCTCATCTAGTAATGGAACATAAAGATGTCAAAGATATTCAAAAACTTTCTGTTATTAAAGAAGGCGAGTTTCTACATGTAGAACTTGTTGCGGAAGTTGACTCTTCCATCTCTTTTGCAGAGGCTGATGACATCCGTGATCATTTAGTTGATTTAATTCTTCATCAACAAGGAGTTCAAGATGTAACGATATCGTTTGATGAAGACGATGGCGTCACTCATTGGAAACATGTGAACAATCGACCTGATAAATTATCACCACAATAATTCGCAAAGCGAAAGCCCCGTTCAATGAATATCATTGAATGGGGCTTTTCTTATTGCAAACGACTATCGAGAGTTCTCAGCAATTCTACACCTTGAACAACTAGTTTATTACTGATGGGCGCATCTTTATCCGTTGGCTTTTGAAATTGGTTCAGCAATCCTCCACCAATTCCAAAAAGGGCATCTTTCTCATCATCAATTCCATATTGATAACAATGGCGTAATAAAAAAGGTACGCCACATTCCAATTTAGCAGATGCCTGTTCAAAATCACCACTTTTTACCGTGACCGGAATTCGCAAGACATCATAATAGGGTGTTTTTTGAAACACGTAATCAAAATAAGCATGGTCGTAATCCCAGCCTCCACCTACAGTAAATCCATGGCTAGTTAAAAACTCTTCAAGGTGACCTTTTTCAAAACGTTTTCCTTCTAATGAAGAATTAAGTTCTATCAATTAAAAAACCTCCCGTCTTCTATTAGAATGGACAGGAGGTGTATGGTTTTATTCGTGACTGCAAAAGAAAACATCCATCATAAGCCACGGATTATATCAATGTTAAAGTGAAGCCTTTAAAATGGCGCGTACATCGTCTGCTTCTAAAGGTACAAAGTTTCCAAACGGACCGTAAACCATCGCTTTTTCCACCATTGATTCAATTTGAGAATCGTCGATGTTATAGTCAGCAAGTGTCTCTGGAGCTCCTAATGAAGTCCAAAAAGCACGCAAGTTATCGATTCCTTCATTCGCAATTTCATCAACCGTCTTGCCTTCTGGCTCTACTCCAAATACATAAACGGCTAATCTTGCGAATCGTTCAGGGTCAACTTTGATATTATGGCGCATCCAATGTGGGAATAAAATAGCCAGACCACCTGCGTGAGGGATATCATATATAGCTGATACTGCATGCTCAATATTATGAGTTGCCCAGTCTCCTCGGTATCCCATTTGCAACATTCCGTTTAAAGCAATTGTTCCGGAGAATAGAATGGTTTCACGATGTTCGTATGAATGTAAGTTGTTAAGTAATTTTGGCGCAGTTTCCATAATTGCACGCAAGACACCTTCACACATTTCATCTTGTACTGGTGTATTCGTTGCGTTATTGAAATATTGTTCGAAAATATGAGACATCATATCCACAATTCCGTAAACAGTCTGGTCTTGCGGAACTGAGAATGTATAAGCTGGATCCAGCACCGAGAATTTAGGGAATACTAACGGGCTTCCCCAACCGTATTTTTCTTGCGTTTCTTCATTAGTAATGACCGACCCCGAATTCATTTCAGAACCAGTTGCAGCCAAAGTTAACACCGTACCAAATGGAAGTGCTGCTTCAGGCACTGCTTTACGGCTGACGAAGTCCCATGCGTCACCTTCATATTTTGCACCAGCAGCGATTAACTTCGTACAGTCAATAACAGAACCGCCACCTACTGCAAGTAATACATCGATATTTTCTTTCTTACACATCTCTACGCCTTTTCGGACAGTCGAAATACGTGGATTCGGATCTACTCCACTCAATTCAAAAACGTCCAAATCAGCTTCTTTTAAAGTGGACATAACTTCCTCATAAAGACCATTTTTCTTAATACTTCCACCGCCATAAACGACTAGAACTTTTTTGCCGTATGTAGGTAATTCTTGTTTAATTTGCTCAAGTTGCCCTTTTCCAAAAATCAATTTTACAGGGTTATAAAATGAAAATGCATTCATTTATATCACGCTCCTCTATTGAGTATTATGTGCATATTTACATATAAAATCAAAGAAAAGAACTTATTCTACACTAAAAAAGCGACTTGTCTCCAAGGAGACAAGTCGCTTAATTTTTATACCCAGCCACGGAAGCGAGAAGCTTCAGCAGTTTTACGAACACCCACCATATATGCAGCTAAGCGCATGTTGATATTGCGTGTTGTAGCAACTGTGTATACATTCTCAAATGCTTCTACCATTTTTTTATAAAGTTTCTCATTAACTTCTTCTTCCGTCCAGTAGTACCCTTGATTATTTTGAACCCACTCAAAATAAGATACTGTTACGCCGCCTGCGCTAGCAAGAACGTCAGGAACAAGTAAAATGCCACGATCAGTTAATATTTTTGTTGCTTCAGTTGTTGTTGGACCATTTGCAGCTTCAACCACAATGCTTGCACGAATACGGTCTGCGTTTTCAGCTGTAATTTGATTTTCAATTGCGGCTGGCACTAAGATGTCGCAATCCAATTCTAGCAACTCTTGGTTTGAGATTGTATTTTCGAACAAAGTAGTTACCGTTCCAAAACTATCACGGCGATCCAGTAAATAGTCAATATCTAAACCATTCGGATCATGTAAAGCTCCGTATGCATCTGAGATACCGATTACTTTTGCTCCAGCATCACTCATGAATTTAGCTAAGAAACTACCTGCATTACCGAAACCTTGAATGACTACTCGTGCTCCATTCATATCGATGCCACGTTTTTTTGCAGCTTCCTCTACACAGATTGTTACACCTTGTGCTGTAGCACGTTCACGCCCTTGAGAACCTCCAAGAACAATTGGTTTACCAGTAATAAAGCCTGGTGAGTTAAATTCATCAATTCGGCTGTATTCATCCATCATCCAAGCCATAATTTGTGAATTTGTAAATACATCTGGAGCTGGAATATCTTTAGTTGGACCTACAAATTGACTAATCGCACGAACATAGCCACGACTAAGTTTTTCAATTTCGTTCATCGACATTTGTCGAGGGTCGCAAATAATTCCGCCCTTACCACCACCATAAGGTAAATCAACGATTCCACATTTCAATGTCATCCACATCGATAATGCTTTCACTTCATCTTCAGAAACCTCCGGGTGAAAACGTACGCCACCTTTAGTAGGTCCTACAGCGTCGTTATGTTGAGCACGATAACCCGTGAAAACTTTAACTTTACCATCATCCATTTTAATAGGAATACGCACTTCAAGCATACGTAATGGTTCTTTTAAAAGTTCAAACATTCCTTCATCATATCCAAGTTTGTTAAGAGCGTCCTGAATAACATCTTGTGTTGATGTGAACAGGTTTAGATTTTCAGCCATTTTATAGTTTCGCCTCTTTATTCATAATGATTACGTCGCAATCATTGTAACATATTTATTTTTATTTTTTAACAGTAAAAATTATTTATTGAATACTTTTTGAATTTTTTCGATTGCCCAGTCTAGTTCTTCTTTCGTAATAACCAATGGTGGAGCAAAACGAATCACTGTATCATGAGTTTCTTTACACAAAAGTCCAAGTTCTTTCAATTCCTCACAGAATGGACGTGCTGCCGTGTTAAGTTCCATTCCGATAAATAATCCGCGACCTCGTACTTCTTTAATAGAAGAATGTTCGATTTTTGTCAAAGCATCTTTGAAATAGTTTCCTAGTTCTTCAGAGCGTTCTGCTAACTTCTCTTCTACTAATACGTCTAAAGAAGCAATCGATACGGCACAAGCCATTGGGTTCCCACCGAAAGTTGAACCATGAGATCCTGGGTTAAATACTTCCAGAATTTCTTTGTTGGCAACTACGCAAGAGATAGGGAATACTCCTCCACCTAGCGCTTTACCCAAAATATACATATCTGGATCTACATCTTCCCATTCACAAGCAAACATTTTACCTGTGCGGCATAGACCAGCTTGGATTTCATCCGCAATAAACAAGACATTATTTTCGCGACAAAGTTCACGAGCTGCTTTCATGAATCCAGCTGGAGGAATAACAATTCCTGCTTCTCCTTGAATTGGTTCAATCAAGAAAGCTGCAGTGTTCGGCGTAATTGCTGATTTTAACGCTTCAATGTCACCGTATGGAATTAAGTTGATACCTGGAAGCATTGGTCCGAAGCCACGTTTGTAATCAGGATCTGAAGATAAAGACACTGCGGCCATCGTACGTCCATGGAAGTTTCCGTTACAAGCAATGATTTCTGCCTGGTTTTCAGAAACTCCTTTTACATCATAAGCCCAACGACGAGCTGCTTTAATCGCAGTCTCAACAGCTTCAGCCCCTGTATTCATAGGGAGTGCCATATCTTTTCCAGATAGTTCACAAATCATTTCATACCAAGGTCCTAATTGATCGTTGTGGAATGCACGGGACGTCAAAGTCACTCGGTCAGCTTGATCTTTTAGTGCTTGGATAATTTTTGGGTGACGATGCCCTTGGTTAACTGCTGAATAAGCAGATAACATATCCATATATTTGTTGCCTTCCGGATCTTTTACCCATACACCTTGTGCTTCAGAAATAACAATTGGTAGCGGATGATAGTTTGGTGCACCAAACTTTTCTGTTTGCTCAATCACATTTTGTGAAACTGTCATAATGTTTTGCCTCCTCAAGTTTTCAAAAAAAGGCAGACGCATCTTCTGATGTGCCTGCCTATATTTAATGTCGCTTTTCTTAGTGTTTAGCTTCGACACCCAGCTTGCTGGAATCCAGCGGCGGTCAGAAAGACGAATGGCTTCCATCCTTCCAGCGCGAGATGAGCTACCGTTAGGGTTTCCCGCTAGGCTTAGTGTCTAGTTCCGAAGCCCAGCTCACACCTAAGCTTCAGTCTCTCATGCGAAAGCAAGCTTTCGATTAGAGCCTTCCAGCGCCGGTGATGAGCTACCGTTAGGTTTTCCCGCTAGTCTTAGTGTCTAGTTCCGCAGGGTAGGCTGCACCTAAGCTTCAAATCCTCATTCGGAAACAGGTTTCCGATTCGGCTTTTCCAGCGCCGGTGTCAGCCTAACACACCCTGCTGCACTTTTCTTATAACATTTCAGATGTTGTTTTTGCTTGTAAGTGTAAAGTCAGGTAGTCAGGACCGCCTGCTTTAGAGTCTGTACCTGACATGTTGAAACCACCGAATGGTTGGTATCCAACGATTGCGCCAGTACATCCACGGTTGAAGTACAAGTTACCAACATGGAAGTCTTCACGTGCTTTTTCTTGGTTCATACGGTTGTTTGTGATTACCGCACCAGTTAAGCCGTATTCCGTGTTGTTAGCAATTTCAAGCGCTTCATCGAAATCTTTTGCTTTCGCGATTCCTACAACCGGTCCAAAGATTTCTTCTTGCATGATACGAGCTTTAGGATCTAAGTCAGCGATTACAGTTGGTTGAATGAAGAATCCTTTCGAATCATCACCAGTACCACCAGCAACTAAGCGGCCTTCGCCTTTACCGATTTCGATGTAGCTCATGATTTTTTTGAATGCAGCACCATCGATAACAGGACCAACGAAATGCTCATCTTGATCTGGAACACCAACTGATAGAGCTTTAGTTAATTCTTCAACTCGATTTAAAACTTGATCGTATACATCTTCAACGATTACAGCGCGTGAACATGCTGAACATTTTTGCCCACTGAAACCGAATGCAGATTTCACGATTGATTGAGCAGCTAGTTCTAAATCTGCTTCTTTATCAACAACAATTGTATCTTTACCGCCCATTTCAGCGATTACACGTTTAATCCAAATTTGACCTTCAGACAATTTAGAAGAACGTTCGAAGATACGAAGACCTACGTCACGTGAACCAGTGAAACTGATTAAACGAGTACGTGGGTGATCAACCATGAAGTCCCCAACTTCAGCACCAGAACCTGGAATGAAGTTTACAACTCCTGCAGGCATACCCGCTTCTTCTAAAACTTCCATGAATTTGTAAGCTACGATTGGTGTAGTTGATGCTGGTTTTAGTAATACTGTGTTACCAGTAACCATTGCTGCAACTGCTGTTCCCGCCATAATTGCAAATGGGAAGTTCCAAGGAGAAATAACAACTGCTACACCCATTGGAATATAGTCATAACGGTTATACTCACCTGGACGGCTTTCAACAGGTTGACCATCTTTCAAACGAAGCATTTGACGACCGTAATATTCTAGGAAATCGATTGCTTCAGCTGCTTCAACGTCAGCTTCAACCCATGTTTTACCCGCTTCTTTAGAAAGCAATGCCGAGAATTCAAATTTACGACGGCGCATAATTGCTGCCGCTTTGAATAATACATCTGCACGAATTTCAGGTTTTACTTTTTTCCATGTGTTAAATGTAGCATCTGCAACGTCCATTGCTTTAGAAGCCAATTCTTGGTTCGCTTTAGAAACAGAACCTACAACTTCAGTTTTGTTAGCTGGGTTGTAAGACACGATTTTTTCTTCAGTCGTGATACGCTCGCCACCAATAATAAGTGGGAAGTCTTGACCCATGTAACCTTCTACTGTTTTATAACCTTCTTGAATAGCTTTTTTGTTTTCTTCTTTTGTGAAATCTGTGAATGCTTCATGTTTATAAGGAATCATGTGAATCCTCCTAAGATTTATTTTAGTGCAAAAATAATTTGCGCTTTTAATTCGTTTACATCTATAATAATGCAAAAGATTGTTGCGTTTTTCAAGTGATATTTCTTATTTTCGTAAAAAACTTTAGGAGTGAGCCTCCCTTGAACGATAAAGATCTTCAATTATTGCCTTTTTACCGCTTTGCAAGTGATCATATTTCCGTAGGAATTCACGCAATTGACAGGAATGGGCGTACCATTTTATACAATGAAAAAATGAAGAACATTGAAGGTCTCGATTTACAGGATGTTGCCGATCGCTCCCTTCTTGAATTATTCCAATTTGACCAACAGGAAAGTACTCTTTTGAAAGTACTGCAAAGTGGAGAACATGTCATGAATGTCAAACAGACCTACTGGAATCGTAATGGACATGAAATAACAACCATTAATGATACGCATCCTGTATTTGAAAACGGAGAATTAATCGGGGCTGTAGAATTAGCACGTGACGTAACCACCTTAGAACGATTAGTTTACCAGCCATTGCGTCGTTATGGAGAACCCATTACATTTTCAGTGATAACTGCCGTTTCCGAATCGATGAAACAAGTGATTTCAACTGCCAAAAAAGCAGCAATGGCTCGTTTATCTGTCTTGCTTGTCGGTGAAGCTGGCACTGGTAAAGACTTGGTGGCTGAAGGCATTCATTACGAATTATCCCCACCTTTGTCCCATTTCTATACGTTATATTGCCACAACTCCGATCCAACGATTCTCAATAAATTAAAAGAAGACATGATTGCACTTGAAGCAAGTACAATCTTCTGTGAACGGATAGATTTATTGACATTGGGGATGCAACAGCAATTAATGGACATGGTTAATGATCCAACACTCGGGAATCATCTGTTTTTGGCGAGTGTAGGTGCTGATCCAGTTGATTTGATTGCTTCAGGTGAACTTTTGAAAGAGCTCTATTATTTCTTTGCTTCCATGACGATCGTCGTTCCTCCATTGCGTGAACGGCGAGAAGATATTGATCCGTTTGTTAACGACTATTTTGCTCGCCACAGAGTTCGTTTCGGATCCGCCATTATGGGATTAACCGAAGAAGTACGTGACATTTTCCACGCGTATGACTGGCCTGGTAATTTAAAAGAAGTGGAAATCTTATTGGATGAAATCGCTTCGATGCTCACCGTAGAGGAAATGGTGACGTTTGAAATGTTGCCGCTGCATTTTAAATTAAAAGTACAGGAAATGCGTGAACCTCTGAAACGTGCAGAAGATTTTGTCGTTCAATCAGATCGTGACTTACTACCACTGGATGATTATTTACGCGAAGCAGAGATGTACTATTTGCAGAAAGTAATGGGGATGTTTGAAGGGAACGTGACAAAGGCTGCAGTTGCCTTAGGCATGAGCAGACAGAACTTGCAGTATCGACTAAGGAAGATAAGAAAATAACATAAGATATGCTATCTTACAGAAAATCGTTACTTTTACTACCTCGAAGATTTTTTATTAAAAAAGCGAGCAGACTCACACGGAGTCTGCTCGCTTTTACTCATTGTCTAGCTCCAAGCGCCAGACCGCACCTTAGTTTAGGGCCACATGATGTGGGTCATGAAGGCGTCCCGACACGATGTCGGGATTTTAGCCTTCCTCCCCTTTATCATGCGAAAGCAGGCTTTCGAATCGGTCCCTCCAACACCGGCGTCGGTCTAGAGTGGCGCTTTGCGCTTTTACTCATTGACCGGATTGTTTGATCCAGTCTTGTAATTTGTCTTTTAAAGAGTTGAAACCTTCTGCATCATGCTCGTCAACGCGTGCTTGCAATGATTTTTTCGGTTTGTCTTCTTTACGTAAAACCGGTGGGCGTTCTTGTAATGCGCGAATTGAAAGGCTGATTTTGCCCGCTTCCTCGTCCACTTCAAGTACTTTCACTTCGATTTCTTGCCCGACAGACAAGAATTCACTTACGTCTTTCACATAACCATATGTGATTTCTGAAATGTGCACTAAACCTTGAGTCTCTTCGTCTAATGCTACAAACGCGCCGTATGGCTGAACGCCTGTTACTTTTCCTGAGATTACTTCCCCAACTTCGTACTTCTTAGTCATAATAATCGCTCCTAGTCTTGGATATATACCTATCTACCTTAAGGCCATAGAAGATTATACCATAAACTAGAGTATTACTCAAAAGACTCACTGCATCGGCATGAAGTGGACGCGCCAGCCTTCTACAGTTTTCCGTAACTGGAACCCTTTCTGACTTTCATCATTTGTTTGATGTTCAGGTTTTAAATTAAAATAGATCACTTGATCATGCTCAGCTTGCAAATCTCCAATCATATACTCAACTGAATCAAATTGAGTTTTCCAATCCATGACGTTTTCAGAATGGACATATTCACCCAAAAACTCCTCGCGTGTGGGTTTAATATAGTACTCATCATCCACTAGCAAAGCATATTGAGTTTCAGCATCCCCTGCATATAATGCTTCCAAATAGATTCCCGCAATGACAACTGGACCTTCTGAATTGATAAGGTCGTAGTTATAATCTTTCTTAAATTCCTCGTAAATACTTTGGATTTTGTTTGTATACTGCGAGTTAATAGTTTCGTAAAAGTGTTCACCTTGTAAGGATACTGTTACTCCTAAATCGATTTGCCATACCCCTTCTCGGTTTTTCATTACCGGGATAGTTTTCACAGCTTTTCCCTCTTGTTGGACTTCAATCGTGCCAAAGATTGCTTCAGTTTGATAGCTGCTCATTCGATCGTCATATATAAGTGTAATTGCTTCATTCGGAAGAATATTTTCGTTTCCTAGAAATGCTTGTATATCCGAAACCGTTCCTAATCCTTGAAATGGAAGCACTAAATCCAACATTACTTCCGGAAAACCGATTTGCTGAGCATAGGAAAATAACAGCACAGACTCGATTGGTGTTAAATTCGATAAAGCATAATCAGGATTTGCTGTACCTGAATTTTTCAAGTAGCCATGAATTTTTTGCTGTACATCCGAGTTTGGCCATTCCACCACATCTATGAAATCATATATTTCATCATTCGGCATTACCTTGGCTAGCTCACCTGTTTCTGCAAGCTGGAACGCATTCTTCAAACCATTGAAATCAAGCATTTTGTAGGTTTCATTCACTTCCCAATCATTCGATCGTAAAGAAGCAACTACAGGCGTCATATAATATTTGATTGGTGATACCCTCGTATTTCTAAGTAAAGAATTCCATGCAAATTGATATTCCTCTTTAATTTTCCCATTCTCAAAAACAGCTGTCTGAGGAGAACCGAAAATCAATGTATAGGCAAGATCTTCATAATAAGATTTTATGACCGTATACGTCGCAGTGGGTTTTTTGTCACTCAGAAGATATATTTCTAAGTAATCCAAAATAGTTGCAGATTCCTGTATACCGTAAACAAGTTCCCCCCCATACGTAAATGGAGCCATTTGTTTAATTGCCAATGAATCAATGGCGCGTTGTGCAATTTTTCCATACAGACTGAATATAAGGTCATCCATCTGGAAATCAGCAATGTATTCTTTTTCATTTGGTGCCACTTTAATCACAATACCTTCATGTGAAGAATTTGATATCATTTGCCGCACTGGTTCAGGTAAGTCTTTCTGCTTGCTATTCAAGTAGGCCACGTCAAGTTTCCCATTCATTTTGGCAGTATTTAAAACATCTTTATGTTCGACTAAAACCTGATCATAGACTTCCTTTAAATCATCTATTTTTCCACTTAACTCTTCAGCAAACATCATACTCATTTCTTCATTCATTTCGTTTCCCATGGGAAGTTTCATAATCATTTCAGAAGGCAGCAGTAAATACTTAATCGTTTCACCGTAGGCTACTTTCAGGGAAAGGGATGAATTCTTTATAGTATCGGGATGCGTGATGCGGGCAAATTCACTATCCGCAAATTTAACAAAATTCAGTTGATTGAACTGTTCATTTGTCATTCCTAGCATTTTTCGTCTGAGCTCACGTTCCTTTTGATAGTCTTTCTTAAGCTCTGCAATTTCTGTTTTATTGTATTCAGCGACTGTCTTTGTCTTTTGCTCTTCATGCTCATTGAAAAAAGATGCACTCAAGATTCCAATTAAAAATACACTAGCTAGACTTACTGCCCAAACGCTGACTTTTTGCCATTTTGATGGTTTAGCAGTTTGAACTGTTGGCACTTCTTGCAAATTTTGATTTTCAACATCTATTTTATTTAATACATCATCCGCATTGAATTTAGATGGAACACGATTATACGATTTGTTAAGTAATTTCATTTGTTGGTCAAATTGCTTATCGTCCATATTCGGTCCCCCCATTTAATGCAAGTGCAGATTTGAGTTGTTCTTTTGCTCTTAATAACCTTGTTTTGACAGTTGCCAGCGGAATGTTCATGACATCACCAATCTGATCATAGGTGAGTTCCTGAAAATAAAATAATATGATGGGAATACGATATTTTTCATCCAGCAACTGAATGGCTGCATGCAATTCCCGATCCTCTTCAAAAACCAAAATTTTCGATTCTGCAGATCTTACGCTCGTTCCAAAGTTCTCTTCATCCTGCGCTTTATCTTCTTTATCTTTTTCTCGCTGTTCTCTTCGGTAATAATCCCTGGCTGCATTTAATGTGATTTTGTATAACCAAGTCGTAAAACGGTCACGCTGAAATTGATGGAGGAAGCGATACAGCTTAATGAATACTTCCTGAGTGACATCTTGTACATCATCTGCTTTGACACCACACTGAAAGGCGAATTTTTCGACTGTCCGATGATGTAGATTCATTAAGTCACCATAGGCCGCTCTGTCTCCTTTTTGTGCCCTTTCAATTAGATCAAGTTCGTTCATGAGGCCCCCTCACTCTCTATGTATTACTTGTTATACGAACGAATTCCTCAAATTGTTTCAGAAAATTATATTCTTTTCGACGGCTCTCGTGTAGAATAAGAAAAATCTTTAAAGATTGAAGGAGTTGGAGTACATGGCAAAACGCGATCATTTTGCATCTAAGATAGGCTTCGTCCTCGCAGCAGCTGGAAGTGCTATAGGGCTGGGGGCAATATGGAAGTTTCCATATATGGCAGGAACAAACGGTGGTAGCGTGTTTGTCTTATTATTTATCATCAGTACCTTGTTGATTGGTTTGCCGATTTTGCTTGCGGAGTTCGTCATAGGACGTAAAGGCCAAGCCGATGCAATTACTGGACTTAAAAAACTGGCACCGGGGAAGAAATGGTTTTTAATCGGATGGTCAGGGTTCTTTTTCTCATTTATTATTCTTTCATTTTACAGTGTTGTAGGTGGATGGATTTTATCTTATTTAGGAAGAGCATTAATGTTCAGCCTAAATAATAGTGGTGAAAGTTATTACGCGAACTTATTCGACAGTATTATAGCCAACCCGTGGGAAGTATTACTTGGGCAAGCTGTCTTTATGTTATTAACAATTTTAATCGTTCAAGGCGGCATTGAGGCTGGAATTGAACGTGCCAGCCGCATCATGATGCCCGCTCTCTTGATTTTCTTTGTAGTACTTGTTATTCGTTCATTGACACTGGACGGTGCTATGGAAGGTGTTAAATTCATGTTTGTGCCGGATTGGTCTTACTTTACTGCACAAACCATGCTTTTGGCATTAGGACAGGCGTTCTTCTCACTTAGTGTTGGGGTAGCCGGAATGATGACCTATGCTTCGTACTTGCCAAAAGAACAAAAATTAGGAAATTCAGCTTTCAGCGTCTCATTGTTAAATATCGGCATTTCCCTTATGGCCGGACTGGTTATTTTCCCGGCGGTTTTTGCACTCGGTTACTCACCGAATGAAGGACCTGGTTTAGTGTTCATCATTTTACCTGCAGTATTTGAACAAATTCCATTCGGTGCCTTCTTTATGTTGTTGTTCTTCATCTTGATGTTATTTGCAACTTTAACATCCTCTATTGCGATGTTAGAGACTGTAGTGTCAATGGGAATTAAAAATGCATATGATAAAAGGAAACGTTCTTCATGGATTTACGGTTTGCTTATTTTCCTTGTGGGTATTCCTAGTGCTCTATCTTTCGGTGTATTTTCAGATGTGAAGATTTTTGGAAAAACTTTCTTTGATTTTGCTGATTTCCTGACAAATAATTTTGGTTTACCTTTAGGCGCATTAATGATATCGATCTTTGCAGGGTACGTTTTAAAGAAACAAGAAACGTTCGACGAATTGAATATTTCTTCTTTAACATTTACTACCTGGCATTTGATTGTTCGTTATCTGGCTCCGATTGCTATCATCGTGGTCTTTCTAAATGCCATGATTTCAGTTTTTAGAGGTTAATAACTGTCTGTGAAACGACTTATTTCACAAAATCTTTATCTATGATGTATGATAAGATAGTTGAAAACATACGATGTATGATGGAAAGGAGTGCATGAAGATGAAACATGAATTTCACACTCAACTTCGCTTATTGCGAGAAGAACGTAATATGTCTTTAGAAGATTTATCACTAAAAACAAGAATTGGTGCGGGGAAATTAGAACAATATGAAGCAGGTACGGAAGTCCCTTCTGTACAGACCATTTTGAAATTATCCAACGCACTCGAAGTTCCAGCCTCTAATTTGTTGGACGGACTTCAAGTTAGTTCATAATACATGAAAAGAGCGTTCACCATTGGTGAGCGCTCTTTTTTGTGATGTATTTATACGATGCATTTTGCCTCATATTTTACTGCTATTAATTTATAAGAAATTTGAACACATTGTTCAATAGGAATCCATTGTTCATATGAATGTTCATATACTTCCTGTATGCGTTTTGCGAGTTCAGTTGGGTGATCGATTGCTTGTAGAGCTGCTACGACATCTGCCGTTTCCGTATCATATGCATCTGTACCCATGTTGAAAGGATCCCACAATTGAAGCAACCTCACTGCTTTACGATTCATTTCAATGTTTTCCATCATTTTTCACCTATTTACTTTTCTTTAATAAGAGCTATGATAACATATTAATAAAAAAAGGAAAGAAGGAATTGCTTTGACTTCGTTTGAACAAGTAATCGATCGACGAAATACTCGCTCAGTTAAATGGGATTTAATGGAGACGATATATGGAATAGAAGATGCTTCAGATATCTTGCCAATGTGGGTAGCAGACATGGATTTCGCAGCGCCACAAGCAGTCATTGATGCACTTGAAGAACGACTCAAACATCCAATTTTTGGCTATTCATATATGTGCGAAGGATGTAAAACCGCTGTACAAAATTGGCTATATAAGAGGCATGGCTGGCAAACACAAACTGACTGGATGCTCTTTCATCATGGTGTAGTTCCTGCCATTGCGACAGTTATTGAAACCTTTACTCAAAAAGGGGACCGTATTTTGATTTCATCTCCTGTCTATCCCCCGTTTTTCTCCATTCCTGAAAAACAAGGAAGACAAGTAGTAGAGAATTTCCTCATTGAAAAAAATGGAACATATGAATTTAATTTCCGTAGTTTCGAAGACCAGTTATCTCAAGGTGTGAAACTTTTCATTTTATGTAATCCACATAATCCAGGGGGAATGGTGTGGTCAAAAGAAATTTTGGCAGAAATCGTGCGATTGTGCGCGAAATACAATACCTTGATTTTATCTGATGAGATTCATAGCGATTTGGTTTTCGCTCCTCATCAACACATTCCTCTTGTTTCTGTTGCCAACGGGGAAGAAAATCGCATTATAACTTGTGTCGCTCCCACAAAAACCTTTAATTTGGCTGGTGTACAGGCTGCTGTCATGATTGCAACGGATGAAGAGAAACGAGAAAAGCTGAAAGAAAACGCGCTTGCTCACGGTCAAATGGAATTAAGTCCATTTGCGGCAACTGCATTATCTGCCGCTTACGAACATGGAGAAGCTTGGCTAGAAGAATTGCTCTCTGTCCTTTCTTCCCATATGGACTATGTCATTTCTGAAATAACCAATGCTATTCCATCCATAAAAATAACGAAACCGAACGGAACCTATTTGTTATGGATTGATACCCGCGATACAGGTCTATCTGAAAATGAGATCATGAACCTACTGTTGACCAAAGGAAAGCTAGCTTTGGAACCTGGCTCTAAATATGGAAAAGCGGGAACAGGATTTTTTAGAATGAATATCGCTTGTCCGAGAGAGGTACTTGAGGATGGGGTTGCCCGTTTTATAAAGGCATTAACGTAAAAGGAATTCTTGGATTGCTCAGTAAAATGACAGATTTGAATCAATTTCTCAGGAGTTTTGGTACAACTCTTCAAAAAGAGATGAACTTTTTCGATTTGGTTGCAACTTTCGAGAATTCGTTGAATCTATCCAATGTTCTCCTTAATTTTTCTCGATATACTTATTCTTAGACACTGCGACGAGTAAGCGCAACTGTTTTACGATATATCAATATTCACAAGCAAATAAGAAAAGGGGCTGTCCTAAAAGTCATATTAATGACAAGGACAGCCCCTTATATTTTTAGTTTTGATCTTTTTGTTTGTCGGTCTGACGTTCACGTAAAATACGTTCTTCTAAATCCTTCGTCTTTTGTTCTTGTTTTTTTGAAAGTTTGATAATCCAGCGAAAAGCAAGGACGCAAAGGATTGCAAAAATCAAGAATTGAAAAGCCGCAGGAATATAGGCAGACTTATCTTCTGGAAAGTATAGAAAGTTGAGAATCCAATCATTCATTTGGAACACTTCCTAACTTATTTTTGAAGTACTTCGATAGATTCGATTTTGATGTCTTCAAGTGGTTTGTCGCTTGAGTTCTTTTTAACCTTAGTCATCGAATCCACAACGTCCATACCTTCAATAACTTGTCCGAAAACTGTGTGACGGTTATCCAACCAAGGAGTTCCACCGTTTGTAGAATAAGCTTCAATGATTTCTTCTGGGTATCCAGCTTGTTTCAGTTGGTTTAGCATGCTTGAATCTACACGGCTAGCTTGAACGATAAAGAACTGACTTCCGTTTGTCCCTGGACCAGCGTTCGCCATTGATAATGCGCCACGCAAGTTGAAAGCTTTATCCGAGAACTCATCTTCAAATTTAGGTCCGTAAATGCTTTCTCCACCCATACCTGTACCAGTTGGGTCGCCACCTTGGATCATGAAATCTTGAATGATTCGGTGGAAAATGATGCCATCATAATAGCCATTTTCAGCATGAGTAATAAAGTTTTCGACTGTTTTAGGAGCGATTTCTGGGAAAAGTTTAATCTTAATCGCACCCATCGTTGTGTTCATTACGACTAACGCTTCATTTGAAGCAACTTCTGTTGATAATTGTGGATACATTGCACTCTCTCCTTCAGATGTAGTTGTAGTAGTTTCTTTCGTTTCTTCAGTTGGTTTTTCTGTTTCTTCTTTTTCGACACTTTCTTTTGTGCCACATCCTGCTAACAGGACAAACAAGCTAATTAATAACAGCCATCCTCGTTTTTTCATGTTCATTTCACCCTAAAATAGTCTATCATATTCTGATAACAATTTCAGTAAATAAGTCATTCCACTTCCTTCGTCAGACGAAATGTTTTATAATTAAACAATAACGCTTACTTTGTAGTCGAAATGAAAGAAGGAATTTATTTGGTCAATGAAAAAAGAAATTTTTATATTATATGGATATCAAATTTTTTAGTAGCAGGAACCGCAACGATGATTATGCCCTTCCTGTCACTTTATATAGATACAATGGGTGACTTTTCTGATTCATATGTACAAAAATGGTCAGGTTTTGTTTTTGGCATTACCTTCGTTTCAGCTTTCCTTATGTCACCAATTTGGGGAAGAATCGCTGATCGCTTCGGTTATAAACCAATATTAATCATTACAGGTTTTGGGATATCCATCAGTATTCTACTCATGGGATTTGTACATTCAGTGGAAGCTTTCTTCTTGTTACGTTTGTTTATGGGGGTAGTTACTGGGTTTATACCAACATCACTTGCCTTCATTAGTTCCCAAACACCTAAAGAGGTAGCAGGTAAGACACTTGGAACCCTTCAAATGGGAAGTGTTTCTGGTACATTATTCGGACCCGTTCTCGGCGGCTTTCTTGCAGATTCATTTGGTTTTCAGTATACATTTGTCATCACATCAGCAGTTATTGCATTTGCAGCAATTCTTATTATGGTTGGTATAAGAGAAACTAAAAATATTCCTGCTTCTGATGCACATGTGTATTCACGAAAAACCGTCTTATCTGGAATCATTCATCATCGATTGGTATTTAACGTAATGATTATTACTGCCTTGATTCAAATCGGGAACTTTAGCATCCAGCCGCTTCTTTCGCTTTATGTTTCAGGATTGTCCGATTCCTCTCAAGTAGCTCTGCTTGCCGGAATTACGTTCAGTGCAGCTGGAGTCGGGAATTTATTATTCGCAAGAAAATGGGGACAACTGGGAGATTCCATAGGCTATGAGAAAGTGTTAAGTTTCCTGCTCATCCTGGCTTTTCTTTTCATTATCCCGCAAGCTTTTGTAACAGAACTATGGCAATTGATTATTTTAAGACTCCTATTTGGGATTGCCGTTGGCGGCTTGGTCCCAATTACTACTGCACTGGTCAGACGTGAATCTCCGATAGAGATTCAAGGAGAGATGATGGGTTATAATACGAGTTTTCGATTTTTTGGGAACATCATCGGTCCGATGTTAGGCGGTATAGTCAGTGGATATATAGGGATTTCTTCTGTCTTTTTCGTAACAGGTGCTTTATTTCTCTTGTCGTATTTAGTTCTGACATCTACTCGAAAAAAACCTGATCAAGATTTTGAAAAAGTGTTGCTCAATGAAGAAGCACATCAGCAAGCATAATTCAGTTTTAAAGCGTATCTCTATCTTGAGAGGCGCTTTTTTTTGTGAATTTTTTATGATTAATTATGAAATCTACTGTGGTTTCTTCCTATTTATCATAGTGAGGAAAGTTAGAAGGCAATTCCCACTGCTGTAAGGAGTATCCCATGCAATCACTCTATATGTACGCTATAATTGTCTTTATAGTGAGAAATTGTGATTGTTCTAAAAAGGAGGATTAACTTGTCTTTTGTCTATTTTATTTTCATCCCCATGCTTGCCGCACTAGTGATTCCTTTTTTATATAAAAAAGTACGTGGCATTCACACCGGTTGGTTTGTACTAGCCGTTCCAGTTATATTGTTCAGCCTTTATACCACATTTTTATCAAAGGTTAAAAATGGAGAATCATTTACTTCCTCTTTCGAATGGATTCCTTCGTTGAACATTTCTGTAACCTCTTACATAGACGGATTGAGTTTGTTATTTTCTCTACTCATTACCGGTATTGGCTCATTGGTTGTCTTATATTCCATATTCTATCTGGATAAAACACGTGAGCAATTGCATAACTTCTACGTTTATTTGCTACTCTTCATGACAGCGATGCTTGGGGTTGTACAATCCGATCATATGATCAGTTTGTATTTCTTCTGGGAATTGACATCAATCTCATCATTCTTATTGATTGGGTATTGGTATAAACGAGATCGTTCCCGCTTCGGTGCTTTAAAATCAATGATGATTACCGTATTTGGCGGATTAATGATGCTCGGTGGCTTCGTACTTCTTTCAATCATGGGAGACACTTATTCAATTCGGGAATTGATTGCTTCCGCTCCAGAGCTCGGCAACCATGAATGGTTTGTATGGTCTCTAATTCTCATTTTACTTGGGGCTTTCACCAAGTCTGCACAGTTCCCATTCTATATTTGGTTACCGGATGCAATGGAAGCACCTACTCCAGTCAGTGCTTACTTACACTCAGCCACAATGGTTAAAGCCGGTCTTTATCTAGTAGCTCGGTTCACGCCAATTTTCGCAAGTTCTGAATGGTGGATTTGGCTTGTGACTGGAATCGGATTATTAACACTCTTCTGGGGTTCATTCTTTGCTTTGAAACAAACAGACTTAAAAGGCATTTTGGCTTTCTCAACAGTAAGTCAACTTGGCTTAATTATGTCTTTACTTGGTGCAGGAGCGATTTCTTTCCACACAGGAATAGAAGAGGATTCCATTTTTAAATATGCTGCTTTTGCAGCTATTTTCCACTTAGTGAATCACGCGACATTTAAAGGTAGTCTGTTTATGATTGCCGGTATCGTCGATCATGAGACTGGGACCCGGGATATTCGAAAACTAGGTGGTCTCATGAGCATGATGCCAATCAGTTTTACCATTGCTCTTATTGGAAGTTTTTCAATGGCAGGCCTTCCTCCATTTAACGGTTTCTTGAGTAAAGAGATGTTTTTAACGGGAATGCTCTCCATACAAGATTTTAATTTGTTTGCGTTTGATACTTGGGGGATCTTGTTCCCGATTATCGCTTGGATTGCGAGCGTGTTCACATTTATATATAGTTTCTATTTTGTATTCCGCACGTTTACTGGGAAACACAAACCAGATCTATTACCAAAACAAGCGCATGAAGCACCGATTGGCATGCTCATTTCACCTGCCATATTAGGGTCTCTCGTAGTAGCAATCTTCTTCATTCCTAACGTTATTGGTGATGTTTTGGTAAAACCAGCTGTTGTGGCTATACAACCCTACCTTTACGATGTTCCTGAAGATATACACATTCACATTAAAGCTTGGCATGGGCCCAATATTGAATTGTGGATGACCATTGGAATTGTCCTTTTGGGGTATCTCCTATATGCGACCTTGTCTAAATGGCAACCACTATACAATAAATTCCCGCAAGGTTTCACACTTAATCGTCTGTACGACACCATGATGTTTCTGAGTGAAGTAGGGACAAACCGTCTAACAAGATTTTATATGACAGGCTTCATTCGCTCATATTTAGTGTATATGTTTACTGGGATTGTTCTTTTAACAATTAGTACAGTTTTCATTAAAGAAGCTTTTGATATTAGCTTCGCTACTTTGGCTCCAATTCGTTTTTATGAATTGATTATCGCCCTTGTGTTAATCGCTGGTACATTAACCATCTTATTGGCTAAGTCCCGATTAACTTCCATCATTGCATTGGGTGCAGTAGGATACTCAGTTGCTCTATTCTTTGTCATTTTCAATGCGCCTGACTTAGCACTGACACAATTGGTTATTGAAACAGTTTCAGTTGCACTCTTCCTATTGGCTTTTTATCACCTACCAAAATTAAATCGCCATGAAAATCGAATGAAATTCCGTTTGGGCAATGCATTGGTTGCCATTGGCGTTGGCGTTACCGTTACCATCGTTGCACTTTCCGCTCATTCACAGAAGCTCGTGCCGTCCATTTCTTCTTATTATGAAAAAACGGTCTATAAGGAAGCCGGTGGCGGAAACATCGTAAACGTTATTTTAGTTGACTATCGTGGTTTTGATACTTTATTTGAAATTGCAGTTCTCGCAATCGCATCTCTTGGCATTATTGCGTTGATTCAGCTGCGCCTGACTAAAAAGAAAGAGGTGAATCGAATTGAAGACAAATGATGTTATTTTACAAACAACGACAAAAATCATCTTCTTTATCATTTTTCTCTTTTCGATTCACATTTTCTTCGCTGGTCATTATACACCTGGTGGCGGATTTGTAGGAGGTTTACTGACTGCCAGCGGAATCGTCCTGTTGTTGCTGGCATTTGATTTAAAAACGGTTACAACTGCTTTACCAATCAACTATACGGTCATGACGGCAATCGGATTATTATTGGCATTAAGTACAGCTGCAGGAGCTATTTTCTTCAATGTACCTTTCTTTACACATGCCTTTGATTATTTCCATCTTCCTCTATTGGGGAAACAGTCATTACATACCGCCATGTTGTTTGATACAGGTGTATATTTAGTTGTCGTAGGCGTTACGATGACCATTATTCAATCGATTGGAGCTGATGATTAATGGAAATTGTCATGTGTTTTGTCATCGGTTTTCTATTCATGGCAGCAGTTTATTTAATGCTTTCAAAAAGTCTGCTGCGCATTATTATTGGTACCGGTTTACTCAGTCACGGAGCACATTTACTGATTCTAACGATGGGTGGACTTGAAGGATCCGCACCGCCGGTTGTTTCACATGGTGTGACGGATTACGCTGACCCACTACCTCAGGCACTGATATTGACTGCAATTGTCATCAGTTTCGGTGTAACTGCATTTTTCTTGGTACTTGCTTATCGCGCTTATCAGGAATTGGGTACAGACAATATGAATTTAATGAGAGGAACTGAAGATCATGATTAATTTGCTTTTGTTCCCTATCTTGCTTCCTTTTTTCTTTGCCATGATATTAATGCTTTTTCCAAAGAAGATTCTGGCACAACGAACAGTTGCTTCTACTGCTCTTGTACTGACCTTTGGGGTAACTCTTGTATTACTTTATAAAGTTAAAACAAATGGCATCCAAGCCATTACACTAGGTAGCTGGCCTGCCCCTTTTGGTATTTCGATGGTTTCGGATATGTTATCAGTATTACTTGTCCTGTCCTCGACATTGATTGCCCTTTTAGTTGTCTGGTATAGTTTTTCATCAATCGGAAAGGATCGAGAATCCTTTTTCTACTATCCTGGCATCTTGTTCATGTTAACGGGCGTGAATGGCGCATTTACTACCGGCGATATTTTCAACATGTTCGTATTTTTTGAAGTATTACTTATGTCTTCCTACTTGTTGATTGTTCTTGGTGGTGAAAAAGGACAATTAAGGGAATCTATTAAATATATTTTGGTGAACGTCATTTCATCTGCTTTGTTTGTTGTAACCGTTGCTTACTTATATTCCGTTATCGGTACTTTGAATATGGCTGATATTTCAGTAAAAATCGCACAAATTGATCAACCGGGAATTATCACAGTCATCGCGGTATTATTCCTGCTTGTATTTGGATTGAAAGGTGCGATATTTCCGCTTTATTTCTGGTTGCCAAGTTCTTATGCGGCACCTCCAATTCCTGTATTGGCCTTATTCGGGGCGTTATTGACCAAAGTAGGGGTCTATGCCATCATGCGTACATATACTCTGTTTTTTACGTTGGATCAAGGGTTTACACACGAAATGCTGATGATTCTTTCGATTCTAACAATTATTGCGGGATGTATTGGAGCGCTAGCTTACTTTGATGTAAAGAAAATTATCATCTATAACATCATTATTGCTGTTGGCGTTATATTATTTGGTGCATCCCAAATGAATGAAGCAGCTTTAATGGGTTCTGTGTTCTACTTAATTCATGACATTTTGATTAAAGGGGCTTTGTTCTTATTAATTGGTGTCATTATTGCGATTACTGGCACATCTGATTTAAGAAAAATGGGTGGGTTGATTAAAACTTATCCGATGCTTGGATGGACTTACTTAATAGCTGCTTTTGGATTAGCCGGTATACCACCTTTGAGTGGATTTATAGGGAAATTGCTTATCGTACAAGGTGGATTTGAAGCAGGGAATCTATGGGGAAGTATTTTAATTTTACTTTCTAGTCTAGCTGTTTTATTATCCGTGATCCGCATTTTCATTTATGCTTTCTGGGGTGAGACGGTAGAGATAAAGCCTCTTACAAGACAGCACTACCGCGGATTATTTATGCCAGCAGTCATTCTAGTAGCAATCAGTGTTTTGTATGGCGTAGGTTCTGAGTGGTTGGTCCCTTATATGAGTGACGCAGCGAGTGTATTGCTAGAACCAGCTCTCTATATAAAAGCTGTTTTAGGGGGTGCTTAAGATGGCATTTCAAATTATGCTGAATTTTTTTATCGCCTTTCTTTGGATGTTTTTGTCCGTATCATTTAATGCTTCCACGTTTATCGTCGGATTTTTATTAGGAATGCTGATGCTCTGGATAACAAAAGGATTTTTTCCAGGACGTTTCTATATGAATCGTGTGTTGGCCGTGATTAAACTGATTATGCTATTTTTAAGGGAATTGATTATGGCTAATATTCAAGTTCTATTGTTGATTATTCAGCCCAAGATGCCAATCAAACCAGCCATATTTGCACTTCCTATTGTTTTGGAAAAGGATTGGGAAATCACACTATTAGCAAGTTTAATTACGTTGACTCCTGGTACCCTTGTTCTCGACGTCTCCAAGGATTCCAAAATTTTATATATCCATGCATTGCATTATGACGATGCTGATGAAGCAATTGATTCGATTAAAAATACTTTTGAAAAAGCCATACAGGAGGTGAGCCGCTGATGATGGTGTTCTTTTGGGTCATGGTCATCTTAATCAGCCTGTCCATGTTGGCTTTTATCTACAGATTAATTGTCGGGCCTTCAATTCCTGACAGAGTTGTAGCACTCGATTCATTAGGGGTTGCACTTATCTGCATGATTGGGCTATTTTCTATACTAGTTGATACTAGCTTTTTCCTTGAAATCATTTTACTGTTAGCCATTTTAGCATTTATCGGCACTGTGGCTTTCTCTAAGTTTTTAGAGAAAGGAGAGATAATCCAACGTGACAACGATCATAGCTAATATACTTATCGTTTCTACGATAGTTTTTGGAGTAATTTTCATTCTTGTGACCGCTATTGGCTTAATTCGCCTGCCGGATGTTTATTCCCGAACTCATGCGGCTTCCAAAAGCGCTACGCTCGGGGTTATGTTTATCCTGCTGGGTGTATTTCTCCACTTTTGGTTAATCGAAGGACATATCAATACTCGTATTCTGCTAGGCATCGTATTTTTATTTATCACAGGACCAGTTGGCGGACACGTCATCGGCCGCTCTGCCTATTTGACAGGAGTAAAGCTCTGGGATAAATCAGTTAAAGATGAATTAGCACCTGTTGTAGCTGAACGTAAAAAACAACATGAACAAAATAAAACGTAAAGACTCGGCTTGAAATAAAATAAAACGCTTTTGCTGTTCCCGTAACGGGAGAGCAAAAGCGTTTTTTTAATATGGGCGATATGGATTATAAGGATTATAAGGATATTGATATTGATATGGGTAATAATAAGGCTGATAGTAAGGTTGATTATAGAATGCTGAGCCAAGCAAGCTTCCTGCCAAGCCCCCTAAAAATGGACCACCAAAAAAGCCCAGTCCTCCAAAACCACGTCCAAACCCACCACCAAATCCTCTTCCAAATCCTCCACCATAATAAGGTCGATAGCGATTCATATGTCCCCTCCTCTCTTTCCTAACGTATGAAAAAAAGGAAGTGTGACATATGCATATAGCCTATAAGCCAAAATAGCACCCTAAAACTAGTCTTTACATTCTAACCGTTTATTCTTCAGGATTTTCCAGACTCATCCGTTCCACAAGCGTCGCTAATGAACGGACCATTGCTCCAGTTCCACCTTTTGGTCCTAAATCGTGTGCTGCGCTTGCATCAGAAGTACCTGCGATATCTAAATGAATCCAAGGTGTATTTTCAACAAATTCACCAACAAACCCACCACCAAAAATCATATGACCGTCTCGACCCGGCGAATTATTTAAATCCGCCACATCACTTTTTCGAATTCGTTTCTTATCGCTTTCAGTTAAAGGCAATCTCCATACAAACTCGCCTGTTTCAACCGTTGCTTCTAAAAATGTTTCAAAGAACGTTTCATCATTCGTCAGTGCACCTGTTTTATCTTTACCAAGAGCGATAATTACGCCACCAGTCAACGTTGCAACGTCTACAATATAGTTCGCGCCTTGTTGCTTGGCATATGTGACGGAATCAGCCAACACAAGTCGTCCTTCAGCATCCGTATTTAGGATTTCAATCGTTTTCCCACTTAAAGACGTGATGACATCATCAGGTTTAAATGCATTGCCTGAAATCATGTTATCAGTAGAGGCAATGACAGCTATGACGTTTTTATTAGGGCGTGTTTCACCAATAATGCGCATCGCACCTAAAACAGCCGCTGCACCACCCATATCACCTTTCATGCCAACAAGACCATCCTTAGGCTTAATGGAGTAACCACCAGTATCGTAAGTAATCCCTTTACCTACCAGACCAACAACATCTGTCCATTCTTCATTTGCACGGTATTTGATAACCATTAATCGTGGTTCCTCTGTTGAACCTTGATTCACTGCCAAAATTGCGCCCATTCCGAGTTCTTCCATTTCAGCTTTACCTAGTTCTTCATATTCGAAATCATATGTTTCTGCCAATTCTTTTGCGTACTCAGCCATTTTGGTTGCCGTCAATACGTTCGAAGGCATGTTAACTAACGTACGGGCTTCATTAACTGCTTCTGCATACACTTGTCCGACTTCAAAATAAGCCAAAATTTCCTGTTCATCCGAATTCGTTAACAAATCAACATTGTCCAGGTAAGTTTCTACTTCATTAGAAGATGTTTTGTAGTTCGGTACTTTATATAGTCCCATTCCAATTCCTTCTGCAGAAAGATAAGCCACATCTTCTATTTCAATATCTTCATTGATAAACGAATCCAACCAAATGGAGACACTAGACGTTTTAGAAGAAACTAGTTCTTTTCCAACTGTCCCAAAAATATCACGTAATTCATCTTGATCTAAAGTTTTACGATCGCCAAGTCCAACAAAGAAAATGCGTTGCAGTTTACCCTCTTGAAGTGTTGGTAATTTCGTCAATTTCTTGTGATCAGTCGAAACATCTCCTGCCTTTAACCATTTCTCCAAGGATGAACCATAGAAAGAAACAAAGTCTGACCAGCCTTGTGTATTTTCAGGATGTTTAAATGTTCCCACAATCAATACTTCTGTTTGTACTTCATTAAAATTAATACCAGCAACATTTACTTTCACATTAACCCCTCCATCTATTTACATTCGAATTCTATTATATACGAATATGTTACGCTTTTCGAATTATCTGTCATTACATGATTTTACGCGTTTTCTAGAGTACTAGATGTGGTATACTTTACTATACAATTCAACACGAAAGGGTGGACAACAATGGACATTCTAACAAATATTCCACTCCTTGCAGCGCTATTCGGAATCATATTTGCTCAACTCGTAAAAATCCCGATTACCTATTTAGTAACAGGAATTGTGGACTGGAAGCTTTTCACTTCAACTGGTGGCATGCCGAGCTCCCACTCTGCAGCAGTAACGGCCTTAACCACTGCAGTGGCATTTGAAACCGGCTTGGGTTCACCACTTTTTGCTGTATCTGCGATTTTTGCCATCATTGTCATGTTTGATGCGACTGGCGTGCGTTTCCAGGCTGGACAGCAAGCAATCATGATAAATCAAATGCGAGTTGACTTTCAAGTATTTGTTAATCAATCAAAAGGATGGTCTCAGAAAAAAAACGAAGAAAAAATTGAAGAGCTCAAAACACTACTTGGACACAAGCCTAGTGAAGTGTTTATGGGCGCTCTGACTGGTATAGTTATTTCCATTATCATTTATGTCTTTATATTATAAAAAGCAGTGAAGCTCTTTTGTGAGCTTCACTGCTTTTTAGTTAAATGAAATATTAAACTTTGTGGGTCCATGAAAGAATGCCAGGTGTTTAAGCTTTCCTTCCGTAACTCAGACGGAAGCATTTCCACATCAATACTTAAAGCGTCAGCGTTGAGCTTAAAAGACACTTTTTGTTAAAACATTTGATATCCATTTTTACGTAACATTTTAATTACGATTCCTGCAATGATTGCGCCCACCAAACCACTCGATAAAACTAAAATATCTGCGAAATGAAGAGCCATCAATTTATCTCCAAGAGCTTGAAATGCCATTACAGGTGATGTGAAGTATTCAAAGAATTCCACTTCATCGATAATCAAGATGACGATTATTGGATAGACAATTGCCATCAACCAGGTCATGCGAAGTAACATATTGAGTAAAAAACCAATCCCGAAAAACATTACCATAAATATTAATACGGATAACATAACCGTTACAAGTGTAAAATTACCGTCCATTGAATTGTTCCCTCCATGCGTTCCTTTCAACAGTTTACATGATTGGTATGTTGCTTTCAATATCCTGGTGAGTTGTTCATCGGAATGTAACATGTTATGGACTTATTCAGCGTCAAAGGAGCTATTCGGATTGATTGTATGGACAAACAATAAAGGCTCTTTTCGCATCTCTACGAAAAGAACCTTTATTGCTGATTATTTTCTACCTGATCCAGCACAGCATGAACAAGTCTCAGATCCACCAAGACGTAATTGGAAGTATCCATTTCCTTTACAGTATGGGCATTGATTGGCTTTAACATCCTTTTTATAAGTAGTCAAATTGACCATCTCCTTTTGATTTTCAATTCTTAATTTTCAGATAATATAACACACAGAAATTTACCTGTAAACCATATGCCCATACAATGTAAACGAATACATATTACTTTTACTCTCATATCCTCTCTTTTTCTCTTTTTTTCTCGTTTTTTTATAAAAGGAGCTTCTTATAATCTACATCTTCCTATATATGCGTTAAACGCCCATTAATTGCCTAATAATAATGGGTATACTCAAATTTTTTTCAGTAAGACCTAAATTACAATACAAACTTTGCCTAATCTATAAACAGCTATTTTGTAAATAATTCCATGAATACATTGTCATTGAACCTAAAAAAATCCCATCTGGACGATCCAGACGGGATTTAGAAATCAATATTAAAGAACGTTAAACTTACCTTTTTTAACAACTAATGAAGGGCCACCTAACATGTATAGAGCACGGTTATCAACCATTTTCTTCATGAATGAAGCTTTAGCACCCGTCACTTTTTTACCGAAGACTACGCCAATTGCATCGTCCTCACCAAGTGAACATACACTACCTTTTAAGTCAGGTACGAATGTTTCTGTTTCTTGACCGTTGATTAAAGCGATAAGGTTCTTCGCCACTGTCACACCTTGTTGCATAGCAATTTGAGCTGTTGGTGGGTATGGACGGTTAACTTCTTCATTAATTAATAAAGCACAATCTCCAACGATAAATACATCATCGTGGCCTGGAGCACGCATATCTTTTTCAACTTTAACGCGAGCACGCATGTTTTCGATGCCAGTTTGTTCGATTAAACGATTTCCTCGAACGCCTGCAGCCCAAACAACTGTGCCAGCTTTCACGAAATCAAACTCTTCTTCGCCTTTTTTGATCTTAACGCCTTCAGGAGTTGCTTCAACAACTGGTGTTCCAATTGAGAATTCAATTCCTTTTGCTTGAAGGTGTCCAACTGCGTATTCAACTAATTCCGGGTCGAAACCTGGTAATACCATTGGTGCAGCTTCTACACAAATAACGCGAACTTTTTCTTGAGGTACATCAAACTCTTTGCAAAGTTCAGGAACTCGGTTACCAAGTTCACCAAGGAACTCGATACCTGTAAACCCAGCACCACCTACAACGATTGTTAAACGGCTATCATCTTTTACTTCTTCCATTGACCATGTAGCGAATTGGTATTCGATATGTTCACGGATTTGACGAGCTGCTTTGACATTTGCAATAGACAAAGCATACTTATCTAGACCTGGAATACCGAATGTTTCGCCTTCGAATCCAAGACCGATTACTAGGTAGTCATAAGAAAACACACCGTTATCAGTTGTTACTTGTTTTCCAGGAATATCGATTCCTTCTACAGATGCTTTAACAAATTTAACTTTATCTGATTTAATAACATCTGCGATGTCATAACGTACTTGATCTGGTCTTAATGTTCCTGCTGAAGCTTCATGTAACCAAGTTGATTCATAGTGATAATCATTTTGGTTGATTAGTGTAATATCCGCAACGTCAGGTCCAATGTTTTTTTGTAAGTTGACTATAGTTGCTAAACCGCCATATCCGGCGCCTAATACTAAAATTGTCGGTCTTTTCACGAAGATCGAAACCACCTTTAAATAGTTTTATATTTATTCGTCCAGTCAAAGAAAAAAGAAGTATTCCCATACTTCAATCAGACTAAAGCGAATTTGTCTCTTTTTCGACAAATGTACTATCCTCTATAATATACTTCTTATGTTTTGATTTCAATATAATCTTGTCAAGAGTAAAAGGTTTGAATTTACAGAAAAAAACCAATCAATAGCAGTTTTAGCAATTTTCTGGTGTGCCTGTTTTGCTGGCTGTTCTAAATGAAGAACCGCATCCACAAGACGCAATGGCATTTGGATTTTCAATCGTAAACCCGCCGCCCATCAAGGATTGCTTATAATCAATCACGGTACCTTTTATAATCGCCGCATCTTCACTTGACACCAGAATGGTCAAACCATGTTGTTCAAGAGTAATGTCGGAGTCTTTCTTTTCATGTTCAAAACCCATTCCATATGAAAGTCCGCTGCACCCGCCTCCATGTACGGCTACACGTAGAAAAGCTCCGTGCTCTTCATTGTGACTCATCATTTCTTTGACTTGGTAAGCTGCAGCTTCTGATAATTCGACAACTTGTGTCATCCGTTACACCTTCCTTCTTTCCTTTATGATACCAATTATGAACAATTACATACAACTACAACAACTTAAATTGATTCTCCATAAATCCAACCTTTTGGTTATAATGGAGAAAGATATGTATAAAAAAGGAGCCTTTTAAGGCCCCAAATTGTACAGCATAAAAACAGCTGGCTTTCACCTTCGTATTGTCCCGCTACTATCTATGCAACAGGTCATTAAGCGAAAGTAAACTATTTATTCAGCTCTTCCAGCACAAGTGTCAATCTGAAATGGCGTTCTGGATTTTCGGATTAAAATACTTGTTCTACTTCAACCACACCTGGAACTTCTTCCAATAGGGCTCTTTCAATACCTGCTTTTAATGTAATTGTAGAACTTGGGCAGCTTCCGCACGCACCTAGAAGGCGAAGTTTGACGATGCCATCTTCTATATCGACAAGCTCACAATCTCCACCATCGCGGAGTAAGAATGGTCGTAATTTATCTAGTACTTCTTGAACTTGTTCTGTCATCATTGTATCAGTCATTTATTTCGACTCCTTTCCTTATAATTATTATAATGTGAAGAGAAGAAAAAATCCATCAGTACATACGAAACGGGGATAATAATCATGGAGAAAAAGGCAATATCAATTGAAATTTATGGTGCAGATGTCGTTTGCGCCAGCTGTGTCAATGCACCTACGTCAAGAGATACGTATGAATGGCTTCAAGCAGCCATTGATCGCAAATACCCTAATCAACCATATGAAATAACTTATATTGATATTGAAAAGCCAGTGGACAATGAGCGTCAGAGGGAATTGGCAAACAGGGTATTGGAGGAAGAATTCTTTTTCCCGCTCGTTTTAGTTGCTGGAGAAGTGGTTGGTGAGGGCTATATTCAACTCCAACCAGTATTTGTCGAATTAGAAAAGCATGGCTTTGTGAGTAAATAAAAAAGAGAGACCTGAAAGTTATTTTTAACTTTCAGGTCTCTTTCTATTCATCAGCCATTATGCCACTTGTACATCCATAGCACACCGGATTTCAGCAAACGTGCAATACGCCCGGTAACTGTGCGATCTGCCAAGTATGCAAAACCTTGTTTTTTCCCTAAAGAACCGAGGAAACCTTTAAGTTTGATTTCTGGCATAGTTTCAGGCAACTCTTTGCCTTTCCATCGTGCATGAAGCACTTCAACAATTTGTTCCGCTTGTTCTTCCGCAACTTGAGCACTTGGTGCATATGGTAACGCTGCGCAATCCCCGACTACATAGACACTTTCGTCTTCGGGTAAGTTATGGTATTGAGTCAACATAACACGCCCTATAGAGTCAGTTTCCGTATCCATGTTTCGTACAGGTGCGACAGGTTGAATACCTGCAGTCCATACCACTGCATCCACTTCAATCGTCTCTTCATGGTTATGCAAAACAGTTGGTTCTACTTTTGTGATGTTTGAATTACTGATCACTTCTACATTGTGCGTATCAAACCATTTTTTCACGAAATTACTTAGACGTTCTGGGAAGTCTCGTAAAATACGTGGGCTTCGATCGAACAATTTAATTCTTAAATCCGGTCGTGATTCACGTAATTCGCTGGCAAGTTCGATTCCACTTAACCCGGCTCCAACAATCCCGACTACTGAGCCAGAAGGCAATCCACATAACTTGTTAAATGTCTCACGTGAACGACCGATTGTTTGAATGCTTAGAGTGAATTCGTCAGCACCAGGTACACCATGGTACTTATCTTCACAACCTAATCCAATCACTACATCATCATAAGGAATTTCAATATCGTTGGCCAATACGACCATTTTTTTGTCACGGTTAATCTCAACGACTTCACCATAAACCATTTTCAAGCGTTCATGTTCTGGATACGACACACGCACTTCCTGATCAGGAACAGTACCTGCTGCTAACGCATAAAACTCTGTTTTTAAGCTGTGGAATGGTGTTCGATCCACTAAAGTAATTTGTACATCTTCAGGTAAATTATTAGGAAGTAAACGAAGCAACACACGCATGTTGCCGTATCCACCGCCCAGTAGCACTAAGTTTTTCATAAAAAAATCTCCCTTGAGCAATTTATATACAGTCTTTCTTTACGTTGTAAGTATAAATCATTGTGAGAAGTTTCACAATAAGACACTCGAATTGACGAACGAAAAAAAAAAGAGTAGCATGGCGATGTAGCGAGGTGAAGAACGTGAATCCAATGGTAGAATTTTGTGTGAGTAATTTAGCGAATGGTTCGCAAAAAACATTTGAACAATTAGAACGCGACCCGAACCTAGACGTTCTGGAATACGGTTGTTTAAGTTATTGTACAAAATGTGCTGAGTCTTTTTTTGCAGTTGTGAATGGTGATGTCGTAGAAGCTGATTCGCCAGATGAACTAACGAAGAAGATTTATGAATATATAGATGAAAATCCACTATTTTAACTCAAGGGGAGCTGCGATGATGCAGCTCCTTTTTATATACATTCCACTAAAGTTTCAAAAGTACCTGTTGGTCGTACTGATTTCAGCAACGCTTCTTCTGTAGAAGTCACGCCAGTATTAACATGAATGGTATCAATTCCAAAATTTATTCCTGCCATAATATCGGTATCATAATTGTCTCCAATCATCACCATGTCTTCTTTTTCATATTGATGTTCAAGCCGGATCATTTCAAGCATATGCCCCTGTGGCTTTCCAATAAATATTGGCTCAATCCCTGTGGAATTTTGAATGAGTGCAGTAAACGCTCCATTTCCGGGCATCAAGCCTCTTTCATTAGGAAAAGCGCGGTCGCTATTCGTTGAAATAAACGTTGCACCTTGCCTGATATCCAAACATGCCTGTGCCAGTTTTTCATATGTAATTTCTCGGTCAATTCCCATCACAAAAACTTCTTTTGAAGAAGAAACAATGTTTACGCCATTTTCAAGCAGTGCATCGTGAAGACCTCTTTCCCCGATCATAGACACGTCTTTGCCAGGGTAATGATAAGCAATGTACTTCGCAGCTGCCATAGCAGAAGTCATAATATGACTGCGCTTTGCTTCTATCCCAAAGCCCGAAAGCTTTGAAAGCACCTGGTCAGGTGTTTGTGATGCATTATTGGTCACAAAAAAAGGTTCTTTTCCTTGTTGTTGCAAGTGGTGAACAAATTGTACTGTCTCGTTAATCGGCTCTTTTCCACGATAGACAGTTCCATCCAGGTCGATGCAATAACATTTATATGTTTTCATGCTTGATCCTCAGGCAAAAATGCTGAAACTGGCCCAAGTTCATGTGTTAAATAATGCTCAATGCTCAAAGGAAATTGTCTTAACGCCTGGAAATTTGTTTGCAAAATGGTTTGTACTTTCCCGTGGTCAACTTTCATAAAATCTCTCACTAACATTTTACGAAGTTCAATCACTTCTTTCAGTGGCGCGTCCATCTCAACAGATATAACTTTTTCGTCAGTCAATATGTCAATAATGTCTTCATAGCTACCAGGGTCTCTCATGATGAATCCGTCTATCATTGAGTTCCCTACGTCAATCATGGACTCAATGATATTTTGAGCTATTCGTTCCAACGCCAGTTTTTCGAATTCATTCCCATTTGAATTTGCAGATGTCTCTAGCATTTCTAAAAGTGATGTCATATACGTTAATGTCATATTAATTTTTTTGCGGTCTACGAAATACATAAGGTTTCCTCACTTTATATGTTCTTGGTTGATTGTCTTTTCCATCCTATAGTACCATAATTGCTAGGAGTGGAAGGAGAACTGCTATATGGAACGTTTTTTCTTATATGATGATGTAGAAGATACAAAAACACGCTTTGTCAGCTTTACCGGAGAATCCCAAAGATATGACTTGGCGATCTTACAAAGTAGCCGTTTTTTCGGAAAAGTACTTGTAATGGATATTCAATATAATCGTTTTGCTATATTGGGTTCTGATGATTTAGAAGAAGAAGGTTATTTGGAACATGTTTATAACCGGAGTGAAGAAGAAGCAGCAGAACTACGGGATTATTTACAGGAATTATTGGGATAAGGAAAAACCTCGATTAGGATGATTGAACATCCGAATCGAGGTTTTCTTCTTGTGGTATTTCTTCTTTCACAACTTCTTCTATTGCAGCTGGAACTGCCACCGGTTTTGCTGGTCCGGTTTTTTTCAAAATAAAGTAGGCACAGCCGAAATTACAGTATTCATACAAGTAGTCTTGCAATGTACTGACTTTCGTATCGTAAGTTGCTTTTTGATTTTTATCATCAAAGAAACCTTTCAGGCGAAGTTGTCCATAGCCCCAGTCACCTAAAATGTAATCATATTTATTTAAAATCTCACTATAACGATCTTGAAAAGCCTCTTCTTTAAATGCTTCTCGATAATCTATCAGAATCTCATAGTCCCATCGATCGATTGTAATCATCAATTCACGCTCCATCAACTTGTTGTGAGAGCTAATTGCTCGTCACCAAGACGCTGTTTTTCTTTTGCTGCTGCATTTACCTGTTCATCTGCATGGTAACTACTGCGAACCAATGGTCCCGCTTCACAGTGTGAAAATCCTTTGGACATGGCAATTTTACGTAGTTCCCCGAATTCAAGTGGTGAATAATATTTTTGAACTGCAAGATGCTTTTTAGATGGCTGTAGATACTGGCCAATGGTCATAATATCCACATTGTTAGCACGCAAATCATCCATTACTTCAATAATCTCTTCTTTTGTTTCCCCTAGTCCGAGCATTAAAGATGATTTAGTTGGAATATCAGGTTGCATTTCTTTTGAACGACGTAAAAACTCCAAAGAACGATCGTATTTTGCACGTGCACGAACTCTCGGTGTTAAACGACGAACTGTTTCTATATTATGGTTTAAAATATCTGGTTTTGCATCCATCAGCATTTTCAGGTTTTCTTCAATACCACCCATGTCTGACGGTAAAACTTCAATTGTAGTGAATGGATTTTTGCGACGAATTGCACGCACAGTTTCTGCAAATACAGCAGCACCGCCATCTTTTAAATCGTCACGCGCTACTGCAGTTACCACGACATGTTTTAAATTCATCATGACAACTGAATCTGCTACTCGTTCCGGCTCCGCTAAATCAAGTTCATTTGGTAAGCCTGTTTTGACTGCACAGAAACGACATGCACGTGTACAAATTGCACCTAAAATCATAAATGTGGCTGTACGTCTAGTTCCCCAGCATTCGTGAATATTTGGGCATTTTGCTTCTTCACATACAGTATGTAAATTGTTTTCACGCATCATTTTTTTAAGACCTTTATAATTGTCATTCGTGTTTAATTTAATCTTCAACCAGGCAGGTTTTCGGATATGTGTTTCTTTTGTCGTCATGATTTTTAACCCCATTCTTTTCAGACTATGTAGGTAAGTTACTCACTGTTGTCAATGTACCATATTCCAACACGTCCCACAACCATACACCGGCATCAAAAAATAAAGCGCCTCTGTGTAAGAGGCGCTCTTTCTTATGCTTTTTGTTTTGCTTTAGATACAGCATACATAATACTTGCTGCCAGGCCGCCCCAAATGATGACGACTCCAACAATCATCATGATAATTGCACTAACTGTCATGTGAAGTCCCCCTTATTCGCCATCTGCATGTTGATATGCATCAACATCCGTATTTTTGTTCCATTTTAGCGCTGAGAAGATGAAGCCTAAAATGATGACACCTGCAGCTACAAACCAACCACAATATAAAATGAAGCTGTCTTTATAGCCTTCATAGTTCCCAATGATGTTTCCATCGCCATCTGTATGTTGTTTCAATAGGTTCAGTTTCAGTAAACCGAACATCATGTAACCAAGAACTAATGGAGTGACGAATTTCAAACAGATCTGCCACCATGCTCCCAATCGGATATCCGAAACTGCGTTTGCATGTTCTTCGAATAGTGGAAGCTTTTTGAAGAACCAAGCAATCGCGATCACTTCGATTAAACCGATTGCCGCAATACCGAATTGGTTGATGAAATAGTCTGCAACATCAAGGAAGTATAAACCGCCATTTGTAGCAAATAAGAATGAAATAACTGCTGCTAACCCAACACCGAAAGCAACCGCTTTATTGCGTGAAATTCCAAACTTCTCTGAAAAACCGGCAACATACGTTTCACAAATGGAGATAAGTGATGTCAAACCAGCCAATACGAGTGAAAGGAAGAATAATACGCCGAACAGACCATTCATTCCAGGGAATTCACTGATGATTTGTGGGAATACAACAAATGCCAGACCCACACCAGCAGAAGCAACGTCACTTACTGCCACACCTTGTTGCGCAGCCATAAATCCAAGTGCTGCGAAAACCCCGATACCTGCTAGTAACTCGAATGCAGAGTTGGCAAATCCAGTGATAAACGCATTGTTCGTAATATCGGATTTCTTTGGAAGATAACTAGAATACGTAATCATGATTGCAAATGCAATGGATAAACTGAAGAAAATATGACCGTAAGCAGCAACCCATACTTTTGGATTACTTAACTGAGAAAAGTTCGGTTCGAAGAATGCTGTTAAGCCTAATCCTGCACCGTCCAATGTCACAGCACGAATAACTACTAATAAGAAAATAACGACAAGCGTCGGAATGAAAATTTTGTTTGCGAGTTCAATACCCTTTTTAACTCCAGCGAATAAAATAATAAATGCAATAACCCAAACAAGTAATAATGGCAAAGCTACACCAGGAACCAATCCGCCAGCTTCACCTGGTGTATCACCAAGTTTCAACACTGTACCAAATAAGAATCCTGCCGTGTCATCTCCCCATGCTTGATTGATCGAGTACACTGTGTACTTCATCGCCCAGGCTATGATGACCGCATAGTATGTTGAAATGACAAAAGAAACAAAAATTGCCCACCATCCAAGCCATTCTGCTTTTTTCCCACCTAAACGGAAGAAAGATAACGGAGCAGAACCACGATATTTATGGCCCATAGTGAATTCTAAAATCAGAATAGGAATACCAGCTGTTAAAAGTGCGAATAAGTACGGGATAAAGAAAGCTCCACCACCATTTTCATACGCTACGTACGGGAAACGCCAAATGTTTCCGAGACCTACCGCGGAACCGACTGCAGCCAAAATAAAGCCCGCTCGTGTTCCCCATTGAGAACGTTGTTCCATGTTAATTCCCCCTTTTTATTTCGCTCTCCAAATTACTATTGTAATATTAGGAAGCTTGTTTATTTTCAGATTATTTACTAATCTTAAAAACAGTATACTATAGGGAATTGACTTGTAAAGCTGTTTTTTCAAAAAAAATAATTATTACTTATAAAAAGAACAGCAAGGGTATAAACCCTTGCTGTTCAAAGTATCTATCTATTTAACTGTTACTTCTTCAACTTTTTTAGTTTTCTTAGCCAGGAAGAAAAATAGTATAGCAAGGATAGCAATTACGAGACCAAAAGATAACCATACAGACTCTGTTAATCCTAAAACTAAATAACCAATGGCTGCCACCGCTGCACTAATTAATGCATACGGTAATTGAGTTGTTACATGATCAATATGATTACTTCCTGCCCCGGTAGAAGACAAGATAGTCGTATCTGAAATCGGTGAACAATGATCCCCAAATACTGATCCTGCCAACACTGCTGCTAAAGCAGGCAATAACATGGTCGGTTCCGCATTGATCATAATCGTTCCTGCTATCGGCAATAAGATACCGAACGATCCCCACGAAGTACCTGTTGCGAATGCCATACCTCCAGCTAGAATAAACAAAATTACTGGCAATAATCCTAGAGGAATGTTGGCGTCTGTTACGACTTGAGCCAAGTATTCTCCAGTTTTAAGTTCACCAATGATGAAAGTTAAAGACCAAGCAAATACCAAAATTAATACAGCTGGTAACATTGATTGCAAGCCGCTCCAGATTCCTTTAAATAAAAATGCTGAGCTGGCTTTTTCATTTTTCCCAAACTGTTTCAGGTAAAGCAAAATTGAAACGACTGCACCAGCGCTTCCACCAATTAATAGTGATTTTGGTACATCTGTATTTTCGAAAATTGCCCATATATCCATAACACCTGCGTTTTGATATCCTGTCCAGACCATTGCACTGATGGTTGCGACAACCAAAGTTACAATCGGAAGTACTAAATCACTTACTGTCCCGTGGTTGTGAACCGGGAAATCTTCTTTTAATTGGCCAGGAATTTCTTTCGCTGGGTCATACACTTCTCCTGTGTCAATTGCTCTTCGTTCATGTTTTTTCATTTCCAGTAAATCAAAATCTGTGATGGCTACAAAAAATACCATTGCAAGAGCTGCGACCACATAAAAATTCATTGGAGCCATCATGACAAAAGCAGACAATGGTGAATACGTAATGACTGATTGTGTTGCCAAAATTGTACCAATCAAGCCAATTAAGTAAGCACCCCAGCTGGATACGGGTGAAACTACACATACCGGTGCAGACGTTGAATCAATAAAGTATGCTAACTTTGCTCGTGAAATGCGGTGATGATCGGTAATTGGACGAGCAATCTGACCAACAGCCAAAGCATTGAAATAGTCATCGATAAAGATAATAATGCCTAAAAATGCTGTTAATAATTTCGCCCCACGACGTGTCTTAATGTGCTTAACTGCCCATTCCGCAAATGCTCGGCTTCCACCTGACAAGCTGACGAATGCCGTAATGATGCCCAGTAGAAATAGAAAAAGAATGATAAATACATTATACGTATTTAAACCGGCATCCCAAAATGTCCCTTTGAATGATTGCCACAATGTAGCTAATGATTGTACTGGAGCGAATGAATGGATTAATAACGCTCCAAGAACGATTCCTACCCCTAGAGAGAGTAGTACGCGACGTGTAATGAGAACCATCACGATCGCAATAATTGGTGGTAAAATTGAAAAAATAGTGCCTGACATACCTATGTTCCTCCTCCTTTATGGGGGTGGTCACAGAATACGAGTAAACATACAAAAAAGGCTGGCATCTTTAACACTCTGAACGAATGTTTTGGAAGCCAGCCTCTACAAGTTGCGAATAGACAAATTGATGTATCCTACCCACGATCTGTAGCTCACCATTTATAAGTATTTCACTTATAAATGACAGTGTTATCCTTATTCAGAATAACCCCAATCAAATGCTGGTGGACCCAGTCATTTCATTTCGGCAAAGCTTCCTTTAGCATACGGTCTTCGTTGTCATCCTCGCGTATGTTACTCATAAGCCATGCGGCCTCTACCCATCGATATTAATTTCCCTTTTAGACTAACAATATTCTGCTAGTTTTGCAAGCTTATTCTGGTGGTGTTGGTGAAGTTGGTACCTGCGGATTTTGTAACGGCACTTCAATTGAAGGTTGTGTACTGCCCTCACCTTTGGTATAAATTTGAGGTACCTGACCTCGAATGATTCCCAGTGCAACGGGAATTTTCTGCTTGATTGTTGTGGTTTTAGTTGCAAGTGGCACAATAACTTGTACATTGACATTTATTACAATGCTTACATCAACCATTGCGTTATTAATACCAAATTCAGTGATATCATATACCACGTCCGAATGTACATTTCCGATTACATGGAACCGAATTGGTATTTTAGGTCCGAGGTTACCTATAAGCGGGATATTCGTTGCTTGACCAAGAGGGACATAAAATACGATTCCTCCGTTATCTTCCATTGCATGTGGGTCATACTCTATGTCGTCTAAATAAGGTAAATTATCCAAATTCCCTTCTTCAGCCTGTTCTAAGTGTGTTTGTACTAACGTGTTCGTGTCAGCCTGGACTCGATTGATAATCTCCGTGTTGAATTTCGTTGTTACCATATTTGGTTGATCAGTAGGGATTTCTTCAATAATATCATTTACATCCATTACATCGGCTGTGCGGGAGTTTATTGCTTTACTTACGACCAGTGAGGCGATTTTAGCGGATTGTACTTCTGCATATTGTAAGTAAATTGGCGTCAAGCGAACATTGACAAGATAAAACATTAAAGCAACAGAAATCACCACAATAACAAATAGTATCGGAACAATATTTTTACCCTTCCAAGAAATTGACCTTTTTGGTACTTTACGTAATCGCACAAGAAAAGCCTCCTAGGTCATGTTACGACCAGGAAGCCTCAATTATTCCTATTATTGTTGTTTTGACCATGTGCAATCAGAACATCCCGAATGAATTCCGGCATATAGTAAATTTTGGGCAGTACTTTAAAAGCAGGAAAGAAATATCCAAAAGTGAACATATCAATAGTCGCCAAACGGACTCTATCTGTAGGGTTAATGTAACGACCGTGCACAATCAAGTCTTCATCAACTACCTTAAAATGATGTGTGATCATTTTCCCCATCACTACACCACGAAAACCCAGTCCTTTAAGTTCAAGATTTGGCCAGCTTTCGTTTAACGATAACTTATATATATCTTTTAATTCTTCGCCTGTGAGTTCAATGACACATGGGTTAATTGGATGGGGCATCAATTGGTGAATATCAAAACGAGATACTTCCCCTTTATGTAAATCTGTTAAAAACAAGCCTGCATTGAAAAGCGCGCATTCGGTGTTGCAAAATGCATTTAATGCGTCCCCAAAAAAAGACGACAAAGTGGAGTCCTTAAACCATTCTTTTTGAAGATGTTCTGACTGGGTAAATGCCGGAACAGATAAGAGATTTTTCCCCTTCTTGACTAAATCATTTAGAAATTCTTCTTCATTTGGACTCTCTTTCAACTCATTTGTGTCATACAAAAGTGCATGTTTCTCTACAATTTCTTTCTTCTCTAAATCAAAGCTCAGCGTGACATGCCCAACGTAATAACCGAATTTACCGGCTGCAGCTAAAAGGGATTGATTGACCAGCTTTCCTTCATGCAAAATGTGGTGCGTATGTGCTCCGAAAATCACATCTATTTCAGGAAACTGATCAGCCATCTCTTCATCTACCTGAATTCCCAAATGCGACATACAAATAATGATATCGGTTTCGTCTTTTAAATGATCAATATGTGCTTTCATAGCTCCAAATGCATCTGTCACTTGCCACCCAAGTTGTTTATAAATATGCGTGTACTCAGCTGTTAGGGCAGTTACACCGATTTTTGTTCCTTGGATTGTTGTAAGAATGGTAGTAGGTAGTAACCAGTTTGGGACTTCTCCATTTTGATTGAGCAAGTTTCCTACTACAACCTGAAATTGTGCATCTTGATAAAGATTTTCCAATTCATTGTTAGCCAATGTAATACCTTCATTGTTACCAATGGTAGCCACGTCATAAAGAGCTTTGTTTAATAATTCAACATTACCAGTTCCCAGTGTTCCTTCAGTAAAAACATGTGAGCGGTCAATATGATCTCCTATATCTAACGTGAAACTTGATTCGCCTTCTTCAAGATGCCATTTTTTTCGTGTGGTCACAAGTTCATGAATACGTGGCCAATGTTGAAAGTGACTATGCAAATCATTGGTATGATAAAAATGAATGGTTTCAATCATTTGACCAACTCCTTATCCCATGAGTCCCGCAGTTATCGAACGTACGCCGAGTAGTAATAGAATTATACGCAAAGCAAATACCAATGTTTCCGATTGAATACGTTGATTTAAGTGTGCACCTATTTTGGCTCCAATATAAGCAGCCGGGACAACAGGAATTGTATATAACCAAGGTACATTCCCTAGAGATATATGGCTGGCTGAGTTGACCAATGCGGATAAAAACACCATGAACATGGAAGTCCCGACAGCAACGTGTGGTGGGAATAGAAATAGCAAAATCATGGCTGGTACAATAATGGAGCCCCCACCGATTCCAAATAATCCAGATGCAAAACCTACTCCGAAAGTCAGCAACAAAGCGAACCATACAGGATATCCATACACATAATTTTGCCCCTGTACATCAGTAAATGTCTTTTGCTTGCCATGTTTGACAAACCACTCAACAGGTTTTAAATATTTTCGAACCATTAATAACGTCGATAAGATAATCATTAAAATGCCAAAATACAAATTAAATGAAGGTAAATCCAGTCCTTTGTTCACCCAGGCGCCTAAAATTGTACCAGGAACACTTCCAGCAAAAAAGATTAGACCACTGCGGTAATCAACTGTTTTGGCTTTCATGTATGTCAAAGTAGAGGCTAGTCCAGTAAAAATCATCATAAAAACAGAAAGCCCCACGACATTCTGAGGTGTGATTCCAGGAATTAATCCAAGGGAGCCCCCTAAAAAAAGAGTTGCGGGCACCAGAATGATACCTCCTCCGAGTCCAACCAATGCACCTACTATCCCGGATAACAATCCCACAATCACCAATAATACATATTCCATTACCATTCTCCTTCAAACATCTCTAGTTGCTTTGGTGCCAATCCTTCATATTGAAGATTTAGCATTTGCATAAATTGCTTGGCATTCTTAGCTGCATGCCCACCCGAGTTATTGTTGAATAACACAGTCACTTGTCTAGACTGCTTGTCTAGTGATCGTACGACATTCGCTAATTGCAGCATCTCTTCTTTGTTGTAATCGTATAGATAACGGACTTCCCGCCACTTTTGGTCGTTTCCAGGATTCCGCCAACCATGAACATTACGGCCATGGAGTCGCAGCAATACTTGGTCCTTTGAAGTCGCTATCGGGACAAGTGGAATACTTCCTTCACCCGCTTGAGGTTCATCACATACCGAATGAATCCAATGATTCTTTACTAAAAAGTCGAGCGTCTTTTCCTTAAACTCTGGGTAATACCAAGACTGGTGACGAAATTCGATTGCTAAAGGAAACCCTTGGAGCTGTTCTTTCACTTCCTGTATGTAGTCAACGTGTTTCTTTTGACAATCAAACCATGGTGGGAATTGTATGAGAACTATACTTAATTTATTGGCTTCCACCAATGGACCAAGCGATTCTTTGTATAACGTGAACATCTCTTCGGTTGTTGCAAAAGGTGATTCCCCACGTTGATGACCGGTAATCCCTTGATAGGCTTTTACGATAAATTGGAACGTTTCAGGAGTTTCGCGAATCCACTTCCGCATATTCCGTTCAGGTTGAATCGCATAAAAAGCTGCATCTAGCTCAACCACAGGAAAATGAGCACTGTAATCGACTAGTTTTTCGCTACTTTTTGAATCTTTGCTGTAAAGGTCCGGATGGTCACCCCATCCCGTAAGACCGACGTGAATCATCTGAATCACCCCTTCATTTGTTCATTATCATACCATAATTTCTAATGACAACAGGACAAAACAGCCTCTGTATAGCTCTCCTGCGAAGTATAGTGTTCAATCGTTCATATGGCCCCCATTCAGGTTTTAAAGAATAAATTATTTTGTTTTCGCTATGCTCCTGTTGAAAAGTAGAAACTGTTTCATTGGCTAGTACACTTGGACAATGAGACGCATATTTAGCCCCGCTGACGTTTGTGAAAAATTTAACGCTCATTTCGCGTAGTTTATCGCTCATACTGGAGATTTGTCGATCATACCGAAGATTTATCGCTCATATCGACCACTTTATCGCTCAAAGACGTCTCATCTCCAAGTTAACTTGCAGAGTTAAGTAGCATTCTTCTCTCACAGAAAAGAGCCTGGAGCGAATGAGCGGAATGGCTCCAATTCGTGTTTAAAGATTTAATGGTCTTGTTTTCGCTGCGCTCCTGTTGGAAAGTAGACGCCCTCGTCATAATAAATGCTCCATATCTCATAGAAAGCTTTTGTATGTAGTGAGATTAAGGAATTTGATGGTTTTGTTGCAGGCGAGGATGTGCCGTGATGATGAAGCATACGCCAAAAGATGCTTTTCCTACGTGAACGTCGATTTTTCCTACGTCATCTCCGATAATTCCTACGTCAACTCTTAAGCCCCCTTAAAGTTTTAGACACCATAAAGTAAGCGAGTTACAATAAAACAAAACTTGTGAGCGGATGTTTAAATCGAATAGGAGGGGAAAAAAATGCCTAATAAGAAAATTGCCGTAGTTGAAGAAGTGAAAAAGAAATATGTTCGCATGGCATTAGAGACAGGAAACAACGCTTCCATTGCACGAAAAGCTGGAATCGATCGTTCAACATTAAAAAAGTGGATGATTGAATACCAAGATGAGATTAGCGATCAAATGGAAAAAGAGGATATTTCCATCCTTTCGGATGAGCCTACACATGACGAACTCCAGAAGAAATATGATCAGGCCATGAAGCTATTGGGTGAAAAAGAACTTGAAGTCGCTTTCTTGCGAGAAATCGTAAAAAAAACACTTTAGTATAGATGAACAGTTGGAGATGGTAAAAGAATGGCATGAAGAAGGGTTTTCTATTAAACGGTTGATGAAATTCCTTCGTTTAAGCCGTTCCCTGTTTTACTATAAGCCAGTCGCTCAAAATCCTGAAAAAGCGGAAGAGCGTGGACGTCCCTGTCCTGGTTTTTCCTTAACGAACAAGGAAGAGCGAATTTCGGATGAACAAATTCAAGAGTTTCTGATGGAAGCGATTGAGGGTGAAGAAGGCGTGTACGGTTATCGAAAACTTACCCACCATTTAAAGACTGTGTATGATTTAAAAATCAACGCAAAGAAGGTGTATCGCCTCTGTAAAGAGATGGGTATCCTCTTGCCGCAGCGCAAGAAGAAAAGCAAACACCCACGGCGTTTGGCAAGAAATCACGTTATTACAGGTCCAAATCAGATGTGGCAATTAGATATTAAATATGGATCTATCGCACAAAGTGGCCGTTTCTTCTTTGTCGCAAGTGCAATTGATGTCTTTGATCGTTCAATCGTTGGCTATTATCGAGGATCTGATTGTAAAGCTACTAGTATCACCAATATGATTCAAGATTCCTTGAAACGTCGTAACGTCCCTCGACCAGAGGAAGATGAACAAGAGAAACGTTTGATCATTCGGACAGACAATGGTCCACAATTTGTTAGCGATCACTTTGGCGATTTTTGTGAGGATGAACGGATTTACCATGAACGAATTCCAAAGAAATCGCCGAATTCAAATGCGTTTATCGAATCATTTCACAGCATCCTGGAGCGAGAATGTTTTCAGCAACAAGACTTTGAATGTTTTGATCATGCCTATGAAATATTGGATGTATTTATCGATTTTTACAATGAACGACGATATCATGGAAGTTTAAATTATCTTTCACCTTGCCAATTTTTAAGTCGTTTTCAAGAAAATAATGGCCATTCACAAAAGATTAGTCTTTAATTTTTAAAGATGGTGTCTAAATAGAGGGGGCCAACCCGTCAACGCCAAATTTTCCTACGTGAACCTCGATTATTACAACCAAGAGTCCTGGTTTCTACTCTCAGCCCTATTGGCAACTTAAAAACCTTTCACTACTGAGTTTAAAACAAAGAAAACCTCGCCCAAAAGGCGAGGTTCGTAAAATTATTGGTTTAGCCGATTGAGCCTTCCATTTCGAATTTAATCAAACGGTTCATCTCAACTGCGTATTCCATTGGTAATTCTTTTGTAAATGGCTCGATGAAGCCCATAACGATCATTTCAGTTGCTTCTTCCTGTGAAATACCGCGACTCATCAAGTAGAACAATTGCTCTTCAGATACTTTAGAAACTTTCGCTTCATGTTCTAAAGATACATTATCGTTCAAGATTTCATTGTATGGAATCGTATCTGAAGTCGACAGGTTATCCATGATCAATGTATCACACTCGATATTTGAACGGGCACCTGAAGCTTTAGGACCGAAACGAACGACACCACGGTAAGTCACTTTTCCGCCTTGCTTCGAAATTGATTTAGAAATAATTGTCGAAGACGTGTTCGGAGCCAAGTGAATCATTTTAGCGCCTGCATCTTGATGTTGACCTTTACCTGCAAGAGCGATTGATAATGTCATACCACGTGAACCTTCACCTTTTAAGATGACGGCCGGGTACTTCATTGTCAATTTAGAACCGATATTTCCATCAATCCATTCCATCGTAGCGTTCGCTTCACAAACGGCACGTTTCGTTACGAGGTTATAAACATTGTTTGCCCAGTTTTGGATTGTTGTGTAGCGGCAATATGCGTCTTTTTTTATAATGATTTCAACAACCGCACTATGAAGTGAGTTCGTCGTGTAAACCGGTGCTGTACATCCTTCTACATAATGCACATGTGCGCCTTCATCAACGATGATTAGCGTTCGTTCGAATTGACCCATATTTTCTGAGTTAATACGGAAGTAAGCTTGTAAAGGCGTTTCAACTTTGATACCTGGTGGCACATAGATGAAAGATCCGCCTGACCATACTGCTGAGTTCAATGCTGCGAACTTGTTATCAGAGTTTGGAATAACCGTACCCCAGTGCTTTTTGAACAATTCTTCGTTTTCACGTAGAGCTGAACCAGTATCTTTAAAGACGATTCCCATGTCTTCTAGTTCTTGTTTCATGTTGTGGTAAACTACCTCAGATTCATACTGAGCAGATACACCAGCCAAGTACTTTTGCTCAGCTTCAGGAATACCAAGTTTATCAAACGTACGTTTAATTTCCTCTGGTACTTCATCCCATGAAGTTTGAGTAGCTTCCGATGGTTTTACGTAATACGTAATTTCATCGAAGTTCAGGGAAGCTAAATCTCCACCCCATTGTGGCATTGGTTTTGAGTAGAACAGTTCCAACGATTTCAGACGGTAGTCCAACATCCATTGGGGTTCTTCTTTCATATTTGAAATTGTTTCAACGATTTCACGTGTCAGTCCACGTTTTGAACGGAAAATAGATACGTCTTTGTCGTGGAAACCATATTTGTAATCGCCGATTTCAGGCATTTTTTTTGCCATCATCTTTCCTCCGTTCTGTTACGAATGTGATTCGTTTTCTACACCTTTTTCCATGGCTTTCCAAGCAAGGGTTGCACATTTAATACGCGCAGGAAACTTGGCTACACCGGATAGTGCTTCGATATCACCTAAGTCAATAGAGTCATCATATTCTTTTCCAAGCATCATATCCGAGAAAATTGTGGATAGTTTTAACGCTTCATCCACAGGCTTCCCTTTAACAGCTTGTGTCATCATGGATGCTGATGCCATGGAAATGGAACATCCTTCTCCGTCAAACTTTGCATCTTGTACTACACCATCAGAAACTTGCAATGTCAAATGAATGCGGTCCCCACATGTAGGGTTATTCATATCGATTGTTACGCTGTCTTCAAGTGCCCCTTTATTACGTGGCTTTTTGTAATGATCCATAATCACAGTTCTATAAAGTTGATCTAAGTTATTAAAAGACATCGTTAAAATACTCCTTTGCCGTGTTAAGTCCCGCCACTAGTCGGTCAATATCCTCTTCCGAATTGTAAACATAGAAACTTGCACGTGCAGTCGCAGATACTTGCAACCACTTCATTAATGGTTGTGCACAATGATGTCCGGCACGTACGGCAATTCCACTCATATCGAGAACAGTTGCCACATCGTGTGGATGTACATCATCTAAATTGAAAGTTACAAGTCCAGCTCTTTTTTCAGGATCTTTCGGACCGTACATCGTCAATCCATTAATAGTAGACATACGTTCCATCGCGTAAGCAGCTAATTTGTGCTCATGTTTTTCGATCTCATCAAGGCCGATTTCTTCGAGGAAATCGATTGCAGCCGCTAAACCTACTGCACCTGCAATAATCGGCGTGCCACCTTCAAACTTCCAAGGGAGCTCTTTCCACGTTGAATCATACAATCCAACGAAGTCAATCATTTCTCCGCCGAATTCAATCGGCTTCATTTGCTCAAGCAATTCTTTCTTACCATAAAGGACACCAATCCCGGTAGGACCGCACATTTTATGACCAGAAAAAGCAAAGAAATCGCAGTCCAGATCTTGCACATCGATACGCAGATGAGGTGCAGCTTGTGCACCATCTACCACCATAATGGCACCATTTTCATGAGCAATTTGTGCAATTTCTTTTATTGGATTCATTGTGCCAAGAACATTTGAAACATACATGATTGAGACAATCTTTGTACGAGGCGTCACGGTTGCGCGAACTTTTTCCAAAGACAACGTACCGTCTTCTTCTAAATCCACATATTTTAATACCGCGCCTTTTTGTTTCGCCAATTGCTGCCATGGAATGATATTCGAATGGTGTTCCATGTAAGTGATGACGATTTCATCGCCTTCCTCCACATTTGCACCACCATAGCTTTGTGCGACCGTATTAATAGCCGTTGTTGTACCGCGCATAAAAATGATTTCCTGAGTAGACTTTGCCGAAATGAAGTTGCGGACTTTTTCACGTGCTCCTTCATAACTTTCAGTCGCCCGGTTACCAAGGGTATGAACACCGCGGTGAACATTGGAATTATCGAACTCGTAATATTTTTTTAAGGCTTCAATGACTTGAACGGGTTTTTGAGATGTTGCCGCACTATCCAAATAGACAAGTGGGTTGCCGTTCACTTCTTGATTCAATATGGGAAAATAGCTTCGAATGTCTTTACTGATCATTAGCGCACTTTCCTTTCAATTACCTCCGTCAGTTGCTTTTTAACGCCTTCGATTGGCAATACGTTTACAACTGGCGCAAGGAAACCATGAATTACTAATCGTTCTGCATCTTGCTTGGAAATCCCGCGACTCATCAAATAGTAAAGTTGAAGTGGATCTACACGACCTACAGAAGCTGCGTGACCTGCAGTAACGTCATCTTCATCAATTAATAGAATTGGATTAGCGTCTCCACGTGCTTTTTCATTCAACATCAATACACGAGATTCCTGAACTGCATTTGATTTCGTAGCACCATGTTCGATTTTACCAATTCCGTTGAAAATAGAAGAAGCTTCATCTTTCATAACACCATGTTTTAAAATGTATCCTTCGGAATGTTTGCCCCAGTGAATGATTTTAGTCGTGAAGTTTTGCTTTTGATTCCCACGACCGACGACTACCATTTTCGTATCGCCATAAGAAGCGTCACCAACTAAGTGTGTAACGTTCTCTGAAATCGTATCGCCATCATTCATTAAACCAAGAGCCCATTCAATTCGTGCATTGCGATTAGCGATTCCGCGACGGTTAACATATGTTGTACCGCCTTTAGCAAGAACATCAACAGCTCCGTAAGTAATACGGGCATTGTCCTCAGCGAAAACTTCAGAAACAATATTTACAAGTCCTGCAGATTCGGGAACAGTTGAAAGGTAGTTTTCTACATAAGTTACTGAGCTATTCGCATCCGCCACAACAATTGTGTGGTTGAATAGCGACGCTTGAGCATCGTCATGCAGGAACACAACTTGAATTGGTTCAACTAATTCAACATTTTTCGGTACGTAAACAAACACGCCTCCATTTAACAAAGCTGCATGTAAGCTGGCAAGCTTATGCTCGTCCGATTTCACACCGTTTGTCATGAAGTACTTTTGTACAAGGTCGCTATGTTCACGAACAGCCGTGAAGATATCTGTGAAAATGACACCTTGTGCTAATAACTCTTCAGAAATCTGTAAAAAAGCAGGCGTATTATTGCGTTGAATATAGACGCTTTTTTGTTCATTATTTACAATGGCTTTCACTTCTTCAGGTAATTCAGCAATTGAAGCAAAAGGTGTGCTTTCAACCGAATGAACTGGGAAGTTAGTGAAATTCCATTTATCGATTTTCGTTTTATCTGGTGTTGGCATTGGCAAATTTTCTGCCGCTAGTAAAGCTTGTACACGATATTCAGCAAACCAAGAAGGTTCTTGCTTAGCCGATGAATAGGAGCGTACATCTTGTTCGGTTAATGCCAATTTTGTTTCAACCGTCATGTGTATGTCTCCTCCTTACGCTTCTTGACCTACAGTTTCGTCTTCAATTCCTAATTCTTCTTTAATCCAATCGTAACCTTGAGCTTCCAGTTTATGAGCAAGTTCAGGTCCACCGGATTTTACAACACGACCTTGCATCATTACGTGAACATGATCAGGTGTGATGTAGTTAAGCAAACGTTGGTAGTGAGTGATGATTAAACAACCGAAGCCTTCGCCGCGCATTTGATTGATTCCTTTAGAAACCACTTTAAGTGCATCAATATCAAGACCAGAATCAATCTCGTCAAGAATCGCAAATTTTGGTTGAAGCATCATTAATTGTAGAATTTCGTTACGTTTTTTCTCACCACCAGAGAAACCTTCGTTTAAATAGCGTTGAGCCATGTCTTGATCCATTTCAAGATATTCCATTTTGGAATCTAGTTCACGGATGAATTTCATGATTGAAATTTCATCGCCTTCTTCTCGACGAGAGTTAATTGCAGATCGTAGGAAGTCCGCATTTGTAACACCAGTGATTTCACTTGGGTATTGCATAGCCAGGAAAAGACCTGCTTGTGCACGCTCATCTACTTCCATTTCCAGAACATCTTCACCATCTAAAGTGACAGAACCAGAAGTTACTTCATATTTAGGATGACCCATGATAGCTGAAGCTAATGTTGATTTACCAGTACCGTTTGGTCCCATAATTGCGTGAATTTCGTTTGTATTAAGTGTAAGGTTCAATCCTTTAAGAATCTCCTTACCATCAATGGCAACGTGAAGATCTTGAATAACTAAAGTCGACATTTTGTAACCTCCATATTATAAATGAACGGAAAAACCCATTCTTAATTTATTATCATTCTAATCTTAACCGAATTATCGAGCCCTTGCAAATCTTTTAGACGGGCTATTAAATATATAAAAATCGTTTAAACAATTGAAATCTACTAATATCAGCACGTGTTATTTTATGCATCCATGCCGAATTTTTCATTTTCAATAAAGCCCTTCTAAATGAGAATTGATTTCACTAAGAAACGACAAAAAAGTCAATGAACCGAGGCTCACTGACTTTCATTATTAATTATTATACTTCTCTATGGGCTTGTCGCTCTAAACGAGCTGCTACTTGTTGGCCAACTTCATGGTCTCGCTCACGTTGCATTTCGATTTTAATACGTAAATCTGCATTGTTTTGGTAATCAACCAGTCCAACTCCATGTGCGCTTCTGAATGCTTGGTCCATACGTTCTGTGTAGGTAAAATCTAGTGATTGGATAGTGAATCATTCCTTTCAGTTTTTCAACCTACTTCTGCAAGTTGTTATCCTTCACAATTATATATATACCCAATTAAAACGAGGTTAAACAAAAAAAGTTCATCCGAATGAACGGACGAACTTTTTCATGTTACTTCTTATAAAGAAACTTCATTAAAAATGCTTGAACCAACCAAACCAATTTCTTCTAGTACCGCATTTAACTCTGTGTCAGCTTCCTGGAATTTCACATTTGCTTCATCGAACTTAACGTCACCTTCAGAAACTAATGCTTGTGATTTCATTGTGTAAGCTTCTTGCATTTTAGTCAGTGCACTTTCGATCGCTTCTTGTTGTTTTGTCAAAGCTTCAGGAACTTCCAAAGCTTCTACTTTTGCAGCCGCATTATCCGCAGAGACTTTTGCAGCATCTTTCATTGTTTTCAATTCTTCACCTTCAGGAAGTGCAGCTTCGCCTTGTGCATTTTCAAAAGTGTTTAGGTCAGCATCAACCTCATTAATAGATTGGGAAATTGATAAGTAAAACTTCATCATGTCTGCCGCTGGGTTTGCTTTTTCTTCAGTCTTTGCTGCCCCTGCACCATTAGTTGAAGTATCAGGAGTTTCTTCTTTCTCAGATGAACATGCCGCAAGGACGATGGTAAGTGAAGCTAGTAATAATAATAATTTTTTCATGAGTAAATCTCCTTTAAATGGGGTCAAATTGCTTTGCTATCCTACCATAACAATAGTCCCACTGTAAAGGTTATACAAAATAGTCGAAACTCATTGAATATTATGATTCTAAGGAGTTGTGGTTACTCGTTTTATCACGAGCAAAGCGACTTACGATTAATGCCAATGCTCCATCACCAGTTACATTTGTTGCCGTTCCAAAACTATCCTGTGCTAAGTAAAGAGCAATCATTAATGCAATCATCGTTTCGTTAAATCCTAACATGGAACTTAACAATCCGATTGCAGCCATGACAGCTCCTCCAGGAACACCAGGTGCAGCAATCATTGTAATTCCCAGCATAAAGATGAAAGGAATAATTTCTTTTAATTCAACTGGCTGACCATTCAATAATAGAACTCCGATTGCACAAGTTACCAGTGTAATCGTACTCCCAGATAAATGAATTGTAGCGAATAATGGTACCGTAAAGTCCGTTACTTTTTCAGAAGCACCCGTTTTACGAGCTTGCTCCAATGTAACTGGAATAGTTGCAGCCGATGACTGTGTGCCTAGTGCAGTGAAGTATGCCGGCGACATAATCTTCATCAGCTTGAATGGATTTTGATTGTTCAATGCACCTGCAGTTGAATATTGCAGCAAAAGCATAACGAAATGAAGGGCAATAATCAAAACGAAAACAATTGCAAAGACTGATAATATTTTCGCCACTTGTCCACCATAGGTCATGTTCATAAAGATCCCGAAAATATGTACAGGTAGTAAAGGAATAATTACGTTGGCAATGACTTTTTCAATAATGATATTGAACTCATCAAAACCTTTTTTTAGGATATCACTATTTGTTGATGCCATCCCAATTCCAAAGATAAATGCTAGAAGTAATGCTGACATAATTCCTACCGCTGGAGGCATATCAACTTTAAAGAATGCTGTCGCGAGAAATTCTTCAGGATTTTCAAATGAATCTCCTGAAGAGGAAGAAATGAACTTTGGTAACACAACAGATGCCACAAAGAAGGCAAGAAAACCAGCCACTAATGTTGATCCATATGCAAAAAACGTTGCCAGTCCAAGCAGTTTTCCAGAACCTTTGCCAAGTTGCGCAATCCCTGGAGCAATGAACGCTATGATAATTAGAGGTACCACGAATCCTAGGAAGTTCCCGAATAAACCGTTGAAAGTCGCCATTAATCTAACGACACTTTCAGGTGCTATGGAACCAATTAAAATACCGAGCGCGATTGCCAATACGATACGTGCCAATAAGCCAATTTTGATCTTCTTCATGATGTCCTCCTTAAATGTACAAGTGTTCTTTCTGAAAAGATGACATTACTTTATCACACCTACTTACTAAAGTGAACGCTATTCTAAATAGACGGAATTTTTTGTTTTCATTAGCTGTTAGAATGGTGATATTTTAATCGGATTAGTCATTGACTTTGGCAGCATGAACAAGGAATTTATCGTTTTCATCCACAAATAAAATCTAAAATAACAAGATCAAAAAATGACGCCGGTTTCCCGACGTCTTGACTGCTTGTTACTATTTTTCAACAGGTACGACTGAGCCGCCCCATTCATCCAAAATAAAATCTTGAATTTCTTTCGATTTCAATACTTCAACTAAAGCTTTAATTTCTTTCTTCTCTTCATCACCAGTTTTAACTGCAATAATGTTTACATAAGGTGAATCTGTATTTTCAATTGCAATTGAATCTTCCAAAGGATTCAAACCGGCATCAATTGCATAGTTAGAATTGATTAACACCGCATCGCCTTCTTCATTTTCATACAACTGAACAAGAAGTGCAGCTTCATATTCTGCATCGAATTGAAGGTCTTTAGGATTTTCAACAATATCTTTTACTTCAGCAGTTGTTTTATCAATGCCTTCTTTTAATTTAATTAAGCCTTCAGCTTCCAACATAGAAAGAACACGACCATGGTCAGCAACAGAATTACTAATTAAAATTGTTGCGCCTTTAGGTAGATCATCAAGTGATTTATATTTTTTTGAATATACGCCGATTGGCTCGATATGAATACCGCCTGCATTGACGAAATCATAACCATTATCCGCAATTTGTGATTCCAAGTAAGGAATGTGTTGGAAGTAGTTTGCATCCAGATCGCCAGCTTCTAAATCTTTGTTCGGCAAAATGTAATCCTGGTAAGTTTCGATTTTAAGTTCGATTCCTTTTTCCTCAAGCAACGGTTTTGCTTGTTCTAGGATTTCTGCATGGGGTACGTTCGACGCCCCAACAACTAGCTCTTTGTTGTCTCCTGAAGATGAGTCATCCCCACCGCATGCTGCAAGTGTAATGACACTTGCCGATAATAAAATTCCTGCTACAAATTTCTTCATGAAAGTCTCTCCCTTTTTTGTTGTATATTTTATCGAGTTAACCCGATGAAACCAAATTAACGTTTGTCTGCTTTAGTTGTAATAGCGTCTCCCACCCATTGGATGACGAAGACTATGAGTAAGATTAGAATCGTGGAGACAATTGTTACATCTTCACGGCTTCGTTGGAAGCCATCCAGGAACGCTAAGTTACCAAGACCACCCGCTCCGATAATGCCGGCCATTGCTGTATAACCAACTAATGCGATAGCAGTAACGGTAAGCCCTGATAGCAATGCCGGTAAAGACTCTGGCAAAAGAACTTTCCATATAATAGTAGAAGTTTTCGCTCCCATTGAACGAGCCGCTTCTATTACTCCTTTATCGATTTCGCGTAATGCAATCAGCACCATGCGGGCATAAAATGGTGCTGCACCGATAATTAGTGCTGGTAATGCGGCATTTGCCCCACGAATCGTATCAAGTAAAAATTTAGTGAACGGAATCAACAAAATAATTAAAATGATAAACGGGATCGATCTGAAAATATTTACGAACGCTCCTGTTAACCAGTAGACTATTTTGTTTGCCCATAATTGATGAGGACTAGTCAGAAATAGCAATATTCCAAGGGCCAGACCGATAATGAAAGTCAGACCAGTAGCCATTGCTGTCATATATAACGTTTCAAGTGTGGCTTCCCACATTTTTTCCCAGTCAACATTCGGTAGAAGGTTTTCAATCATTTGAGATCACCTCCGTTTGAACTTCTTGACCATGTAAATAATCAATTGCTTGATCGATTGCGATTGAGTCTCCATCGATTTGAAGATATAACGTTCCATACGCACCATTTTGAGTTTGTGCAATATTTCCTTGAACAATGTTTACTTCTACTTGGTATTGTTTAATCAACCTTGAAAGAATTGGTTGTTCAGTTCTGTCTCCGACAAACACCAGTTTTACAAGTTTTCCTGTAGGATATTGCTCAACCAAATGAGCAATTGTCTGGCTTGCAGATTCTGGACCATTTACTTGTGCAACAAAGCGTTTTGTAATGGGTTGTTCTGGTGTTTGGAATATTTGTAGAACACTTCCCATTTCAACTACTTTTCCAGCTTCCATAACTGCAACCCGATGACAGATTTTACGGATGACATGCATCTCATGCGTGATTAGAACGATCGTCAATCCTAATCGTTTATTAATATCTACTAACAGTTCCAAAATGGCATCTGTAGTTTCTGGGTCAAGCGCTGATGTTGCTTCATCACATAACAGTACTTCTGGATTGTTTGCAAGGGCACGTGCAATTCCTACCCGCTGCTTTTGACCGCCGGATAACTGGGAAGGGTATGCTTTCTCCCTACCTGTCAATCCTACAAGTTCGATTAATTCTTTCACTCGTTCTGCACGTTTTGTTTTGCTGATCCCGGCAATTTCTAGTGGGAATGATATATTCTCTTCTACTGTACGAGACCATAACAAATTGAAATGTTGGAAAATCATACTTACTTTTTGTCTTGCGCTACGAAGAGCTTGTCCTGAACTGGATGAGATTTCTTGTCCATTCACAGTGACGCTCCCAGCAGTAGGTTTTTCCAAGCCATTCAACAATCGAATCAAAGTACTTTTCCCGGCGCCACTGTATCCAATAATGCCAAAGATCTCTCCTGTATCAACGGTTACATTCACGTTATCAACCGCAATGAGCTGGCCATTAGCGGTATCAAACCTTTTTGATAAATTTTGTAATTGAATCATGTTCACTTCACCTCTGAGTATCTGTTAAATGTTGCGTTAATTTATCGTACAATTGTGCTGGCCGCAGAAGCATTGTTTCATTTCACATTTAATAACACATCATTATTAAGATGCCCTTGTGAAAAATAAAAATCCCTTCCGCAGACAAGCAGAAGGGACCAATGCATAATTATATACGTCAGACCGTTCTCTCATCTTTCAAAGCAAAAATACTTTGAGTGATTTGGCACCATTTCACAAATTGTGACGGTTGCCGGGTTTCATAGGGCACTTCCCTCCACCTCTCTTTATAAGAGCGACGATATTAAGTTTTAAGTTTTTATTACGAAAGCTAATGTATCATGTTCAAAAGTCTACGTCAATTATTTTTTCTTAATCGATTATACAGATGTGGAACTGATTGAAATGCGTAGATTTTTTCAATAATTCGGCCATTTTCGGCAACAAGTAAGCACGGCACGCTTTCAATTTGATGATCAATCGCCAAACTCTCCACATAATTTAAATTGGCTTTTCCAATTTCCACCTCAGGTAACAGTTCTTCTACAACTTCAAGCATTTTTGAAGCTACCATACAAGTTCCGCACATCGGTGCATATAAATAATAAGCTGCCACCTTTGCGTTTTGGGACTGATTCTCCCACTCCGCACGTGTCCATTCTTTCATTGTATTCATCCTTTTAGGCAATAAATTCCGATTTCACATCGATATTGGCACCGAGTAACACAGTTGCAAGAACTTTCATCGGGGTTGTTGCAACTTCACGATAGGCTGGTTCAGTATATAAATGAAGGGCTTCGGGAAATTCACGTTTAATGAGTGCACGCAATTTTTCGCCCGATTTATCAGCATCGACAAATACATAGATTTCCAACTGATCGTAAGGTGCCAGTAACTCTTCCAGACGGGTAGCACTTACCGTTCCGTTTGTACAGACGATTTCAACAGGCTCTGCTATAAGCCTCATTATTCTCTGTTTGTCTGAACGTCCTTCTACAAGTATGACTTTATCAATTGGCATGGGATCACTCCTGGCTGTACTGACTTAAAAGGTTATTTAAAAAATTTTATTAAAAGTAATGTCCATCCGGTTGCAACTAACTCTTCCCCATGACAACCGATACCATACTTTTAATATTCCTTTTTAAACTCGCAGTTATAATCGACATATGCAAAAAACGCCGAACAAATGTCGGCGTTCAACTAACGATTTTACTCTTGAGTCATTTCTTCGTACTGCTCAGCAGTCATTAATGAGTCCACTTCAGACAAGTCTGTTGGTTCGACAACGATCATCCAAGCATTTTCATATGGAGATTCATTTACGAATTCAGGGCTGTCTTCCAAGCCGCTGTTCACTTCAACTACTTTACCACTGATTGGTGCGTAAAGTTCAGAAACTGTTTTAACAGATTCAACACTTCCAAAAGGTTCGTTTGTTTTGATTTCATCGCCTACTTGTGGAAGTTCAACGAATACAATATCACCAAGCTCAGATTGAGCGAAATGTGTGATTCCGATGCGTGCTTTTCCATCTTCAACTTTAACCCATTCGTGTTCTTCAGAGTAGCGTAATTCTTTTGGTGTGCTCATTAATACCCCTCCAAATATGTAATACATTCAACTTCAGTTTGACATAATCTTTCTATAAAAACAAGAACAGATAATCAGCTTTTCCAATTCTCAGTAAAATCCGATTCTTTATAACCGACGGTGACTTTCACCCCGTCCGTCACAAGAGGTCTTTTAATGAGCATCCCGTCAGATGCTAGCAGCTCAAACTGTTCATCTTCCGACATGGAAGGGATTTTATCTTTCAAGCCAAGCTCCCTATATTTCATGCCACTTGTGTTATAGAATTTTTTCAACGGCTTTCCACTGGTCTCTACGATTTTTTTCAGTTCTTCTTTCGAAGGAGGTGTTTCTACAATATGTACATCATGATAAGAAACGCCTTCAGCATCCAGCCAGGCTTTTGCCTTTTTACATGTACCACATTTTGGATATCCATAATACGTAATAACCATCATTTAACCTCCATACTTCTTTTTCATTAGTCTAACAAAAAATAAATCCGAACGCCTCATCAGAAGCGTCCGGATTTTTGTTTTACACTACGTATTTTTCTGCGTCGATTAATTTCACCGATGCTTCACGTTTTTTCGCAATGACATTGTAAGGCGTTGAGCGAGTCAATTTACGCAGTGCAGAAAGCATCATGCGTAAGTTATCGCCTTCAACTGCAGCAATCAATGTTTCTTTAGCATCTTTTTCGATACATTCGAAAGCTTCCTGGCAGAAGATTTGTGTGTAAAGAAGTTTTTGGTTCGCTTTTTCAGCACCATCACGCTGAATTGCTTTCTCTGTACGTAGAACAGCTGATTCCATTGCAAATAAATTGTTCACGATATCCGCAATGTTTGCTAATACTTCTTGTTCTGATTCAAGTTTCGTGCCATAACGTTGAGCAGCTAATCCTGCAGCAAGTAAGCCGATTTTTTTCGCGTTTTGTACAAGGACTTTCTCTTGCGCTAATGGAGCATCTTCAATTTCTTCAGGCATCATCATTAGAAGTTCTTCCTGAAGTGCTTGTGCTTTTTGAAGAAGTGGAAGCTCACCTTTCATCGCTTTACGCAAGAACGTGCCTGGCACTAGCAAGCGGTTGATTTCATTCGTACCTTCGAAGATACGGTTGATGCGGGAGTCCCGATAGATACGCTCTACTTCGTACTCTTGCATGAAACCATATCCACCATGTAACTGAACCGCTTCATCCGCGATATAATCCAACACTTCTGTACCGAACACTTTATTGATTGAACATTCAATAGCATATTCAGCAATAGAAGCAGCAATTGCTTTACCATCTTTTTGCTCGTCAGCACTTAACTGACTCATGCGGTCTTCGAAGTAACCAACCGTGCGATAAATTAAACTTTCTGAAGCATACAGACGTGAAGCCATCGTTGATAGTTTCTCTTTTGTTAAATTGAAAGAAGAAATTGGTGTCTTAAATTGTTGACGTTGGTTTGTATAAGCAACTGCCAATTCAAAAGCACGTTTGGATGCGCCTACGGTACCTACTCCCAATTTGTAACGGCCAATATTCAAGATGTTGAAAGCAATAACGTGTCCACGACCTACTTCACCAAGTAAGTTTTCAACAGGTACTTGAGCGTCCTGTAAAATCAATGTACGAGTCGATGAAGATTTAATCCCCATCTTTTTCTCTTCCGCACCGACGGAAACCCCAGAGAATTCACGTTCTACGATGAAAGCGGAGAATTGTTCTCCGTCAATTTTTGCATATACAACAAATACATCCGCGAAACCAGCGTTCGTAATCCATTGTTTTTCACCATTTAGTACATAATGCGTTCCCTCTGCATTTAATTTCGCCGAAGTTTTAGCACCCAAAGCATCCGAACCCGAGCCTGGCTCTGTTAATGCATAAGCAGCAATCAGTTCGCCCGTTGCAAGTTTAGGCAGATATTTTTGTTTTTGTTCTTCATTTCCGAATAACACGATTGGTAATGATCCAATACCAACGTGAGCACCATGAGTGATAGAGAATCCACCTGCACGAGACATTTTCTCTGCAATTAATGCAGATGACACTTTATCCAATGCCAGACCGCCGTATTCTTCAGGCACGTCAGCACCAAGTAGACCTAAGTCACCCGCTGATTTTAATAATCTTACAGAATGCTCAAATTCATGATGTTCCAAGTTTTCAATCACTGGTACCACTTCATGTGTCACATAGTCTTCTGTTGTTTTAGCGATCATTTTATGTTCATCTGTAAAGTCTTCCGGGGTAAATACGCGATCCAGCTCTACATCTTCAACTAAAAAGCTTCCGCCTTTAATTGCATTAGCAATAGTATTCGTCATTTTATTTTCCTCCTATTTTTCACTTATTCTATTAAAGAATCTCAAATACGCCAGCTGCACCCATGCCTCCGCCGATACACATCGTGACTACTCCGAATTGCTTGCCTTGACGTTTTAATTCATGAATCATTTTCAATGTTAAAATCGATCCTGTCGCACCAAGTGGATGCCCCAGTGCAATTGCACCACCATTGACATTCACTTTATTGATGTCGATACCTAAATGTCGAATCACTTGAATAGATTGCGATGCAAATGCTTCGTTTAATTCCCACAAGTCGATGTCTTCGATTGAAAGACCTGCTAATTTCAATGCTTTTGGAATCGCGACAATTGGCCCGATCCCCATCACTTCAGGTGGAACCCCACCAACCGCAAATGATCGGAATTTAGCAAGTGGTTTCAGTCCTTGTGCTTCAGCAACTTCGCGGTCCATGACAAGCACAGCACCTGCGCCATCCGAAGTTTGAGATGCATTTCCTGCTGTCACTGTTCCACGTGCATTGAATGCCGGACGAAGTTTTGCCAGAGTCTCCATGTTCGTCCCTACTCGTACACCTTCATCCATTTCAAACATGAATTTCTTTTCCTGTGGCTTGTTATTATCGTCAATATATCGTTTCAGTACTTCTACCGGTACAATTTCATCGTTATATTTACCAGCTGAAATCGCTGCTGCTGCAAGCTCATGGGAGCGGACAGCAAATGCATCCTGGTCTTCTCGGGTAATGCCATACTTCATCGCCACTTGTTCAGCTGTATGCCCCATTCCCATATAGTACTGAGGTGCTGTTTCCGCAAGTGTTGCGTTAGGACGAATTGTATTTCCCATCATTGGTACCATACTCATCGATTCAACACCACCAGCAATGATTGCTTCCGAGTGGCCAAGCATAATTCGTTCTGCAGCATAGGCGATCGATTGAAGACCAGAAGAACAGAAGCGGTTAATTGTAATCGCTGGTGTTGTATCTGGCAGTCCTGCTAATGCTCCGATATTTCGGGCAACGTTCATTCCCTGTTCAGCTTCAGGCATTGCACATCCTAAAATCAAATCGTCGATTGGACCATCATAGCCGCCTGCTCTTTTTAATGTTTCTTTTACAACCAATGCACCAAAATCATCTGGTCTCACTGTTGCAAGGGAGCCTTTTTTCGCTTTCCCTACAGGTGTTCTGGCACCTGCTACAATAACTGCTTCGCGCATAAGTTCTCCTCCTCATTGCCATTTCGTTCAGTTAGTTACGAAGTGGCTTTCCTTTCAATAACATGTGCTGCATTCTCGCTTGCGATTTTGGTTCAGCTACTAAACTCAAAAATGCTTCACGTTCTAAATCAAGCAAATATTGTTCATCGACCAATGTACCGTAAGGCACTTTTCCGCCAGCTATTACGTAAGCTAATTTTTTCGCGATCTTCAAGTCATGCTCGCTAATGAAACCTGATAGGAACATACCTTCAGCACCCAACAATAACGTTGCATAACCAGATTCACCTGTTACCGGTACTTTTTCACGTAGCGGTGCTTTGTAATTGTTTTCATATAGTGATAGGGCAACTTGTTTCGCATCATATAGTAAGTGATCAGCATTTACACTCACACCGTCAGCAAAGCTTAGGAAGTTATTTTCACGCGCTTCTTCGCCAGAGGTGGATACTTTTGCCATAGCTATCGTTTCAAACACTTTGTTTGCCACGTATTGATAATCAACATGAACACCAGTTGGTAAGCCTTTCAGGTGTTTCATATACAACTCTTTGTTTCCGCCGCCGCCTGGAATAAGCCCAACTCCAACTTCTACTAATCCCATATACGTTTCATGCGATGCTTGGATATGTGCAGCCGGAAGACAGGCTTCAGCCCCACCGCCAAGAGTCATGCCAAATGGCGCTGCCACTACAGGCTTTGTACAATACTTTATTTTCATCATTGCGTTTTGGAACGAACGAACCACAAAATCCAGTTCGAATATATTGTCGTCCTGTGCTTCCATCAGAATCATGCCAAGGTTTGCCCCTACGCAGAAGTTTTTCCCCTGGTTACCTATGACAAGTCCTTTAAAGTTTTTCTCCACTTCATCAACTGCAAAGTTAATCATTTGGATAATATCGAGACCGATTGCATTTGATTGTGAATGGAATTCCAGTAATGCAATACCGTCCCCTAAATCTATTAAACTGGCACCAGAATTTTTCTTGATTACCCCATGTTTTTTCTTGTAACGTTTTAAGTTAATGACTTTTTCATTTGTTGGTACTAATGAATAGCCTTCGCCATTGAAGAAATACAAATCTCCGTTGTCTTCTTTATAGAAGGAATCGAATCCTTGATCAAGCAAGCTTTGTGCGAAAGCTGGTATTTCCAAGCCTTTCGCTGTCATTTTTTCGATGGATTCTTTTACGCCAATAGCATCCCATACTTCAAATGGCCCTTGTTCCCATCCGAAGCCCCATTTCATTGCATTGTCGATTGCAACAATATCATCAGCGATTTCGCCATGAAGTTTTGCAGAATAAGTCAATGTCGGTGCTAAAATGCTCCAAAGCAATTCACCAGTTCGATCATTGGCATAAGTTAATGTCTTCACTTTTGCAGCAAGACCTTTTTGTTGCTTCGCCATTTCTAATGATGGCGTTTTCAATTTTTTAACTGGTTCGTATTCCATCGTTTCAGCATTCAATTCAAGAATTTCTTTGCCTTTTTTCAGGAAGAATCCTTGACCAGATTTTGCACCTAACCAGCCTTTATCAAGCATATTAGTAATTAAGGATGGCAATTCAAACACTTTTTGTTCGTCACCAGTTGTCTGATCGTAAACATTTTTGGCAACGTGGCCAAACGTATCCAACCCAACCACATCAAGCGTACGGAATGTCGCCGATTTGGGACGACCAATGACAGGACCCGTAATGGAATCCACTTCACCAACTGAGTATCCTCTTGAGAGCATTTCACGAAGTGTCACTAGAAGGCCATACGTACCAATACGGTTCGCAATAAAGTTTGGTGTGTCTTTCGCAAGAACGACACCTTTTCCTAATCGATTCTCACCGAATGTTTGCATGAACTCTACAACTTCTGGAAGTGTAGTTTGCGCTGGAATTACTTCCAGTAATTTTAAATAGCGTGGTGGATTGAAGAAATGAGTCCCAAGAAAATGCTTTTGGAAATCTTCACTCCGGTCTTCAGCCATTGCATTAATACTGATACCTGATGTATTTGAACTGATAATTGTTCCTGGCTTACGAACAGAATCTATTTTCTCGTAAAGACCTTTTTTAATGTCCAGATTTTCGACAATTACTTCTATAATCCAATCCACATCTTTTAACTTCTCCAAGTCGTCTTCCAGATTTCCTGCTGTCAATAATGAAAGATTCTTCTTAGAAGCAAGTGGAGCAGGCTTTTGTTTTAAAAGTTTTTCTAATGCACCTTGAGCGATTTGGTTACGAGCTTTTGTATTTGTTTTGTCCTCTTCTTTTAAATCGCGAGGTACCATGTCAAGCAACAAAGTTGGAATCCCGATATTTGCTAAGTGAGCTGCGATACCTGAACCCATAACACCTGAACCCAGAACAGCCGCTTTTTTTATTTGATAAGTCACGTGCAAAGCCTCCTTCATATTTTGTTGAATGAATACTCATTCATTTTTTAATGAAAAAAAATAGAAACAACCTCTATGACTTTTAGTTTAGTCCATTTTCAATTTTTTCGCAATATTTAAATGATGATTAATAACGAAAATTTACCAGCTAAATTCATTACACGCACAGTGTCTATTCATACTATGATAGGTTTCTTATATATATGCAACGGCACGTTAAAAGAAAATAATTGACTGTGTATATAAAATCAATTCCTCCTCACACTAAAAAAGAAAAAGGAGGATTTAACAAATGAATTTATTTTCACAACCAAAAGAACAGCCATCCATGTTTCCTGAACCCCCAAAAATGGTATCTACCAAAGATTTCAGCTACCTCACAGATATGATGTCGTGGAATTTATTAGCTACAAAAAAAATGAATTGGGCAGCTGAAAACTGCCAACTACCAGATTTAAAAAAGGAATTTGAAGCAGCTGAACAGATGCACAGTAATCATTATGACGAGATTCTGAAGCTGTTGAAACAAAGTGAAGGAGGATCTGTTTCATGAATCAGCAAACAGTAAAAAATCCAGAAACACCTTTTGCCGAAACACCGCAATTAAATGATCGCGACATTTTAAATGATGCCCTTTCTACCGAAAAATATTTATGTAATGCCTATGCGACCGCAATGCATGAAGCAAGCCATGATGCATTATATCAAATAATTTTCACTCAATTGAGAGAAACATCAAAACAACAACGCAGTCTTTACGATTTAATGTTTAAGCACGGTTGGTATACATTAACACCTGCAGATGCACAGGAAATTCAACAAAAGGCACAACAGTTCCAAGGTTATAAACAACAGCTACAGTAATGAAACAAATTACTATCCGCTGGAAGTGAAACGGTGTAAACTGTTCCTATAGAAGTCAAGGAGGAACAGAAAATGAAATCTATTACAACACCTGAACAATTTAACGACATTATTTCTTCAGATAATGAAGTCATCGTGAAATTCACTGCAGGATGGTGCCCTGACTGTACGCGAATGGACATGTTCATTGACCCAATTATTGAAGAATACAATCAGTATACGTGGTACGAAGTGAATCGCGATGAACTCCCTGAAATTGCTGAAAAGTATGATGTAATGGGTATTCCAAGTTTATTGATTTATCAGGATAGCGAAAAGAAAGCTCATTTACACAGCGCAAACGCAAAATCACCTGAGCAAGTAACTGAATTTCTGCAGAGCCAAAAAGGATAGACAACTTGTCTATCCTTTTTTCTTTGTAGAATAACAAAAAGATTATGATATACTTAATGAAAACATTCACTGAGGTGTAAAATGTCACAAGAACTTGAATTGCAACAACTGAGAGACAAAGTAAAATACTATGAAAATATTATTAATAACATGTCTGCCCCAGTGATTCCTTCTGTCGTGCCTAGTACAATATTAATTCCGATTGCCGGGTACATGTTCAAAGAACGCTTTGATATGATTCAAACAAAAGCTCTACAATATGCAGGAAACCATCGCGAGACAGAACGTGCGATTTTTGATTTTACTGGCGTTACAGTCGAAGACGTTGCATCATTTGACTACAATGATTTGGCAACTGAGATATACCAACTTAACAACTCACTTAAACTCATGGGTATTCGTCCGATTTATGTTGGATTTAATCCACGATTTGTCAGGGAAATTGTTCATGCTGGTATACAAGTTGAAATCGAAACGTATGTAAGTTTCCGTGCAGCTCTGCAACGGTTATTAAAAGAAAACAACCAATCGCTACACTCCCTTGGGTGAACGATTGGTTGTTTTTTAATGTTCCTTAATCATAAAAACTTGGGAAATAGCCGTATGTTCAAAACCGCTTTCCAAAAGTGAATTTACCACATTGCCATCGCCTGTCATAAAGTTGTACGTAGACCGACTGACAGGTTGATCATATTCAAGTGCATGTGCCAAGAGAAGATTAGTATCATGGTGTTCATATCCGGATGCAACCTGGAATAGCGTAATTCCTTCTGAAGTTTGATTATAAATGCTTCTTTTCCGAATTAAACAAGCCGCTCTTATTTTCCCTTCTTCTACTAATGCTACTACTTCTCCACCAACTTTTGGGGTCATACTTTCTGCAGTTTGCCAAGGCACGATAGAAGGAAACAAATCTGCTCCAATTGCATGAAAGGCTGGAAATCTTTTAATTTCATAATCCCCCAAATCGGGAAGTTTTTCGATCAGTTTTCCGGCTCCTGATAAGAATAGGAGTTTGTCCTTAATTTCATAACCACACTTCTCGTATAATTTGATGGCCGGCTCGTTTTCAGAAAGTGCCTCTAAAGTTGAAATGGCTACTTCATTTTCTAATAGAATGTGCTCCGCTTCCTTCATTAAAAGAGCACCTATACCTTTGCCACGATATTCTGGAATAATACCCGTGCCACCATTCCAGGATATTTTGATTCCGTTATTTTCCCTTATACCTTGTAGAATGAACCCTATTGGTCTATCTCCATCGAAAGCAACAATTGATAGTTCCACAGACAATCCTTCCATTCCAAATCGCCCAATAAATTGTTCCATTGTTAGATTCATAGGGATCAAGTATCCTTCAAAACCTTTATTGAACAATGCAAGTGCATCCTCAAAACTTACATTCGATAATCGTTTATACGTAATATTCATTTGTCTATCCCCTTTTTAAGAACGTTACCCAATTCATCCGAATCCACTTTATGCAGAATCCCTAGTGAACATTCTTGCTAATAATCCCATCTATCAATATTGTATTTTTTCATAGTTAACAAGTCTACTATTGGGATAAATATTTTAATAATTTCCAACATCTTATTACTTGATAATCACTTAAATATACTTTACATTTGAATTAGTTCTTTTTTGTAATAATTATAAATAAGGAGTCGATATGATGAAAAAGCTAACAACTAATCAAGGTGTACCAATTGGAGATAATCAAAATTCCCGCACTGCTGGGCAACGTGGTCCAACATTAATAGAGGATTATCAATTAATTGAGAAATTGGCTCATTTTGACCGTGAACGTGTTCCTGAACGAGTGGTTCATGCTCGTGGAGCTGCTGCGCACGGTACATTCGTTGTCAAAAACAGTATGAAAAAATATACCCGAGCTGCTTTCTTACAAAATGAAGGACAAGAAACGCCTGTATTTACTCGTTTCTCGACCGTAATTCACGGGCTCCATTCACCAGAAACTGCTCGTGATCCACGTGGATTCTCTGTGAAGTTCTATACAGAGGAAGGAAACTACGATTTTGTAGGGAATAATTTGCCTGTATTCTTTATCCGAGATGCAATTAAATTCCCAGATGTCATCCACTCTTTAAAACCTGATCCACGTACGAACCTTCAGGATGCTGCTAGACTGTTTGATTTTATGGGTCTGTCTCCTGAATCTACAAATATGTTAATTCATTTATTTACGGATGAAGGAATTCCGCAAGATTATCGTCATCTTCGTGGATCTTCGGTTCACTCATTTAAGTGGATTAATGCTGAAGGCAAAACAACGTATATAAAACTTCGCTGGGTACCTAAACAAGGTGTAAAGAATCTTTCAATCGAAGAAGCAGCAGAACAGCAAGGAAAAGACTTCAGTCATGCAACACGCGATTTGTATGAAGCAATCGAACGTGGAGATTATCCGGAATGGGATTTATATGTTCAAACATTAAAACCTGAAGATATGGATAACTTTGATTTCGATCCACTTGATGCGACGAAGGATTGGTTAGAAAAAGATTTCCCTTATGAGTTGGTTGGTACGATGACATTAAACCGTAACGTGGATAACTTCTTTGCAGAGACAGAATCTGTTGGATTTAATCCCGGTGTACTTGTTCCTGGTATGTTGCCATCTGAAGATAAAATGTTACAGGGACGTTTGTTCTCTTATTCTGATACACAACGCTACCGTATTGGTGCTAACTATTTACAATTACCAATCAATGCTCCAAAATGTCCTTTCGCAAATAACCAACGTGATGGTGCAATGCCATTTGGTCAACAAATGTCACGTGTAAACTATGAGCCAAACAGCTTTGATTCTGAACCGAAAGAAGCACCTGAATTCAAAGAAGTTGATCAGCCAATCACGGGTGTGGCAGGAAAGAATCATATCGAGAAAACAAATAATTTCGGTCAAGCGGGTGAAATCTACCGTAGTTACGATGAGTCTACTAAACAAGCACTCATCAAGAATTTATTAGATCAGTTCTCGACAATTGAAAATCGTGATATTGTCGGTCGGGTTATAGCAAACTTATACAAAGCAGATGAATCTTTGGGACATGCTCTTGCTGAAGGTTCTAACGTAGATGTTCTTAGATACTTATAATTTGATAGTATGCTAGATACTGAAATAATTAGTAAAACAATAGCTTCAAAGTTTACAGAAAAAGAGTTTTTCCGTACTGTTAAATCAACAGACGGAAAAACTCTTTTTTTTGAGGTGATATTATGCGTATTCAATTAGAATTACAAGGTCTCTCTCAATATGATGATTCAATTAAGTCAAAATATCAGCCATCTGCTTGTGGTCCCGTTACAGCATTGACAATTTTGCGTTATTGGATGCCAGATTCCTGTCCTTATGATGCGAATCGATTGTACCGATTACTTGGAAGTACTCGAATTGGGCTATTTACATGGCGTTTAAAACGGAATTTACGATTACTACTCGGACCTTCGTGGGAAATTGATACCTGTTCATTAGAAGAAGCAAAAATGGAACTACGTGCCGGTCGACCTGTTGCGTGTAAATTTGACCGCTACTTTTCTTTTCACTGGTTTGGCTCTTATGATTTTGCTTATCATTGGGTCCCACTCATCGGTTTTGAAGAAAAAGAAAACGACCAGACGCTGATTGTCCACGATAATGGTGGAAGAAATCGCGCCAGCCGCATCCGTGAAATTTCCTATGAAAAGAATCGAGACGTTTTAACGTTTGTCAAAATAGCTCCTCGTGTTAAGACGATTGAATAACAGCCAATGCTCGTTTAAGAGATGCATAGCTTCCAATCCGTCCAAAATCGAGTCCCAGATGAACAAGCGTCTGGGCTATGATTGGGGAAATCCCACTTACTGTCCCTTTCACGCCTAGAAGGGCAAGTGAATCAAGAAGATTGAATAATTGCTGGGCAACAAATGTATCAATTGTCTGTACACCTGATAGGTCTATAATTAAATGCTTGATTTGTAATCGAGAGGCTTCGGTTAAAGCTCGTTCATGTAGTACACGTGAACGTTCTTCATTCATCGTTCCAATTAAGGGTAATACAGCAATCTCGTCAGTGATTGATACAACGGGAACAGAAAGTTCAACCACCATTTGCTGAGAAAAAGCCAATTGCTCTTTATCATGCCTTACAAACGGCACACTGAAGAAATAAACAACATCGTTTATTGAACGATCCAACACATCAATAACATCATAAAGTTCATTTGCAGTCAGTTCTAGTTTTTGAGCTTCATATTTTATGAGACTCCCGATTGTATTACGATAATGAGGTACCTCGCGAAGCATCATGTCAATCGTTATTTGTTGCATTCTTGCTGTTGAGGATCCAGCTTTTTCCCCCCATTCCTTTAAAACTAATACTCGTTGATCTTCGCTCATCCCTAAGCAAGCACCGTATAATTCAACTAATTCAATGCGTAATGGAAATAAGTCTTGTTCAACGCGTTGCAACTCAGGATATCGTGCATTTTGTTCGTTTGTAATGACACTTGCCAATTCTTTAGATTGGGCTAAAATAAAGTCTTTCATATGCATTAGATGAGAACTTAAATTCATGTTGTAGTTTCCTCCAAATTAAATCGTATATAAAGTTCGAGCGTACCGACTTGTAATGCCGTATCCCGCTTCCTCCAGTTGGTTCAACAATTGCTGACTGTATGATGGCACAATCAATTGATCCAGCTCAATTGGCAAATCCATTTCACAATGAATTGTTGCCAGTTTTTTGGACAGTTGCAACATGTCCATACTTTCTTGAATCTTCTTTTGTTGACCGGGTTTCAACTCATGTAACGCATCAATCACGCCTTCCACTGAACCATAGGTTTGAATCAGTTGCAGCGCACTTTTCGGCCCGATTCCTTTAACCCCCGGATACCCATCACTTGAATCTCCCATAAATGCTTTCACATCGGCAAAAACAGATGGCTCAATTTGATACTCTTCTACAAACCGTTCATATGTATATTCGTCATAGAGTGTATATCCTTTTTTAGTAAAAGCGATTTTCGTTGTTGGTGTAAGCAATTGCAATAAATCTTTATCGCCACTGACGATTGTGATATCAGCTTCATTTTGCCATTTGCATGCCATGGAGCCTATCAAATCATCCGCTTCCATCCCTACTTCACCGAAGTTCTTCCACCCGAGCATTTCTGAAATACTCTTTGCCATATCAAATTGAGGTAGCATTTCTTCAGGTGGTGCAGGTCGATTGGATTTATATCCATCAAATAAATCATTGCGGAAAGTGTGCATCCCCATATCCCAACAAATGGCCATATGTGTAGGCTGCATGATTTGTTTTGCACTCAGAACATGGCGGGCAAAACCTTGAACACCATTAGTTGGTACACCTTGATCATTTCTAAAATATTGTCCAAACACGGATGTTGCAAAAAACGAGCGGAATAACAGTGCCATTCCGTCGATTAATAAAATATGAGGTTTCTGATTTGATTGCATTATTTCCCCATCTTTCTGCCTTTAGCGAATGTTTTCTTTGGAATCTCTACTTATATTTCTCATGTTTAGTATAACAAATGCAGATAGGTCTGTACGAAAAGTCTGCAGTCATTAACCCATAAGAAATATTATTACTCTCTGATTGTGAGTATAGATTATTTTGTTAGAGCCTATTCTATAAGAAAGGAGGGAAAGACATGTTTAAAAAAAGATTCAATCGTAGTTCGAAGCGGGAAAAACCTTCTATTGATGCTAATGAGAATAAAAAATCAGAATCAAATCAAAAAGAAAACGTGTTTCCTTCCTCTTCAAAAGACTATCTTCAGACCATTAAAGATCACACCAATAATCCATCTGATTTAGTAGTCAAAACAATTTCTCCAAATATTACTGTTACTTATATGAATAGCTTAGTGGATGACCGGACCTTGAAAGAACAGCTCATTCCAGAATTAATAAGGCATAAGTTTGAAACACCTGAAAGCCTGAAGTCATCACTATTTATTCCAGAAGTAGATGTAGATGACCAAATAAATCATTCCGTATTATCCATGTACAACGGTACAGTGCTAATTCATTTAGATGGCTTTTCTCAAGTGGTATTGGCAAAAATCACGACAACAGTATCCCGGGCATTGGCGGCACCTGAAAACGAATCCCAAGTAATAGGTGCACAGGTAGGATTCAATGAGAGCCTCTCATCCAATGAATCGCTCATTAGACGCTACATTAAAAATCCAGAGCTTTGTAATGAGAGGTTTAATGTAGGGAAACAAACGAATACAACCGTTGCCTTTTTTTATATAAAAGGGATTGCTTCAGAGCAAATGGTCAATACCCTTCGTCAACGAATTAGTGACTTAAAAATAGATTCCTTGTTGGATAGTGCTGTCCTAGCTGAATACATCGATGATAATTCTTTGTCACCGTTTCCTCAAATGTTACTAACAGAAAGACCAGACAGGTTTTGTGACGGATTGTTGAATGGTAAATTGGGGGTTATCGTAGACGGCAGTTCCATGGCAATTCTATGCCCTCATGCATTTATTGAATTCTTTCAAAGCAGGGAAGATCAAAACCTGCGGTGGCCAATTGCATCATTTCTTCGACTTTTACGATTCAGTGCCGTTTTTCTATCCATTTATTTAACACCTCTGTATGTAGCTGCTTTAACTTTTCATTATGAAATTATTCCACAATCGTTATTAGTTCCTTTAAGTGAATCCCGAGCCCTAGTTCCTTTTCCTCCAATAATTGAAGCACTTTTACTGGAGCTAATTATTGAGTTATTAAGGGAAGCAGGAGCACGATTACCGACAAAAGTTGGTCAGACCATTGGTATCGTAGGTGGTATCGTAATCGGTACTGCAGCCGTTCAAGCCGGTATCACGAGTAATATTCTTATAATTATTGTAGCGCTCAGCGCATTAGCATCTTTTACAACTCCAAGTTATATGATGGGCAACGTGATACGAGTTGTTCGCTTCCCATTAATTCTGCTGGCTGGTTTTTGGGGTTTTTATGGAATAATGCTTGGGTTTTGCTTTATCCTAATTCATTTGATTCGTCAATCTAGTTTAGGTTCACCTTACACAGCGCCATTTTATCCTCCAAGATTTATGGATTGGCGTGATAGTATCATCAGGTTGCCGTTACCATTCACATACAAAAGGCAAAAAAGTGTAAGACCACAGAATGAAGAAAAATACCAACCCGAACCGATTAATCCAGAAAAAAGTTGAACTGAAGGTGATTTGAGTGAGAAATTCCATACAAGTAAAAGAGCAAGAAATGATCAATGCTTTTCTACTTTTTTTTGTAATTCATACGACTCAAATTGGTGTTGGTATACACGGTTTTCAACGAGTCATTTATCAGGAAGCAAAACATGATGCATGGATTTCGGTTCTACTCATTGGTATTGCCACTCACATAATTGCAATCTTTATGATTAAGACGTTGGAGATCTACGGATCGAATGATTTATATGGTATACATCAAGACATTTTCGGGAAATGGTTTGGAAATTTTTTGAATTTTATTTATATTGTTTATTGTTCTACTGCATTTTTCTCTGTGTTAAGAAACTATATTGAAGTGGTCCAAACGTGGGTTTTTCCAAATTTAGAAACATGGTTTATATCCGCTACGTTACTATTACTCGTCATTTATGCATTTACTGGAGGATTTCGTGTAATTGTTGGCATCTCTTTTTTCAGTTTCGTACTAGCCATTTGGCTTTTACCTATGTTGGTTTTTCCATTGCAATTTACTACAGCACGTAGTTTATTGCCCGTAATGGAAAACGATATTATGGATATTTTAAAAGGTGCACAATCTATGACGTTCACCATAGTAGGATTTGAAATCCTGAATGTCATTTATCCATTCATCAAGGATAAAAACAATGTGAAAAGACATGTACATTATGGATTATTGGCCACTACAATCATATACCTAAGCGTGATATTAGTTTCAATCGCCTATTTTAGCCCTGACCAATTAAATAAGTCTATTTGGGCCACCCTATCATTATTTAGCATCGTCAGATTTCCATTTATCGAGCGGTTCGAATACATTGCTGTTTGCTTTTGGATGTTGATTATCTTACCTAACCTTTGTCTATACCTCTGGGCAGCCTATCGGGGAAGCATTCGTTTAGTGAAAGTTAATTCAACCCAATTTGTTTGGATTTTTTCAATTGTGGTCTTTATGTTATCTTTATCGGTTGAAACTCGTACGGAGATCAATGCGGTTAATAATTATTTTTCCAAAGTGGGATTTTATCTCATTTTTGTTTATCCCATCTTATTATATTTGCTCGCAGTCATGAAAAAGAAATATACGACTCGTAAGGAGCGTAAAGGATGAAATTCATCAAAGTGATGTTCATATTTATTTTTTTGCTTATTACTATCGCTGGATGTGCAGAACAGAAATTACTCGAACAGGTTGGATTGACGACACTTCTTGGGTACGATTTGGGTGAGAACGAAAAATTGTCGACAACGGCTGTCATTCGTCAGGTGAATCCTGAATTCCAAAGTAATGTGGAAATCGTTTCAGCAGAGAATGAAACCGCTCGTGGTTCCCGTGCAGAAATCAACAGGAAAACATCAAAAAAAATAATGTCTGGACAAATGCGTGTGGTCCTGTTTGGAGAAGAATTGGCGGAAGACGGAATTGCCCACCATATTGATACCCTTTCGAAAAATTCCGATACAAGTGGTAGTATTATTGTCGCTGTTGTTGAGGGTGAAACAAAATCGTTACTTGAATACCAATTTCAAGAAATTGATGATATTGGAACACATATCTATAAGTTGCTTGAACAAAACATCAAAAACGAACAAATGATATCATCCAGTCTTCATGAAGTAGCGCACGATTATTACTCGCTTGGCAGAGATATAGCGATTCCGATTATTAAACGGGATAAAGAACATGTAGAAATTTCTGGAGTTGCCTTGTTCGACAAAGGTAAAATGGTTGGAAAGTTATCTACAGAAGAGAGTTTTTATGTGAAATTGAGTAGAGACCTTTATGATTCCGCGATGTTTGAAATTACAATTCCTAAAGAAGCATTACCAGAATCCCAGACGAAAAATTCACCAGAAAAAATCCCTGTAGTCATTGATACAATCAATACAAAAAAACAAGTAAAACTCATAAATCCACAAACACCGGAATTTGATATGCATATTACTGTTAATGGAAGAATGTTGGAAATCGGAGCCAATATGGATTTGGACAACCCAAAAAACGTGAAGAAATTGGAAGAAGAGATTGGCAAAAGCATAGCAAAAAATCTTGAAAGAGTTCTAGTTTATTGTCAGGACGTTAACTCCGATGCTTTTGGATTAGGAGAGTATTACCGAAGTTCCGTCAGACATTCCAACCTCACACATGAAAAATGGCACGAGTTGTATAGTACTGCTAAAGTGAATATTAAAGTTGACTTTACAATTTTGCGAAGTGGGATATTTGAATAATAGCTTACACAAATATTCTTTATCCCACTGTCATTTATTACTGTTCTCCATTTCTGGTCTTTTGTCCAATCATGACCGAAATAAATTCGGAAAAAAACTGGTTATAATCGATGTCGAATGCGATACGATGTTTTTTAACTTCGTCATCTAATTGTTCGGTTTTTAAATCGGCAATACTTTGCCCTCGTGCTGGTCCTTCGAGACGTTGAACTATTTCTACGGTTGAATTGCCAAAGATAAATAATTCAGGTTGTATGGTTGCCATTAAGGTCAGGACATCATGTAAAGGGCCTCCAGTAAGGGACGGATTGCGCTTTTTATAAAAATCCGTATAGAATTCCATTAAAGGTTTAAGAATTTTAGCTTTTCCAAATTGATCAATATAATCGACCATTTCAGGTGTGACGATTGCTTTTTGCGTCGCATTTAAAGGTATGACGGTGACATTCTTGGCATACGTAAGAACAATTTTCACTGCGACAGGATCTGCATGGAAATTCGCTTCTGCCACAGTTGTGACATTGCCAGGAATCCAAAATACACCGCCCATAATATAGAATTCCTTAACAGAATTCATCAAGTCTTTATATAAGATAAACATTGTAGCCAGTGATGTAAGGCGTCCTACATTTACAATCACCAATTCATCACGATGCTGCTCAATTATTTTTACGATTTCATAAAAGTTTTCAACGACTTGAACTCTGTTATTAGGAATGATGGGTCCAAGTCCATGTTCTCCATGTATTTCAGGATAATAAGTTGGTTGCTCCCCTGTTAAGGGAACATCAGCACCTAAAATGACAGGAATATCTTTTGGAAATTCAAACAAATTAAAGATATAGTGAATATTCGATATCGCATCTTCCCTTGAAACATTTCCATATTCTGCAACAACACCTACGATTTCGATTTCGTCATGTAAGTATGCATATATCAAGGCAATCGTATCATCAATTCCGATATCTCCAAAAAACAATACTTTCTTCACCTTAACCCTCCAATTATTTAGAATAGGTACTTTCTGACAGTCAGGTCTTTTTATATACGCTCTACATTTTACACATAGACCAATTTGATTCGAAAGATATTGCAAAAAAATTTTTCACGATAAAAAAGTAGGTTAAACATGTGGAATTAGGCTTCTTAAGTGGTTCATTTGGGTAATGACTATGTAGGAAAAAAAGAATGGAGAATGGATTCATGGATATACATAATGGCTCGCTTTTTTGGCCAACTACTTACCCACTTAGAAAACCTTTTGAAGTTAATGAAAAATTGGATTGTTATGATGTTGTGATTGTAGGTGGAGGTATGTCAGGATCTTTGTCTGCACTTGCGCTATCTGAAGCTGGATTAAGCGTAGCAATTCTGGATAAACGACATATGGCAACAGGCAGCACGATGGCAAATACAGGTCTGCTCCAATACTCGAACGATATTATGCTTTACGAACTGATTGATCAAATTGGTGAACGGGCTGCTGTTCGATTTTACCAGATGTGTTTAGATGCTGTTAAAAATTTAGAGACCGTCGCAAAGCGTCTTCCCATCTCTGCTGATTTTATCGTCCGTCCAAGTATTTGCTATGCAACTACGGAAGAGGATGTTGAAAAAATAAAAGATGAGTATGAAACATTGAAAAAGCACGGGTTTCCATGTGCATACTGGGAACCTGATGACATGTCTAAAAATTTATCTTTTACAAAGCCAGGTGCTCTTGTGACCTATGAAGATGCTGAAGTGAATCCATACCTCTTTGTTAATGGGATATTGGATTTGCTAGAACTGAATGGAACTCATTTATTTGAATTTGTGGAAGTAACGGATGCGTTGACGCAGGAGGATACAATTACGATTAAGTCTTCCGCAGGAGATTTTAAAGCCAAACAGGTAATTTACACAACTGGATATGAAACAACTCCAGTCGGAAAAAGGATTGGTGCTGAAATCAACCGTTCGTATGCAATTGTAACGAAACCCATTGAACAGTTTTCACAATGGTATCAACAAGCCTTAATATGGGAAACAGCCAGACCTTATTTGTATGCTAGGACTACAGCAGACAATCGAATCATCATTGGTGGTTTGGATGAAGAAACTGCCCAAGCACCGAAATCTGAGGAACTAATTAATAATCGGGCTGAAAAGTTACTCGATCAACTACGTGAACTCTTCCCTCAATACCAACTTGAAATTGACTATGCGTATGGTGCAACTTTTGGTGAATCCATTGATAACCTTCCATTCATCGGAGAACATCCTACAAAGAAAAATCAGTATTATTTACTCGGATATGGAGGGAATGGCACCGTTTACAGCATGCTAGGTTCACAGATCTTGCGAGATTTAATTATAGACGGCCATCATCCTGATGCCCATTTAGTGCAACTGAATCGAAAATATGGTGTTAAATGAGTGAAAGCCAGTCTCCGGTATTGGAGACTGCCTTCTTTTTGTATTGTTAATGAGATGAGCGATTGCTCAGTCTGACTTTTTGCAGAGGACGTCTGAAAAAGTGACGTTCACGTCTGACTTTTGTGGGACCACGTCTGAAAAATAACACTTCACGTCTGAAAAGTCAGGTATCCCTCGTTACTGAACCGATACTGCCTCTTTTTTCGTATAAATTGATGACGCCGTTTCATTTTTCATATGAACACTGATACGCTCGATATCTGTACTGAATATCCGATCTTCATCCATAGATGGAACGAAAGCTCTGTATTCATTCCACTTATCCTGCAACAATGGAGACATTTTGTCTTTGCCTCTGTACTCCGAACCTTGCAATGCACAGAAAGCTTCAATAGCTAATACGCGTCGTGCATTTTGAATCATATTTCCAGCGTGACGAGCACCGATTGTTCCCATACTCACATGGTCTTCCTGATTGGCCGAAGATGGAATGGAATCAACCGAAGCTGGATGAGCCAAAGTCTTGTTTTCAGATACTAAACTTGCCGCTGCATATTGCAAAATCATGGCACCTGATTGAAGTCCTGGTTGTGGACTTAAGAACGGTGGTAACCCTTCGTTTAACTGTGGATTAACTAATCGTTCGATTCGGCGTTCCGAAACATTCGCAAGCTCCGCCACTGCCAATTTCAGAAAGTCCATTGCAAAAGCAATTGGCTGTCCGTGGAAGTTTCCTCCTGAAATGATGACTTCCCCATCCTCAAAAATTAATGGGTTATCAGTTGCTGCGTTCATTTCGATTTCTAGCTTCTCTTTCACATAACCAAGTACTTGCCAGCTGGCACCGTGAATTTGCGGAATGCAACGAAGTGAATAGGCATCCTGAACACGCTTTTCACCTTGAGTCGTGACGAGTTGACTGCCTTGCAACCACTTCAGCATTCTACGTGCAACGTCAACTTGTTCTACATAGCCACGCGCTTGATGAACGGCTGGATGAAACGCATCTGTAATTCCATGAAGCGCTTCCATTGTCATCGCAGCAATCCACTCACTTTGATAAGCTAAGGTCTCCGCTTCCAGCCAGTTCACCACACCCTGAGCTGTCATCGCTTGGGTTCCATTGATTAGAGCTAAGCCTTCTTTCGCTTCTAACACAAGTGGTTCAATTCCTTTATTCCCCCATACTTCATAAGCGGGAATTTGCTTCCCTTCGTGCCAGACAAACCCTTCACCAACTAATACAAGTGCCAAATGAGACAATGGCGCTAAATCACCAGATGCTCCAAGGGATCCTTGGGAAGGAATAACTGGATGAATGGAGTGGTTGACCATATAAGCTAGGCGCTCTAATACTTCAACTCGTATGCCAGAAAATCCTTTCAATAAAGCATTCAATCGCAATACGACCATTGCACGGGACACCCGTTCTTCAAATGGTTCACCAATTCCACATGCATGTGAGCGAATTAAATGAAGTTGTAGTGCATGCACATCTACTTCATTAATGCTTACATCACTGAACTTACCGAATCCTGTATTTATGCCATAAACTGTTTTCCCTTCACGAACGATTCGCTCAACCGCTTCACGGCTTTTTTGAACTCTTGTTAGTGCATTTGAATCTAGATTTATTGTTTCGTTCTGAAATAAAATCGATCGCATTTCTTCTAAATTTAAATTCTCACCTGTCAATTTAATCATCATAAACACCCCTCTTCATCGAGTATATGTGTGCCTATAATGAACTGCAATTACTATTTTCCAAATTCTAACAAGATACAGTGGTAGTGTACTATCTTGATAAAGTGTTAAAATGGAGAATATTCACATTTTTTAGAGGAGGAATTTAAATGGAATGGTCCACAATGTTTCATTATCATAAATGGGCAACACAAAAATTATTGAATCATGTCGGTTCACAAGAAGCATCGATCTATCACAAAGAAGCGAAAAACTCCTTTCCATCCATTAGTGAAACTTACTCCCATGTCATCAGTGTTGATTACTTATGGTTTAAGCGTTTAACTGGTATTGAGAAACCGGAATGGAAACAATTCGATGTCAGTTCCGTTGAATCAACTAAGAAAGCTTTCGCAGATTTACATGAAGAAATGGAACAATTTTTCATGACTCTTACAGAGGAACAGTGGAAAGAAACTTTGAATTTTACCAATCTGAAAGGCGATCCATTTTCGAATAAACGTGAAGAAATGTTCTTTACATTTATCAACCATGCGTCGTATCATCGCGGTCAAGTGACTTCATTCCTGCGGGAGTTTGATCTGGAAGGAATTCCGGTAGACTTTATTTATTTTGCAAAAGAAATTCAAAGCTAATATGGAGGTTTTCCTGTTGTCATTTCCTGTACTAGAGTCCGAACGACTATTATTAATCGACTTAAATCAATCCCATGCTGTCCACCTGTTCAATCAGTTCTCTCGTGAAGATGTCACCAGGTATTATGGAATGGACCCCCTCACAACATTGGAACAAGCTGAGAAAATGATTGCGAATATGAATAAAGGCTACTCGGAAAAACGTTCTGCACGTTGGGGTATTCAAATCAAAGAAACAGGAGAATTAGCTGGAACAATTGGCTTGAACAATCTTCAGCTATGGAGCAAAAAGTGCGAAGTTGGCTATGATTTGCATCCTGATTATTGGGGTAAGGGGTATGTAAATGAAGCTCTTGAAAAAGTATTGTCACATTGCTTTGAGACACTTGAGCTATCCCGAGTTGGTGCTGTTACCTTTCCCGACAATGAAGCTTCGTGGAAGTTGTTGCTGAAATCTGGGTTTGTAAAAGAAGGATTACTGCGAAATTACCTATATCAGGGTGGGGAAAATCACGATGCTTTTGTGTTTTCCATAACAAAAGAGGACTGGAATCAACATCATTCATAATCAGAAAAAGAGGATGCCACAACTTTTGTGGGCATCCTTTTTTGCACTTACTTAATTGGATTTTTTAATTCTAGCTTCACATCACCCTCAATGTAATTTGGATATGCAGATAATTCAAATTGAAGAGGATTTTTGTAATCGGTTGTTTCAAAATTAATGGATGAATAGCTTTCCATTTTTCCTGCATCATACCTCATTGAGGAAGATGGTGAATGTATTATTTTCCCTTCGGTATCTTGAATTTTACTGGTTAAATCAAAGCTGTAATCTTGCTCTTCTGCCTGAGTTAAGAAGAAATTCGCCTGTTTTTTATTTGTATCACCCAATTGTAAGCGTCCATCACGAGGGCTGTTCAATAAGATGTTCTTTTCTGTATCTACAACTACAATAGCTTCATCCTGATTAATTGCCTGTAACTTATTAACGCGTAAATATAGTTTTTTTGGTTGTTCAAAATAATTGCTTTGTAAGTATATCGTTTGTTCTAACTCTCCTACTCCACTTCCACTAATTCCACCTCTAGAACCCCAAATCTCTCCATTTTCATCTTCTAAACGTAAATCTGTAAAATTTAAGATTTTTTTTGAGTTTTCCGGATTTAGTGAAATTCGTACATCTACTCGGAGCGGATGAATGGTTACTTCTTCAATCGTGAACTTTTGTTTTTTAATTTCAACTTCTTTACTTAACACAAACTTATGGCTTGGTTTCACATTTTCGGGTACAGTAAATGGAATAGTAAATTCATTTACTGTTCCTGCTTGATCAATAGTCATTAAAAGTGAAAATGATAAATCACTAAACTTCGTTGGCTCTTGAAAATGAAAATCGATCTTATTGCTAAACTCTTTAATTGACTGATCATCATGAGTTACACTAAAACTACTGCTACTAGGTTGACTAATTTCGTTATTTTTCAATTCCACATTTTGAACCCGCACATTTTTAATTGTTTCGTCAGACTTAACGGTGTAAAAGACATTGATTCCCGATTCGTCCAGGATGACACCATCCACAGTCAGCGTTAAATCTCCCTTGGTTTGAGAAGCATTTATTTTTTGGAAATAGTCATTTTCAAAAGCTGATGTTAAGCCCTTATCATAGTGTATCATTGCAACAATTTTCTCAAGGCCCGGTATAGCTGATACCGCATTCGCAAAAGCTGGGGACACTCGAATAGATGTTGCCATAGTTATCAGTAAAAGTGCAGCTGCAATCATTCCAAAATATCGTATTCTTCTCTTTTTCTTTCTCACTTTCTCACGCTTTGCACGTTCAAATCCTTGTAAAATTGCGCCATCTACCATTTCTGTAGGTATATTCACATGTTCAAGCTGTTGGCGAAGTTCATCCAACTTCTCTTCCTCTTTTTCATACATGATCCATTTCCCCTTTCTCCGTCAGATGTTGGCGCAGCGTTTTTAAGATTTTGTGAAGACGGGATTTGACCGTACCCTCCGGGATATTTTCCATAACTGCAATATCTTTAATCTTCGTATCCTGAAAATATTTCATATACACTAATTGTTGTTCCTGTTCAGATAGCTTTTTTAAGGCTTCCTGCAATTCGAGTTGAACCGTTCCATCATCTATTGAAATTTCATTTAAAGTCTCATTAATTGTAAAACGTTTCTTTTTCTTTAACTGATCCTGGCAATAATTCATCATGATACGAGTCAACCACGTCTTAACGTAGGATGGTTCTTTGACTTTATGCATATTTTTATAAGCACGATAGATTACTTCCTGCATTGCTTCTAGCGCATCGTGTTCATTTCTTAAAAAAGCAAATGCTGTGCGGTACAATCCTTCTTTATTAACTTGCATGACAAGCAGAAATGACTCATCATCCCCTGCAATCGCTCGCTTTACGATTTCCAAATCCCCCAACCTATATCCCTCTTTTCGACCTCTGTTATATATTAGACATTTAACATTAGAAAAAGTTCATTTTAAAAACAAAAAAACCTGCCACTATATCGTAGTGGGCAGGCTAAAGATGCTCAAGTTGTATTTTTTGTGCAGCTTCCTTCATATTTAAACTCACAAACGAATACCGCTTCTTTAATATTTCAACATGTTCGAATATACTCTCTAAAAACCGCATGTTTTCATCCAAATTCAAACCGAAGTTATGCGGATGCCACCAAAGATGATAAATCTCTCCTTTTTTGGCGGCATAGGTAAGACTATTTTTAATTCGATTTAAACGGAAAGATTCCAACATTTTCATTTTATTACTATAAGGTCGGAGAAAACGACTTGCTGGCAGGTTAATTATAGGATCTTGTCTACTCTTTTCCAACTTATACGTATGATGCCCAGTCAAATTGATATAGTGATCAACTAACCGTGTCGCCCTTTTGAGTGGGTGTTGTTGACCATAATTACATGCCTCATACACCCAGTTTTTTTCGTTTCCTCTGTAACTGATTACTCCATGTTTTTTACAAATCTCCAAGTAATGGTGATCCGTTTGATTTCTTGGGAAAATAAATGATTTCATATCAACATGCCGCATTTCTAAAATGTTCTTACAAGCGATTAAATCCGCTTCAAATTGTTCTGATGTTTGTCCTTCTTCGAGACAGTAAAAATGTGAAAAAGTGTGTGACCCGATTTCTTGATGAGGCGTTTCAGCAATTCCCCTAAGAAACGATGCGCCAAAATGATAGGGATCCATTGATTCGTCGTCACCTACCATATCCAGTTTTTCGTAAGGGGAAAAATGAGAATTGAGATAGGAAGGTTTTATTTCGGGCAAGTGTTCCAACATCTCTTGTTTCGTAACAAAACATAATAAACCAACCACTCCCCAGGTTGCGTGAACATCATATTGCTTAAACAGGTCTAACATTCGAGGAATTGCTTTTCTTGCCCCCAGTAATTGAGCTCCGTACTGTTCCAACGAAAACACATCATGTACTCCCCAGTTCAGCTCAAAGTCCAGTGAAACAATCAATGCTCCCGAGTTGGTCATCGATTTTTCCAACGAGAATTCATTTTCACTTTACGTATCCATAAAATAAACGTTCCCATCCTATTTTTTGGAACATAACCGGAATATGCTTTCACTATTTCGCCCCCAAAGCCCATTTTAAATTGACGAATGTTTTCATCAGTTGTCAAACTTCCTAAATCATAAATTGCATGTCCATTCTTTTTGAACCATAAAATATTTTTCCATAGTAAGTAACGACTTGCCAAACTGTAAAGACGTTTTAGATCCGAAGAATTATTTTTTCTGTAATGTGAAGCAGAATACAAGGTCAATGCCCTTATACGATCTGTCAGGTAAATGCGATAACACAAAGTCTCCTCTTTTTCTCCCAAAATTTTCGTTAAGACGAGGGCATGTTGGTCGCGTAACAATTGCAACGTTTTCAAGTGAAAAGCATTACATCGATGGGTGTGTTTGTTTTTGGCAAAATGATTGTAGAATTTCTGAAAGAGTAGTAATTCTTGATTTGTGGGATCAGTTTGAATAATGTGTGTAAATGATTTTGCTGCAGCTTGTTTAATTTGACTTCGGTTAGACTTCTTTAGGTTTCCAAAGAGTATTTCTTCTGGCAAATTTAAATCAATTTGGTAGGTTTCGTGTTCAGATAAATTGGAGATCGGGATTAGAGCGTTTGAATAGCTGATAATAGATGATGACAAATTCTCCTCATGCGGTTGTGTTGCATAATAAACTTGACCAATTTTTATATACCAACTTGTTCTTATGAGGCTTAATATACGGGTCACTCCCTGGGTGTAGAGTACGCAGAAACTTGAGTTGAAGATTTAGAAAAAACACTTTTCTTTTTTACACTTTTCACATGTGTAAACCCTAATTGTTGTAAGTGCTTTTCAACTAATGGATCTTTCTTTGATGTCGATACATAAATATCATGCACATTTTTATTTTCTTGTCTCAAGAACGAACACATACTCGACAAGTTATGAATTTGCCATTCTGCTATAAAGGCACTGTTCTTTGGCAATGGTTGCAGATAATCGACTTCATCTACACGAATGACACGAGGGTGCATCCAAAACAGCGAAATTGTGGAATCACCATAAGGCTTAAATCCTTTGTAAAACCACTTATTTAATTGAGATAAGTTATGGTGTCTTTTCCTAGCCTCTGGATAAAAGAGAGATTGAAATTCCCTCCCCACTTCATTTCCATTAGTTTGCTGATAAATATCAACAGATTTTTGAAAGTAGATTTTCCCTAACAGTCTCCAAATAGCTCTTCTCCATTCTTTAAACGTTGCATTTCGAAGAAAATAAAGTTTTCGCCCGATAAACTCCCGCTTAAATAAAACGATTTTATAATTCTTTTTTAAAACAGCATGAATATGGCCTTTGCCTCTAATAAGTTGGTAGACCATTTGGGCTTGCCATTCGTTCGATGAAAATATGAAGTTATTCGTATAATCTACTCCTGTATTCCATTCGAATTTATAAGGTTCATAACCAATGCTCAAATCAAAAATTCTTATTGAATTCTTTTGGCTATTGGCGATTAATTCTTTATCCAATATCGTTCCGGGTCCATATATATCAAAATCTGGATCGTGTCCAATTACATATCCAACCATACGTCCCCGGCAATTCAATTCGTATGAAAAAGCAATCATCTGGTTATCAAGATACAACCCTTCTACTCTTGCGTTCATCGGACCTTCATTTATGTTCAGCAATGCACGATAAAATTTCTTATGTTCTTCACTCGTAAATTGACTCGTATCCATTTTCTGTTTCCACCGTTTGTCATGCAGGGCGAAGACACAATCGATTTCATCAAGACTACTTGTCTTTTGTGTTACTTCACCTAAATATTTAAGTCTCTTTTCCCTTCGATCCAGCCCGTGAATTTTTCTTCTTTTTTTCAAATAGTCCTCAAGATTGAGCTCTTGCGTCTTAATAAATGGAGTAACTACTGAAAAGATTGTGGGTTCACAATTTCTTTTTGCTAAATAAAGACTCAGTATATTTGTAGAAGGACTGCTTGATAATAAGCCATGTAAGTTAAAAATGCATTTTGGCATCGAACGCTTTAACTCATCAAAAACAAACTCAATTACTTCTTCTCGTAAATGGTTATAGACAACAAAGTCCATATAATTCGCTTCTCCACGTCCTATAAACTCAATTAATGTGGTCTTCCATTTGCGAGTGATTTGAAAAGGGAAAAATGCAATCACTTTCTCATCTTTTTCGACTACGATGAATTCAATTGCTCGATTTACCCCAATGTATCTCCACCAGTTTTCCACCCATTGAAACTCGATAAAGGGGTTATCGTTTTGATTGACTTCCAAAATGTGATCCCAGTTTTTTTTATACGGCAACAAGTTATCTAGTTTTCGAATATGGTAGAGTTTCAAATTGCTCACCCCCAGTTATTTGCTAGCATTATATGTGACAATCGTTTCGGATAATCCTTCTTCTAAGGAATGAGTTGCTTGCCAACCCAGTTCATTAATTGCTTTTTCGTTCCCCAGAAAACTTTTTTCAATCTCTCCCTGTCGCAAAGGATATTTTTGAGGTTCAGCGGTAATACCTGCTAATAACGATGTCATAGCAAAAAGTTCATTAATTGTTGTTTCTGAACAAGAGCTTATATTAAAAATGCCAGTTTTTGTACTTTCCATGGCAGTTCTGCAGGCTTGCGCTACATCTTTCACATAGATAAAATCACGTGTTTGATGTCCTCCATAAATCACCATCTCTTCAGCATTCAGAAGTTGATTAATAAAAATAGAAACGACTCCCGCTTCCCCTAGTGCATTTTGGCGTGGTCCATAAACATTTGAAAAACGCAATATACAAGAGGGCAAATCATATAAGCTTTCGTATAATTGGGCGTAACGTTCGCCTGACCATTTGGACAGAGAATAAAACGACAAAGGATTAAGCGGGAATTTTTCATCTACAGGAAGTACTTGTGGATTCCCATATACAGCCGCGGACGATGCGATGACGACTTTTTTGACACAGTGGAGTCTGGCATACTCTAAAACTTTTAAAGTTCCTATAATATTCGTGAGTCCATCTTGAATGGGATCTTCAAACGACTTCATCACTGAAGCTTGTGCTGCCAAATGAATGACATAATCAGGTTTTTCTTCTTCAAAGACATTTTTCAGGTGCGCCTCATTTATATCTACACAATAGACCTTACAATCTTCGGGCAAATTTCTACTATTTCCAGCGCTGAAATTGTCTACGACAACAACTTCATAATTATGTTCTATACATTCATCCACTACATGAGATCCTATAAATCCTGCCCCACCTGTAATCAATACTTTCAACAATCCTTCTCCTTTTTCTTCTTGATGTCTACAACATTTTGATACACTCTCTTAGTTTGAAAATACATTTTCTCAAAGGTAAACTGTTCATCGAACAATTCCTTGCTTCGTTTTCCCATCACTTCTCTTAATGAAGCATCCGTTAATAATTCCGTCAGTCTTTCGAGAAGGATTTCTTGATTTTGTTTGGGTATTAAAAAACCGTTTTCCTTATCGATTACTGATTCCTTTACACCCCCAACGTCTGATGCAATAATGGGCAACCCCGCTTGCATGGCTTCTAGAATACTTAATGGCAAGCCTTCATAATCGGAAAGCATAACGAAAATTTGCGAATCTCTTAGTGGGGACTCAATTGACTTCATTGCACCGTAGAAAAGAACTCGTTCTTGTAAATGATGAATTTGAACATAATGTTGCGCCTCTGTTAATTGAGTTCCTTCCCCCACGAATGATAGTTGCCAAGGAAGATGTTTAATTTTTTCACATGCTTGAATTAAATCCATTTGTCTTTTTGGAACATCAAATCTGGCGACCATTAGGATGTTTATAAATGAATTCTTTTTATTTTCTGTAGGTAGTCTTTTTAGTGGTAATACTCCGTTATGAATCGTTTTAATTTTATGGCTTGGTAATACACCATTGGAAATAGCCAACTCTCGATCATAATTTGAAACGGTAATTACACGATCGGTTATTTTTCCAAGCATTTTTTCAATTGTGATATAAGCCATTCTCTTCTCAGATGAAATCCCTTCAGTAAATGCCCATCCATGTGCTGTAAAAACAGTCGGAATTCCGAGTGATCGAGCAGCGATTCGACCAATTAAACCCGCTTTAGAAGAATGAGTGGCTACTAAATCAGGCTTAGTTCTTTTTAGTAACTGTCGAACTTCAAAGATGGCTCGTACATCATAATATGGGTGCACTGCCCTTTTAAGAGACAGACTTTGAAAATATGTTATATTCTGATCAATCTCCAAAGATGAATTTAATCTTTCGCCAGAGATAATTGACACCTCATATCCTTCTGCTACCAGGCGATTAGACAAATCCCGAACATGTACTTGGGCTCCACCAATCGTATCCATTCGAGTAATCACTTGTACAATTTTCACCCGTCATCTCCTCTTATTATTGGTGCACACCATGCAAGGGCTAAAATTAACCAAAAGTGACGCCAATGAAGTGTATCAATGAAAGCGCTATTGAAGGTAAGACCAATTAAAGAAGCAACTATGATTGAGAAATAGGCGGCTGTCTCATTACTAGATCGCTTATAGGATTGATAGGCTTTGTGAATGCTAATGGATAAGAGAAAGACAAAAAGAAAAACGCTCAGAATTCCATTTTCGGTTAAAATTCGGGCATACAAACTGTGCGGGGCAATCTGAAAAGTATATTCTGATTGTCCAGGTCCGATACCAATTGGATTTCTCAAGCCTGTTAAGATTGCTTCCTTTTGTGTTGCAAAACGCGAATCATCATATCTTTGCAAGCTCAATCGAGATTGGAATAAGCTCTTTACAAATGGACTGTTTGCCAACCATATCAACACCGGTATACAAAGGATGCCAAGGCTAATAAATGTCTTTATTCTTTCTTTCAGAAGTTCTTTTTTTGCTAATGTAAGGTATACCAAGAAAGATATAACCCAATTCCCCCATGCCGCTCGAGAAAAACAAACGAAAATAGCGGTAAGCAGCAACAAAAAGGTAAATGCATAGAGTGTCTTCTTTATTTTTGAAGAGGTTTCATTTTCAAACAGACTAATGGCATACAGAGATGGCATGATTAAAAATGGTCCAAAAACATTGGGATCTTTAAAGAATGCTTTCGCTCTCCCGAACATCAATAATAAATCGTCATAGGGAAGATAACGAAAATAAGCAAGAATTCCAATGACTGCAGATAGGACAGCCGTAATTAAATAACCATTCATAATGACTTTTAAGAGAGACGATTTTAATCTTTGACCAATGCCTACGATTGAAAACCAGGAAAACATTAAATAGATGGTGATAGCTAAATAAGCAACGCCCACTTGAAGTTCTCTGGCAGCGAGCAAAGAGGTTAATTGAAATATTAAAAACAATAACATTACAATGAGCGGAATAAACACATCTCGTGTAAAACTCGTAAGATATAAGAGCAAACTTCCTCCAATAACCAATACCATTAAAAAATCATATGGTGATGGCTCAATCAAAACGAATGAACTCGTCAGCATCGTAAAAAACAATAAATATGTAAACCATTTAGGGACACGCTCAATCATGAATGATCTCCTCTTGCTTTGGAGCGTTCATGGTACTCCAAGCAAAAATTCCGTGTATCAAATACCCAAGTGCACTCATTAAACTAATGCATACCAACGAAGCGGATGGGCTGATGAAAAATTCCAATGCCAAAAATAATGAAAGACAAATTAATATAAATCGAATCAATTCGCTAATGAATTGTTTTCCAAGAGCATTAAATACATAAAAATTAGCAGAAATTGGATTAATAATGATTTTCATGAAATATAAAACGGCTAAGATTTGTATGAATTCTGCTGCTGGAATCCACTGTTCCCCGAAAACAAGTTTTATCGCAAGATGGGCAAATATAGCGACTAGACCTATAATGACCAACCCCATATAAAACATTTTCTTCACCGTATCCCAAAAGAATTGTCGGAATTTCTCAGGTGTATCTCTTGAAGTTATTGCTGCTTGAGACAAATATACTTGAGAAGCCGAAAATCCGATTAACCCCTCTGGTATCGTCAGTATCTTTTGCGCAAGGAAAAACCAGCCTGCCGTTTTCGCATCAAAATGAGCAGCTAAATAAAATATAGGCATCTGGCTTCCTAAACTATTAATCAATGCAGCCCAACTGGAAACAATGGGATAGGATTTATAACCGACTAACACCTTTAGTAACGATTTTGGTTTTATTTTAAAAGTTGTTGTCTTTGTTTTATTAATTAATCGGAAGTAATCAAGAGATCCAGCAACTCTACCAATGATTTCTCCAATCAGTAATCCTAGTAAGCCTAAATTGAATAAGCCTAGACCAAGCTGAGCAGCTATTTGACTCGAATTCATTGTCATTTTCGCCCGGGATATCATCATGTATTGTTGTTGTCTCAAAGCCCAGCTGTTGAAACCCTGAAACAGCCCGATACCAAGTAAACTGAATGACAGCATCCACATGTAGGCGTCCAATGTTGGGACATTTAAGTATTGAGCAAGTGGAACAAAAAAGAAGAGTACAAATAATAATCCACTTATAAGAAATGCAAAGCCAATCGATAAAACAAGTAAATGAAAAGCATCGTCATCATCTTCTGGAAGGGGGATTGCCATTTCATATCTTAAAGAAACGAGAATGGTTCCCGTAAATAAGAGGGATAAAAAAACAGAGTACACACCAAATTCTTCAGGTGTATACATTCTAGTTAACAATGGAGTTGTTAAGACAATTAATAAATTTGATAAAGCTGTTCCTGCCATTAATACAGATAAACTTCTAAAAAATGGGTTAAATAATAATTTATTTTTCCACTGTAGAAATCGATTCACCTGACCATAGCCTCACTCTCTTTCATTTCACTAATAACATTCCTATCCCTTCAGTGTTTTCGGCAAGAGCGTTTGGAATTCTTTACCTTCTACCACATGAATCGCATTCAGTTGTAAATAGTCGACAAATTGTTTACCCATCTTTTGTTGAATGACGCGGTATGCTTGTTTAATTAAAAATGGACGCTGAGAAATATTATGTGCATCAGAAGCAATGAAATGAACGATATGAGACTGGCATAGCTTCATCACAAATCGTTGCAGATTTTTTCCGTTTGAACCTGTAACACTGCCGGCCGTTATTTGTACAAGAGCACCTCGCTGAACCAAATCAAAAAGCTTTTTGGGTTCGCGAAGAAATTCCGCATTCTTTTCTGCATGCGCAATAATCGGGATATATCCTTTTAACTGAAGCTCATAAAAAATGGAATCAGTGAATTGAGGAATGTGATGTGTTGGAAATTCGATTAATACATATTTATGACTGTCCCCAAGCGTCAATGCTTGGTCAGCTAACTCATCAATCAATTCCCCATGAAGATGTATTTCCATACCCGGACAAATTGTTATCGGAATTTCTTTCAGTTGTAAGAATTCATTCAGTATGCGAATAGAATATTTAATTTCATCCACATTTTGAATGAACACTCCATTACGATGATGAGGTGTTGCTACAATATGAGTTACTCCATTTTGTACTGCATTTTCTATAAGACGTATGGCTTCTATTTCGGTAGCCGGACCATCATCAAGCCCAGGTAAGACGTGATTGTGTATATCGACAAGCAAATTGGTCCCTCCCTTAATAATAATAAGAATTTGATTGGATAGAGCTTTCTGCCTTGTTTAATATAGTTCCGATCAGTGGAGCTTGGACTTGTTTTAACTGTTCGATCGAGTAAATAGACTGTTCAAGCCTAGAAGTCTCTGCATTTACTACAAACAAGCAACCATCCACATTTTCAGAAACATGTAGTGTATCAGCAACTAGTAAGGGTGGAGTATCGACAATTATAATATCAAATTGCTTTTTCAATTCGTCCAAGAAATATGCAAATTTTGGTGAAGACAAAAGCTCGGTAGGGTTTGGGGGAACGGGACCTGCACTGATGAAAGAAAGGTTTGGTACTTTAGTGGGCTGAATGATATCTTCCAGAATATGATCACCTGCTAAATAGGATGTAACACCTAGTCTTTTCGGTAATTGAAATAATTTGCGCCCAGTTGCTCTTCTTAAATCCGCATCAACATAAACCGTTTTCTTCTGATCCATCGCAAATACAATACTTAAATTTGCGCTAACAAAAGATTTTCCATCACCTGGCTCGGCACTTGTAACAAGCAACGTTTTAGCACTATTTTTTGATAGAACATAGAGGAGATTGGCACGAATGGAACGGAACATTTCTGTAAAGACATCGTGGGGCTCAAGATCGTTTATGAGCTTTCCTTCTCCTGTAGGAATAACTCCGATGACAGGATATCCAAGAGCTTTTTCAGCTTTTTCAGGTGTATCGAGTACGGTGAAGAACATTTCTTTAATCAAAACAATAATATAACTAACCAAAAATCCAACAATTGCTGAAATGACAAAGAACAACACCGGATTTGGCTTAATGGATTTTGTGTCTTCACCGACTATAGCGGGACTTAATATATGGACATTTTCCAAATTCATTAACGATTTGATTTCTTCTTGGAATGTATTTGCCAGTGTATTGGACAAGTTCGTTGCTTTTTCAGGAGTTTGCCCTTCAGCCAATATGGTTAATATTTGCGAATTGATGTTCGATTCAATTTTTACTTTTCTATTTAATTCCTCTTTCGTAAACGTTTCTTTTAGTGAACCATTTACTTTATTTAAGATGCGATTGCTCTTCATTAAATATTTATAGGTTTCTATCAGACGTAAGTTTGCTTCAATTTCCCCGCTGGAAACAACATCCGCCGTTGTGAAGTTAACAAGTACATCTGTTTTCGATTCAAATTTAGGTGGAATAGCAAAGCTACCAATACCTCCGATAAGGGTTATAAATAAAGTGACCAAAAAGATAAACTTCTTTTTCTTATAAAACAATTTAATAAAATCACGAATCTCAAATGAACGTTTCATGAAGTTAATAGGCCCCCTTACCTCTCCAAATTGCTACAATTGTCAGCATTAGAATTTTCATATCCAGTTTAAAAGAACAATTATTAACGTAATATAGATCATGGTCGATTTTATGCCCGTGACAACTATCAGCTCGCCCATTTACTTGTGCCCAACCAGTTAAGCCGGGTTTCATCGATAGCCGCTTCATTTGAAGGTCATTGTAACAGTTTGTAATTTCCGGAATTTCTGGTCGAGGCCCAATCAAACTCATTTCGCCTCGTAACACATTCAAAAGCTGAGGCAGCTCATCAATACTTGTTTTTCTTAGAATCGCACCAACTTTTGTCACCTCGGAATTATGAGGCGATTTAAAAATAAAATCATTTGGAACTCCGTCATTCCAATGGAAGCTAAGTTTACTGGTATTTGAAACGCTATTCTTCATCGTTCGAAATTTAAGTATCTGAAAAGGTTGATTTAAAAGGCCCGTCCTAGTTTGAGTAAACAGAAGAGGTCGCCCCGAAAAAACTAATAAGAGTAAAGCAACCAAGGGATATAGCGGAATCAATAAAATTAGTAATATTGACGATACACACAAATCCAAACAGCGTTTTCCAATACGCCGATAAATCCAAAGTGTGTTTTGTACTTGCATTAATGAACGAATTCTTTCCAGATTCGCTCCTCCTTCAAAAAAATACATTTACGAATCTAATCTATAACCTACTTGATTATATTCCGCCCCGCCTTACCAAAGAACTATGATTTGGACAACAACAAAAAAACACGCCTCTCGATATGAATCGAAAGACGTGCTTGATGGTTATTTATTCCATCTACATGAAAAATGTAAATGGAGACGGCGGGAATCGAACCCGCGTCCAGAAACTCCAACACTTAAGCTTCTACGCGTGTATCTTGCCTATTAAGTTTCGCGCAGCATTATGCCGACAAGCGGGCGTCTTGTGCGCTAACTTGAAATTCTCTTCTCGGCGGCTCAAGTCGCACCGACGATCGTATCCCACTAAGAGTGAGCTCGTACAGGACCACATGGGCGATGGTCAAGACAAGCAACATTGTCAGCTTACGCTGCGAATGCTAGGTTTTGGTTTTTGCCAGTTATTATAAAATGACGTTGATACGGAGCCGATCCCTCCGACGCGCAACTCAAGCTCAGACCATCCCTGTCGAATCCGTAACGTCCCCTTAAAAGGATTATCATAAAGTCTTTTAACTCTTTATGAAAATGGATGTTCGGGTGAACAAAAAGTTCATCTGGCAAAGCTGTAACTCTATTATAAGACAAAATTGGTCAAACTTCAAGTGCCATCAATCTTGGTTACGGGATTTAAACGCACGTTCAATATCTCGCTTTGCTTCTTTCTTCTTGAGATCATCGCGTTTATCGTAATTCTTTTTCCCTTTACCCATGCCGATTAATACTTTGGCAAAGCCGTCTTTCATGTACATCTTGATAGGAATGATTGAATAGCCATCCTGTTTTGAAAGACCGATCAATTCACTGATCTGCTTTTTATGCAGTAACAGTTTACGAGAACGCAAAGGTTCATGGTTGAATCGGTTTCCTTGTTCATAAGGACTGATGTGCATATTCGAAATCCATGCTTCATTGTTGCGAATGCGGACGAATGCATCTTTCAGCTGGACTTTCCCGTTGCGGACGGATTTGATTTCCGTACCTTGAAGCACGATTCCAGCTTCAATTGTTTCGTCAATAAAATAATCGTGATTGGCTTTTTTATTCTGCGCAACCACTTTCCCGGTTCCTTTTGGCATCTGTCTACACCTCGCTGTTTGAAAAGAGCGGCTATCCGCCGCTCCTTTACCTTACTTTTTCTTACGCTTACGACTGCTTTTGTTTTTCTTGGCAATGTCTTCATAAAACTTTTTCTTTTGATTCACGCCTTTTTTCGGTCCTGGTGATGATTTATCAGAAGAAGATTTACCTCTCCCTGCACCTTCTTTTCGTTTCGCATGAATGACTTTTGGCGTTTCCTTGCGAGGAGGACGATTGAAAGTTTTAACCATACCGACAATTTCAAAGTCGATTGCAGACTCTTCAGGTTTAACAGATGTCACACGAACAGTCACTTCATCCCCAATGCGGAATTGTTTTCCTGCTCGTTCACCGATCATCATCATTTGACGATCATCAAATCGGTAATAGTCATCTGTCATATTGCTTACATGTACGAGTCCTTCAATTGTATTCTGCAGTTCGATAAACATACCAAAGTTCGTTACAGAGCTGACAATCCCTTCAAACTCTTCACCAATCTTATCTGCCATGTATTGTGCTTTCTTCAATGATTCAGTATCACGCTCAGCATCAACTGCTCGGCGTTCACGTCCAGATGTGTGGTCAGCAATTTCATCCATCACTGCTCCCCAATGTGCAACTGTCGGTTGTGATACATCTCCATTAATCAAATACGTTCGAATTAATCGATGAACGATTAAATCCGGATAACGGCGAATAGGTGAAGTGAAATGCGTATAGTACTCCGTCGATAACCCGAAATGGCCTAAACTTTCCGCGTGATACTTCGCTTGTTGCATCGAACGCAACATCATCGTTGAAATAACCGGTTCTTCCGGCAATCCCTCGATTGACTCAACGATTTCCTGCAAGGCACGTGGATGAATTTCATTCCCTGAACCTTTTACTACAATACCGAAGTTAGTAATGAATTCAAAGAAGCGTTGAAGTTTCTCAGGTTTAGGATCTTCGTGAATACGGTAGATGAACGGTACATCCATCCAGTGGAAATGTTCCGCAACCGTTTCGTTCGCTGCGAGCATGAATTCTTCAATCAGGCGTTCAGCGATTGTACGTTCACGAATGACAACATCCGTCGGCCATCCATCTTCGTCCACCAAAATTTTTGATTCTTTAAAGTCAAAATCAATTGCACCACGGTCTGCACGTTTTTGACGTAAAACTTCAGCCAGTTCTGCCATCAATTCAAACATTGGAACCAAATCTTTGTAGCGTTCTCGAAGTGCTTCATCTTTTTCTTCGACAATTTTGTAAACATCTGTGTAAGTCATACGTTCTTTCGTTTTGATAACACTTTGGAAAATTTCGTGTGACACGACTTTCCCGCTGCCATCAATGACCATTTCGCATGACAAAGTCAGACGGTCCACTTTTGGATTCAATGAACAAATTCCGTTAGAAAGACGGTGAGGAAGCATTGGGATTACACGGTCAGTCAAATAGACACTCGTCGCACGTTCGTATGCTTCCGTATCCATTGGAGACCCATCCGTTACATAATGACTGACGTCTGCAATGTGTACCCCAAGTTTGTATGTCCCATCTGGGTTCTTAGTGACCGTTACAGCGTCATCCAAGTCTTTTGCATCTGCTCCATCTATTGTCACGATTACTTCATTACGAAGATCGCGTCGTCCTTCCAAATCAGCTTCAGATATTTCGTCAGGTACTGCATTTGCCTGATCCAACACCGGTTTAGGGAATTCTGTTTCAATTCCATGCTTATGGATGATGGATAAAATATCGACACCAGGGTCGTTTTTATGACCAAGGATTTGTGTCACCATACCAGTTGCTGATTTACGACCTTCTGGCCATCCAGTAATTTCTACAACTACTTTATGCCCTTCCATCGCACCAAGTGTATCTTCTTTTGCAATGAAAATATCCATGGAGATTTTTTTATCATCCGGAAGTACGAAACCAAACCCTTTATTGTCCTGGAACTGCCCGACCACTTTCGTGATGCCTCGTTCCGTAATTTTGGTAATCGAACCTTCACGACGATCGCCCGAGCTTGAGCTCGATACCCTTACTAATACGGTATCTCCATTCATAGCTCCATTGATTTCTGTTGGTGGAATGAATATATCATCCATACCTTCTTCTTCCGGTGAAACAAATCCAAATCCGCGTGGATGTCCAATAAACTTCCCTTTTAATAAATTCATTTGTTGCGGGAGTCCATAACGGTTGGATCTTGAGCGGATGACGTCCCCTTGCGTTTCCAGTCGGGCAAGCGTCTTCACTAATTCCTTAAATTCCTCGGAATACTCCAGCTCAAGCTTTGATTCTAATTCCTGAACGGTCATTGGTTTATAATCTTCTTCTCGTAATATCGTGAATAATTGTTCTTCTAAAGATTGTTCCATGTTACATCCCTCCTTCTCTCAGCGTGTGCGTGCATGGCCGTTTTTACACATGCCAGTCAAGCGTTTGTAAAAATTCTAAAATATCTACGTGCAATTGTTCTTTTTCCTGATCAAGTGTAATTACATGGCCAGATTGTTCATACCATTTTATTTGTTTCTCAAATGATTCTGCCTGATTATATATAATATTGGCGGAGTCCACATCAATGACACTATCTTGACGGCCTTGCACAACAAATAGTGGTGCATACACATGATCTACATGATCACGAACGTCATACACGAGATTTCGTAAATCAGGAAGTGAATCCATCGAAGTCTTTTGTAGTGCTTCTACTTCTTCTTCGATAAGTGAAGCGTCTTTTCCTTCATAACGCTTATAATCGCGCGCATATTTTAAAACACCTTCGTACATGAGTTCTGTTGTCTTCATGGACATTGGCGCGCACATCGTCACGATTCCCTTTACAGGAACGGTATACCCTAATTTTAGAGAAAAGACACCACCTAATGATAAACCGGCCACAGCAATTTCTTCATACCCAGCAGCCTTCAATTGATCATAGCCACGCATGACGTCTTTCCACCAATCTGCAGGGCCAGATTGAATCAATTCTTCCGGTGGAACACCATGCCCTTTATAGTGAGGAGCCAGTGATGTGTAGCCATTTTTTTCTAAAAAACGTCCAAGCATGCGTACATCCGATGAGTTTCCCGTAAATCCATGCAATAACAATACGGCTCTTTTACCCGCCTCAAAAAAGAACGGTTTGGGTTGCGCGATTCGCATTCAAAAAACCTCTCCTTTACAAAACACATCATTCAAACAGTATGTATCTAAATAATATTTTTATTAAAGCAACCAACTTTTTCCATCAATTAATAAAATAAGAAAACGCCTAACCAATTCAGTCGGTCAGGCGGTTCGTATGTGTTGATTATAATTTTGTTACGGCAATTGCCAGTATAAAAAATAATACGGCTAATACAATCGTTACACGGTGCAAGACAAGATCAATACCTCTTGCTTTTTGCTTCCCGAAAAGTTGCTCAGCTCCGCCAGAGATGGCACCTGATAAACCTGCACTTTTCCCTGATTGTAACAACACAACAACGATTAATGCTAGCGAAACGATGACGAGTAAAGTCAATAAAAACGCATGCATTTGTTCCACCTCCCGATCAGAAACATCACAACAAGAACTATTTTACCAAATAATAGAGACAAGCACAATAAGGTAAGAGAAATACAATACGAATTATGTCAGATTATTTGATAAAATGATAGAATCTTGAAGAAAAGTTTGAAGAGTCGTTCTTTTACTATGTTTATAGGACATTTCGAACACATTCTTATGCATGATTAATAGAATCGAAAGTGCAGGATTGTGCTTTAAGCTAGACAGAGAAAGGAATTAACAATGTTGATACCAAAGATGACTAGAAATGAATTTAGAGAAAACCATCATAATCATTCTCTCTGGGATGAGGTTGTGAGAGCTTTATTAGAAAACGAAAACATTCCTTACCAATCGTTTTCGAGATATTCACTTGGTGGAAATATTGTATATGGCGTAGATGACCAGTATGTCCTGAAATTGTTTGCACCGTTTGATTCCCCCGAATTCACGATTGAAACTGAAGTACTGACACAGACGGATTGGACGAAGGTATCGATTCAGGTTCCAGAAATCGTCCAAAGAGGGATGTACGACGGATGGAAATACTTTTTAATGACTCGGGTACCAGGTGAATTGCTAATTGACATATGGGATGAATTGTCTGCAAACGAGAAAATCGGAGTTGCCCATGATTTAGGCTTGTTGATCAGTCAAATGCATCAACTGGATATTTCAAAGTATCGCGTTTTGGAAAACTCTTTTGAATCATGGATTTCTCTTCAGAAAGAAAACGTGGTGAAGCATCATGCGAGCACTGATCTTGCACCACATTTACTTGAGGAGGTCCAAGATTATATCGCATCCTTCTTACCTTCCAGTGAAAAAGTACTCCTCACAGGAGAATATACTCCTTTCAATTTATTAATGAACAAAGTGAACGGACAATGGAAACTGACCGGATTAATTGATTTCGCAGATTGTTTTATTGGCGAACCCGAGTATGATTTATTAGGTCCCATCTTGTTTAGCTTCTTTAAAGAGCCTGGGTTAACAAGTACGTTCTTGAACTCATACGGATTAACGCTAGATAATGCAACACGATTGCGACTGATGCAACTGTTGCTCTTACACCGCTTCAGTCATTTACCGAATTATATGGAAGGCGTAGTGGATATGGAAGAGGTTCAATCACTGCACAAGTTGTCTGAGCGATTTTTCTCTTCAGGATGATTGGTTCGTCAGGGTTTGTTTTAGGGTAATTGTGGGTTGTGTTATCTGGGGTTGAGTAGATTTTATCTGGGGTAACCAGGGTGTTATTTGGGGTAACTCTGTTTTTATTTGGGGTAACCAAGGCATTATCTGGTGTATCTCCAATTTCACACTTCATTAAAGAAAAAAAGCCGCACACCTTATGAAAACGGTGTGCGGCTTTCCAATTATTTTTTCAAGTTATAAAACGTTTTTAAGCCTAAATATTTTGCAGTATCATACAATTGGTCTTCGATACGAAGCAATTGGTTGTATTTTGCCACACGGTCAGAACGTGATGGTGCACCCGTTTTGATTTGGCCCGCATTTGTTGCAACTGCGATATCCGCAATCGTTGCATCTTCAGATTCGCCTGAGCGATGAGAAATGACAGTTGTATAACCTGCACGCTTAGCCATCTCAATTGCATCAAATGTTTCTGTTAATGTACCGATTTGGTTTACTTTAATTAAGATCGAGTTAGCAACGCCTTCTTCGATCCCTCTAGAAAGTTTTGTTGTGTTCGTTACGAACAAGTCGTCTCCAACCAATTGTACACGGTCACCAAGACGCTCAGTCAATAATTTATGTCCAGCCCAGTCGTTTTCATCCAAGCCATCTTCGATTGAAACGATTGGGTATTTGTTGCAAAGCTCTTCATACCAAGCAACCATTTCCTCAGATGTTTTCACGATGCCTTCGCCAGACAAGTGGTATTTACCATCTTCTTTGTTAAAGAACTCAGAAGAAGCTACGTCCATTGCAAGCAAGATTTCTTCACCAGGCTTGTAACCCGCTTTTTCAATCGCAGTTAAAATAGTCGTAAGGGCTTCTTCGTTTGAAGCCAAGTTTGGTGCGAATCCTCCTTCATCACCAACTGCTGTGTTCAAGCCTTTTTCTTTCAATACTGATTTCAAGCTGTGGAAAATTTCAGCACCCATGCGTAAAGCATGACGGAAAGATTCTGCACCTACAGGCATAACCATGAATTCCTGGATATCAACATTGTTATCTGCGTGTGCTCCACCGTTAAGAATGTTCATCATCGGAACTGGAAGTTGCTTCGCGTTGAATCCGCCTAAGTATTGATAAAGTGGAATATCCAAGTAATCTGCAGCAGCGTGGGCAGCAGCAATTGAAACACCTAGGATTGCGTTAGCACCCAATTTACCTTTATTTTCAGTACCATCCAATTCAATTAATGCTTGGTCAATTGATACTTGGTCAAGAACAGAGAAGTTCTCTTCGATTTCCGCTGCAATAATGTCGTTAACGTTTTCAACAGCTTTTAACACACCTTTACCAAGGTAACGACCTTTGTCGCCATCACGAAGTTCTACGGCTTCATGTTCACCAGTGGAAGCACCTGAAGGTACGATTGCACGACCGAATGCGCCGCTTTCCGTAAATACTTCTACTTCGATTGTGGGATTACCACGTGAATCCAATACTTCGCGAGCTTGTACTTGTGTAATAATTGGCATGTTTAAATCTCCTCAGCTTTCACTAATGTTTTACCTGTCATTTCAGGTGGTAGATTAATTCCTAATAAGTGTAACATGGTTGGCGCCAAATCGGCTAAAATGCCATCTTCTCGTAATGAAACACCGTTTTTTGTGACGATGACCGGAACAGGATTAGTCGTGTGCGCAGTCATTGGTCTTCCTTCTATCGTTACGACCTCGTCAGAGTTGCCATGATCTGCTGTGATGATGGCTGCTCCACCTTTAGCCAGCAAGGCATCAACTATTCGACCCAAACATTCGTCAACCACTTCGATTGCACGAATCGTTGGCTCAAGCATACCGCTATGCCCTACCATATCCGGATTGGCGAAATTCAGGATAATTCCATCAAAACGCCCGGACTCAATAGCCTTCAACAAGGCCTCCGTCACTTCATAAGCGCTCATTTCCGGTTGTAAATCATATGTGGCTACTTGTGGTGAATTAATGAGAATGCGCTCTTCCCCTGGGAATCGCTCTTCCCGTCCACCACTCATAAAGAAAGTCACATGCGGGTATTTTTCAGTTTCAGCAATACGTAATTGGGTTTTCCCGTTTGCCGAAAGAACTTCCCCAACAGTATTAAGCAAATTATCACTTTCATAAGCAACGGTAGCCTTAACTTCATCACTATAGTAAGTAAAAGTCACAAACTTCAAATCTGTAGGATGCTTCGGACTCAAAGAAAATGTTGTTTCGCATGTTGGATTGGTAAACACAGAAGACAATTGAATCGCACGGTCAGGTCTGAAATTAAAGAAAATGACCGCGTCCTGTGAATCAATCGTCGCAACCGGTTTACCGTCTTCTTCTATCACCATCGGAAGTACAAATTCATCTACTACACCTAGATCATAAGAAGACTGGACTCCGTCTTTAGCAGAGCTAGCTGAAACCCCTACTCCGTCAACCAATGCACGGTACGTTTTCTCCACTCTTTCCCAGCGGCGATCGCGGTCCATTGCATAATAACGCCCACTAATAGAAGCAAATTTACCAATCCCGATTTCAGCCATTTGACGTTCGGTTTCTTCAATATATCCTATTGCAGTTGTTGGACCAACGTCCCGACCATCCAGGAAGCCATGAACAAAAACTTCGTCTAGCCCATTTTTCTTAGCGACCATCAATAAACCAAACAAATGCTCATAGTGTGAATGAACACCACCATCTGATAACAAGCCCATTAAATGTAACTTCGAGCCATGAGCTTTTACATGTGCAATGGCTTCGATGAATGCAGCATTATCAAAAAAGTCACCATCTGCAATCGATTTGTGAATACGGGTCAAGTTTTGATAAACAATTCGTCCCGCTCCAATGTTTAAATGCCCTACTTCCGAATTACCCATTTGGCCTTCAGGTAATCCCACCGCATTCCCCGAAGCGATTAACGATGCATGAGGATATTCATTCCAATAGCGATCGAAATTCGGCTTTTTCGCTTGTGCAACTGCATTACCAAAAACTTCGTTACGCAGTGCGAAACCGTCAAGAATGATTAAAGCAACTGGTGATTTAGACATTGGCACCAGCCTCCAACAATTTAAGGAAAGAAGAAGACTGTAAGCTTGCCCCACCAACTAGAGCACCATCAATATGTTCCATCGTTAACAGTTCATCAATATTTTCAGGTTTTACAGAACCACCGTACTGGATGCGAACAGCTTCAGCTACAGATGCTCCATACAAGGACTCCACTTTAGCACGGATGGCGCCACATACTTCATTGGCATTCTCAGATGTCGCAGTTTTACCTGTACCAATTGCCCAGATCGGCTCGTAAGCGATAACCGATTGCTTCACTTGGTCTTCCGTTAAATCTGCAAGAGCTTTTTCAACTTGTCCTTCAACCTTTGAAGTTGTGTTTCCAGCTTCACGTTCTTCAAGAGTTTCACCTACACAAATAATAGGAGTTAAAGAGTGAGCGAACGCTGCATGTGCTTTTTTATTCACAGCTTCGTCTGTTTCGTTGAAATATTCGCGGCGTTCGGAATGTCCTAAAATTACATACTCCACACCTAAATCCGCTAATTGAACAGGACTCACTTCTCCTGTAAAAGCGCCTTCTGTTTCGTAATGCATCGTTTGTGCTCCAACATGTACGTTAGAATCCGAAACGATTTGCTTCAATTGTTCAAGAAAAAGAGCAGGTGCACAAATTACTGTATCTACTTTCACAGAATCCGGAGCCAACCCTTTTACTTCTTCTGCAAATTGTTTTGCTTCAGATAATGTTTTATACATTTTCCAGTTACCTGCAATAATGGGTTTTCTCATAAGAATTCCTCCTTAGTTTTGATCGTTCAGTGCTACGACACCAGGTAGGTCTTTACCTTCCATGAACTCTAATGAAGCTCCGCCGCCAGTTGAAATATGATCCATTTTTTCAGCGACATCGAATTTCTCAACAGCTGCGGCTGAATCACCACCACCGATTACTGTATACCCTTGTGTTTCGGCCATCGCTTTAGCAACACCTTTCGTGCCTTCCGCAAATGGCGCCATTTCAAATACGCCCATTGGTCCATTCCAAATAATCAGTTTCGAATTGGCAATGACATCGGCATACTGAGCAGTAGTTTTAGGACCGATATCCAGACCCATCCAATCTGATGGAATCGCATCGATCGCAACTACATTTGTTTCGGCATCTTTTGAAAATTCATTTGCAACGACAACGTCGATTGGCAAGTACAAATTCACGCCTTTTTCTTTCGCTTTATCGATAAATGATTTGGCTAAATCAATTTTGTCTTCTTCAAGCAAGGATTTTCCAATATCATTGCCTTGTGCTTTAGAAAATGTATACGATAAGCCTCCACCGATAATAAGGTTGTCCACTTTATCTAATAAATGATCAATTACGCCAATTTTATCTTTTACTTTTGCACCACCAATAATGGCAGTAAATGGTCGGTCGGGCTCAGATAATGCATTACCCAGAACGTCCAACTCTTTTTCCATCAATAACCCCGAAACTGCAGGAATATGTTTTGCAATGCCTTCAGTAGAAGCATGCGCGCGATGTGCAGCTCCAAATGCATCGTTTACAAACACATCTGCAAGCTTCGCGAATTGTTCAGCCAATTGTGGATCATTTTTTTCTTCGCCTTTATGGAACCGGACATTTTCAAGCAATACAATGTCTCCGTCTTCCATTCCGGCAATTGCTTCTTCAACTGACGCGCCGACTGACTCGTCCAGTTTTAGAACAGGTTTATGTAAAAGCTCACTTAAATGTTTACCAACTTCAGTCAAGCGTAACTCTTCAGTGACTTCTCCTTTTGGACGGCCCATATGACTCGCCAAAATGACTTTCGCACCCTTTTCGATCAATTGTTGAATCGTTGGAAGTGCTGCTCGTATACGTGTATCATCAGTAATTTTGCCAGCTTCCATCGGGACGTTGAAATCCACCCGGCAAAATACGCGTTTTCCTGCTAAATCCAGCTGTTGCATTGTCTGTTTTTGTTTCATGAAGAATCTCCTCCTCAAAAAATTAAAAAAATAAGGAACGGAGGGTACCTCCGTTCCTTTTACCCTACTTTATTATAGAGGTTAATGACAATATTCGCTACTTTAGCTCAAGAGCTTAAACGTCTTATAAACCTTTGCTAGCCATGTGTAATGCAAGGTCGATACAACGAGTAGAGTAACCTGTTTCATTGTCATACCAAGACAATACTTTGACCATGTTTTTCTCAAGAACCATTGTAGACAATCCATCAACTGTTGATGAAGCTGCATTGCCGTTATAGTCACGAGATACTAATGGCAAGTCATTGTATTCCAAGAAACCATTTAACTCGTTATCAGCTGCTGATTTTAAGGCTGCATTAACTTCTTCAGTTGTCACGTCTTTATCAAGTTCTACAACTAAATCAACTAATGATACGTTTGGTGTTGGTACGCGAACAGCCATACCATCTAACTTGCCTTTTAATTCAGGAAGAACTAATGATACTGCAGCTGCAGCACCAGTTGAAGTCGGAATCATTGATTCAGCTGCTGCACGTGCACGACGGTAATCTTCATGTGGTAAATCCAAAATACGTTGGTCATTTGTGTATGAATGAATTGTTGTCATCATCCCACGTTTAATGCCAAAGCTTTCATGAAGTACTTTAGCAACTGGAGCTAAGCTGTTTGTCGTACATGATGCGTTAGAAACAACATTGTCAGTTTCTGCATTGTAAGTCTCATGGTTAACACCCATAACGAATGTCGGCATATTGCCTTTACCAGGAGAAGAAACGATTACTTTTTTCGCACCAGCTTCGATATGTTTGCCTGCAGTTTTTTCATCGCGGAAGATACCAGTTGATTCTACAACGATATCGATTTCAAGTTCTTTCCATGGTAATACGGAAGGATCTTTTTCAGCATACACACGTACTTGTTTGCCATTGACGATTAAGTATTCACCCTCTGAAGAAACTTCAGCATCAAAAACGCCGTGAACTGAATCGTATTTTAGTAAATGCGCCAACATCGCTGCATCTGTTAAGTCGTTAATTGCTACTACTTCCACTCCGTCACGTTGTAATGCTTCGCGGAATACCACACGTCCAATACGTCCAAATCCGTTAATCGCTAATTTTAAAGTCATTTAAAGTTCCTCCTAGTTTTCATTACTCATAAGTTGAGTTAATTTTTTGGCTGCACCTTCATCCGTAATCAATACGGTCTGATGTGGTGCGTGTTTTAAATATGAAAGCATGGCAGAAGCTTTAGAAGCTCCACCTGCTACTGCTAGTAAATGTTTCACTTGATTCAGTTGTTTTAATTGAATTCCCACCGTCCGAATCCGATGGACAGCTTTGCCCTGTTCATTGAAATAGTAACCAAACGCTTCTCCCACAGCCTGTTTCTCTGAAATAATATCCAGTTCCTCAAGACTTGAGTTTCGCCTTTTTGCCATTTCTTTCGCATCACCTATTCCATGAATGACAATGTTTGTATGGTCATATAAGTCCATCATTTCTTTAATGACAGGCTCTTTGATCATGGTTTTATAGGCGGTTTCGCTTAAATGATCAGGTAAGTATAGTGTTCGAGAAGTACCACTTGCTTGTGCGGCAAATGCAGATGCAATATGGTTCGCTTGCAGTTCCACATTTTCCCCGATTCCACCACGTGCTGCTACAAACACTAGATTTTTAGGTTTGATATGCACCGATAAGTGATTCGTAATGGCAGCAATTGTACTTCCACCCGTGACAGCGACAGTGTCTCGCTCTTTCGATAATTGCTCCAGTTGCTTTGCAGCTTCCTGACCGATTAATGACTTCGCCTGACTTTCTTTTTCACTGTCTCCAGGCACGATAATCACGCGATTTAACTTGAAATTCTTCTCAAGTTGTTTTTCCAGTTCACTTAAACCAGACCATTCGTGAACTAAATTTTTCAAGCTATCTAAAACATCATTACCTTCTTGCGTAATTTCCATTCCATTTGCAAGCACATGTATTAATCCTTGTGCCCGTAAAATGTCGAGCTCTCTTCTAGTCTCCCGTTCGGTTGAGTGAACGATTTCACTGAGGGCTCTGCGACCAATTCCAGCAGTTAACTGGATGGTCATCAATAAACGATATCTTTTCTGGAGAAGCGCAGTCATTTCCGGTAACAATTTTTGTTGTGCTCCTAGTAATTGATCCATTGCATTCTCCTTCTGAAAAGTGGTTGGACGTTTTTTGTCCCACTATATCAATTTATGTCCCGCCTCTATATAGAATATACTCCTTATCTAAAAAAAGTGCAAATAAAAAGACGTTTACGATGTAAACGCCCAGACTGTAGACAAACAAAAAATTAGTGTATATAACTGTATATTATTGAATATTGAAGAAGAGCCTACGCAAGATATGTTGATTTCCATTGCGGCGGACGCGTTTCGCGGGCACGGCTTCAGTCTCCTCGTCACTACGTTCCTGCGGGGCCTTCAGCTCGTGCTGTTCCCGCTGAAGTCGCCGCCTCCACTCCAATCAACAGAAATTATGTGTAAAGGTGTCTCTGCAAACTAATTAAGTAGGCAAGTGGTCGGCTATTTCTGAAGACTCCTGCGGAAAAACGGAACAAGCTAGACCCCACAGAATCAGTTGTCAGAGACAACTGATTCGAGGAGGCTGGCGTTTCGTCCGCGGAAAGCGAAAGAAATAGCCGACCACCTTCTTTATCAATAAAGTGCAAGACGTTTACGATGTAAACACCTCTAATAATGTCGGATAATCAATCCGACCTTCCTGAATGACCACTCCATCTCGTTCTATAACTGGTATACGAAGTAAGAATTTTTCATGGATGTCATCATTGTCCTCAATATTAATTTCTTCTATATGTAGTACTACATCTTCTTTGACGAGTTCAAGCATCAGTCGTGCATCCTCGCATAATGGACAATTCGGTCTCGTATAAAATTGTACGTTCATCTTACCGCTTCCTTTCGCAACTTTAGATTAAGTCCCTATAATCTAGAATTGTACTTTATATTTAACAATGAAAAAACAAGCAGCCACTATGAGCTGCTTGTATACTTTCTTTTAAAATTAAAATCCGCGGCCTGCGCCGCCTCCGCCGGAAGATCCTCCGCCTCCGCCACGGAAACCGCCACCGCCGCCTCCTCCAAAACCACCACCGAATGATCCCGGTCCGAAAATCATTGGGAAGCCACCTCGGCGTCCACGCGAACCTGGTCCCATACCGCCTCCGCCACGACCTTTAAAAATCGTGTAAAGCACGAGGGCAATAATGATAATAGTGATGAATGACATGGAGCCTCCGCCACCGCTACCTTGATTGGCCATTACAGGCTCCACAGCTTCTCCATTCCATTCATACTCGGTAGCAATTTCCTGATAAAAGACTTTCATAGTATTAAGTATCGCCTGATCAGCTTGATCATTTTTCATATAAGGAACGGTAAATTCATCTAGTATGCGTCCCACTTTTCCATCGGGAAGGGCTCCTTCAAGTCCATAGCCTACTTCAACCCAAATGTCCCTTTCACCCATATCAATTACTAACAAGACACCGTTGTTTTTTTCGGCATCCCCAAGTTGATATTCGCGGAAGGCTTGGTTCGCGAAACTTTGAATGTCCGTCCCGTCGGTGGAATTAACCGTCAAAACGGCAATTTGGGCACCCGTTGCATCATCCAACCGTCTAGCCATTTCGTTAATTTCCGCTATCTGATTTTCATTCAGTAACCCCGCAAAGTCTTGCGTATAAATGTCACCAACAGGTTTTGGAATTGTTGCCGCCTGAATCATTGGCGCAAGCGTCAACAGAAAAAGAAGCGCCGTTCCTACGAAAAGCGCAGCTTTTTTCATCACTCGCCATCTCCTCCGAAATCGACTTTAGGTGCCTCTTCCGCGCCAGCTTCAGCTTTAAAGTATTCTTTTTCGTCAAAGCCGAAAATGCCTGCTATTAGCGCACCCGGGAAACGTTTCACTTTACGGTTATAATCAGAAACTGCGTTGTTGTAATCCTGACGTGCCACAGACAAACGGTTTTCAGTACCAGCCAACTCATCCATCAATTGACGGAAGTTCGCATCAGATTTTAATTCAGGATAATTCTCCACAACAACCAGTAATCGGCTTAACGCACCCGATAACTCATCATTCGCTGCTGCTTGATCTTCAGGAGAGCCTGCACCTGCCAAACGAGCACGTGCTTCGGTCACACTGTCAATAACGTCCTTTTCCTGCTTGGCAAACCCTTTAACTGTTTCCACTAAATTTGGAATCAAGTCAATACGACGTTGCAACTGATTTTCTACTTGTGCATATGCTTGGTCCACATTCTCTTCACCGTTAACGAATCCGTTATAACTTGGAATTAACATAAGAGCCAAAACAACAATAATAATGCCCACAATAATAATTGGGCCTAAACCTTTTTTCATGATCTTCACCTCTTGGATAGTATAGTCAATATCTACCTTCTTTAGAGATGATTAAAACATTTTAGTCTATACTAGCGGTGATTCCTACGTCAGTCGCGATTTTTCCTACGTCGAGCTCGTTTTTTCCTACGTGGACCCCGCTTTTTTCCTACGTCACTCTCCATTTTTCCTACGTGAGCTCGTTTTGTCATAAACAAAAAAAGCTACAGTGACTAAACAAGTCACTGTAGCTTCGTTATTTACGCTTTTTTCAAGTCGCTGCGGGAAATAATATGATCTACTAAACCATAATCTTTCGCACGTTCAGCTGTCATGAAGTTATCGCGATCCGTATCTTTTGCAATGACATCAATCGGTTGACCTGTACGTTCAGCCAAGATACCGTTTAATTTTTCACGCAAGAACAGAATACGTTTTGCTGCGATTTCAATTTCAGTCGCTTGACCTTGTGCTCCACCAAGTGGTTGGTGAATCATAACTTCTGCATTTGGTAATGCATATCGCTTACCTTTTGTTCCTGCCGCCAGTAAGAATGCGCCCATTGAAGCTGCCATCCCGATACAAATAGTTTGTACGTCAGGTTTGATGAATTGCATTGTGTCAAAAATCGCCATACCCGCAGTAATACTTCCGCCTGGGCTGTTGATATAAATTGAAATATCTTTTTCTGGATCTTCAGCTTCTAGGAAAAGTAATTGTGCAACGATGGAGTTTGCAACATTATCATCAATGCCGCTTCCAAGCATAATCACGCGGTCTTTTAATAAACGTGAGTAAATGTCATAAGCGCGCTCTCCGCGGCTTGTTTGTTCAATAACTGTAGGAATTAAATTCATTGAAATTGCCCCCTTCAAGCTTTTAATAATTTTCGTACATCCCGAGTATTATCTATTGTACTCGGTTGTTCCTTTATCATATACAAGTTGGTCAAGGAAGGTCAAATATTATGCATAAAAAAGTACAGTTGAATTGTTTACTATCTCTTTGTATAATAGGTAAGTCGCTTGCCCTCGTGGTGCAATGGATAACACGTAAGATTCCGGTTCTTGAGATGGGGGTTCGATTCCCTCCGAGGGCGTCAAAATGCCGTCACCAAACGTTTTTAAGACGTGTGGTGGCGGTTTTTCTTTATTAGGTTACTCCTTCAATATTTCTTCTAATTGACTCATCGTATCTTCCTTTTCTAAAGAATCCCTTGAATTACTTCTTGCCTTCTCACTCCAAATAATAAATCTTCGCATAAAAAAAACCTTCGACCGACGTCGGAGGCTTTGTAAATTATTCTTCTTTTTGAATCATAGCGATTAGTCCTTCAACCGCTTTTTCTTCATCTGATCCTTCAGCACTGATTGTTACTGATGATCCTTTGCTGATCGCCAGGCTCATAATGCCCATGATACTTTTTGCATTTACTTTTTTATCGTCTTTTTGCAAATATACATCTGCTTGGTAACGATTTGCTTCTTGCACAAAAAGAGCAGCTTGTCTTGCCTGCAATCCAGATTTTAATTCCACTTGTACTTGATTTTCCGTCATTCGTTCTTGCCCCCTAAACTTTGTGCGTTCATGTATTGTTTTTTATGTTAGCTGAAATGAGCCATTCTCACAACTATCTTTTCACTTTATCGAACGCCACTCCACCGCGAAGTCCATCAGCAATTTCATCAAGCTTACGCAATCTGTGATTTATGCCTGATTTACTGATTGTCCCTGTAGAGACCATTTCGCCTAGCTCTTTTAAAGTCACATCTGTATACTCCACGCGTAACCTGGCTACTTCCCGCAACTTTTCAGGCAATTGGTCAATTCCGATAACGTTATCTATATAACGAATATTTTCCACTTGTCTTATGGATGCACCAATCGTTTTGTTAAGATTGGCTGTTTCACAATTAACGAGGCGATTTACGCTATTTCTCATATCACGAACGATACGAACATCTTCAAATTTCAACAATGCATGGTGGGCACCTGTAATACTTAAGAAATCCGAGATTTTTTCAGCTTCCTTCAAATAGGTTACAAAGCCCTTTTTACGTTCGATTGTTTTGGCATTTAATCCAAAACCATTCATTAAATCGACAAGTGCATCACTATGGTCTTTATATAGAGAATACACTTCCAAGTGATAAGCAGAGGTTTCAGGATTGTTAACAGATCCACCTGCTAAGAATGCTCCACGCAAATACGCACGCTTACAACAATTTTTTTTGACAAGGTCAGCTGAAATCGTATGATTGAACTGAAAATCTTCTGTAATGATTTTCAAATCTTCCAGCAAAGCTTTTGCCCCATCACGTACGCGACAAATATATACATTGTTCTTTTTCAATCGCATTTTCTTTCGTACCAAAAGTTCTACTTGGTACGGGTATAATTCTTTCATTAAAGTATACAGACGTCTGGCAATTGCTGCGTTTTCTGTCTGTACATCCAAACTCAAACTTCGGTTAGCAAATGAAAGTGCACCATTCATGCGGATTAGTGCAGAAAGTTCTGCTTTCGCGCAACAAGGCGTTATGTCAGCTTGCGTCATTTCTTTTTTCGTTTCAGATGCAAATGACATAGGTATTTCCCCCTTTCGAGCGAAAGTCAGATAAATGTTTGCTTGATTGCATTTTCCTTATCTTCCGCATAATGGACCAACCATTCGGCAACTTTAGTTGCTTCATGGCGAATGGCACCATCCTGAATGGTCGCTATATCTTTTTTGACCACTGTTATTCCTAATTGATTTAATCGTGATTCATCATAACTCACCGGCATGGACTGTTCTTGTTCATAAATTTTTTGAACGGATAAAGGAACTTCATCCGTATTCAATAAAATTGTTTGAATAAAAGGAGCACCCATATGCAACATCAACGCACGGACATGATCAGCCGCTGAATAATCCATCGTCTCTCCAGCCTGTGTCATTAAGTTGCAAATGTATACGTTTGGCGCCTTTGATTGAAGTATTGCTTTTTGAATTCCTTGAACCAATAAATTGGGCAAAATACTAGTATATAAACTTCCCGGTCCAAATACGAGTAAATCAGCTTTTCTGATAGCTTTTATCGTATCAGGAAGAGGTTCCACATCGTTAGGTGTCAAAAAGACACGATGGATTCGCTGATTATATGTAGGTATTTTAGATTCTCCTGTAACGATGGTACCATCGTCCAGTTCTGCATGAAGTGTGATCGTCTGATTCGCGGCTGGCAACACGGTGCCATGAACATTCAGTACGCGACTCATTTCCCGAATCGCATGTGAAAAGTCTCCAGTTATATCTGTCAACGCCGTTAACATTAAATTCCCAAGGGAATGTCCACCAAGATCATCAGATTGACTGAATCGATATTGGAACATTTCTTCAACTAAAGGCTCTACATCTGATAATGCAGCCATTACTTTACGAATATCTCCTGGAGGAGGAATATCATAATCGTCTCGGAGACGGCCTGAGCTCCCTCCATCATCCGCAACCGTAACAATTGCAGTGATATCGACCGGGAATTTCTTTAATCCCCGCAGTAACGTGGACAGACCCGTTCCCCCGCCGATTATGACGATTCGTTTTCGACGTTTGGAACGTGCCATTCCATCAGCCCTTTCTATGTTTAATATCTCGATGAGTTATTACAGTTTGATAGTCTTGTTGAAACAAGTTTGCATAGTATTCCGTAAGAGTTACGGAACGGTGTTGCCCGCCTGTACAACCAAATGCGATGACAAGCTGGCGTTTTCCTTCTCGTTTATATTGAGGAATCATATAAGTCAGTAAATCAGTCAGTTTTTCTATTAACATTTGGGTTTCCGGCCATTTCAACACATAACCGGATACATCAGAATCCAAGCCCGTTTTTGGACGTAACTCTTCTATATAATAAGGGTTCGGGAGGAATCGTACATCAAATACCAAATCCGCATCAATCGGCAAACCATGTTTGAAACCGAAAGACATGACGTTTACGGTAAATGTAGAACTTCCTTTTGATGAAAACTCTTCTTGTATTTTTTCACGAAGATCTTTCGGTTTCAGGGTTGAGGTGTTGTAAATGAATTGTGCACGGCCTTTCAGCTCTGACAATAACAAACGTTCTTTTGCGATTCCTTCCAAAGGCAATCCTTCAGGCGCAAGAGGATGTGAACGGCGTGTTTCCTTATAGCGTCTGACCAATGTCTCATCGTCGGCTTCCAAGAAAAGAATTTTCGGTGTACTCAAATTCCCTTTCGCCATTTCATCTAGTGCACCAATCAATGAATCGAATAAATCTCCGCCACGCATATCCATGACCGCAGCAATACGATTCATGTCTTTTCCGGATTCCTTCATTAATTTTAAAAACGTCATTAATAGAGCTGGTGGCAAGTTATCAATACAGAAAAACCCTAGATCCTCGAAACTTTGTATGGCTACTGTTTTACCTGCGCCAGACATACCGGTAATGATGACAAATTCCGAATCTTGAGTTTGTTGTGATTCCATCATTGCTTCTCTCCCTCATATGACGCTTGTATATCTTCTTTGATTAAATCAAAATCATGTGTGTAGACAAAGGTACCGTATTGAACCCCTTGACCTGATACAGCAAATTGGAGATTTGTCCGATCTCCTTCCGCCATCGGCAAATGTGCCAAGGCTTCCACTGGATGCCACTCCAAAATTCCTTCTTTTGTTACTTCAAACGGAATTCCTTCTAAATCATGCGAGACAAATGTAAAGAGCATCCATTCATTTTCCATATCCGTATGTTCGTCTTGAACAACCATCGTATAGACGCCTTTTAGATGAGGTTCGATCGGAATGGTATTGGTTTCTTCTTTAAATTCACGGATAGCCGCATTATAAATAGACTCTCCTGATTCCATTTTCCCGCCAGGTGCGACGTACCAATTTCTACGTGGTTTTTTTAATAAAAGTACTTGGTGATCTTTCAAAACAATTAAATTTGCTATACGTTGCACATTAGACACTCCACATCCAAATAAACTCACTTATTCTATTATACAACTTTGAACGTGGGCATATCAAAAAGTATGCAAAAAAAGAAACACTGAAAACCTGCTTCAAGTGATTTGATGACAATGTTTGTTCAAAGTGCGGTTTATGACGAACCGCGAATGATTTCCATCAGATTAAATTGAGTTTTTATCAAGTATGGATTAATCACCGTCAAGTAATAGCTACTTTCTGTCCCGACGACATCCACTTCACTATGCCATTCAATTCCAAACGAAAAAAAAGAGGCTGCTTCTTCGATTTGCACCGAAAAGCAGCCTTTCAAAGTGTTGCTATAAAAAGGGGGTCAATTTACTATCTTCACTATACTCCTTTATTGTTGCAAGGGTATTACAAGTGGATTAAAGAATGATTAAAAATTAAGCTTTCATACTTAATTTTTCATGTAATTCTTCAATGTAATGTTGTGCAGCTTGAGCAGCGATGCTTCCATCTCCTGTAGCAGTTACAATTTGACGCAATGTTTTTTCACGGACATCTCCAGCAGCAAAGATTCCTGGGATGCTTGTTTCCATTTTTTCATTCGTTAAAATATAGCCTGTTTCGTTCAGGATTCCTAACTCAGTGAATGGTTTGGTTAATGGAAGCATTCCGATATAAATAAATACACCGTCTGCTTTAAATTCTTGTACTGAATCATCTACAGTGGATGCCAATGTCACACTTCCGACTTTGCCATTTTCATCGTTGATTGATTTTACAGTATGGTTCCAGATGAAATCAATTTTTTCATTTGCAAATGCACGATCTTGAAGGATTTTTTGGGCACGAAGTTCGTCACGACGATGAACAATTGTTACTTTGCTAGCAAAACGTGTCAAATATACGCCTTCTTCAACAGCTGAATCTCCGCCACCTACAACGACTAATTCTTTATTTTTGAAGAACGCGCCATCGCAGACTGCACAGTAACTTACCCCACGTCCACCAAGTTCAGTTTCGCCTGGAATACCCATTTTCTTATATTCAGCACCAGTTGTGATGATAATTGAACGGGCTTTATATACTTTTCCACCAGCTTTGATGGTTTTGAATTCTTCTCCATCAATGATTTCCTGTACATCGCCGTATGCGTATTCCGCACCGAATTTTTTAGCATGATCAAACATTTTCGTTGAAAGTTCAGGTCCTAAAATATGCTCGAAACCTGGATAGTTTTCAACTTCCTCTGTATTCGCCATTTGACCACCTGGAATGCCTCGTTCAAGCATTAAAGTCGACAAATTCCCTCGCGATGTATATACAGCTGCCGTCATACCTGCAGGTCCTGCCCCAATAATCAAAACATCATAAATTTTTTCTTCAGTCATTTAAAAAACCTCCTAAACCCATTGTTCTCTCACAAATCGTATAAGATTCATGCATGTCGTTCAACTTTTTTGCCTAAGCATCAAAAAGTGGTAAAAATTGAATCAGTTCATTTACATATTTCGTTATGGTTGGAGTCGTTATCTCATAGCGTTCCGCGAGTGCTTTCTTGGTTACGCCTTGTGAACGTGATGATTGGAACATATAATCCGCAGCTGCTGCTAAAGCCTTAGGATTTTTAAAGGCATACCCTTTATCAATCCCCCGCTCAATTAACACAAACCACATTTGAAAAAGGAATGATCCATCAATTGTTAAAGGATGATTCTTCCGATATAACACTTCTGTTGCTTCGACCGCTCTCAAAAAGGAGCGTTCAGCCAGTTTGCTTGCTTCAAATTCATGTCCAAGAGCATGGGCCAACAACCATTTTTCCATCGTAGAATACGTTTCTACATTTACCCATTCCGGATGAGCGATGATTTCTTGTTTATGTGCAGTTTTGCCTAGCAAAAACAAACCAAACATTCGCTCACTGCGATACGCGTTTTCAAGCTTTTCTACAATAAAATCACGATTGTGCTCCATGCCATCTAAAGAATCGCCTTCTTTTTGGCCAGCCCAAGGTTCAAGGCCTTCTTTTTCAGGATCGATTTGAATTAGTTGCTTCCAGTAATTGCGTGCTTCATTTTCATGTCCCGAAAAATAAGCGGAATGTGATAACCAGAAATAAAAGCCTGGGTCGCCTTCATACCCTCGTTTTTGAAGAGAACGTAACCATTTATATGCCTCTTCATATTTACCAACCAATGCAAAAGTTGCGCCTAGTTTATAGCGATGTTCCAACATATAAGGTTGAATTTTGACAAGTAAATTTAATAAATATGAGAGTTCCTGCTCATTTTTTTCGTAATAATGCACGACTGCCAAATTACACAATGCATGAAGATTACCAGTGTTTTCTTCAAGTACTTTGTGCAGTAAAGCTTTTGCCTGATCGACTTCACCGATATAGAAATAAGCAAGGGCTAAGTTATTATAAGCTGCCCAGAAATCCGGATTTTCTTCAATCAGATTCTCCAAAACTTCGATTGCCTGTTCAAAGTTTCCTTGTTCCATCATTCTTCTGGCTTTTTCTTGTATGATTAAGATTTCACTTCCGAAATTATCATCTTCAAATAAAGGCCAATCTTCTTGTTCAGAGAAATCAATGATTTCCATCGCTTCCTCCACGTATGCTCCTGTCATGTCCAATTCGATATACTTTTTGGCGAATTTACGGGCATCAGAAAGAAAACCGAGATGAGCGTTCACTTCTGCTAGGAAGAAAACAACTTCAGTTTCATTTGGGTCAAGACTGTGGGCACTTTGCAATAACTCCAGAGCATGGTCGTATTTTTCTACTTCCATTTCCACAATTGCGTACTGCATTAAAATAAGCGGATCATCTGGACTCAGTTCCGCTGCACGTCTCAAATATTTATGCGCTTTTTCAAAATGCTCCCGATTTAGAGCTACTAACGCTTTTTGATAATAGTATTCGCCTGTAGGAATGAACGAGACGATGTTTTCATTCACGTGTTGTTTGTGTTTTTTCTTCAATTAATGCCTCCGAAAAAATAAAAAGGAACACATTAGGTTCCTTTTCAGTATCTCTCTATTATAGCACACAGGCTTATGATTTACTCTCATGTCGTTTCTGTAAAACTTCCAACACATCATACAAATTTACTTTTTGTTCTTGAAGCAGTACCAACAAGTGATATAGCAAGTCAGCGGCTTCCCATTGCAACTCTTCAGCGTCACGGTTTTTGGCAGCAATCACCACTTCAGTCGCTTCTTCTCCGATTTTCTTGCCAATCTTGTCTACGCCTTTTTCAAACAAGTAAGTTGTATATGCACCTTCTGGCATTGATTTTTCACGCTGTTGAATGACTTCAACCAAATCTGAAAGAATCCCGAAACTGCCTACAGTCTCTGAAGGAGCAACGATGACATTATGAAAACAAGTGTCTTTGCCGGTATGGCATGCTGGACCTTTCGGCAACACTTCCACAACTAATGCATCGGAATCACAATCGGTTCGGATTGCCACAACTTGTTGAGTGTTTCCACTTGTTGCGCCTTTATGCCACAGTTCTCGTCGAGAACGGCTATAAAACCACGTTTCTTTTGTTTCAATGGTTTTCTCCAAAGATTGTCGGTTCATATATGCGACCGTCAGCACTTCTTTTGTTTGTGCATGTTGGACGACAACCGGTATCAGCCCCTGTGCATCAAATTGAATGGGTTGCATTTCGTTTTTTGTCATCTGACTGACACTCCTTTCTCTCGCAGAACACTTTTCACTTCTTTGACACTGGTCTCCTTGTAATGAAAGATGGAAGCTGCCAGTGCCGCATCTACATCTACTTCATTGAATACGTCATAAAAATGTTGAGCATTTCCTGCCCCACCACTCGCGATAACAGGGACATTTACTGCTTCTCGTACCGCTTTCGTTAATTCAAGATCAAAACCGCTTTTTTCTCCATCTTTGTTCATAGAAGTAAGGAGGATTTCTCCTGCCCCCAAGCGTGTCGCCTCTTGTGCCCATTTTACAGCTGTCCACTTTGTTACACGTCGGCCACCGTGAGTATAGACCATCCACGTTCCATCTTCCTCTGACCATTTCGCATCAATTGCAACGACAATGCATTGTGAACCAAAATAAGCAGCACCTTCAGCAATCAACTCAGGTCGATCAATAGCGGATGTATTTACCGATACTTTATCTGCACCGGCACGTAACATGTTTTTCATATCATCGAGCGTTCGGATACCGCCACCGACCGTAAAGGGAATAGCCAGTTCGACAGCAGTCTGACGCACTACATCAATCATCGTTTCTTTTCCTTCATGGGATGCTGAGATATCTAAAAACACTAATTCGTCTGCTCCTTGCTCATCATAAAACTTAGCAAGTTCCACAGGGTCCCCTGCATCACGCAGTGACACAAACTGAACCCCTTTGACGACACGTCCTTCTTTGACATCCAAACATGGAATAATTCGTTTTGTTAACATGTTGCCACCTCACGCAATGCTTCCGGTAAAGTGAACCGATTTTCATACAGCGCTTTGCCGATGATTACACCACCGATTTTAGTCTCAACTGCTGCTTGTGCTACTTGCTTCACGTCCGATAGTGAACTAATACCACCTGAAACAATCACTTCTGCACCAGTTGCTTCGGCAAGGAGTTCATTCGCTAAAATATTTGGACCATTTAATGTTCCATCCGTAGCTATATCTGTGAAAATAAAGGTTTTTGCACCATTACTCGCAAAGTATTGCCCTACTTCAATAGCAGATTTTGCTGAGGTTTCCAACCATCCGTGTGTAGCCACCATGCCATCTTTTGCATCAAGTCCAATGACAATTTTATCTGCTCCGAATTTCTTAATTAATGAGACCGCCAGCTCTGGTTGCTGAATAGCTAAGCTACCGATGATAACGCGTGCCACACCATTGTCCAGATAATACTTCACATCATCTTCCGAGCGGATTCCGCCGCCTATTTGTACTTTCACACCAAGCTCTGTTGCAGCACGTATAACATCTTGGTCGTGAATTCGTTTTCCGTCTTTTGCCCCATCCAAGTCGACCATGTGTATCCATTTTGCCCCTTGGCTTACAAACGTTTTGGCCATTTCAAAAGGAGATTCCCCATAAACTGTCTCTTGATTATAATCACCTTTAAATAGGCGTACACATTTGCCTCCACGCATATCAATTGCTGGATATAATTCAATCACTGTCATTTTTGGCCACTCCTTTCATTCACTTGCTCGACCCATTTGGCCAACAAGTATTTTCCAAAAGGTCCTGACTTTTCGGGATGAAATTGCATACCTGTAATGGAGCCCTTCTGAACGAGACCTGGGACAAATTGACCTGCATATGTACTGCTTGCCACCACTTCTTTTTGGAGCGTTTTTTGTGCCAGGTATGAATGAACAAAGTACACATGTGTTGAATCTTCTTTATCAAGATCCTGCAACCAAGCAGGTTGATGCGTAAAAGACAAGGGATTCCAGCCCATATGAGGAATTCGAATCCGGTTTTGTTGTGCATCCTGTTCTTCAAATTTTTGAATATGGCCAGTTAATATGCCTAAACCTTCTGTCCATCCATTTTCCATACTGTCTTCATAAAGTAGTTGCATGCCCAGACAAATTCCGAGTAATGGCTTGTTGTTTTTTTCGATTTGTTTTATATATAGATCCATTCCTGAATCGCGTAGACGATTCATGGCATCTGGAAATGCTCCAACACCAGGCAATACATAGCCATCCATTTGATCCAATACGTTTGGATCTGCGGTTATGGACACTTCACACCCCAGTCGAAGCAGTGCTTGTTCAACGCTGTATAAATTGCCCATTCCGTAATCGATTACACCAATTTTCATGTCAATAACCCTTTCGTTGATGGCACTCCTTTGACACGCGGATCAATTGTGACCGCTTCATCAAGTGCTCTTGCCAATGCTTTGAATATAGCTTCGATCATGTGATGGGTATTGTGGCCATAGTGTAAAATTACGTGAACATTCATCCGTGCTTCGAGAGCAAATTTCCATAAAAACTCATGAACAAGTTCCGTATCGAAATTGCCTACTTTTTCTTTAGGGAATGTCGCTCTGAATTCAAGGTGAGGACGGTTTGAACAATCCACAATTACTTGAGCCAGTGCATCATCCATTGGAACAAATGAATTACCGTATCTTCGTATCCCTTTTTTATCACCGAGCGCTTCTTTAACAACTTGTCCTAGTACAATCCCAATATCTTCCGATGTATGATGATCATCAATATGTGTATCACCAGATGCTTGAATAGTCGCATTAAAGAATCCATGTTTCACAAATAAATCAAGCATATGATCCATAAAAGGGACACCCGTATCAATTGTCGCTTGCCCTTCTCCATCCAGTTGCATCGAGACTTTCACTTGTGTTTCGTTCGTTTTTCTATTTATTGTTGCTTCGCGTGTCATGATTGATTCATCCCCTTTGTCCAGCCTCTTGATTCTACAGCTCTAGCATGGGCTTCTAACCCTTCCATTCTTGCCAGTCTTGCCACTTTGGCTGCATGTTGTTGCCATGTTTCTTCCGTATAATAAATGATGCTTGTCTTTTTAATGAAATCATCAACTGATAACGGGCTAGAGAACCGTGCAGTGCTGTTTGTCGGCAATACATGATTGGTCCCAGCAAAGTAATCCCCGATTGGTTCCGAACTGTAGCGACCGATAAAAATCGCACCAGCATGTCTCACTTTTTGTGCCACTTCATGAGGGTTGATTGTCATGATTTCCAAATGTTCTGGCGCCAATTTATTTACAGCTTCAATGATGTCCGTCATTGTTTCTGCAACATAAATTTTGCCGAACTTTTCAACAGCTGCCCGTGCAATCTTTTCACGGGGGAGCTTAAGCAATTGCTTCTCCACTTCAACTGCAACTTTCTGAGCAAATAAATCACTCGTCGTCAATAAAATAGGACACGCCATCGGGTCATGTTCCGCCTGAGATAATAAATCTGCAGCTACTTCGTCTGCATAGGCGGTCTCGTCTGCGATAATGGCGATTTCACTCGGCCCGGCAATCATATCGATTGCCACTTCACCAAACACTTCCCTTTTGGCCAAGGCCACAAACACATTCCCCGGGCCTGTTATTTTGTCAACAGGGGCAATGGATTCGGTACCATATGCAAGAGCAGCGATTGCTTGAGCGCCGCCAACTTTATAAATTTCTTCAATACCTAAAATTGATGCCGCGACTAATACTGCGTCTGGCAGTGCGCCTTTTTCATTCGGAGGAGAGACAATGACAATTCGTTCTACACCAGCTACTTGAGCCGGAATAACATTCATTAATACCGATGATGGATAAGCAGCAGAACCGCCTGGCACATATAAACCAACTGCATCCAATGGACTTACTCGTTGTCCGATAAATGAACCATCTTTTACATCAACATCATAAGATGACCGTTTTTGCATTTCATGAAATTTGCGGATATTATTTGCCGCTTCTTCCATGTCAGTTTTAAGTTCACTATCAAAATTGGCGAGGGCCTCTTGGATTTCGTTATTTGAAACACGAAATTCGCTCAGTTTAACCCCGTCCCATTTTTCGCTGTAGTCAGCAACTGCCTGATCACCACGTTTTTTGACATCGGCAAGTACCTTTTTTACGGTGTTTAATTGCTCCGCATTGCCCATTTCCAACGGTCGTTTTAATGATATATCTTTCGTTAAAGAAACGATTTGCATATAAAAATCCTCCTTACTCCATTGACTCTTTCAGTCGTTTCACCATATCGCGAATGCGTTCGCTTTTCAGTCGATAACTGACGGGATTAGCAATTAACCTCGATGTCACATCCACAATGCGTTCGTATTCAACCAGTCCATTTTCTTTCAATGTTCGGCCAGAAGATACGATATCTACAATGCGATCTGCAAGTCCAATCATTGGTGCCAATTCGATTGAACCATTCAATCCGATTATTTCAACTTGCTCCCCTTTTTCTTTATAAAAAGCCGAAGCAATTTCTGGATATTTAGTTGCCACACGTGGCGCAATCTCATTCATGACTGTATTCGGCAAACCTGCAGTTGCGATATAACATTGGCTGATTTTTAAATCAAGCAATTCATGAACACTACGTTTTTGCTCAAGTAATACATCTTTACCCGCTATCCCGATGTCTGCAACCCCATGTTCAACATAAACAGGCACGTCCATCGGTTTTGCAAGAATGAATCGGATATTTTCACCCGGAGCTTCAACAATGAGTTTGCGTGATTCTTCAAAGTCATCCGGTAACTGAAAACCCGCCTTTTGAAGTAACACATACGCTTCTTCAAAAATGCGACCTTTCGGCATCGCAATTGTCAGTTCACTCATTATTTCCATCTCCTTCTGTTAACCACACTACTTCTGTAAAGTTTTCCTGATAAGCCTGTCTATCTTCCACACCATTTACATATTGAATGGTTGTGCGAATTCCTTGTTTTCTCTTTTCATTTGCCGCATTTACCGCTTTCAAATAATTAGCTTCATCAAAAAATAGTAATGCATGTGGCTCACGAGCTGTCGATGTTGTCATCACTTCAAGCAGTCTATCCACTCTCAAACCGAACCCCGTTGCACCGACGTTACAATTGAATTCATGCAACAACCCATCGTAACGACCTCCGTTACCGATAGCAAAACCTGATCCACTTGCGAAAACTTCAAACAACATACCAGTGTAATAACTCATCTCACTGGTAAGTGTTAAATCATATGTCACCAATTTTGAAAGGCCAGCATTTTCAAGCAACACAGACAAATCACTAAGATACGTAAACATATTTACTTGCTGCTTATCTGATTCGTCGATAAAAGGACGCAATGATTCAATAGTTGGAACATTGGAAGCATGTTCAATAAATTCAATGAAGCGATGTTCTTCTTCTTTCGCTGATCCATACGATTTTACTGCTTCTTCAAATCCAACCATGTTCTTTTCTACAAGTAATGTACGCAGTTCTTTCACTTGTTCTTTAGATTGAGTTAGTTGTGTCAAAATCGATTGCAATAATCCAGCATGACCAACCGTCAAATGGTACTCACCTATTCCAAGTTCCTGAAAAAAATCGGAAGCAGTGATAATCATTTCTGCATCAGCAAATACTGAAGAATCCCCAATTAGCTCAACACCCATTTGTTCGAACTCGGCAGGTCTGCCACCTTCATTTTCCTGAGCTCGAAAAACATTTGCAAAATAGGCAAGACGTAATGGAATTTGTTCCTTCAGCAATTTGGATGTCGCAACACGTACAATTGGTGTGGTCATATCCGGTCTCAGGACCAGCGTTTCACCTTGTCGATCAACTAATTTAAACAATGATGAGTCTGCAATTGCTGAAGCTTTCCCCACTGTTTCGTAATATTCAACAGTAGGTGTTTTTATAAAATCAAAGCCGCGAGTTTGAAAGAATTGTCTACCAATATCCCGTATTCTTTCCTTTTTTTCATTTATCAACGGAAAAGAATCTCTCATCCCAAGCGGTTTTTCAAATTTTCGAATTGGCGTCATCAAAATCACTTCCTAAAATAAGGATAATTTACTTTAGTACACTACTATGCTAGTACAATGAAATAAAATATATTTTAACGTACCTAACAGAGTGCGTCAATACAAAAGACCTCATGAAGCGTTGGAATACTCTTCATGAGGTCTTTTCTTGATGTATATGGCGACGTGCCGCCATTTCTTCTGCTGTGTATATAATTTTCATTGGATTTCCTCCGACAAAACTACCGGCTGGCACATCCTGATGAACGAGCGTGGCGGCAGAAACGATTGCCCCATCACCAATATGAACCCCTGGTAGAATAGTTGAATTCGCTCCTATAAGAACACGATTCCCAATTATGACGTCTCCGATACGGTATTCGTCAATTAAATACTCATGGGCCAAAATCGTTGTATTATAACCAACAATTGAATTCTCACCAATCGTAATTCTCTCCGGAAACATGACGTCAGGCATAACCATCAAGGCAAATGAAGTTTGCTCTCCCACTTTCATATGTAGAAAACGTCGATAGAGAAAATTTTTCAGTGGCAATGAAGGGCTGTACCTCCCCAGTTGAATGACGATAAAATTTTTCATCACTTTAAAGAAAGGCACTGTCCGGTAAATATGCCACAAAGAGTTTGCTCCTTCAACCGGATATCGTTCCGTCCTTCTCATGAAGATGGTCCGTCCACAATTTCAAGCAAATCCGTAATATGTTGCAACATATAGGTTGGGTTAAAAGTCGCTAAATATGCTTCGCCTTTAGCAGTCCAGGCCACCCCTGCTGTTCTTACACCAGCATTTTGACCCCCCTCGATATCATGGGAGTTATCGCCGATCATTAAGGCCTCTTCTTTTGAAGCATTCAGTCGATTTAGAGCCAACACAATCGGTTCTGGATCAGGTTTTGGATTAACTACGTCATCTAGAGCAATTACAACTTCAAAGATGTCCTCGATTCCCATTAATTTCAGACCTCGCTGAATAATATCCTGTTTTTTTGTAGAAACAATGGCCATCTTTATTCCACGAGCTTTTAAAATGCGAAGAGTATCAGCGACGCCGTCAAATTCGACCGCCATCTGATCATGCATTTCAATATTCCACGCTCGATATTCCTTAATCAGCTCTTCCGTCAACGTTTCATCAATGGAGTCAAAAGTCTGTTTTAAAGAAGGTCCGATAAAATGCAGCACGTCTTCTTTAGTAAATCTTCCTGGATATCTCTTACCCAAAACACTTAAAAAAGTTTGAATGATAAGTTCATTCGTATCTAGCAACGTCCCGTCAAAATCGAAAAGAAGCGTAGTTATTGGTTTAGATTTCATGAAGTCAACACTTCCTTTCTTTTCGTTTGTTCAGCTCGTTTCCATAACGCAGCGACTGTGATCGTCAAAACAAAAGCAATCCCCAGTCTCAATAAGAATAATGGCCAAATCGGTATTCCAAGAGGAATAAAGATAAGGGTATCTTCCACAACTGCGTGACAGGCGACTAAAAAGATAAAGACCAGTGTAGCATCTTTCTTACTGACCCCATCCTCTTGAACCGCTTGAATCATGACACCTGCCCCAAACGCTAAGCCGATCACCAACCCGGAGACGAGCGTCATGGAAGCATTCGGTTCAATGCCGAGCAACTTTGTAAATGGCGCCAGTTTTTGCGAAAACTTCTGCAAGTATTGTTTATCTTTCAAGTATTGAATAACGATCATTAAAGGAATTACTACCATTGCGAGCTGTAAGACCCCAAAGCTCGCTTTTTGTAATCCTAGTAAAACAATTTCCATCCAGCCCTCTGGCATTGAAGCCACTTTTGGAGCCATTCCGTATTGGGCAATATCCGATCCACCAGACCACACTAAGTTTATGACAATTGCCGAAATGGCTGCGAGTCCAAACCTTACGAGTAAAACAACCCATAATTTAACGCCAACTTTTAATGCCACTCCTGTTTCTATGAAAATATTATGAGAAAACGATAACATGACCGCCAAAATAAAGACTTCTTTCACAGTCAATTCTAGTGAAAGAATCCCGGCAATCCCTGCGTACAAATTCAGCGCGTTTCCTAAAACCAAAGGAATCGCTGCATCACCGCGTAATCCGAATATGCCCATGACAGGAGAAACTAAGTCAATAATCCACGGTAGAACTGGGGTGAATTGCAAAATGACCAGTAACAATGTAATTGGAAATATAATTTTGCTAAGCGTCCAGGTTGTTTTGAGGCCCGCCAGCAGTCCGTTTTTTATCGTAGACATTTTTGTACATCCTTACTTATGCGTCTTTATAACGCACAGGTTCTTTAATCGTCATGCGACGGTAAATAATAATGATAAGTGCAACAACAACTGTAACGATTGACACTACTTGGGCCGTACGGAGTTCACCGATTAAATACAAACTGTCCGTACGCATTCCTTCAATAAAGAAGCGTCCCACTGAATACCAGATGAGATAGAACATGAACATTTCTCCACGCAGCAAGTTTACTCGACGCAATAATATCAAGATAACTACTCCGGTGAAGTTCCAAATAGATTCGTATAAAAACGTAGGATGATAATATATTCCATCAATGCGCATTTGGTTGATGATCCATTCCGGCAGAAACATATTTTCTAGGAAAGCGCGTGATACGGGACCACCGTGAGCTTCCTGGTTCATAAAATTGCCCCAACGACCGATTGTTTGACCAATTAGAATACTCGGTGCTACCACATCTGCCAGTTTTAAGAACGATACTTTACGTTTTTTCGTAAATACATATGCGGTAATGAAAGAAGCAATTAATGCTCCATGTATAGCCAGTCCGCCTTCCCAAACTTTAAGGATATTACCAGGACTATCAGCATAATCTTCCCATTTAAATAGTACATAATAGAGACGCGCACCCAAAATAGCCAATGGGACAGCCCAAATCAATAAATCCGTTAAAAACTCTTCGTGAAAACCTCGTTTTACCATTTCGCGCTGTGCTACCAGGAATGCCAAGACAATTCCAAAGGCGATGATTACGCCATACCATCGTACTTCTATCGGTCCAAGCGAAATTGCGATTGGATCAATTGCTCCAAGTAATAAATTCATGTTGTGCCCCTTCCATGCTTTCTGCTCTTAATATGTAACGTCTTCGTTTTGACTGATGACATCGTTCAAACGGTTGGAAAATTCCTCTGCTGCATTGACTCCCATTCGTTTTAAACGATGATTCATCGATGCCACTTCAATAATAACTGCTAAGTTACGACCAGGTCGAACGGGAATGGTCAGCTTATGCAGGTCAGTATCAATAATTTTCATTTTTTCTTCCTCTAGTCCTAAACGGTCATAAGTTTTTTGAGGATCCCAAATTTCTAAATCAATGACTAAAGAAATTCGTTTAAAACTGCGTATAGCACTTGCTCCGAACAAAGTCATAATATCAATGATACCCAGTCCACGAATTTCAAGTAAGTGTTCAATCAGTTTTGGTGCATTACCTACAAGCGTATTTTCTGCTTCCTGCCTGATTTCCACACAATCGTCTGCCACGAGACGATGACCTCTTTTAACCAGTTCCAGTGCCGTCTCACTTTTCCCGACACCACTTTTCCCTGTAATCAAGACGCCAACTCCATAAATATCGACCAGAACGCCGTGCACGGCTGTTGTCGGCGCGAGCTTACTTTCCAAAAAGTTGGTCAGCAAACTGGAAAAACGCGTCGTTGCCATTTTTGCGGTCAATACTGGCACATGCTCTTCATTTGAAGCATTCTTCAGTTCTTCCGGCACTTTCATATCATGAGAAACTATAATGGCTGGCGTATCCGGAGAACACAACTTTTTCATGCGTTCTTTTCGTTCGTGAGGCAGCAACATATCATAAAATGACAGTTCTGTTTTTCCAAGTAGTTGGACACGATTTGCCGGATAATGTGTGAAATAACCGGCCATCTCCAGTCCAGGTCGAGATATATCGCTGACGGCGATATGTCGCCCGATTCCTTCTTGACCACTGACGAGTTTCAAGTCGAACATATCCATAACATCTTTCGTCGTGACTTGTACCAAACTATCACCTGCTTTCTTCGAAATTCGAATTATCCGTTATGTCCTATATTTTAGCATGCATTTTAAGAAAAGCGCAAAGTGCCGTTCTGCTCTACAACGGTGAGGGAGCTAGAAATCTTTTTATCATTGAAAAAGCCAAATTCATTTCGCTCGCCATTATCCCTTTTCTTTCTTTTTTCCTATGTAACCTTTAGGAGGGATGACTATTGAAGAAAATAATGATTGATGCAGGACACGGTCCAGAAACAGCAGGCAAACGCTCACCAGATGGAACCTTAAGAGAATTCACATTTAATGAAGCTACCGCTATATGTGTAAAAAAGCTTTTAACAACAGCAGGATTTACCGTCATTTTTTCACATGATCACTCTCGTGATGTATCACTTTCAGAGCGCACATCTTTAGCGAATAAATTGAAGGTCGATGCATTTGTATCCATTCATGCGAATGCTTTTGGAAACCACTGGAATGAAGCTGAGGGCATCGAAACCTATACTTGGTTACACGCAAACGAAACTTCAACCAGAATGGCTACTAGTGTCCAACAAGCATTGATTATGCTTACTGGGAGAAAAAATCGCGGGGTTAAAAAAGCCGACTTTGCCGTGCTTAGGGATACAGCGATGCCTGCCATATTAGTGGAATGTGGATTTATGACGAATAAAGAAGAAGCAAATTTAATGAAAAGCATTCATTATCAACAGCAGTGTGCACAAGCCATCGTTTTTGGTATATTGTGTTCATTGAAATAGGGCAAAAAAATATCCCCAAATCGATTTACAGTCGATTCGGGGATATTTTTTATTCAGCTGTTGTATAGCGTACTAGGATAGATCCAGTTTTTGCTTCTCCTTTTATATACAGAGGAGCTGCTGTTGAATCTGTGATTTCTTTTGTGAAACGGATATTTTTTTGCAAGAAGTGTTCTTGTTCATTTAATCGTGTCACATCCGGCAGAGCAACGTCCATTTTACCGAAATTCGAAGCAACTTCTCCCTGTAAACCTACAGTGGAAGGGACGTATATTTCTACTGCACCCGCTACTGCGCGACCTTCAACTTTGCGGGCATCCGGATTTTTTGTGGTCACAACGACATGACCATTCACAGACTGTGCGTCAATATCTTTTAAATGGCCATCAATGTAAATACGACCATTGATAGTTTCCGCTTCAACTTTGTTTCCTTTTGCATCTTTTATATTAATGGCACCATTGGCAGTCTGGATTTCTCCGTCCTCCAATTGAACATTCTTCAAATCTATCTTGCCATTTGCTGTTTTGACTTTAAAACGCCCAACATCAAGATGTTTGCCAATAAAAGCACCATTGAACAAACGAACCGATATAGAGTCATACATTTGTTTTGGCACGTACAAAACGACATTGACAGAAGTTGTTTTCAAGTCACTGATCATACGCAATCTTTGTTGATCCACAACAAATACAAATTTCTCAAAGAACTCTTTCTTGCCATCTTCTTCAGATGGAGCACGATAGACTTTCACATGACATTCTGCTCGTACTTGACCATCTTGTGAGGGGTAGATTTCGAACTTTCCATTTGCAATGTCGACAGATACTTCTTTAAATTCTGTATTGTCTAGTGTAAAAGTGTGATGAAATTCGTTCGGTTCACCAAAAGGCATATCGAAATCAAATGCTTTCATTTTACCGACAGCCGTTTGCATAAATTGCATCAAACGGTCGCTGAATTGCGTAAAGTCTCTTTTAATATCTTCCATAAAATCATCCGCTTGAGAGGATGATGATTTCTTGTTATGTGTTTCTGAACTTGTATGAGTGGAATGTCTATGCATGTCTGACTGCTTAGGCTCAGCATACGCTGACGCACCAGGTGTCGCTTTTTCATTCCCAAGAGCCTCTAGCAATACCAACGCTTCCTGAGCAGAAATCGTTCCTTTTTCAACTAGATCTAAAATGCGTTTACGTTCTTCTTGCATATAGTTGGCCTCCTTCAAAGCCGCTTTGCGCGGAACTTTGTTCTTCCCTTATACATACGGTTCATCCACAAAAAGGTTTCATTTAGCTGAAACTGCCTCTTTTTTAGCCTTTTTCTTCGTTGAAGCTTTTTCAATTTGTTCGTCCATGCGCTGACGATCTCGTTCGAGCACTGGTTTTAGATAGCGGCCCGTATAAGACTTCTTAACACCCGCGATTTCTTCAGGAGTACCGACCGCTAGAATGGTACCGCCTTTATCCCCACCTTCAGGACCTAAATCAATCAAGTAATCGGAAGTCTTTATCACATCTAAATTATGCTCGATTACTAAAACGGTATCCCCGCTTTCAACCAATCTCTGTAAGACTACCAATAATCGGGCAATATCATGTGCATGTAATCCAGTTGTCGGTTCATCCAAAATATAGAAGGATTTACCGTTCGAACGTTTATGCAATTCGGAAGCGAGTTTTACACGCTGTGCTTCCCCACCCGATAACGTCGTAGCAGGCTGTCCCAATTCCATATAACCAAGACCTACATCAACTATTGTCTGAAGTTTACGACTGATTTTCGGAATGTTTTCAAAGAATTTAAGGCCGTCTTCCACTGTCATTTTCAGTACGTCGGCAATATTTTTGTCCTTGTACTTCACTTCCAGTGTTTCACGGTTGTAACGTTTGCCATGACAGATTTCACATGGCACATAAACATCCGGTAAAAAATGCATCTCAATCTTGATAATGCCGTCTCCACGACACGCTTCACAACGTCCACCTTTGACGTTGAAACTGAATCTTCCTTTTTTATAACCACGCACTTTCGCTTCATTCGTTGATGCATAAACATCACGGATATCATCGAATACCCCAGTATAGGTAGCTGGGTTGGATCTTGGTGTACGTCCAATCGGGGACTGGTCAATATCGATGACTTTTTCCAATTGTTCAATTCCAGTGACTTCTTTGTGCTGCCCCGGCTTCGCTTTTGCACGATTTAACTTCTGAGCAAGTGCTTTGTGCAAGATTTCATTAATGAGCGTACTTTTTCCTGAACCGGAAACACCTGTTACCGAAGTGAAAACGCCAAGAGGAATATCCACAGTGACATTTTTTAGATTATTTTCAGTCGCACCCTTGATGGTGATCATGCGACCATCGGGTTTTCTGCGCTCAGTAGGCAGTGGAATGAATTTCTTCCCGCTTAAATATTGTCCTGTAATGGACTTCGTATTTTTCATGACTTGAGCCGGTGTCCCGGAAGCCACGATTTCACCACCATGAACGCCCGCACCAGGACCTACATCAATTAAGTAATCGGCAGCCATCATCGTATCTTCGTCATGTTCGACCACAATTAACGTGTTGCCGATATCGCGCATATTTTTAAGCGTTGAAATTAAACGATCATTATCCCGTTGATGTAAACCAATAGAAGGCTCGTCCAAAATGTACAATACACCTGTTAAACGGGAACCAATTTGAGTCGCTAAACGGATACGTTGAGCTTCTCCACCTGATAATGTTCCAGCTGCGCGACTTAACGTTAAATAATCCAGACCTACGTTAATAAGGAAGCCAAGTCGTTCATGTATTTCGCGTAAAATGAGACGAGCAATCTGCATGTCTTTTTCGGATAACTCCAGAGATTTGAAAAAGGCATCTGCTTCTTGAATTGAAAATGAGGTTACTTGTCCGACATGCAATGAAGCTACTTTTACTGCCAAAGTTTCTGGCTTCAAGCGATAGCCTTCACATGTTGGGCAATCTTGCTGGGCCATATATTTTTCCATTTGCTCACGAATATAATCCGACGAAGTTTCTTTATAGCGACGTTCAACGTTTTTTAATACGCCTTCGAAATAAATATCATTATCTCGAACTTGCCCAAAGTCATTTTCATAACGGAATCGTATTTTCTCTTGTCCAGATCCATGAAGAATCTTGTCCATTTTATCTTTTGGCAATTTTTCAACTGGTTTATTCATATCTATTTTGTAATGTTTACATACCGCTGCCAGAAGTTGAGGATAGTATTGGGAACTGGTCGGTTCCCACGGGACTATTGCCCCTTCATTTAACGACCTTGTCCAGTCAGGAATAACAAGCTCGGGGTCTACCTCTAGCTTCGTACCAAGACCATCACATTCCGGACACGCTCCGAATGGGCTATTAAAAGAAAACATGCGTGGTTCCAGTTCTCCAATTGAAAAACCACAAATTGGACATGCATGGTGTTCACTGAACAATAATTCCTCGTGTTCCATTACATCAATCAACACTCGACCATCTGCCAATCTTAGCGCTGATTCCAAAGAATCGGCCAGTCGAGCTGCAATATCATCTTTCATGACTACACGGTCGATGACAATTTCAATATCATGCTTTTTATTTTTCTCTAGATTAATATCGTCATCGAGATCCATTAAATCACCGTTTACACGGACTCGCACATAGCCTTGTTTCTTTACATCTTCCAGCATTTTTGCATGCGTACCTTTACGGCCCGATACAATTGGCGCTAAAATCTGCATGCGCGTTTTTTCCGGGAACTCCATTAACCGGTCAACCATCTGTTCAATCGTCTGGGATGTTATTTCAGTTCCATGAGTTGGACAAATCGGTTTCCCGACACGTGCAAATAACAGTCGTAAATAATCGTAGATCTCTGTAACCGTACCCACAGTGGAACGAGGATTACGACTAGTTGTTTTTTGGTCGATTGAAATGGCCGGTGACAATCCTTCGATGGCATCCACATCCGGCTTATCCATCTGACCTAAAAATTGACGTGCATAAGCAGATAAAGACTCAACATAACGACGTTGTCCTTCTGCATAAATCGTATCGAAAGCAAGTGATGATTTACCAGATCCAGACAAGCCTGTCATGACGACAAGCTTATCTCGCGGAATGGTTAAATCTACGTTTTTCAAATTATGGGCACGTGCACCTTGTATACGAATTTCCTGGTTTTTCAAATCGGTTCATCCTTCCGCTTTCAGTTCCAAAATCGTGTCACGCAGTTCAGCTGCACGTTCGAAATCGAGCGCTTTCGCCGCATCTTTCATTTCTTTTTCCAAAGTCAACAGCAATGTCGCTTTCTCGTCTTTGGTCAATTTCTTACCTTTTGTTACTTTTTCCATATATGTCGATGTTTCTTCTGCATTATGAGAAGCACGAATAACATCGCGAATTTTCTTCTGAATCGTTTGAGGGGTAATGCCATGTTTTTCGTTATACTCAATCTGGATATTTCGACGTCGCTGGGTTTCACCTATTGCTTTTGTCATCGAATCGGTCATGCGATCTGCATACATGATGACGTGGCCATTGGCATTACGAGCTGCACGTCCAATCGTTTGAATGAGTGAACGTTCAGAACGTAAAAATCCTTCTTTATCCGCGTCCAAAATTGTCACAAGTGACACTTCTGGTATATCGAGTCCTTCCCTTAACAAGTTGATTCCAATCAGTACGTCATACGTACCCATGCGAAGTTCACGGATGATTTCGATTCGCTCAAGGGTTTTGATTTCAGAGTGCAAGTAATTCACTTTGATGCCGATTTCTTTTAAATAATCGGTCAAATCCTCAGACATTTTTTTCGTTAATGTGGTGACAAGAACCCGTTCGTTGCGTTCTGTCCGTTGACGGATTTCATCAATCAAATCATCGATCTGACCTTCAATCGGTCGGACATCGATTGTAGGGTCTAACAAGCCAGTCGGTCTAATGATTTGCTCAACCATGTCTGGCGTGTGTTCCAGTTCATACGGACCTGGCGTTGCCGACACGAATATAGCTTGATTCATATGTCCCTCAAATTCCTGGAATGTTAAAGGTCTGTTATCCATTGCAGATGGCAAACGGAACCCATGGTCTACCAGCACTTTCTTTCGTGCTTGGTCCCCGTTAAACATTCCCCTTACCTGGGGTAATGTTACGTGGCTTTCATCGATGACCATTAGGAAGTCGTCCGGGAAATAGTCCAACAATGTATAAGGGGTTGCTCCTGGTTCACGCAATGTTAAATGACGTGAGTAGTTTTCAATTCCTGAACAAAAGCCCATTTCGCGCATCATTTCCAAGTCGTACCTTGTACGCTGTTCGAGTCGTTGAGCTTCCAGCAATTTGTCTTCCCCACGGAGAACTTTCAGTTGCTGTTCCAATTCGATTTCAATATTTTCAATCGCTTTTAGTAATTTTTCTTCCCTGGTAACGAAGTGGGAGTTCGGGAAAATTGCGACATGTTCACGATCGCCGATGATTTCACCTGTTAATGCATCCACTTCACGAATACGGTCAATTTCATCACCGAAAAATTCCACGCGGATACATCGTTCATCACGGGAGGCTGGGAAAATTTCAACAACATCTCCGCGCACACGGAACTTACCGCGGACGAAATTCATATCGTTTCGTTCATATTGAATATCGACCAATCGACGAAGTAATTGATTGCGTTCGATTTCCATTCCTTTACGTAAAGACAAGACCATTTCCCGATATTCTTCCGGATTCCCCAAACCATAAATACAGGATACAGATGCAACAATTAATACATCCTCACGTTCAAATAAAGCTGATGTTGCGGAGTGACGCAGCTTATCAATTTCTTCATTAATACTGGAATCTTTCTCGATATAAGTATCCGTTTGAGGTACGTAGGCTTCTGGTTGATAGTAATCATAGAAACTGACAAAGTACTCTACTGCATTATTTGGAAAGAATTCTTTGAACTCACTGTAAAGTTGTCCAGCGAGTGTTTTATTGTGAGCCATGACCAATGTCGGCTTTTTTATTTCCGTTACTACATTTGACACGGTAAATGTTTTACCTGTTCCTGTTGCACCAAGCAACGTCTGGTATTTTCGGCCTTCTTCGATTCCTTGTATCAATTCTCGAATCGCCTGCGGTTGGTCGCCGTCTGGTTTATAAGGAGCTTGCAATTCAAATTTCTCTACCATATTTTCCTCCTTGTATATAAAGCGAAAAGCGCTACTTTAGCTCGACTCCGACGGTGGAAAAAGCGAATCGAAAACTCGTTTTCGAACATTCAGTGGTAGGAAGGCTACAATCCCGACATCGTGTCGGAACGCCTTCATGACCCACATCCTGTGGACCTAAGCGGAGGTGCGAGCTGGCGCTTGGAGCTAGAATTCATAAAGCGAAAAGCGCTACTTTTGTGATGGCATGCGTGGTTCATCTATTTTTATTTTAATGTCCATATTTTATCATATTCCCCAATGGAACACGAATAAAAAGCGAACGTATGTTTTTCTGACAAAAAAACAAAATCCGCCCTTCGCAAAGAGCGGATGATTCACATGTCTATAGGAACTGAAATTTACACACTTTCTTGTTGCAACTGACGTAATTCGCTTGTATATGCCACAAACGATTCTTTATCTTTCAGATCGAGCGCACCATCAATCAGGGTCAGCAAGCGTTCTTTTCGTTGTTCGCGATGGACATGGTTTAAAAACAAGTCCATGTAAATATCGTTCAACAACTTTTCAGCTTCACTAACGGTCTGATTTCGCCCCATCGCTTTCAGAAAATCAGCATATGAATAATACTTATCCATTGCAATCACCTCGGATGCCTTTTTTCTATTATAAGTAAAAAACCCAGGAAGTTGCAAATGTTTTTTCTGAAAATTCCCTATGATTTATTTTTTCTTAATATTTATAATAATTAGTCAATCAGTCTTGCATAATTTCCAAATTTCTCTATAATAGGGTTTGTAGTCTACTATAGGGGATGTGAATGGATGGACAAAAAATTCTCTGCTGCATCGAATTATCTCGTTTCATTTAATACAATTGCACTTGTACCGATCTGGATTGAAAATAATCTTTATACTCGAGTCATTGAAAACCATATTGAATTTCTAGTTAAAATGAAGCCTAGCGCAATCATAAAAAAATCACTTATTTTTTATGGGAATTCATATAAGCTGGCTACTTTTTTCTCTCGTGAATCCATCGGGCATTTACATAAGCTCCCTCTCATGATTTCACATGATTTCGGAGTTCCTTTAATCATGATGCCTACCCTATCAGCCGAATCAGAGGGAAATATTTGGATTTCCTTTTCTGCTATCGATAGCTATTCAATTAATTCCCACAACCAATGTTTAGTTCACTTCACTAATTCTCAAGTCCTGCCGGTTAATGTTTCGTATTCAACCATGTGCAGACAATTTGTACTTTCCCATTTCCTGACGAATCGTTTCCAAAAAACGCGTGATCAAATGAACCATCCTTTTTCGCAGTCAAAACTTACATATTTGCCAACCCGTAAAAATCCTAAAAGATAATACATATATTTAAGCCCTTTGCTTCCTGCAAGGGCTTATTATTTTATTCTGTCCTCCGTCAATTCGCCTGTTTTGCAATTGACAAATACACACCCAGCAACTCCTCAACCCGATTGCGCAATCGTACGTTCAAATAGCGGCGATGCTCTTCGTATCCACCATGAAAAAAAACATATTCGGTAAAGGTGTCATCGTGATTTCCCCGGATGACTTTCATGTTGTGTTGGCGCAAATAAAGTTTTGTATCCTTCAATTCACGCTGCGCTTCCTTCACTGCTTGATCAATCATGGCAACATAAGGTCTCTTCAACTTGAATGGTCCTTTTTCAACTGTCTCCCGGTCGCGCTCCAAAATGGTCAATACCATAGGAAGATAAATCATTTTTTCAAAATAGGGTAAACTTTCGGATGGAATGAGCGGCACGTTTTCGCCTCCTTTAAGAACGTTTGTTCGTATTTTATATTGTACGCTCATTTCAAAAAAATACAAGTGGAAATTCAGGGGAATTTCGCTGAAAGTGTTGCTGTGTATCACTTAAGTTAACCTTAAGTTGAGATGACAGCAGCTACACGACATTAAAAAACATCAAAAAAACCACCTCACAAGAGATGGTTTGTTCTTAATTATATGATTTTCCCCGATACACCCATGCGGAAGCGACAAAGAATATTCCGGACGTCACCATTAATGGAGAGTGCTCATCCCATATCGCGTAAAATCCAGTGCCCAAAGACAAAACCGAAATGATGCCGGCAAACATTCTTGTTTGCAGTCGGTATCGTAACATTTTGGATTCTGCATCCCGAATTTGCATATATTCGCGCATTCGTGTTGGTTCATCCAGGAAAGTAAGTACTTTTTGCGGGATTTCACGAAATGGTCCGATAGCTTTTAATGCGAAACGAACCGCATCCTCTTTCGAAAATGATTGGTCCCCATCTTTTTGTGTCGTCGCCCATTCGAGAACTCGCGGACGGGCGATAGCAAGTAAATCCACTTTCGGATCCAGAACATGAAGAACACCGATAAACGTTGAGACTGCCCTGCCAAAAAAGGCGAATTCTGCAGGCAACTGTACGGGTTGTGTTCGGACAATCCCTTTTAAATCATCCAGCAATCGGTCAACGACGAAGCTATCCATTTGTGTCAATTCTTCCGATTCATACGCTGCAACCACTCTGGCAATTGCATTTGCCAATAATCGGCGGTCTGCCTGCGGCAACAAGAATCTTAACTCTTCGAGACCATCCAATACCCGATCATATTGTTTGAGCAGAACTCCTTCGACAACTTTCAAAACAGAACGGGCTTCCTCTTTGCTAATAGAACCGACCATTCCGAAATCAATCAACACAATCGTCCCATCAGGTTTAATCAAGATATTCCCACCGTGTGGATCCGCGTGAAATTGTCCCCCATCCAGCACTTGCTCTAAAAACAAACGAAATAATCGCTCTGATAGATTGCGCCGGTTGATCCCATTCGCATCTATAAATGCAAGATCAGTAATACGGGCACCTTCAATCCATTCCATCACAAGAACACGACGTGTTGAAAATTCATCATAATACACAGGAAAACGGACACCCGGCATCGATGCGAAACGATCCGCAAAGCTGCGACCATTGCGTAGTTCCTGTAAAAAATTAAGCTCAGCACCAATTGTATTGACCATCTCGCTATACAACAAATTGAAATTGATTTGTTTGCCAAATGCCGTGAAACGTTTGGCCAGCCAAATCACAATTTTCATGGCCCGAAAATCGGCACGTAAAATGCGCTCGATATCCGGCCGTTGGATTTTTACTGCCACAGGCGTACCGTCTTTCAGATTGCCTTTATATACTTCGCCGATCGATGCAGAAGCAACAGGTTTATCCGAAAGATTCATGATCGTATCCGTATGAACTGCATTCCATTCCTGTTCCAAAAGTTCAATGGCTCTTGCTCTCGGAACAGCTGGTACACGGTCGGTCAACCCTTCCAACTCTGCAATAAATGAAGGTGGCATGATGTCAGCACGTGTCGATAAAAACTGTCCCATTTTAATCATTAATCCGCCAAGTTTGAGGGCTGTTCTTTTATATTCTTTCGCTTGCCTCGTCACAAGACGCTCCCATTTTTCATTGACAGCCGGTGTAAAACGACCTTTATAGCGGCGCTGAAAAAGCGTTACTTGTGTAAAAAACTTTACGGACATCCAGACAATGCGATAAATCCGGTAAATTGCTAAACGTTCCATTTCAAGCGCCTCCTTTGCCTATCATTATAGAGAGAGATGGCGACAACGTCCAAAAAGTGATATGTTTTGAAGGGGAAAAACTTTCAAAATTGTGAACATTATAAGGGGGAATTACCATGGAAACTATACGTTACGAACAAAACGGCAATTTAGCTATCATCACACTTAATCGTCCGGACTCTATGAACGCCTTTAATTATGATATGTTGAGAGAACTTGGTCAGGTTGCCGAAGCCATTCGCATCAACCCGGACATTCGTCTTGTTGTCTTCACAGGTTCAGGTGAAAAAGCATTCAGTGTAGGTGCAGATTTAAAAGAACGCAAAACTTTGACAGAACAACAAGTAAAACGCAATATCTACAAAATCGGTGAAGTGTTCTCAGCCATCGAAAACTTGCCACAACCTACGATTGCCATGATGAATGGCCACTCTTTTGGCGGAGGGATGGAACTTGCTCTTGCTTGCGATTTCCGTATTGCATCCGATGATATTTTACTTGGTTTGACTGAAACAAGTTTAGCAATCATACCAGGAGCTGGTGGTACCCAACGCTTACCTCGTTTAATCGGAGAAGCTAAGGCCCTTGAATTAATCCTGACTGCCCGTCGCTTAACCGCTAATGAAGCACTGGCTTATGGTATTTTAACAAAAGTGGTGTCCCGTGGAAGTTTGCTTGAAGAAACGGGGAAGTTCGCCAATCTGATTTTAGCGAACGGTCCAATCGCCGTACAACAAGCGAAATTTGCCATCAAACACGGCATGAACGCTGATTTACATACCGGCCTGAACATTGAACGCAAAGCCTACGAAATAACAATTCCGACTGAAGACCGTGTTGAAGCATTAATTGCTTTTGGCGAGAAAAGGAAACCAGTCTTTAAGGGTAAATAAAATAAAGAAGAGCTACTCCATAGATGTCACCATGGAGTAGCTCTTCTTGCATTGTTTAGAATTTCGGTTTGACTAATCATTTAAATAAGTCATCAGAAACTCTGCGTCGTCCCCAACCCCTTGAAGAAGTGCAGAACCTCTTTTGCTTTGCCAGGGCAATCCAATAAAATAGACTCCCTTAACAGGACTGACTCCTCTTTGATGGATGACTTCATTTTTTTCGCTTACAACCCCATTTATTTGAACCCATGAATAGTCTGATTTAAATCCGGTGGACCAGATAATATTTTGGACAGGTAACGTAGAAGTATCATCGAACATGACTACATTATCCTTACACTCTATGACTCTCGATTTCATTACAATCCTGCTTTGTTTCAACGCAATTTTCAAATCCTGACCAAAAATCGGATCTCCTTTTTTTCGTATGAATTTACCTAGCTTTGAATGAGAAGCCGCATTTAAAATTCCCAATTTATCGAACCAATAAAAGATGCTCTTTCCCATGACCATTAATGGCATATAATCAGGTTTTTTACTGACCGCTAAATACGTCTTCTTTGATTCAGATAATTCCACAGCAATCTGTGCTCCACTGTTTCCACCGCCAACCACCAGAACATTGCCTTCCTGTAATTGATTTTTATTACGAAACTCTGATGAATGCAATTGAATAACACGATGATCAATTGATTTGGAAATGGGAGGAACAAATTTATTATGGAAAGGTCCTGTTGCAATGACTATATTTCTGGTTTGATAAACACCATTGTCTGTCGTTACCGTAAAAGAATAATCGTCATTTTGAACAACCACTTGGACTTCTGTATTAAATTGAATTGGGAATTGATAGGCTTTGGCATAACGAGATAAGTAGCGGCTGACCTCATCTTTTGAAGGTAAACCATGTAAATCTCCTTCCATTGCCAATCCTGGTAGCGAGTTATATAAACGTGGTGTAAAAAGAACTAATGAGTCATATCTGCTGGACCAGCTCTCACCTATCGCTAATCCTTTATCAAGAACGAGAAAATCCTTCTTGTTCTTCATTAAAAAATAACTCATGGCTAATCCAGCCTGCCCTGCACCAACGACAATTGTATGAAACATGCGTACCGACTCCTCTTAAGAGTTTTCATGTTGAAGAATATATAAGTAACCACTATTAAAATATAAAATTGTGATTTTCATCTGTCTAGTAATAAATGGAAAAAATACTGAAAACCTACTTTGAATCAGATGCTTCAAGAGGCATGTCCCATAAAAAATAATCTTTTAGAAAAACTTCGGTTTCTACCACAATCGTATCTTTGTCTTTCCGAAAAAATAGAGCCGCGCCTTCTTGCGTTTCATAGGACCATCCCAGATTACTCATAATGTTCTTCACAAGTTCCAATGAAGCTTCTTCCTGGTATTCAGTAATATAGCGTTTCACATATTCCGTTTCCTCGAACTTTACATACTCACGTCCAGTAAAATCGAGAACGGCTGCAGCCATACCAAGTCGAATCGTCCCTTCATTAGCAGTCAATATTTGACCATAACGAATCCCAAAAAGTGTGCAAAGGATTACGAACAATAAACTAATAAGCAAAATGATTTTTTTCATTGCAACATCCTTTCCGTTTTATAGAATATGTTTTGGAAGAGGAGAAATAGTATCTGATACTGTAAAGAAAAGTCACTGCTCGGCTGCGAATTGTCCCCTAGACTCCATCACCCCAATATGACATTCACTCACAACAAGATTTTCGGTTCTTTTGATGAGAGAGCTGACATTTCGTTGGACGAATTCAGAGTTTCGTTGGACAATATGAAGATTTCGTTGAACGAATCTCGAGTTTCGTTGGAATCACCGTAATGAACAGCATCTAAATTGCCCGCCCGCACCATCGTTTAACAGAGACAAAAGAAAAAACCACTCCCTATAAATAATGGAGTGGCTGAAATCTACGAGTATTATTAAGCTAATCCTTGCTCTAAATCTTCAAGTAAATCTTCTACGTCTTCGATACCAACTGAAATACGCACAAGGCCATCTAGAATCCCTAGTTCCTGACGGCGGTCTGCTGGAATGGAAGCGTGCGTCATTCTGGCCGGTACGGAAATTAAGCTTTCCACCGCTCCAAGACTTTCTGCAAGTGTGAAGTATTTCAATTTCTTGAGTAACTGATCGGCTTTTTCAGTACTGCCAACATCAAAAGAAATCATGCCGCCAAAGCCAGTAGCCTGATTTTTCATAATGTCGTGACCAACATGTGATGCCAATCCTGGATAGAACACTTTTCCTACAGCTTCATGTGCAACCAGGAAATCCGCTATACGTTTCGCATTTGAATTCGTTTCTTCCATGCGGATTCCAAGTGTCTTCAAGCCACGAATCAATAACCACGAATCTTGTGGCCCTAAAATTGCACCCACTGAGTTTTGAACAAAGTGCAGGTCTTTCGCTAACTCTTCAGTTGCAACAACTACCAGTCCAGCAACTACATCACTATGGCCACCGATATATTTCGTAGCACTGTGCAATACAATATCCGCTCCAAGTGCTAGCGGTTGTTGCAAGTAAGGTGTCATAAATGTGTTATCAACTATCGTCAGCAAGCCTTTTGCTTTTGCTAATTTAGCGATTTCCGCAATATCCGTGATTTTCAATAACGGATTGGTTGGAGATTCAATAAAGACCGCTTTTGTGTTTTCTTTAATTGCCGCTTCAAATTCAGCAGCGTTTGATGAATCAACAAACGTGGATTCAATTCCGAAACGGTTCAATACTTTTGTCATGACACGGTATGTACCACCGTATACATCATCCGTCATCACAATATGATCACCTGCATTGAAAAGCATCATGACTGAACTGATTGCAGCCATTCCTGAACCGAAAGCGAAGCCTGCATGGCCACCTTCGAGATCACTGATTAATACTTCAAGTGCATGGCGGGTTGGATTCCCTGTGCGTGAATATTCATAGCCACGAAAATCACCTACGGCATCCTGTTTATATGTGCTTACTTGATAAATTGGTGTAGAAACCGCACCTGTCGTCTCGTCCCCTACAATTCCCGCGTGAATTAATTTCGTTTTTGGTCTCACTCTGCTTCATCCTCCTTCAGTAATTCATAAACTTTTTGACTTAAATAGCGTTCGCTTGAATCTGCAAAGATAGTGACGATATGGCTGCCAGGTTTAGCGACTTTCGCTTCTTCTAGCGCAGCATAAAATGCCGCTCCTGACGAACTACCTACGAGAAGCCCTTCTTTTTTAGACAATACACGCAGTTTCGCAAAGGCATTCTTATCCGTAACCGTATGGATGGCATTAAAGTAATCTGTGTCCATATAGGCTGGTAAAAATTCCATTCCGATGCCTTCCGTATAATGCGAACCGGGTTCTCCACCATTTAAAATAGAGCCTTCAGGTTCCACAATCACCGTCTTAATCTCTGCATTTTGTCCCTTTAAATACTTCGTTGTACCCATGAACGTACCTCCAGAACCTGCGCCTGCGACGAAGACGTCTATTTGTCCGTCTAAATCACGCCAAAGTTCTGGTCCTAATGTATGGACATATGTTTCAGGATTAGCTGGATTTGAAAATTGAGAAGGTGAAAAAGCACCAGGAGTTTCTTTAACAAGCTCCGCCGCTTTTTCAATGGCTCCTTTCATTCCAAATTCAGTAGGTGTATTTATTATTTCAGCGCCTAATGCTCGCATCAGTGTTTGTTTTTCCATGCTGAACTTTTGCGGCACCACAAATTTAACGTTATATCCTTTACCTATTGCAGCAAGAGCGACTCCGATTCCTGTGTTGCCAGCTGTTGGTTCGATAATCGTACCACCTGGTAGCAGTTTTCCTGATTGTTCCGCGTCTTTTAGTAAAGAAACGCCCAATCGATCTTTTACGCTACCGCCAGGATTCATGAATTCAAGCTTTGCAAATATGCGGCAATTATTAGGAATCTCGATATTTTTGATTTCCACAACCGGCGTATTACCGATTAGTTCATGTACGCTGCCGTAAACGTTCATTATGCTTCCTCCGCAAATACGTTACGCCACTCATCTTTCTTCGATAGCATTTCGCGAGCGATTTCTTTCGCACCTTCTAAACTGTGATTCGCAGCCCAACCACATTGCACTTCATTACATGCAGGAACTTCAGTAGCTTGAAGGACATCTTCCAGCGTTTTTTCCAGAATCGTTAAGATTTCTTCGTAATCATCATGGTTGATTACCGCAAGATAAAATCCAGTCTGGCATCCCATCGGACTCATATCGACCACTTGATTTGTATGGTTGCGAATATTTTCAGCCATTAGATGTTCGATGGAATGTAAACCTGCCATTTCCATATGTTCTTTATTCGGTTGTTTGAAACGAATATCATATTTTAGGATTTCATCGCCATTCTTGCCCATTTTGCGACCTGCAAGACGTACATAAGGTGCCACTACTTTTGTATGATCTAAGTTAAAACTTTCAACATTCATTTGTTTCATCATAAACACTCCTTATTTTTTAGTTGCGTCCATTAACCACACATAATCATTCATTTGTTCGAACTGAACTTCAAATCCAGCTTTTTCAAACGCCTGCTTCAACACCGGAACCGTTGTATAGTACTCTCGTTCCAGATCATCTGCCACATTGTTATATCCACGGGCGCGTTCTTTTGTAATCTGAGCTTGTTTTGCTTCTTCAGATACAAATACAGTATCTGCAAATACGATTTTCCCACCAACCGGCAATATACTAGCATATGTGTTCAAAGCATTTTCTTTCTCTGTATCTGTTAAATGATGAAAAACATACGAGCTGACAAAAGTATCAACTTTTTGTGGTGTCTCAAACGCTATTAAGTCCCCATCCACTATTGCTAATTCAGGAAAACGTTTAGCTGTTACCTTACGCATTGCTTCATTTGGTTCAATCCCAATGACAGGAAAGCCCGCATCTATTAATTTCGCCGTCAAGTTGCCAGTTCCTGTTCCAAATTCAACAATTGTGCCAATTGACTTAGCGGCAACTGCAGAAAGAATCTCTTCATATTTATCAAATACATCGCGGTATTCCGGATCTTGTCCAGAGACAGATGCATCATAAGAGTGTATCCAGTCATCAAAAATATTTACGAATTCACGTCCCATAGTAAATTCTCCTTTTTATACATATATTATTCCAATAAGTTTACTTGGTATTAGGTTAACAGACTTATTTATAGCATAGTTTTCGCTTTATTTCTACTCTCGAATCCAAAAAGACCCCTTTCGAATAATCGAAAAGGGTCTTGATTTCATTTAAATTGTGCTTCCCATTCTTCACGTAAAATGCCCATGCGAATCGAGTCATAGTATGTGCCATTATAGAAACGAACCTTGCGAATACGAGCTTCCATTGTCATGCCAAGCTTTTCCCCGACACGAATCATCCGGTAATTTCCGGACCAGGTGGTAAAACCTACACGAATAAGCGGCATAGTTTTAAAGAGATGGTTGGTCCATTGTCTTAACGCTTCCGCACCATAACCCCCGTTCCAATATTCCGGCTTAAAGATAACGATTCCCATCTCCAGCCACAAAGAAGGTTCATGCTCCCAGTAATACGACACCATCCCAATAAGTTCACCGTTCACTTCGATTCCGTGCATAAACTCTCTATTTAAATAGCGTTCTTTATCGGATAAAAATTGTTCAAACGTTTTGGGTGAATATGGATAATACGGTGCGTCCCATTTTTTCCATTCAGGATTTTCTTCTTTCGCACTCATTTCCCATAGATCACTTAAATCTTCTTCATAAAAAGGTCGCAAGTGGACCTGAGTAGTTGCATCAATCAAATCTTTTCACCTCATAAATACTTATCAAACCAACCTGTAATTTGTTCGAGTCGTGCATACCGTAGATTTGGATAGCCTGTTCTCGACAAGTTATGATCCGCATCCGGGAAACGCACGAAGCCTGTTTCTTTTTTCATTTGTTTCAAGGTAATGTAAAGTTGCTCCGCCTGTTCGATTGGACAACGGAAATCTTTTTCACTGTGTAAAATCAATAATGGTGTTTCGATATTCTTAGCATATTTCAGTGGAGAATGATCCCATAGTTTCTCAACATCCGTCATATCCGCTCCGATTTGCCAGTCATTGAAATAATAGCCGATATCTGAAACCCCAAAGAAACTTACCCAGTTGGAAATCGATCGTTGCGTAACCGCTGCTTTAAAACGATTTGTATGACCGACGATCCAGTTTGTCATGAAACCACCGTAGCTTCCACCAGTAACCCCTAAACGACTTTCATCAATCCAGTCATTTTCAGCAAGTACCGAATCAAGACCTTTCATAATGTCTTCATAGTCACCGCCGCCATAGTTACCGCGAACCGCATCGACGAATTGCTGACTGTAGCCATGACTGCCACGTGGATTTACATATAATACCCCGTACCCTTGTGCTGCTAAAAGCTGTAGCTCATGGAAAAATGTATTGGCATACATGGCATGCGGACCACCATGAATTTCAACAATTAATGGATACTTTTCACCTTGTACATAGCCTGCAGGTTTCATTAACCACCCATGAACGTCCCATCCTTCTGCACCTTCATAGACAATTGCTTCTGGTGACACCAATTCAACTTCATTTTCAAATGTTTCATTAAAAGAAGTTAACGCCTGTCTTTCTCCAGTGGCAATTGTCTGAATATAAAGTTCGCCAATATGAGTTGGATTTGACAGTGTAAGGAGGGCGAATTCTCCAGATTTCGCAACATCGTAGCCATAAATATATTCATCCTCGCCTGTAGCCGGATACATTTCTCCTTCTAATGAAGCGGCATACAATCGGACATCACCCATTGTGGAAACCTGGAAATATAAATGGTTATCTTTCGTCCACACAACGCTCGGTGCATTTGCTCCTTGCTGGGTATCTGCAACGACATAATCCCCTACTGGAGCGTCAATGCCTTCCGTCAGAATTTCACGGGTACCTGAATCGATATCATATACGTAAAGCTCGGTATGTGTGGCGTTTTTATATGCCGCTTCGCTGCCAACAAACGCCAGTTTTTTATCATCTAATGAAAATGCGGCACCGCCGAAGTATCCTTCTTCTTCAATAACAACCGTTTCCTCCTTCGAGTCCACGTCTACCAAATACAACGATTGACGGAATTCGAAATCCTGGTTATCTGAACGATTTACACTAAAGACCAGTTTGGTGCCATCGTGTGAAACTGCCTGTAGTGAATAAAAATGGTTGCCCTCCGTAAATTGTGTTACTTCCCCAGTTTCAATATCAATTGAACCAATATGTTTATAACTGTCTTGCGGCAGCAATCCAACTCCGTCCATTTTGTACTTCATCTTACCCACTACATATGGTTCCGGCTTTTTCTTTTCCTCTTTATCCGGTTCATCGGTAAAGCACTTTCCTTCTTTCAATGAAGCGGAAAACCAGATTTTCTTTCCACAAGGAGACCACACGAAATTACTAACTCCTTTTTCGAATGAAGTCAATTTACGTGCTTCTCCACCTTTTGTGGACAATATATATAGTTGATTTTTATCGTCCCTTGTCGATAGAAACGCAAGTTTTGAGCCGTCATTAGAATATGTAGGGGTTGATATTTTCTCTTTACCATGTGTCCATTGAGTCAATTCTTTTGAGTCCAATTCTACATGCCATAGATTTGCTTGGTATGTATTTTCTTTGTCATCAATTTTTGTATGCACAAAAACCGCTTCTTTTTGATTCGGTGCCAAAGTAGGCTGAGTAACCGAAACTAATTGATTCAGATCGTCTATCGTTAATTTGCGTTTTGACATTTTATTTCCTCCCTAGGTGTCGCATATTACCTATTTCGACATCCGTAAGAATTTTCCTTTAAATATGAACCATATTTTTCCCATCGATTATTCGAATTGAATGCAGTATGTTTGTTATATAAAAATTGGGGGTTTTATTATGGGATGGATCCTGGGTGGAAGTGCATTGATTCTTCTAGGCTTAGTAGGTATATATTTTATGGTATACAAATACGATCGAGATAAATTTGAATTGAATCATATTGATTCCCCTTCAACCGATAGCATCATCGTCTCCATTGTTTTCTTAATTGGAATACTCCTGATTGCTGTATTTTTTGAAAAACTGCCGATTTGGCTTGCGCGGAGTATCCTCCTCCTGGTTTGCCTAATTCCCATTTTGATTGGGGTAATGGTTATTCTGGAAGAAATATAATGAATACCACCTCCTTATGTAGTTCAAATTATTCCTTTCCCATGATTGTATTTTCTGGAAAAGGGTAATAATGAAGAAACTACGAGCAGGAGGTTTTATTATGTGTGCACTCGACTTACCTAAATTCACAAAATCCTATTGGAGAAAAGAACATTCAAACAAAACATATCCACCATTTGAATCTGATGTTTCAGCAGAAGTGTGTATTATAGGAGCTGGTATTACCGGGGTGACTGCAGCATACAGCCTCGCGAAGGCAGGCGTAAAAGTAATCGTAATTGAAGGCAGCAAAATCGCCAGCGGGACTACAGGATTTACGACCGCGAAAATAACGGCACAGCACGGGATTATATATGATGAATTAATACAAACATTTGGGAAAACCACAGCACGTCAATATTATGATGCCAATCAACAGGCTCGTGAACAAATACAAAAATGGGTAACCGAACTTTCCATCGATTGTGATTTCGAAGAACGTCATGCCGTTCTTTACGCACAAACCTCGCAAGGTGTGGACCAATTACATACGGAGAAAGCAGCTTATGACAAGCTCGGTATTCCTGGTGAATTATCAATATCGATGAATGAACTACCATTTCCGGTAAGTGAAACATTAACCTTGCCAAACCAAGCTCAATTTCATCCCGTAAAATATATTAATGGGTTAGTTAAAGAAGCCCAGAATCTTGGCGTGACTTTTTATGAAAACACTCGAGCAAGCTCGCTTAAACATAACGATGAAATTGTAATCGAAACGACGAACGGGAAGAAAATAACAGCCAAGCAAGTCCTTGTGACAAGTCATTTTCCATTTAACGATAAAAACGGTCTCTATTTTTCAAAATTATCCCCTCAACGATCCTATGCGGTGTGTGTCAGAGTACCAGATGAGCATCTGAACGGCATGTATATCAATGTAGAAAAACCAACCCGTTCCATTCGAACTGCCAAAGGAGATAAAGGAGAAAATTACGTAATTGTCGGTGGTGAAGGTCACAAAGCTGGACAATATGAAGATCCTACACATGATGAATCTACAGTGGAACGCTATGAAACACTCGTCCAATTTGCCAAACAGCATTTCCCTGTCCAGTCCATCGACACTCATTGGTCTGCTCAAGATTTAGAAACACTTGACCGTGTACCCTATATCGGCGAAATGACATCAGGCTTGCCTCATGTATTCGTAGCAACCGGATTTGCCAAGTGGGGGATGACAAATGGAACGGCTGCAGGTCTTTTATTAGCCGATCTGGTACAAAATAAATTTAATGTCAATAAAGAATTATACTCGCCGACTCGATCAAAACTAAAACAACATGATACGAAAAACTTTGTAAAAGAAAATACAAATGTCGCCAAAGAATTAGTGAAAGGAAAATTCACACGACCTTCAGATACTCTTGAGAATTTACAGGTAGACGAAGGACGTATTGTGATGATTGACCATCATAAGACTGGGGCATATAAAGATGAACACGGGAAAATACATTTAGTTAAACCTACATGTACCCATTTAGGCTGTGATGTTCATTGGAATAATAGTGAACGGTCATGGGACTGCCCATGCCATGGTTCACGTTTCTCCTATACAGGCGAAGTTTTGGAAGGTCCCGCAGTTAAACCGTTGGAACGTAGATAAATTATGCTTTTAAAAGTCAATCCTTTGGTATAATAAGGATTGGCTTTTTTCTCGTATAATCTGTAAGATGTAGTTTATTGTCGTACTTCACTGTTTTAATACTTTAAAAAGCTACATAGTACTTACATTTTCTAAGAACAACATTTTTATAGTAAATTATCTTTCTGAACTAAAATATATATGTTAAGCCATTGGAGAAAACATGAATCCTTTTACCCCTAATACCACAGCACGTTTAAATATGTATATTTTAGTCTTGTGCATTGTTTGTGCAAGTTTTTTCATCTTCCCTACTTTTTTTACTACTCTTTATGAACCACTTCAACCCAGTCATGCCGTCAATCATTTACTTTTCGAGATGATTTCAATCTTTGTTGCAATGAGCATAGCAATTCATAGCTGGATTACTTATGGTGAAGCAAAAGCTCATTTTCCAATCTTACTAGCGGCTGCTTTCTTCTCCGTGGGCATTTTGGATACATTTCATGCATTGACATTTTCCGGTATGCCTTTATTTTTCATTGAAAGCAGCTCCTTAACTTCAACTTGGTTTTGGATTCTCGCGAGATTAACGGAGAGCGCAATTCTAGCCCTCGTTTTTTTGACACCTACGATTACAAGTCGCTTAAATCGAAATATCACGTTTGCAATTGCTACAGTTTATTCAATCATTTTAATAGCTTTCATCTTCGTTTTTCATCAGGACTTACCGCTACTTATTTTAGAAGGAACACCTACTTTATTCAAAAATTCATTGGAATTGATAACGGTATTTCTGCATCTGTTTGTAATTTTTCACTGTCTAAAACATGCAAATAAATTTAATAGTATTGTCATTCGTAATTTATACATCATTGGCGCTTTTTCTATGGTGTTATCATCTATCTTTTTTGTTCGATATCAATCTGTAGATGCCTATCTAAATATGGCTGGACATTTATTTAAAATCATTGGGTATTCTATGTTTTTCATCGTTTTGTTCACAGTCAGTGTGAAGGCTCCTTTTAAAAACATCACACGTTTGCATGATCGCAACCGAATGATGTTTAACATGCTTGAACTTGGAATCATCGAAACGAACGCCAAAGGGGCCATCCATTACGTAAATATGTCAGCGAAAGAATTATTACAACTTCCAGCCAACTCAACAGAGATATTGCTGATGAGTCAGTTTGAAAGTAAAGCAACCATTGGAGAAATTTACGAAGAGATCACCTCCTATACAGGCGAAAAAATCCCTGTAGAAATTGATCGTTTCCCATTAATTGAAAGCAAAAAGATTATAGGTTACTTCTATACCTTACGCGACTTACGTGAAGCCATTGAAAATGAACGTTTAGCAAAAGAAAAATCAGTCACCGATTTTGAAATTGAAACTGCTGCTGCCGTGCAAAAAGATTTCTATTCCGAAATCTCTTCGGGGGATCAGATTGGCTTTGTATCGTATCCTTTTAAACGATTAAATGGCGATTTCTATAACATCCTGAAACAAGGAAGTAAAACGATGGTGACCATTGCTGATATTAGCGGGAAAGGTATTCCAGCTGCCATTCAAACATCTTTGATGATTGGAGCCATTGAGCACGTTAATTTACACCATGAGAAACCGGATCAATTTGTGGAGTTTATCAATCGAATGTTCTCCAAATATAGCAAGTCAGAACATTTTATGACGTTGTTTACCATGATTTATGATGAAGAAACTCGTATGCTTCAGTATTGCTCAGCAGGCCATGAACCTTCTCTGCTATATAACAAAGGAACAAATACATTCAACTTCTTAGAAACCAAGGGAGCAGCGATTGGCTTTTTTAAAGAAGCTTCCTATGAAACAAAAACAATTCAGCTATCAAAAGATGATATTGTCGTTCTTTATACCGATGGCTTAATTGAAGACCGTGGAAATCTTGAAGGCGATTTATTCGAGGATATGATGGACTCCATTCGCCACTCAGACTTGACCTTATCAGCTGATACTTTGTCTAAACATCTTATTACTGAAGTTGAGAAAAAACGTCAAGGCCTTATACACGATGATCGCACTGTTATTGTATTAAAAACATAAAACGAACCACACTAGCAAGTAGCTCAATTTCTGAGTTACTTGCTTTTTTAAGTTCATGCAATATTTTTGTAATGTTTTGAATTTTTATGCCAGGGTAAACTTTTTAGTGTTGAACACAATTTGAGGAGGATGGTATATGAAGGCAGTTACATTTCAAGGAACGAAAGATATCAAAGTAAAAGAAGTCGAAGATCCGAAACTTCAAAAACGAGATGATATTATTGTTCGAATTACCTCTACAGCCATTTGTGGATCGGATTTACACATTTATCAAGGAGCTCTTCCCGCTCGGAAAGATTACATAATCGGACATGAGCCTATGGGAATTGTTGAAGAAGTGGGACCGGAAGTGACGAAGGTTAAAAAAGGAGATCGCGTGGTATTACCGTTTAACATATCTTGTGGCGAATGTTATTACTGTAATCACGATATGGAAAGTCAATGCGATAACTCTAACGACAATCCAAAAGTCGACACTGGGGGCTACTTCGGCTTTACAGAGAGGTACGGAGATTATTCCGGAGGTCAAGCAGAATTCCTGCGTGTACCTTATGGGAATTTCATGCCGTTTGTCATTCCTGAATCTTGTGAATTAGAAGATGAATCCCTTCTCTTTATGTCTGACGTTTTACCGACAGCTTATTGGAGTGTTGAAAACTCCGGAATGAAAGCTGGAGACACGGTGGCCGTTTTGGGGTCAGGGCCAATTGGTTTAATGGCTCAAAAATTCGCTTGGATGAAAGGCGCAAAACGTGTAATCGCCGTCGATCATTTGCCATACCGTTTAAAACATGCAGTGAAAATGAACAATGTCGAAGTATTCAACTTTGATGAATATGATGATATGGGTAGCCATATCAAAGAAATCACAAACGGTGGCGTCGATGTAGTAATTGATTGCGTAGGTATGGACGGGAAAAAGTCCGCAGTTGAAAAAGTCGAGCAAAAGATGAAATTGCAAGGCGGAACCTTGAGTGCAATTGACATTGGCTTAAATGCCGTGCGTAAATTTGGGACGATTCAACTGACCGGTGTATACGGTTCAAAATACAATATGTTCCCACTTGGGAATATTTTCGAACGCAATGTAACATTAAAAATGGGTCAGGCGCCTGTCATTCACTACATGCCTTTACTGTTTGATAAAATTACAAAAGGCGAATTCGATCCAACAGAAATCGTGACACATAAAGTCCCACTCGATAAAGCAAGTGAAGCTTACCAACTCTTTAACGACCATGAAGATGAAAGCATCAAGTTTGTCTTGAAGCCATAAGCCATAAAGAAAATCCCTTTATGAACTGACCTAGTGTTATGAGACACATATAAAACACCTATATTAGGCTGCCAAACATCCAAATTCTTTTGGTGTGAGGTAGCCTAATTTTTTTTGAATTCGTTCTTCGTTATAGTGACGAAGGTAT
>NZ_JAMKBJ010000008.1 GCF_027563315.1 Paenisporosarcina quisquiliarum
AGTGATAATGGCAAAGAGGTCACACCCGTTCCCATACCGAACACGGAAGTTAAGCTCTTTAGCGCCGATGGTAGTTGGGGGTTTCCCCCTGTGAGAGTAGGACGTCGCTAGGCAAAGTAAAAAACCGATACCTTTTGAGGTAGCGGTTTTTTTGTGTTCTTTTTTAAGGGTTTGATCAGGAGCGTAGCGGAAACAAGACCGTTAAGAGTTTTAAAGCAATTCATTGTTTTACACCAATCCCTAAATGGAAGCCATTCCGCGTACGCTCAATGGCTCTTTTCTGTTGGAGAGGAAATCTTTAGAGCAATTCGATCAATTAGGCGTCGGTTGATTCAGCAAGTAAACTTGCGGGTGAGACGGCTTTGAGCGATAAAGTGGCTTATATGAGCGATAAATCCTCCGAGTGAGCGACAAATCTCCAGTATGAGCGATAAATACCGTTATATGAACGATAAATATTTGAAAGCAACTTTCCAGAACAAAATGTTGTTTCATGCGCCAACTTAACTTGCCTTATGAGACCTAAAAGGAAAGGGGTTTTCTTATTTTAAGTGTTTGAACAGGAGCGTAGCGGAAATAAGACCATTAAAAGTTTTATGGTCATCATGTTTTGAACCCCAACCCTTAAATGGGAGCCATTCCACTGACGTTGAATGGCTCTTTTCTGTTGGAGAGTACTTACAATAGAATTCAACTCTCAAGAACAAACCCTTATTTCTTCCCCCAACTTAACTTGATCTAATACTCAAAAAATATTCAGCTCTCCAATTCGCTTAACAGCTTCCTCGAGACGATGCTCATCAACTAATAACCCTACCCGAATATATCCCTCACCAAATTCACCGAAGCCATTTCCTGGGGCTACGGCTACGTCTGCTTCGTTTAAGAGTTTATCTGCAAATTCCTGGCTTGTGTATCCTTTTGGCACGGGTAGCCAAGCAAAGAATGATCCTGTAGGTGCTTCTACTTGCCAGCCAATCTGTTGGCAAGCATTTATAAAGGTATTGCGACGGTTTTCGTAGCGATCGACCAATGCGGTTACACACAATTGGTTTTCACCTAACGCAGCGACTGCAGCATGCTGTACGGCAGGGAAAAGGCTTACGAATAAGTGGTCCTGAATCAAGTTAAGGGCTTCAATCATTTCTTTGTTGCCCACGGCAAAACCAACACGCCATCCTGCCATGTTGTAGGTTTTCGATAGCGTATACATTTCAATTCCTATTTCTTTAGCTCCTTCTGCTTGAAGGAAACTTACCGGTTTTACGCCATCAAATCCAATGGCCCCATAGGCAAAATCGTGTGATACCGCAATGCCATTCTCTTTTGCGAACGCTACTGTTTGATTGAAGAATTCAAGGTCTGCAGTAGCTCCAGTAGGGTTATTCGGGTAGTTCAGATACATAAGCTTTGCACGTTCTTTTGTTGCTTCAGAAAGCATAGAGTAATCCGGTAAAAAGTGATTTTCCGCTACAAGTGGTAACGTTTCATATTGCACGTCTGCCATAACGACACCTGATAAATAATCCGGATAACCTGGATCAGGCAATAACATCAAATCTCCCGGGTTCAGTACAGCCATCGGTAACTCTACCAGTCCGATTTTCGTTCCAAATAACACCGCAACTTCAGTTGAAGGATCAATGTCAACATTGTATTCGCGTTTATAAAAATCTGCTGCAGCTTCTTTTAATTCGCTAATTCCTCGGAAGGGCGAGTATTTATGTGTAATTGGGTTTTCTGCAGCTTCTTGCAAGGCTTTTACGATGTGTGGTGGTGTTGGCTGGTCAGGGTTTCCTTGACCTAAATTAATTACATCTCGTCCTTCTGCCACTGCAGCTCCTACTTTTTGAACAAGTGAAGCAAAGAATTGTGGTGGTAATTGTTGAAGTTTCTTAGAAAGTTCCATGGCGTTTCCTCATTTTCTGAAATAGTTGCAATCATCAGCCAAATCTTATAATCTTTTGTGTATCTTGTCTACAGGGGGTGTACCCATGAAAATCGCATGCATTCAACTCGACGTAGCGTTTGCCGAGCCTGAAAAAAATTTTTCCAACGTTCAAAAGTACATAAAAAAGGTCGCAAGTGAGGGTGCAGAGCTCGTTGTCTTACCTGAAATGTGGAATACGGCCTATGCCTTAACGCAATTAGAGCAACTGGCAGATCCAGAAGGACAACGGACAAAAGAGGTTCTTTCTGAGTTAGCGCGTACATATCATGTCCATATCGTCGGAGGTTCGGTTTCGACGAAAAAAGGTGACCACTTCTACAACACGATGTATGTTTTTTCGAATGAGGGAGAGCTTGTTGCCGAATACGATAAAGCGCATTTGTTCCGTCTCATGGATGAACATCTTTATTTACAAGCAGGGAATCAAGCAAATGTCTTTTCATTAGGTTCTATTCAGGCTGGAGGGGTCATATGCTATGATCTAAGGTTTCCAGAATGGTTACGGGCGCATGCATTGGCAGGAGCGAAAGTGCTCTTTTTACCAGCACAATGGCCTGAGACGCGTATTGACCATTGGAAAATCTTGCTTCAAGCCCGTGCCATAGAAAACCAATGTTTCGTAATTGCGGTTAACCGAACTGGGGACGATCCGAACAATCAGTTCAATGGTCAATCGATGATTATTGCACCTTGGGGGAAAGTGTTGTGGACAGGCGCAGAACATGAAGAATACGCTGTCATTGATGTTGATTTTTCAGAAGTGGAAGAAGTACGAACTCGCATACCGGTATATGAAGATCGTAGACCTTCCCTATATGAACCTTTATTTGAAAAATGAAAATTATTTTCAAAAAGTATTTGACACCTGTGTAAAAACATCGTAAGATTTATTTCGAGCAACAAAACAACTACATATGGAACATTATCAAGAGAGACCGAGGGATAGGCCCTATGACGTCCGGCAACCCCCAGCACAAGCTGGGAAGGTGCCAATTCCTACAGAATGATTTCATTCTGAAAGATAACCCAAAATCCATTTTTCGGTGCCTCTTTCATGATGAAAGAGGCATTTTTTATTTGGTGAAAAGGAGCATGTGATGATACGCATTAACGATTTATCTAAAGAGTACGAAACGAAAAAAGGGTCGGTCATCGGTGTAGACCGAGTGAATCTTACGATCAATGAAGGGGAAGTATTTGGGATTGTTGGATATTCCGGTGCAGGTAAGAGTTCCCTATTACGGTGTATTAACTTACTTGAACGACCAACGAGTGGCAAAATCGAAGTGAATGGTCTCGACCTTACAAAGTTAAGAGGAGAACAATTGCGGAAAGCCCGTTTGAAAATTGGCATGATCTTTCAACACTTTTACTTAATCAGCCAAAAAACGGTTGCAGAAAATATTGCATTTGCATTAAAAGCGGCGGATACGCCAAAAGAAAAAATAGCCACGCGTGTTTTGGAATTGCTTGAGATGGTAGGGCTGACCGATAAGAAGGATGTATATCCAGCACAGTTGAGTGGTGGACAAAAGCAACGTGTAGGAATAGCTCGTGCACTGGCAAACAACCCATCTGTTCTGCTTTGTGATGAAGCAACATCAGCACTGGATCCGAATACGACATTATCCATTCTTCGATTACTTAAAAAAATTAACCGTGAATTGAACATCACAATTGTGTTAATCACTCACGAAATGAATGTGGTAAAAGAAATATGTGATCGTATGGCCGTTATGCAGGATGGGCGCGTTGTTGAAGAAGGAATGGTATACGATATTTTCTCTAATCCTCAAGCAGATTTAACGAAAGAATTTATCAGCAGTGTGGTGTCGTTTGAAGTACCCCAATCCATTTTAGATCAAGTCACTGGACGCATTGTGAAAGTGTTGTTTAAAGGAAATGTGGCGGGAGAAGGGGTCATATCGGATATGGTTCAGAATTTTGATGTACGCGGTAATTTCTTGCATGGCTCGATTGAATACATACAGGAAGTACCTCTTGGCTTGTTTTTGATGGAAATTCAAGGACAACCAGAAAATATAACAAGAGCCATCACGTATATGGAAGGACGCGGGGCGCAAGTGGAGGTGGTAAGAAGTGGGCATTGATATCCAACATGTAATTGAATTGTGGCCAGAAATCCTGAAGGCATTTGGTCAAACGATGTATATGATCGGAATTTCATTGGCAGTTGCCATTATTATCGGATTACCACTAGGCATCATCCTATTTGTTACTGATCGAGGTTTATTTTTAGAAAATCGAGTGATCAAAGGAATACTTGGTTTTATCGTCAATATGGTACGTTCGATTCCATTTATCATTTTGTTGGTAGCCCTTATCCCTTTAACCAAGTTACTGGTAGATTCAACGATTGGTCCAGCAGCTGCAAGTGTATCTTTATCAGTCGCCGCCATTCCTTTCTTCGCACGAATTGTTGAAACGTCACTTCGTGAGATTGATAAAGGAGTGATCGAAGCAGCGATTGCAGTTGGCGCGACACCTTGGATGATCATTAAAGATGTGTTATTGCCTGAGGCGAAATCAAGCCTTGTTCAAGGTATTACGTTAACCATCATCAGCTTAGTTGCTTACTCCGCAATGGCAGGTGTTGTGGGAGGTGGCGGTATTGGAGACTTAGCGATTCGCTTCGGATATTACCGTTACGATAATACAATCATGATTGTGACTGTTGTCATTTTAATTGTTCTCGTTCAAATCATTCAGCAGTTGGGTGACTGGACGTCAAAAGCAATAGATAAACGATAAAAAGGGAGAGAAACAGAGATGAAAAAAGTAATATTTACGTTCATTCTAGTCTTGCTGACAGCAGTACTTGCTGCATGTGGAGGAAGTGACAAAGAGTCAAAAGGCAATGCGGACAACGACAAATCCGTAACATTAGGCGGATCTGCAGGTCCTTATAGCGACATGCTCAATAAGGCAATCAAACCCGCTCTTGAAGAGAAAGGGTACAAAGTGGAAATCGTCGAATTCAGTGACTATATACAACCGAATATTGCGCTAGACAATGGAGATATTGACGCAAACCTTTTCCAACACTCAATTTACTTGGAAAACTTCTCGAAAGAAAATGATATGGAATTGACTGGCTTGATTTCAGTGCCAACAGCACCAATGGGTATTTACTCCAACAAGTTCGAATCTGTTGAAGAGATTAAGGATGGAGCAACCATTGCGATTCCGAATGACCCTGTGAATGCAGCTCGTACATTATTAATCTTGCAAGATCATGGATTAATTGAATTAGACCCGAATGCAGAACCATTAAAAGTGTCCGAAAAAGACATTAAGACAAATACGAAGAACTTGGTGTTCCAACCGATTGAAGCGGGTCAGCTTCCACGTGCAGTGGACAGTGCGGACTTAGCAGCCGTACCTGGTAATTTTGCTTTGGCAGCGGAAATGAACCTCCTGGATGCAATCTTGCTTGAGAACATGCCGGACCGATACCGCAACCTGGTTACTGTTACGACAGCAAACAAAGATTCACAGTTAGCGAAAGATTTAATTGAAGTCGTAGAAGCACCAGAATTCGAAGAAGTCATCGATGCAGAATTCGAAGGATTCGGCAAACCAGAGTGGATGGAAAACCGTTAAGAAAGAAGGGTTTTTGTGGAAGACATCATCGTTCGGGGTGCACCAGCCGAGTATGTTTGTAAAAGTGGTGTACTGGATGAACTAGAAGATAAGTTACAGCTAAGAGGCATCCATCAAGTACTAATTGTTTCAGGTGTGAAATCATGGAATGCAGCGCGCTATTATTTTCCAAATCTAAAAAAAATCCAAGTATTCCACACCTTCTATGAAGGAGAGTGTTCCGTCTCTGAAATTAACCGAGTGTGTGTTTTGGCACAATCCCATAGAGTAGACGCCATCATCGGAGTAGGTGGAGGAAAAGTATTGGACGTGGTGAAAGCGGCTGCTAGCGCAAGTAGAACGAAGTCGGTGTTAATACCAACACTCGCTTCAAACTGCGCACCGTGGACACCACTAAGTGTTATTTATTCGGATGAAGGGGTCATGACACATTACGATGTGTACCCCATGAGTGTTGACCTTCTTCTCGTCGAGCCGCGCATTTTAGTGGAAGCCCCCGCTCCACTTTTGATTGCCGGCATCGGCGACACGCTAGCCAAGTGGTATGAGGCAGACGTACAAATTCGGCGATTAACCCATCCCCCGGTTGCGCTGAAAGTCGCTCATCATACTTCTCGGCTGTGTGCTGAAGAAATGTTCAATCATGCTGAACGTGCCATCCTAGATTCGAAAGAAGCCCGAGTGTCAGCTTCATTTGTAAAAGTAGTGGAATCCATAATCATGCTCGGCGGCATGGTGGGTGGATTTGGCGATAAATTTGGTCGCATTGCAGGCGCTCACTCCATTCATAATGGAATGACCATTGCACCTGAGTCGCATGAAGCGCTTCATGGAAGTAAAGTAGCTTACGGTATTTTGGTTCAACTGCTTCTTGAACAAAAAGAAAGCGAAGTGGAGCGATTGCTGCCGTTCTATCATAAATTGGGCTTACCTACTTCGCTGAGAGATTTGAATATAGCTGATTCATGGATCGATGATATTGCGGTGCATGCCACACGTGAAGAAGAGTCGATTCATAACATGCGAAGTGAAAAAATAACAGCTTCTGAAGTGGCACACGTCATGCGTATATTAGAGTCACGGAGTCTTATAAAAAAATAATTTCACTCAACTCCAATTGCCCCTTACAACTTGTATGGGGTTTTTTCTTGCTCAATCCCATATGTTTCCGTCACAATGACAGTAGAACAACCTTGGAGGAACAATAGATGAAGCTCGTTACACGTATTTTTGTTCGATTTTTTGCAGAGCGTTTCTTTGATGAAGCGGCGCAAACTGCATATTACCTGCTATTATCCGTATTTCCTTTCCTACTTTTTATTCTGTCATTAATCAGCTTCTTTCCGGTAGATGCACAACAGATCATCAATTTCTTAAGACCGTTTGCTCCCGGTGAATCGTTCAGTTTAATCGAAGACAATGTGGCTAACATCCTGGCTGCCGACAAAGGACGCGTCCTGTCCCTCAGTTTGCTGGCTGCTTTTTGGATTTCATCCATGGCTGTACAGGCGCTTGCCCGTGCATTAAATGAAGCGAATGGAATTAAAAGTACACTCCCGTATTGGAAGGGATTACTTAGAGATCTTGGCGTGACCTTTTTATTTATGACACTTGTCCCGTTATCCTTGTTTTTGCCTTTTATTGAAAGTGGCTTGCACTGGGTAGTATCAAACGCAGGAACTATCGATGATTGGCAAGGCTGGATTTACATTTGGCCAACAGTTAAATGGGGACTTGGATCTGTGTTTTTATTCTTGTTTTTCCTGCTCTTTTACAAGATCGTACCAAATGAAAAACAGACTTTCCGTGATGTATGGCCAGGCGCTTTATTGTCTGCAGTCGGTTGGCAAGTGGTATCGCTTCTTTTTGCCGACTACGTATCGAATGTCAATTACAAACGGCTATATGGCCAGCTCTCAGGAATTATCGTACTCGTCCTTTGGTTTTACTTGACCACGGTCGTGATTTTATTGTCAGGGCTACTGATTGCAGAAGTTCGGAAGCTTCGGATGCCACACGCTAAAAAAGGGGGCTGATTACATGCGCACAATTTTGCTAGTAGATGATGATCCGAATATATTAACACTTATGAGTATTCATTTAACCAAAGCGGGTTACCGTGTGGAAAAAGCACCAGATGCTGAAAGTGCGCTTAAGATGATTCCTTGTGTGTGGCCGCATGTTGTCGTGGTGGACGTGATGATGCCTGGGATGGACGGTTTCTCCTTGACCCAAAAGATTCGAGATGACTTTGACTTACCGGTGATTATGGTCACGGCTAAAAGTCAGTTGGAAGATAAAGAAAAAGGGTTTCTTGCAGGTTCTGATGACTACGTCGTGAAGCCGTTTGAGCCGCAGGAACTGCTATTTCGAATTGGCGCAGTGCTCAGAAGAAGTGCACAGCCTAATGAAATGCGTAAGCAAGTGGGCTCTCTCGTGATTAACCGTAAGAAGTTTGATATTTCAAATGGAGCCGAAACAAAGTGGTTACCGTTAAAAGAATTTGAATTACTCGCGCTACTTGCCTCAAGCCCAGGTACTGTATTTCAACGTAGGACATTGATGGAACAAGTGTGGGGGTACGATTACGAGGGTGATGAACAGACTTTGAGTGTTCATATTAAACGCCTACGAGAACGCTTAGAAGGATTTGTTTCAGACGTGCAAATAATAACGATTCGCGGAGTAGGCTATAAGCTGGAGGCTCAGTCATGAAGTCTTTATACAGTAAGTTTGTCGTGGTGACGTTAGCTATTATGGTAGGTAGTGCTACTCTCGGGTTTTTATTAGTTAATACATATTATCACCAACAATTAAAGGAACAAAATGACACTAAAAATGTAGGAATTGCACGAGAAATGGTTGCTTTCATTGAGAAGAATCCAAACGTTCCTTTGGCTGAATCACTCGAAGTATATGGCAGTTCAGGCTATCAATTGTTTTTGACCAATGATAAAGGTGATAACAATTTTTATGGAGGTCCATTTCGAGATTCTTCATTACCGATCAGCATAAAAAAAGCCGTGCTTGATGGAGAAATCTATCACGGCATGCGAGATTATCCAAAGGAAACATTCGTGACCGGCTTTTTCTCGAATGAATTGAAGAATACAGTCGGTGTCCCTTTTACGTACAATGATGAACGTTACGCTTTATTTATTCGCCCAAACATTAAACTGTTATTTACAGAAGTGCATGTATTATTAGGCGGATTGGCAGCAGCTATGCTCATTTTCAGTTTGCTCGCTATGTTAATCGTCGCAAGAAAAATGATACAACCGATTACCGTATTAACAGAAGCAACCAGAAAAATGGCCAACGAACGTTTTGATGGGGCCATCGCTATTTCGACTAAAGATGAAATTGGTCAACTCGCGAAAAGTTTTCAACTCATGGCGGATCGCTTAAAAGAGAATGATCAAGTCAGAAAAGACTTTATGAGTCATGTATCACATGATTTCCAGTCACCCTTACAAAACATTCAAGGCTATTCGCAATTACTGGCTGATGAGTCAGTCACTCCAACTGATCGAAAGCACTATGCCGAAATTGTGGAGCTGGAGAGTAAGAGACTGTCCGCTTTAACGAAACAACTGCTGTATTTAACAACACTAGATAACGAGTCGTATCAACCCACAATTGAAAGAGTCTCAATTAAAGAGCAAATTGAACGTACGATGCGACAGAATGAATGGCGGTTCGAAGATCTTCAACTCGACGTTCGAATGGACATGCCTAATCTTTTAACTCAAGGTAATCCAGAAATGTTGATGCAAGTATGGGAGAACCTCATAACGAATGCGGTGAAATATAATCAACCAAGAGGATTTATTCAAATCACTGGTTATGAACTGGACAATGAACTTCACGTAACCATAAAAGATTCTGGAATCGGGATGACAGTCGAGCAATCTGAAAAAGCGTTTGACCGTTTTTACCGAGCTGATCTGTCACGTACTCGTGAAAAAGAAGGAACGGGGCTTGGACTTGCGATTGTCAGTGAAATTGTAAAGCGTCACCGTGGTTTCGTGAAAATTGAAAGTGAGCTTGGTGTAGGAACGCTCATTCATATCACGCTTCCAAAACTGTAATACCTTGTTCATATTGGGTTCATCTTCGCGCGGTAAGATGAAGCCATCTTGAAGAAGGAAAGGTGGATATACACATGCAAGAAAAATGGAGTATTCGTCTAATTCGAATTGCCGCGGTTTTTGGTATTTTTGGAGCTTACTTAGGTTCACATATGGCGGGGACAGGATCGTATGCATTCAGGCCGATTCATGCACACATTTTAGTAGTAGGTTGGTTATCCGTTTTTAGTTGGGGTGTATTCTACAAATTGTTTGAGGTGAAATATCCGAAGTTGGTTCATGTTCATGGATGGTCAGCGATTTTAGGAGCCACAGGGTTAACGGTAGGGATGTGGCTCCAAACGATGCAACCATTTGGATTACCTGAAGCATTTTCACTCGTTTTTTACATTGTTGGTGGTACTACATTACTTATTAGCTTTGCTTTGTTTGTAGCGGTTACTTTCTCCATTCAAGCAGAGAAGAAAGTTGTAGAGAACAGCTGATGAAAACCATTTGGAAAGAGAAAAAATCAGCTGCTATTGTCCTTGGTGTTTGGCTCATCACTTTGACTATGTTAACGATATGGGCTCCATCTGCAAAAGAAGTAACCTCTCCTTCTGAAAATGGGGGTCTCCCTGCAACGGCGAGCTCAGTCATAGCGAAAGAGGCACTGGAAGAAGCCTTTCCATCTCAAAAAGGCATTCCGTTGTTCGTTGTATTCAAACAAGCTGCCCCATTTTCACATGATGACATCGATCATTTAGCTTCTGCAGTGGAAAAACAAGCAAAAGTCCAACAAGCATCGTCGATTCCTCTAACGCAAATGCCTCCACAAACAAGGCAGTCATTTGTGTCAGATGATGGGTCGACTTTTTTTATGCCCATTTTATTCAATGAATCATTAGAATCGAAAGAAATTCATGAAGAAGTCGTGACAATGAAGGAAAGCGTGGAGAAGTACGTCGATAAGCATGTCTCTGTTGAATGGACGGGACCCGCAGGAATTGTATCCGATACGATTTCTTTATTTTCTCAGGCTGATATTGTATTGCTTCTAGCGACTATTGGCATCGTGTTTGTATTGTTGCTACTCATTTATAAGTCACCGGTATTTGCTGTGCTTCCTTTAATCGGAGCGGGAATTGTGTATGGCATTGTCAATCGGCTATTAGGATTACTTGGTTTATCGGAGTGGGTGAAGATTGAAAATCAAGCATTATCAATCATGACGATCTTGTTATTCGCAGTCATAACGGATTACGCATTGCTCATTTTCAGTAGGTATCGCGAAGAGCTGCGAAGCGGATTAACGATTGAACATGCCATGAAATTAAGCGTTTCACATGTTCGAGAACCGATTCTGTTTAGTGGTGGGACGGTATTGGTCGCTGTGTTATTACTGTTTACAGCCGTTTATGAACCATACCGAAACTTTGCTCCTGTCTTTGCCGTTGCGATGGTTGTCTTACTCATCGCAGGATTGACGTTATTACCAGCCTTATTTGGGTTGGTCGGCAGAAAAGCATTCTGGCCAATCGCCATTGATCAACCTGTTCGGATAAATTGGTGGTCAAAAGTAGCTGCAAGTGTAACATCTAAGCCTTGGCGTTATGTTTTTACAATCACAGCCATTTTAGGGATTGGTATTGTTCAAGCATTCACAACTACTTTATCTTTCAACTTGCTCGAATCATTTCCAGACAACATGTCTTCAAAAAAAGGATACGAGCAGCTTGCACAAGCGTTTTCAGAAGGTGAATTAGCACCAACGACTTTACTACTTAAAAGCGAAAAAAAAATCACTGAGTCTCAATTTACTGAGTTCGAAAAAATACTTAAAAAACAGGATCAGGTAAAGGAAGTAAGGGTAGAAGGACGTCCATTTGCAGACGATTCACTCACGCAAGCAAAAGTAACACTAATTTGGAAAAGTAATCCCTATGATACAACGACGTTTAATGCGCTAAAAAACTTGGAACAAGAAGAAAAAGAGTTGCTTCAACAAGCGGGAATTGAAAAAGGCTCTATACAACTTTCTGGAGAGACTGCTAAACATGCCAATATTCAAGAGTTGAATACAAGCGATACAGTGCACGTCATGTTATTAATCGTTGGTGCCATCTTTATGATGTTGTGGTGGCAAACGAAATCGTGGGGTACTGGTCTGCTAATGATTGGAACTATATTACTGTCGTACGGTGCTTCGCTAGGGTTTTCTGTCTGTTTATTTGATGTGATGTTCCATGTAGATGCAGTGAGTTACCGAATTCCTTTGTATACGTTTGTCTTTTTAGTGGCCCTCGGGGTAGATTATTCCATCATGTTGATGTCTCGAATACGGCAGGAATCAAAAGCTTTGGAACCTACAGAAGCTATTAAAAGCGGGTTGATCACAACGGGTGGCGTCATTTCATCTGCAGGATTATTGTTAGCTGCAACATTTGCTGTGTTAATTACCCAACCTGTCCTTGAGTTACAATTGGTTGGTTTTACCGTGGCATTTGGTGTGTTAATCGATACGTTTATCGTACGGCCGATGTTGTTACCTGCATTATTGACCATTCAAAAAAGATGACCGTTCTTTTTAGTGAATTTTTTGAAATAATGTTTCCCTTCAGTCCTTAGTGGTAAAGATGAAGGTAGATAACTTAATTCACTATGGGAGGCTTCAGAATGGAAAAAAACCGCAAAGATGAACAGCTCGAGCAATTTCGTGTGGATGATCGCGACCAAAAGCTGACGACCAATCAAGGACTGAAAGTGACGGAGGACGAATTTTCACTGAAGGCTGGTGTCAGAGGCCCTACATTAATGGAAGACTTTCATTTCCGTGAAAAAATGACGCACTTTGATCATGAGCGCATTCCAGAACGCGTCGTTCACGCAAGAGGATTTGCAGCTCATGGGGAATTCGAGTTGTACGAATCGATGAATCAGTATACAAAAGCAAACTTTCTGACCGATACATCTAAAAAAACACCGGTGTTCGTTCGTTTTTCAACGGTTGTGGGATCCAGAGGTTCTGCAGAAACGGTACGTGACGTTCGTGGCTTTGCGACGAAATTTTATACGGATGAAGGTAACTACGACTTAGTGGGGAACAACATGCCGGTATTTTTCATTCAGGATGCCATTAAATTCCCTGATTTTGTGCATGCAGTGAAACCAGAGCCGCATAATGAAATGCCTCAAGCTGCGAGTGCGCATGATACGTTTTGGGATTTTGTAGCCAATAATCAGGAATCTGCGCATATGGTTATGTGGGCAATGTCCGACCGTGCTATTCCGAGAAGTTTCCGCATGATGGAAGGGTTCGGTGTGCATACGTTCCGCTTCGTGAATGCCGAAGGAGTAGCGCATTTCGTCAAGTTCCATTGGAAGCCGCTATTAGGTGCGCATTCCTTAGTTTGGGATGAAGCACAGAAAATCAGCGGGAAAGACCCTGACTTCCATCGTCGTGATTTGTATGAATCGATTGAGAATGGCGATTTCCCTGTATATGAACTGGGTGTACAGATATTGGCGGAAGAAGACGAGTTCAAGTTCGATTTCGACGTTCTTGATCCGACCAAAATTTGGCCAGAAGAAGATGTGCCCGTTAAACTAATCGGGAAAATGACGTTGAACCGTAATGTAGACAATGTCTTTGCAGAAACAGAGCAAGTAGCCTTCCATGTTGGAAACGTGGTTCCAGGAATCGATTTTACGAACGATCCACTTCTGCAAGGTCGCCTTTTCTCCTATACCGATACACAATTGATTCGTTTAGGTGGACCGAATTTCCATGAACTGCCGATTAATCGACCGGTTTGTCCGTTCCATAACAATCAGCGAGATGGATACCATCGAATGACGATCAACAAAGGTCCAGTGAGCTATCACAAAAATTCATTGGCCAATAATACGCCCGCGACATCAACCCCTGAAGAGGGTGGTTTCGAGCATTACCAGGAAAAAGTGGAAGGCCGAAAAGTCCGTAATCGAAGCGATAGCTTTAGAGATCACTTCTCACAGGCTACTTTGTTCTGGAACAGTATGAGCGATATCGAAAAAGAACATATTATTGATGCTTTTAGCTTTGAAGTTGGGAAAGTGAAAAACAAGGACGTCCAGCAACAAGTGGTCGACATGTTTGCTAATGTGAACGTGGATTTAGCAACTAAGGTTGCGGATGCAGTAGGTGCCAACCCGCCAACAGGTGGAGGTTCAGACGTGACTAAGCAATCGCCTGCTCTCAGTCAGGAAAACATGGTGAAGAAACCGGATACCCGTAAAGTTGCGGTCATTGCAAGCAGGGACGGAGATGCTAGTCAGCTTGAAAAGACCGTGCAAGGATTTAAAGAAGCGGGATTAAAAGCGGAAGTTGTGAGTGATAAACTGGGGAATATCGGAAATTTACCGATTGACCATACATTCCTGACAGCTGACCCTGTATTGTTCGATGCCATTTATGTGGCAAGCATGAACGACGAGAAGAAATTCAAAAAAGAAACTGGCCGCTACGTAACGGAAGCATTCAATCACTTTAAAGCAATCGGTGCTGCTTCCAAGTTTGCCACTATTCTAGATGGTAAAGAAGGTCCAGGAGTAGTCACGAATGATAATGGCGAACAGTTTGTAGCCGCCGTGACTGCACACCGTCACTGGAATCGAGACATATAAAAAGAAGAAAGAGGAGGCCAGATTGGCACTCCTCTTTTTGTTGGCTCTATTTCACCGTATACGTTTTTACTAAATGATCGTGAATGTCGTCGCCTTTCGTTACATGCACTTCAATTTCGTAAGTACCAGTCTCAGTAAAAGTGAATTCAGTCTGATAAACGCCAGCTTCTTTTGCAGGTGCTTCCAGCCAAGTGTGGTGGTCAGCATCACTGCGTGAAATTTCGTATTGAACGCGTGCTCCTTCAAGTGGGGCATCCGCAAGTGAAACATTTGCCACTAGCATAACGGCTTCTCCTACAGTTGCAGAACCGTCAGCAAAATCAATAGTCGCACCGTGTCCATGATGGCTGTCTGCTCCATGAGTTTTTTCTTCAGTCGAAGTTTCGGTCACTTTACTTGTTGCTTCTTTGCCACCTGTCACAGTTACTTGTTTCGTTGGCATTGTGTGCAAGTCTCGAGCAGTTACATGCGATGTGATATCATAAGTACCATTTGTTTCAAATGTATAGTCAATGGCATACTGTTTATCTTCGTTTAATATTGCATCAATCATTTCTTTTTCACCAGAAGTTAAATTCAAGACCTCAATCTTTACTTCATCCGCATCTTCCACAATTTCTCCGCCTTGTGTGACTGCAGCAGTAATTTTTACTTTTTCACCGGCAGTTACGGTTTCAGGTACAGTTAAATCAACTTCCACCATTTCAGGTACTTCATCAGAAGTAGCTGCGTTATGTCCATCATGTTCTTCATTTGTTCCACAAGCACTAAGAGTAAGAGCGGCAAGGATTGATCCAATTGCTAAAAATCGTTTCATTTATCATGCGCCTCATTTCATTTCGATGATGTAATTGTATCAAAAACAAGCTCATTCAGCTGTGACAAAACTCGGAATTAATTCAGTTCACCAGTTTTGTTTCAGTATTCACTTAAGTGTGAAGTACCTATTCAAAGGGAAAATATTCTAAAAAACGAAGTTTCTACTTATTATACATGTTACTATAAAGTCATTAATGTTTTCTGGGAGGAATTGCCCATGTCGCTTCATTTAAGAACGATTGTAACAGGATTGTTTGCCATCATGCTGACCATCCTTACGATATTGTTGGGAACCATCTTTACGAAACAGGCAGGCGAGGAAGTGCGTACTGAAGTAGGAGAATCTTTGACAGGGCATGCCGTTCAAATGGAAGATAAACTTAGTTTATTTATGTCCAATCGCTATCAAGAAGTCCAGTTAGTCAGTGGATTACGTTCCTTTAAGGAGCAGAATATCGTAAGAGAAAAACAACTGATTGATGAATTGAAAGCCAAATTTCCGTCCTTTTCTTGGATTGGCATAACGGATGCTGAAGGCACTGTTATTGCAGCAAGTGACGACATTTTGCTAGGGGAGTCCATTGCGGAACGTCCTGTATTTTTAGAAGCAACAAAAGAACCATTTATTGGAGATGTTCACGACGCCATTCTTTTGTCTAAATTACTGCCTAATCCTTCTGGTGAACCTTTACAGTTTGTGGATATCAGTGTTCCGATAAAGGATGAAAACGGTAAATTTATCGGTGTTTTTGCTACTCATTTGAGTTGGGAATGGGCAAAAGAAATGGAACAAAATTTGTTGAAAGCTACAAATAGTGAAGATGAGACGGAAGTGCTCATTGTAAGCAATCGCGATCGGACGGTTTTGTTAGGTCCTGAGGGTTTGGTGGGTCAGCAAATTGAAAAAGATTTGTTGGATCAATTAGCCTCTTCTACTGAACCTAATGAAGTGGTGGAATGGAATAATAAAAGGTATGTTACCGGTTATGCGATGGAAGATGGTTATGGAGATTATGAAGGTCTCGGATGGCATGTTATCGTGCGTCAGCCTGAAGAAATTGCCTATAACGGAGTAAATAATCTAGAACGTTTCATGTGGATTATCAGTATTATCTCGATCTTAGCATTTGCATTGATTGGTTGGGCTATTGCCGATCAAATCGCCAAACCGCTTCGAACGATTACCGTTGCTGCAAAGGAAATTGGACAAGGTTCGCAAAGAGAAATGCCCGTCGTGCACGGTATTCGGGATGTGGAAGACTTATCCTTGTCGATACGAAACATGGTGCAAACCATCACCACCACTCAATCGCTACTCATACAAATGGAATCTCTTGCTCATCATGATACTTTGACCAGCTTGCCTAACCGCATTGCATTGTATGAAAAGATGGAAGAGACCATTGCGGGTTCTAAAGAACCTTGGATAATCTTGTTCATGGATTTAGATGGCTTCAAAGCGATTAATGATTTATATGGTCATAATGCAGGCGATCAAGTGCTGATTACTGTCGCTAACCGTCTGAAGCATTTTGCAAAAGAAAATCAATTTGTTTCCCGTCTTGGAGGAGACGAATTTGTCTTCTTAATGAACGCGGAATCTGAGGATATTCAAGCGAAAGGCCAAGCGTGCATGGATGAAATCATCGCGCTCATTCAAAAACCGATCTCCTTAAAAGACCATACAGTAACAGTAGGTTGCAGTATCGGGGCGGCCGTCTACCCAACCGATAGCGACCATCCGATAGAAGCCATGCATTTAGCCGATGAAGCCCTATATGCTTCTAAAGAAAAAGGTAAAGGTATTGGAACCTTTTATAGAAAATAACAATGCGGGGTTGTCCCAAAGGTCATATTAAATAGACTTTTAAGGGCAACCCCGTTTTCATATTATAATAATGGATCTCCGATACAGGCGGACGCTTTCCGCGGGCGGTCCGTGAGCCTCCTCGTCGCAAGCGACTGCGGGGTCTCACCTGGACACGCTTTTCCCGCTGGAGTCGCCGCCTTCCACTACAATCAGTTAACTCTTCAAAAATTAACAGTCATATACAACGTGGCTTTATAAATTTCTCCATCTCTAATCTTAGGTGCGAAGAGTAACCGGGAGCAATCTTTTTTGATCGAGTCCAACTAAGGTTGGGCTCTTTTCACTTAGAAATTTATTAGATCTAAAGCTGTTTAACCATGTGATGAAAATTACCGCCATAGATTTCCCAAGGTTCAGCGATGTGATAGCCGATTCTTTCGTATAACCGAATGGCTGCTTCTTTTTCCAGCTCTACATTAAGAGCTGCTTTAGAAAAACCTTCTTGTCGTGCGACTTTTTCTGCGTGTTCTAGCAAGGTGCTGCCGATGCCGTGTCCACGAAAATCAGGGTTTACACAAACGGTATCTATATAAAATTCGTCTTTCCGTGCCTCTGGGGGGATGACGATCGGTTCTCCGGTTTTCTTACGTAACCACGATACTAAATTTGCATCGAGTTCAATGGCATCGTTGCCTGAATAAAGAACCATTACCCCTGTGATGCCATCTTCTTGTTCCGCAATCACCGTATTCATATAGGAATGGCGATTGTCTTCTCGCTGAAACAAGTGAATTAACTGTTCTGTCACTGCCTCGGCGTCCTTTTCGCCAGTCATTTGTTCGGCAATGTCACCAATCGCATCAATAATGAGCGGGACAGCTATTTCTGCATCTTCAGGTCTTGCTTTTCGGATACGAACGGTCATGTCAATCAACTCCTTCTATTAACTATACCAAAATGTTTCAGGTTCCCTCTACAACACGGTTCATGGTAATCTAGTACTACTAAATAGAAGGAGGATGGATGATGACTCAATCAAATAAATCGCACGTCCTCTCTTACGGGGATGCTTTTGTAGACTATATTGCAACCGATACGACGAATACATCTTTTTCAATGTTTTTGGGAGGGGCAACTGTAAATGTTGCAGTAGGTGTTGCCAGACTAGGGGTACCTTCCGCATTTATTACCATTACAGGGGACGACGCAACTTCTGAATTTGTACGAGGTGAACTTGAAGCGGAAGAAGTTACAATGGAATATGCCATACTCGAACCCGAAAAACGAGTGAGTGGTGTGTATGTACATTTAACAGAAGATCATGACCGGATTTTTCATCAATATATTGACGATGCACCACATATTCAAGTCGGTGCTGAAGATTTGAAAGAAGAGGCATTTAAAGAAGCGTCCGTATTAAACTTGTGCTCTGGAACTTTATTTCAACCAAAGGCTCTGGAGACATCCCGCAAAGCAGTGGAATACGCGAAAAAGCATGGCGCTATGTTATCGTTTGATGCCAATATCCGCCCGCTCCGCTGGAATAGTGAATCCGAGTGTCGCGAAACCATTAAATCATTTTTCAAAGATGCAGATTTGTTGAAGTTCACGGAAGAAGAGTTGACGTTTTTAACCGAAACCACGTCCATGCAAGAAGGTCTTGAAGCAATTGCGGAATTGAAAGTGCCGATTATTTTAATTACTGCTGGTGCAGAAGGAACGTATGCGGTTCTGAATGGAGAACTTCAGCATGTACCGGTACAACCGGTGATACCAGTTGATACGACCGGAGCGGGAGATGCCTTTATGGCTGGAATTTTGCGCTATGTACACCTCAATGGTTTGCCAAAAACGATGGATTCCCTCGTGGAATGTACGGCTTTTGCCAACCATCTCGGGGCACTTGCAGCAACGAAAGCTGGTGCGTTGACGGCTATGCCACGACTAAGTGAATTGAATATCTAATAGAAAATCGCCTTATGACAACGTTTGTCAAAAGGCGATTTTTTGGTTTAGCTCAACAGAAATCCTGCGACACTACTGGCTATTAATACAAAAATCAGGATGATGGCTAGCAACCAATCACGTCCACCAATATGAAGGGGTTCGTAATATATGGAACGCCGCTCACCGGTCAAGCCTCTTGCTTCCATAGCAAAGGCAGAACGTTCTGCTCGCCGAACAGCGCTCGCAAGCAGTGGAATCAAAATTCTTCTCATACTAAGAAGGCGTTGCCACGCATATTTTTCCTGACCAATTCCCCGTAATCGATGTGCATGGCGAATTTGAATGAACTCTTCTTTCACAACAGGCAAAAACTGATACCCAACCATGACACCGTAAGCAAGTTTCGGAGATAGTCGTAGTTGTTGCATTAAACTCATCACAAATTTAACGGGATTGGTTGTTAAGGCAAACAACAACGACAGTGAGGAGAAAGCGAAAACACGGAACGCCAATGATAGTGCCGTATGCCATTGTTGATCCGTCACTTCAATTCCACGCCAAACCCAAATAACGTTGCCACTTGTATCTGCTGCAAAAAGCACTGTCGTCCATAAATATCCCAGGGCACTAAAGCCAATTGGAATCATGAACAAAGACCAGACTTTCCAATTTATTCGACTGAACGATAGTTGAATAAGAATGACACCGACAAATACTAGAAAAGGCGTCCATGGATTGAAGAACCACGCTAAAGTCAACATCGAAACAATCACTAAAATAAACTTCAAAGCAGGATTCATGTCATGTAACCACGTTCGACTAGACATAGGAAGCCGCTCCAATCGGTGGCAAAAGGTGATGAGTCTTCAATAGCTCCGTTTGCTGCCACAATTGTTCATTTTCATAACGACCGGTTAATTCACCGTTATTTAATAAGAAAACGGTATCTGCAATGGCTGCAGCAAACGCCATATCATGTGTCACGATTAACACGGTGAAGCCTTCTTTGGCCATCGAATCGATTAAGTGAAAAAGTTCGATAAGGACCTCTGAATCTTGCCCGGATGTTGGTTCATCGAGTAATAGGACGGGGCGTTGATCGGCAATCATTGCCCCAATTGCTACGCGTCGTTTTTGGCCGTGACTGATGGCAAAAGGGTGTGCATCCTGAATTTCGAGTAACCGTAAACTATGCATAATATCCGATATTTCATCGGCGTTCGCGTGATTTGAAAAAGAAATTTCCTGTCCAACGTCATTAGTAACAAATAAGTGTTCCGGCGATTGAGGAACGTAACCCGGAATAGTACGTCCACTTTTGAATTGCCCATCCGTTTTTTTCAAAATGCCACATATGGTCTTCAGTAAAGTAGATTTCCCACTGCCATTCGGACCAGCAAGTACGGCGATTTCACCTTTTCGCAAGCTTAAAGAAATGTTTGATAATAAACGATTGCCATCGATGTTCACACTGATATTTTGCGCTTCCAACGCTACGACGTCTTGCACGGTCGAAGTGCGGGAAGGGAACTGAATGGGTGATCTCGTTGGATTTGCTTCAATAGAAAACACCCCTGAATTCTTTACGTGAAGGGCACGGTTGAAAAATGAACCCCATAGGTCGAGACGGTGTTCAACCACAACTACCGTGAAATCAGAGGATAATTGCAACGCATTTAGCCACTCCACATATTGATGCGCAGTCAAAGGGTCTAAATGGGCAAGCGGTTCGTCGAGCAACAGTACTTGCGGTTCTATTAACAAGGCACAAGCAGTGGCAAGTCGTTGTTTCATTCCGCCGGAAAGCGTTTGAATCACCGAGTGACGAAAGGCGGAAAGACCTGTAAGGTCAAGTGTCGTCGTTATTCGCTGTTCCATTTCCTCGCGATTGATGTGCAGGTTTTCTAGCGTAAAAGCCATTTCCTGTTCAACTGTTGGCATACAGAACTGCGTCTCTGGATCCTGAAAAACGGTAGCGATACGCCGGTTAATTTCTCCAGCGGCATAACTACTAGCGTCTTTATGAAAGAGGGCGACTGATCCACTGAGCTCGCCGTCACAATTGGCAGGGTACAAGCGGTTCATTAAATACAGTAAAGTGCTTTTTCCACACCCACTCGGACCATATAAGACAACACGTTCGCCGGCATGTATGGAGAAAGAAATGTTCGTAAATACCGGCGAGTTATCTTCCAGAAACTGAAAAGTGACCTCTTTGAAATCAACAACAGGGGAGGAGACACTTATAGTTGAGGCATTATCCAATAGCCTCACCCTTCAACTGATGATTCTTGGACGTATCGCGAGAAATGGCATAGCCTCGGAGCGCTCCGGTTGCCAGTAGACCATCCGACACATACTTCCCACCTAATCCGGCAATGATGGCACCACTCATCACTCGAAGCGAGAACATAAGGACGAGCAGAGAAGGGTCCAGTGCCGCGTAACCAGATACAAAGAAACCATAGGCAAAACTGAAGACCGCAGAGCCGATCCCTGCTAAACAAAGTACCCACCAGTCATAGCGTTTGTAACCGGTCGCAGCGAAAGCAGCTTCTGCTCCAAGCCCTTGAACAATGCCGGATAAGATCAATCGAGGGCCAACCGCATTGCCAATCATAACTTCAATGATCGCAGCCATCGTTTCCGACAAAAGAGCGGCGCCAGGTTTACGAATGATGTATGCGCAAATAATTGAAACAATAAACCAAATTCCAAAAATCCACTCATAGGCAATCGGTCCAATCACACCTGCCCAAATGTTTCCGACCTGCACAAACAGCAAATACACCAAGGCAAAAACAACGGCAAAGACAGACATCAAGACAACTTCTTTTAGCTTCCACGATTTCAACATATTACGCCTCTCCTTTGTGGGAAGGACTGTTGATGCTCATGTTGACAGTCATAACTAAATGTTTATATTGCTCTGATCGAGCGTTTGTGAATGAATCTTCAAGGAATGCAAATACCTCGTGAATATCCCCATGAAGTCCACTGGCATAATGCATCGATTCATTAAACACTCCATATTCTTTTGCCCGCTCCACTTCCCTGTAAATGACCGACATATAGTCCGGGTTATTCATGGGATACAAGGCAAACTGGGAGGATACATATTGCTTGATTTCTCGAATTTGAGGGTCGTTTAACAGGACATCGTCTTTTTTTAGAAAAACATCTCCGGCAGAATCCCCAGGGCAACCAATCGAAAAGGTCCCGTTAAATGCTACATGAGCTCCCGTTTTTGCTGCATACAATACGATCGCTCTAGCTGTATCGAATACATGCACTTGTTTTCCCCGCATTACCGTACTGACATCGTCGGTGTGCATCCATACATTCGAAGTATCCGCCTCACGTAAAGCCCCTTTAATAATCTCAATAAAGTTGTCCGCCATTGGGTGAATGGAAAACCGTAACCCAACGATTGGACTTGTTCCACAACTTAACTCCTGTGACATTTCTTTTCCTCCTTTTTATTGGTGCGTAATAGGCACCCATACATGTTTTTTGAACATAAAAAAAGCCGCATTCGACGTGGAATGCAGCTGTTTTGCGCAAAAATAAAAAAGTTGGCAAAGGTCACCGCACTTCCTCACGCCAGTATTATCTGGATCGAGTGTTAAGGGATCGGAGCAAACGCTCTCATCTCAGCCAAACTATAGCACCCCTAGTGCAAAATCGTATGCAGTTTTATATGTTCAAGAACGGCTTCATTGTAACGCATGAAAAAAGGAATGTAAACAATGTAAATAACAATACTTGCCAAAAAGTTCATTCTGTTCTATATTGTATATAACAAAACTGTTCTACTAAGAATAGAACAAAGGGAGGTCGCATATGTTTATTGAGATTGAACCGGATTCGACCGTACCGATTTACTTACAATTGGCCCAGCAAATTATTGAGGGAGTAGCGAAAGGAACTTTAAAGCCCGGAGATTCCTTGCCATCTGTACGTTCCTTTGCCGCTGATCTTGGCATGAATATGCATACGGTAAATAAAGCGTATCACTATTTAGAAGAGAAGGAATTTATCCAGATTGTACAGAAGAAAGGTGTAGTCATACATGAAAAAGGCGTTCGTAAAGCAACAGCAACCGACCGTCAACGTCTGACGAAAGAAATGCGCCCGATTCTTGCAGAAGCTCTTTGTCTTCAATTGTCTCAAGAAGACATTGAGTTACTGGTGAAAGAAATTATTTTGGATTTGAAGGAGGTAAAGTAATGGCAGCTATCATTTTTATCGTTATATTATTTTTTAACATTGCCATTCAAGCTTTTTTACCGAAATTTCTGAAGGAAAGTGAAGTCTTTGGAGTCTATATTCCGGATACACATGTAAAAGACCAGCGGATTATCAAGATGAAAAAGCGCTATACCACTGTGGTCTCCATGGTTGGTTTAGTGGTCCTGACACTATTCATTGGATACGTGTTGATCAGCAGTCCGCCTGAGCAACAAATTGTATTTTGGGGGTTGGCGGCACAAATAGGCACAGTGGTTCTTTCAATGGGGCTTTATGCAAAAAATCATATTGCATTAGCTAACTGGAAGAAAGAGGAGAAATGGACATCAGGTCAAGTGGAACGAAAAGTGGTAGACCTGCAGTTTCGTGAGCAGCTGAAACTGTTACCCAGTATGTATTTTGTTTTGCCGATGCTTTTGACCGTCAGCTTAGGAATTTATGGCTTAAGCCAATATGATTCGTTACCTGACCAAATTCCCACGCACTGGGGAGCGAATGGAGAAGCGGATGCTTTCACCGAAAAGAGTTGGCTTTCCGTCAGTTCGTTGCCATTCATGACACTTGTGCTGCAAGGGATGCTGTGGTTTTTCAATCGAGCGATGAAGCAATCCGGGGCGAAGATTCAAGTCAGACATAAAAAACGTTCTCGTGAACAACAACTCGCTTTCCGGAAATATTCAAGTTGGCTGTTGTTTATCGTAACAATCACAATTACTTTACTGATGGGGTACTTACAGCTTTCCATTATTTTTCCAGAGACCATGTCAACGTCGGTAACGATGACTGCCACAATCGCTTTCTTGGTCATCATTTTAGGTTCGGTTTTATTCTACGCCATTAAAGTAGGTCAAAGCGGCACAAGGCTGGCTGTTTCTCATTTTGATGAAAGAATGGACGGTGTCATAGATCCAGACGATGATCAACATTGGAAGTTCGGACTGTTTTATGTGAATAAGAACGATCCGAGCATTCTGGTGGAGAAACGTTTTGGTATAGGCTGGACCATCAATATGGGGCATAAAACAAGTTGGATTTTCTTATTATTAATAGTTGGAAGTATTGTGCTCGTCACAACATTACAATAAAAGGGGTTTGGGACAAATGGAAGCATTACAAGGACTGTCTTGGGGGATTATCGCACCAATTTTTATCATTCAATTAATATTAGTAATAGTTGCACTTATCGATTTAACCAAAATACATCAAACAAACGGTCCGAAATGGGTTTGGGCACTGGTCATTATTTTCATTAATATTGTCGGACCGATTGCGTACTTTATTGCCGGGAGAAAACAAGCATGACAATAATCTTGGAAGCGGATCACTTAACGAAAATATACGGCTCAGAGCGAGCGGTGAATGAAGTAACTTTTGCACTTGGAGAAGGCACATCGACAGCATTAATCGGACCAAACGGCGCCGGTAAAACGACGACTTTATCCATGCTTGGCGGATTATTGGAGCCAACCACCGGGACCATTTCCCTAAATGGTGAAAAACGTGCTGACGTCAGAAAACATATTGGTTTTCTGCCTCAATATCCACAGTTCTTTTCGTGGCTGACTGCGCTTGAATTTACCGAAATGGCCGCGAAATTAAGTGGAATGGACGCACGGTCTGCGAAGCTCGAAGCACAAAAAACATTGGAGTTTGTAGGACTTGGAGATGCACTACGGAAAAAGACGGGCACCTTCTCAGGCGGCATGAAACAACGTCTTGGCTTAGCGCAGGCCATTGTTCATAAACCAAAGCTCTTATTACTGGATGAACCCGTGTCCGCACTGGATCCAGTTGGTAGACGTGAAATCATGAATCTATTAAAAAGCTTACAGCAAGATATGACGATTTTGTACTCGACACATATTTTGAATGATGCGGAAGAAATGACGGATCAATTATTGTTTTTAAGAAAAGGACAATTAGTTGAACAAGGCTCAATTGGCGATGTACGTGCAAAATATGATCAACCAAGATACCGCGTTGAATTTGGTCGTGCCGAAGATGCCATCATTTATTCGGAACGCGCTCCATGGAACGTCCAAGTGGAAGGGGCGTGCGGGACCATTCACCTGGCACAAGGATTCCCGACTATGGCGGACGTATTGAAGTCATTGGCGGAAAGTGGACTGGATGTCCGAAAAGCAGAGCGACAGACAGCGAACTTGGAAGAAATCTTTATGAAGGTGGCGGGGCAGGCATGAGGGAATTAGTCGTACTTTTTCAAAAAGAGTGGCGTGAGAATACGCGCAATTTTAAAATTTTATGGGTCCCTCTTGTCTTTATTTTCTTCGGATTGTCCGAGCCACTGACAAGTTACTATTTGCCGCAAATACTCGACGCGGTCGGGAATATGCCAGAAGGAACCACCTTCCCGATGCCAGAGTTCACACCAGCTCAAGTCATCATGGCGACAATGGGCCAATACCAATTCATCGGTATGCTCGTATTAGTATTGGCATTCATGGGCACCATTTCCCGTGAGCGAAAAAACGGAACGGGGACACTTATTTATGTACGACCGATTTCTTATTTAAATTACTTTTTAAGCAAATGGAAAGTCGTTGGCATGATTGCGCTAATGAGTGTGTGGCTTGGATTGCTGACGAGCTGGTATTACACAGGGCTTTTATTCGGGAAAGTCGAAGCTTCTGATTTCTTCGCTTTTGCAGGCACTTATAGTGTATGGATTTTATTTGTAGTGACAATCGTTTTGGCAATGAGTGCGTGGTTACCTACAGGTGGCGCAGCAGGGCTATCTTTGCTACTCATTTTGATTGTCCAGATTGTGGACTCATTACTCGGAACTTATTGGACGATATCACCTTGGAAAATCTCTACTTATGCAACGCAGTGGTTGACAGGTTCACCAGACTCAGGTGATTTCTGGTGGAGCATAGCAATCACAATACTGGCGATTATCGCATTGATGATATTTGGTGTTTGGATGTCAAAACGCAACGCATCAAAAACAAAAGTGTGAAAGAAAGCCCTCTCCTATTGAAATGGAGAGGGATTTTTTTGAATGTTTACTCGTCGTTGTCGTCACCAGCACCATCAGGGGCAGGCATAGCGGGTTGATTACCTTCGCCCATTCCGTCTTCACCAGAATTCGGAGAAGTTTCTCCCGGCACGAAATTTTCATCTTGCTTACTTGGTTCTTGTTGAGTACCAATGGATGTACCTTCATCCGTTCCGCAACCCGCAAGCATAAACATGGCCAAAACGACTAATAATAAAGATTTCATATATAGACTTGAACCTCCTGTTTAAAACTGAATTTTTATTTCAGCTTAGGTTGCTCAGGCAGGAGTGAAATATGTATTTTTTAAAGTGATTTTGTCCAGTCAGAGTCACTTTCCGTCTACTCACGCAGGCATTCCGTCTAGTCGGAAAGATTTCGGATAAAAAGTTTTATCTTCCAGGTCGGCGATTTTCTTCAGACTTGAACCATGCACGAATGCCTTTTCCTGCATAAGGTTCGTCGGCAAAACGAGGCAGGATATGAAAATGTGCATGTTGAATGGATTGATTTGAAGCGTCTCCAACATTCCAACCAAGTGTATAGCCGTCTGGCGCGTACTTCTCATCTGCATAAGTTTTTACTTGTTGCATCAAATCGTAGGTAGCGTTCCATTCTTCCTGTGTTAAATCAAAAACGGTTTGACGATGGGCTCTTGGAACGATGAGACCACTACCTTCTAAAATAGTTTGATGTTTGGGATGCTGTAAATACAGACAATATTCGTTTTCAAAAACAATACGTTGTTCCGGATCCTTTTGCGGGTTGCAATAAGGACAATTTAACGGAGTTTCCAATTTCATCACCTCTTCTTATGGGTATTGTAATAAAAAGACAGGAAAATAAGCAACCTATGTAGAAAGAGTTGCGAACGGGAGGAATGCAAAATGGATAATCAACAGCAGGTAGAGCAAACGATTCGAAATTCCGATCGCTTCCTGACGGCTTTTCATCGTATCGAACAATCTATGAAAGAAATCATTGGCACTAATGATCATCTGTCATTTTATAAATTGGTGGAGCTTTCTAAACGGAAGAATGCTATTGTGCGAAGATATGAAGAGGACTTAAAAGAATACGCAACGCTGCGAAATGCAATTGTCCATCATCAAACATCAACTGAATATGCGATTGCAGAACCTCATGATGAAATTGTACAAGCTCTCGAAACGATTGATGAAGCGCTGGCAAAACCAGTAACAGTCGGTGAAATGTTCGAAAGAAAAGTGAGCACGCTCCAGGCAAAAGACACGTTAAGGGAAGCCTTGATTATGATACGTGATAAACAATTTACCCAAATACCTGTCTACGACGATCATGTTTTTGTAGGTCTATTAACGGCTGTGGGAATTACCTTCTGGCTTGCAAACCATGTCGAAAATGAGGATATTTCCTGGGAAATGACTGTCGAATCCACACTCCAGCATGAGAAGAAGAAAGAAAATCATCTATTCGTCCCACGTGAAATGTCGATTTTTGAAGCGGAAGAACTTTTTAAAGACGCTATGGCAAAAGGTAAAAGACTCGAAGCCTTACTGATTACGGACAAAGATGGATTGGTTGGTATAGTCACGCCGTTGGATTTGATGAAGATTGAAGCGTGATGAGCTTAATTGTTGAAAAGACATCTCATATTGGGATGTCTTTTTTCTGTACTGGTACATTTGACTGGTGAAAAATTTTTAGGCCCCGCGCTGACTGGGCGAAAACCAAGGCTGAATGGACAAAACCTTAAATGGGAGAAGGACTACGCCTTCTCTTGAAAAGAAAAACCCTTCCATGTTAAAGCTTTGGAAGGGTTCACTGCTTAAACTTCACTCATTACTGCGTGGGTATTGCCTTCTCCGTCTTTAAAGAAAGCCATCCAAATTTCAACATCACCCATTTTCCCAACCATGTGGGGTTCATCAATGAATTCAGCTCCCGCTTCTTTCATCGTGGCTACAGTTGAATTCAAGTCTTTCACTTTGAAGTAAAACACGGAGCTTGGGTGATCAAACTCTTTCTTTTCCGGCAAACTCAATAATAAACGTGTTTCCCCACACTGGAAAAACGCCAGTCCATTTGTTTCGAATAACAATGGCAATCCGATCACATCTCTGTAAAAAGCCACAGCTCGAGGCACATCTTTTACATTGACCGCAATTTGACCAATGGATTCAATCGATAAATTCTTCATATGTATTCCTCCATTTCATCACTCATACATTTCGACGAATCGATGGAAACTCCTGCTGTGGTATTCTTTATACCAAGCATGCGGAATGATTTTTAATGTAATTCCTACGTGGATGGCGATTTTTCCTACGTGAACCCCGATAATTCCTACGTCACCTTCATTTTTTCCTACGTGAAGGTCAATAATTACAACTGAGCCATCGCTCAGTATGTAAATCGAAATCAAACGGGCAATCCCGCCTTCAAGTAGATGAACTGACGGAAGAATTGATCAATCGTGGAGTCAATATTTTATATAAAGATCGCCATCCCTATGCAGGGGGCAATCAAACTTACGCTGTGTTTTTTGAAGATCCAGACCGTCTCAAATTGGAGATTGTCGCGCCAGAATAACGGGTATAAGAAGGAAAAGGAGTGATTCTGCCATGGCATTTGATTATGACTTGGATTATGAAAACCTTGACCTTCGGAAAAAGCCCGAATTGTACCGGGTTGGACGCGGTGAACAAGGCGTCTTGCTGGTTGAACCTTATAAAAGTGAAATCCTGCCACACTGGCGTTTTAAAACACCGGATATTGCCAAAGAATCCTCGGAAAAAATAATGGAACTGTTTGAGGGCTATCGAAAAAAAGACGATTTTGTTGGAATGGATATGGCAAGAAAGTTCATTCAAATGGGCTATACGCGCGCACGCCGTTATACGAACTACAAAGGTGGTCGCAAATACAATGAGGATGGGTCTGTCAAAGAACGCGACATCGATCCTGTGAAAGCTGAATCGGCTGCCATTTTCAAAAAGAAATGGGATCAAATCCGTGAAGATGAGGACTATTTAAAACGCAAAAAGAAACACCAAAAAGAATTCGGCTAATCTTTTCAATACCATCAGTGATATCCATACACTTCTCCTTCTACAATCCAATCGCTCAAAATGGCGAGGGATTGTTTTTTTGAATCTCACTATCTCCATCGTCTTTCCATGTGATAAAAAGAAGGAAATCCGTATACAGTGGTAGTGGCTTTCGTATTTGAATCATTAGCCAGACTGAATCCATTCCTTTATTCTAATAGAAACTAGATTTGGGGGAATCTCCATGAACATTACAATATTTGGTGCAACGGGACGTGTAGGAAATAATATTTTACGAAGTGCGCTGGAAGATGGTCATCTCGTGACGGCTCTGGTACGCACACCATCCAAATTAACTCCTCATGAAAACTTAACGATTATAGAAGGCGATATTAGAGAACAACAATCGGTGAATGTCGCGATTCAAGGAGCGGATGCTGTAGTCAGTGCAATTGGTACAGATAAGACAACCACGCTTACAGATGCGATTCCACTTATTATTGAAGCGATGCAAAAAGTAGAAATCAAACGCATCATTACAATCGGCACAGCCGGGATTTTGCAAAGCAGAACCAATCCTGAGTTGTACCGCTTTCAGTCAACTGAATCGAAACGTCGCTTAACATTTGCGGCAGAACAGCATGCAAAGGTATTCGAAAAACTTGCTGCAACCAATTTGGATTGGACTGTTGTCTGTCCAACCTATTTACCGGATGGAGTGAGCACAGGACAGTGGCGAACTGAAATGAACTTTTTACCTGAAAATGGCGTTGAAATATCTGTAGGGGATACAGCCGAGTTCGCTTACAAAGAATTGCTGGATCCACAGTTTACAAAGGTTCGAGTGGGTCTTGCTTATTAAAAGGAGTTTTACATGTTTCGAAAACTACTGAAAATCATCATTGTTGTCGCTTGTTTAATAGGCTTTTTATATGTGAATAACCATTGGCTCACCGTTTCTCATCATACCTTGGCATCTCCTGAAATTCCTTCCACTTTTGATGGGTACCGGATTGTTCAAATTTCAGATTTACATGATGCCACGTTTGGTGAAAATCAACAGCGTTTAGTGGACAAAATTAAGAAGGAAAAGCCAAATATGATTGTCATTACTGGGGATTTAATTGATAGTAATCGGTATGATTTACCCAACAGTCTCGCGCTCATCGAGAAAATCGTGGAATTAACGGACGTATATTATGTAATAGGAAATCATGAAGTGGCTACGAATGATGTGGAACATATTAAAGAGGAACTTACAACTCGTGGTGTACGAGTGTTATCTAATGAAACGTTGAACATAACACGTGACGGAATGTCGATTTCCTTAACAGGTATTGAAGATCCGTTAACGGGGGCGACCGCTGCTCAAATGATTGGCGCTTCGAATGTGCCGAATGATGCCTTCTCAATCCTGCTTGCCCATCGTCCAGAAGACTTTCAAACGTATAAGAATGCGGGAATCGATGCAACGTTTTCCGGCCATGCGCATGGAGGACAGTTTCGGCTTCCGTTCGTTGGGGGACTTGTTGCTCCTGGGCAAGGCTACTTTCCAACCTATACTGCCGGCGTTCATGAAGAGGGCCAGTCAACATTAATTGTCAGCCGGGGCCTTGGTAATAGCATCATTCCAATCCGTTTGTTTAATTTGCCTGAAATTGTCGTGGTTACGTTGAAATCGAGTAAATAAAAATAAATAGAACGACAACTTAAGAAGGAGAGATTTTTTCATGCCACAAAGCATTACATTGGTACCTTACAATCCGGATCACCAGCAAGCATTTCAATTTTACCCGTTACCTCCCGATCAGCTGGAGTTTACGGGACATCCATTAGACCTGTTGAAAAATGATGATTATTCCAGAACGCCTGTCACGATTTTAGAAGGGAATCACATCATTGGTTTCTTCGTCCTGGATACTGGAAATGACCGCTACTTCTTTACTGACAACCCGAATTCAATCTTACTACGGGGATTTTCCATTCATCCAGATTCTCAGGGTCAGGGAATTGCAGTGAAAGCGATTCAAGCTCTTCCCACCTTTATCCATCGGCAATTTCCACAATTCGATGAAGTGGTACTTGGGGTCAATGAACGCAACGAAGCGGCGCGACATGTTTATTTGAAGGCGGGATTCAAAGATGAAGGACGTCGCTACATGGGGACAAAAGGTCAGCAGTATGCGTTGCATCTTTATGTGCCGAAGACCATCATACGCCAAGCACAACCAGGAGATGAGGATGGCATTGCCAAGGTGTGTACGGAAGGCCAATGGTTTACATATGGTGATATTTACACGAAGCAGGAGATTGAACATATCATTGAAAGATACTATACGCCTAAACGAATCTTTAAAGAAATCACGGATTTGTCGACTAAATGGAATGGTTACTATGTTGCTGAGGTTGAAGGGGAAATAGTAGGGGCAATCGGTGGAGGCATGATCAACTCCAAAAAAGCAGAAATTTACGTCCTTTATCTGCATCCGGAAAAACGGAATAAGAAAATTGGTACACAATTACTGGATGCCTATTCCCGTCTACAACAAGAAATGTATGATGCCAAGGAACAATGGGTCTCAGTCGAAAAGGAAAATGACAAAGGCATCCCATTTTACAAAGCAAAAGGGTTCGCTTTCGTGAAAGAAGAGCCTGCAAATGACTCTAAATTGGCGGGTCATCACACGTCTTTAAGGTTAAAAAGAGCGTTGAATTAATTGAAGATTTTAGATTTTCCGGTGTCAGTATGTTACGCTTGTACAACTGAATTCATAATAGGTCAAAAGGAGGCAACGCTGATGTATGTCGTACATTCTACTGTGCAAGTTCCAAAAGGAAAAGCAGACGAAGTGATTGCCATCTATCAAAATCGATCTCGTTTGGTTGATACATTTGAAGGTTTTCAAGTATTCCATCTTTGGCAGAATGAGAAAAGACCTGAAGAACTGACCGTCCATATGGAATGGTTGGATAAAGCGTCTTATATGAACTGGGTAACCAGCGACGCATTTAAAAAAGTACATGAACTTGAAAAAAACTATCCCGATCAAGAACTGGCGGCCATTGTTCCGAAAGTGACAAAATACGCAGTGGTGGCTCGATGAATTCACATACACGTACACAAGTAATAGACGAAGTAGTAGCCGAAATTTACGAAGCCTATCCTGAAATTCTCGAACGTTTTGGAGAAGCAGGGAAAATGCGTTGTCTTGAAGATAATCATCATCATTTCGATCATTTAGAAACGGCTGCGAAACTGGACGATCCCCAAGTTTTCATCAATTACGCAGTCTGGCTGACCAATTTACTAACTCAGCGAGGCATGAGTAAACATCATGTCATCGATAATTTCCAGCGAATCCATGATGTTTTAGGCAAAACGGCAACACCAGATTCAGAAGGATATCAAAAGCTATTGCAAGCCGGAATAGACGCCATTAAATAAAAAATAGAAGGAGGTGAGAGAGATGACTAAACAATTAGCGATTGCATTGATTGAAGGAGATTCTGATAACGCGTTTGAACAAATTCATTCACTGTACCAAAAAGGAACGCCGATAGCGACCATTTATCAGGATTACATCACGGAAGCAATGCGTTTAATCGGTTTGATGTGGGAAGAAGATGAAATTACAGTAGCAGACGAGCATTTGGCGACAGCAACGTGTGATTACATATTAGCAAGGTTTCATAGTGTCATTCCGAAACCGAAGCTTACAGCTCATTCGAAAAAAGCGATGTTTTTTTGCGTAGAAAAAGAACAACATTCGCTTGGAATGAAAATGGCGGCTTACTTATTCGAACAAGCTGGATGGAATGTACGATTAATGGGGGCTAATTTGCCTTTGTCTTATGCAAAAGAGGCTGCAGAACGCTTTGGACCTCAAGTCATCGGCGTCTCTCTCACCATCATTCATCACTTGGAACAATTAAAACAATACGTTATAGAACTTGAAGGTATTAGTAGCAACCCGCATCTACTTGTAGGCAGCAGACTGCTATCATCATACGATTTGAAGAAGTATGCATCACCTAAAACTCGGATGATCAGTGATTATGAAGTTCTGCAAAAATGGATGGCCGAACTTGATGAGGTGAAAATACATGAACTTCATTAAGTCGCTTCCTTTTCCTGCCTTTGTGGTAGACCGATCATTTGAAATACTCGATATGTCACAGACTGCTCGCCAAGTTTTTGGGGATGTGAACTATTTTGTAGATCTCATGAATATCGGCAGTCAAAGCAAGCGCGACAGAATGTTGGCACAAAGTTTGGACAAACCTATCGAATTAACATTAAAAACGAAAAGAGATTTACAAGAGCTTTTTGCGGTTTCCATTACGTGGGAGCAAGAAATAGGAATCTTGCAGTGTTTCGAAATCGGCAGTAAGCTTGATAAAATCATGGCAATTGTCCAAAAACATGAAAACCGTCTTGCACATGTGGATTTTGAATTGCTCTCTCAAAAAGAACTGGCTGAAAGTCATCTGAAACAAATCAAGCAATTATCAGCACCTCTTATTCCAGTAGCAAACCATGTGGGGTTGGTCCCGTTATTTGGGCAGTTTGATCAGGATTTGATTTCCAATAGTGAAGACCGCTTGGCGATCGAATTGTATGAACACGATATCACAAAAGTTGTGTTTGATTTTAATGGAATTGACCAAATCAGTGAATATGGCATTAATTCATTCAAAGCGTTCGTGGAAACCCTTCAAATTATGGGGATTGAAACGTACATCGTAGGGTTAAAACCTCATCATACAAGTTTTATGAAAAATAACCATAGTAAAACCGCGACTTATTTAACTACACTTAAAGAAGCCATTTCATTATTGACATAAAAACAGTTGCCCTCAAAGATGAGAGCAACTGTTTTGTTATACTACATGAAATTTTATAGGATTAGTATTTATCGTCCGTGCTACGGTCTTTTACTTCACCAATTTTTTCTTGCACGGCACCTTTCGCTTTGTCGAACTTGCCTTCAGCTTGAAGTGACGAATTATCAGTCGCGTTTCCGACTTGATCTTTAAATTCACCTTTGGCTTTGTTTACTCCACCTTTAAGTTTGTCAGAAAATCCATTATCTTTTGTCATGTGCTTTCCTCCTAATAGGTTATTTACTGCTTGTTCGATACTATATGAAATACCCTCGTCCCACTCACATAAACATACTAACTAGAAAAAGGGGAAGCTCATGGATTATACTTGGTTATTTTTAATAGGATTAATCGCGAATGTGCTGGGCATATTGGCTGGAGGTGGTGGCTTAATCAGTTTACCGGCTATGCTGTTAATGGGGATACCGGTTCACTCTGCCATTGGGGCAAATAAGGTCTCCAATACAGTCAGTTCATTATCCAGTTTTATCGTCATTTATAAATACAAAGAAGTTACCGTAAGAGAAGCTCTCATTATCGTTCCACTTTGTCTGGGTGGTGGAATAGCAGGAGGTTTAATTGCGTCCTTTCTCACAGAGAGTACGTTGACCATCATCGCTATCGTATTATTAAGCTTTGCGTTACTCACTTCCTTTATGGGGTCGAGTGATTTTGAAGGAAATCGTCCACTGGTCGTAAACAAGAAAAGTGGGGTTGGTCTGTTTGGCATTGGATTATATGACGGGGTTTTTGGACCGGGGTCCGGCACGTTAATGATGTACATCCTTTCACATCTTGGCATTTCTTATATTCGGGCAGTTGGGCTTGCCCGCATCGCGATTTTTTCGAGTTGTTTCGGCGCGTCCATCACATATATTGCTACCGGCAAAATCATGTGGGCAGTCACCATTGCGTTATTGATAGGTTCAGTAAGCGGTGCGCAAATCGGTGTGCATCTAGCCCGTAAATTGAAAAAAGAATATGTGAAACCTTTATTGCGTATTGTCACGATCGCTTTGATTATTCAAATAGTGGTAACGAATCTATAGATTATTAGACGGAATTTTCTGTATAATAAAAAGAAAGAATAGAAGAGGTGATCTTATATGAAGAGATTAGTAATCTTCACCTTAAGCCTTCTTCTGTTGAGTGGGTGTGGAATTCTTGAGCGCAGTCAATCTGCAGAGCCGGAGTCGATTAAAGAAGTTGCCACAAATCTTGAAATTCCCTGGTCAATCAATCAAGTAGGGGACGAATTTTACGTATCAGAACGTGTTGGGACGATTGCTTATATAGAAGCTGACGGAACAGTCGAACATCAAAAAGTGGAGTTTTCAACGCCATTAGCGACCGTTTCAGAAGCGGGTTTGCTAGGGTTTGTCCTAAAACCGACATTCGAAGAAACGAAAACAGCATTTGCCTACTACAATTATGATGCGGGTAATGGTCCATTCAATCGAATCGTGACATTGAAATTGGAAGGAAACGTCTGGAAAGAAGTAGCAATCCATTTAGATGAAATCTCAACTGGCAATGTCCATCATGGAGGTCGTCTTGAAATCGGTCCGGATCAGCTGTTATACGCAACGATTGGAGATGCGGCCAATCCACAACTAGCACAAGATCCGAATTCGAAAAACGGAAAAATCCTCCGTTTGAATGCAAACAATCAATGGGAAACCGTGAGTCTCGGACATCGTAATCCACAAGGACTCGCCTGGTCTGAAGATGGTGTATTATTTGCTTCCGAACATGGACAATCTGCCAAAGATGAAATAAATAAAATTGAACCAGGCAGCAACTACGGATGGCCATTAATTGAAGGCAGTGAAGAACGAGAAGGATATATCACACCTTTGCTTCATTCGGGAGCAAATGTCACCTGGGCACCTTCAGGCATGACGTTTCATAAAGGGAAATTGTATGTAGCAGCTTTACGTGGGGAAGGCATTCTTGTTATCAATCCCGAGTCGGGTGAATTAGAAGACACGATTACGGGCTTTGGTCGAATAAGAGATGTGTATTCGAATGGCGAAGATTTGTACTTCGTCTCTAACAATCGAGATGGCAGAGGAACAGCAAATGCTAATGATGATAAACTATACCAATATTTAGCTGAGTAACAGCACATTATCATGTTTAATTGGCGGAACTGGAAGGAATACTTTCAGAAAGGAGCTGATTAAGAGTGAGTAAACAACAAGCATTAGACATTTTAAAAGAAAGCCGCACCGGCACAATGGCAACGGTGAAAAACAATAAACCACATTCTAGGTATATGACTTTCTTCAATGAAGAATTTACGCTCTATACCCCGACGAATAAAAATACACATAAAGTCGAAGAAATTGAAGCAAATCCGTATACGCATATTTTGATTGGCTACGACGGAGAAGGTTTTGGAGATGCATTTCTGGAGATTGAAGGAAAAGTAAGTGAAAGCACAGACGAAAGCCTGAAAGAAAAAATTTGGAATGACCATATGAAAAATTGGTTCGAAGGTCCAGAAGATCCAAACTTATTGATATTAGTTGTGAAACCAGAATCCATCCGTCTTATGAACAAAAGCGGAAAACCACCTGAAACCATAGAATTTTAATGAATGGAAGCTCGCTCTCAAATTGAGAGTGAGCTTTTTTTGTTGAATAGGGTGGCGTGAAAGTTTGTGAAAAATTTAACGCTCAAAACTCACTATTTATCGCTCAAATTGGACCATTTATCGCTCAAAAAACGAATTTATCGTTCATACAGACACATTTATCGCTCAAATAGGTCTCAGAGGCAAGTTGACTTGCTGAGATTAATGGTTCCATATAAGTAAGATTTCAATGATCTCCCGCCATTTCTTTGTAATACCTCAAAGCATCCCTTAAAAAATCTTCTTTCATGCCTGTTCGTGAGTTAATTCGATGAATCCATTCATCCATATTTAAATCGGAATCTTCCGCATGTAATTTCTGTGAAGTACTCAAAAAACTTTTCCAGTTATCAAATTCCCAGTGGGCTGTCTCGCCGTCCAACGAGATTCTGATTTCGACGAGCGGTGTTTTTCTGAATACGTGTTGCACTCGTTCGGAAAGAGCCCACAACAATTCATCATCTAGAGGTGTTGTATCATATTTGGCATTCGAGACTTTTCCGTTCGGCCTATGATATGAAATCTTGGTCTCATAACCTTCTGTTTGTAACTTCACTTTAGCAGCTGGGAAAAATCCTTAGACCGAACCTTGATGGTTAATCAATTCTGCATCAATAGCGATTGGCTGAATCCACTGATCTCCAAGATCACACAAATAGCGATGTCCTTTACTATCTATTGCAATTACAGCAATGTGTGAGCGTTCGGCATTGATATCATCCGTAATTCCGTAGGCCTCAATTCCTGCAGTGCGAAATTCTTCTATTAACCATAACGACAAGTCTACACAGTTCCCAGCAACGCCATATTGTTCAAAATGTTGCTTAATTAGAGAAACCGGGCGTTGTGAACCACCACCGACTTGTTTTGCCCACCACACTTTCATTAACGTATCCATCGGCTTGTCATCAAATTTACTCCATATAGCCAATATCTCTTTGCATGCCTGCATGCGTTGCATCCTCCTCAGCTCATTTTATTCCCATCATATCGTAAGTATTGGCTTGCTGAAAATATCACTAATTAAAAAAGGGTTCATTACCGAAAACCATGCGATCACGATGTATGAACCCTTTCTGACAGATGGTAAGGGATAAAAAGCTCAGTAGATTCTACTGAGCTTTTTGCTGTTTAATGACCTGCCAGTATTCACTTAAGCACTTTTTTCCTATTCCTTGAAGATTAAATATACAGATTAATATTTTCGGGTGAGGTTTATTTCTTTTTTAGTGGGGTAAATTTGAATTAGAACAGTAGCAAACAAAATTTAACAAAACTTGAGGAGGAAACAGACATGGCAGATTGGAAAAAGACATTATTAGCAAGTGGTTTAGTAGGCGGAATCGTTCTTGGTGGTTTAGCAGGTTGTGGTGATGGAGTAGACCAAGATAACGGTGTTGACGATGGCGAAGAGATGGACGATGTAGATGAGGAAAACAAAAACCCTGAAGAAGAGGGCGAAGAATAATTAAGCAAACATAAGGAGCCTAAAGCTCCTTTTTTGTTGCGGAAAAATAAAAAAGTAATGGTGTTAAGCCACTACCCCAGAATAAATTTTTCTTTAAAAATGGGACTCAATTCACTCCAAACGTCAAATTTATTTCCGTCAATATCATAAAAAACAAAGTTCTTTCCTGCGTGTCCTCTGTTTTCAATATCCCCACTTTTTATTTCTTTTTCAATGAAATCCTTGTGTATACTTTCTAATGCATCTAATCCGTTCACTTCAAAGGTTATAGAGAATTGTTCATTTCCATAAAAATCATAGAAATTTGAGTTTTGATTTTCTCTGGACTTAACAAGGAATATACTTTGGCTGGCTAAATTAAGAATAGCTTTATCGTTGTCTTTATAGTTCAATTCTGCACCTAGTTTGTTAACGTACCATTCGGCAGATAGCTCAACATTGGTGACAGGTAAATAAGTAGTTCCTACTCTTATTAATTTTTCGTTCACTTTATTAGCCTCCTAAACATGTTAATATTTCTATTCTGTTTTCTATACGACAATGGTGAAATCCTGTTTGGATTCCTGCAAAAAAACCATCTCCTTATTTTCACAGGAGATGGTTTTTATTATGATTTAAATAAATTCAGCCAGCCTTTGTATTTAAACCAGGCAAACATGGATACACCAATCAAGGTCATGGCTCCAAGTGCGAAGAAGTATCCGTATTTCATTGTGAGTTCGGGCATATATTCAAAGTTCATCCCGTATAGTCCGGCGATAAATGTTAAAGGGATGAAAATGGATGAGACAATCGTCAAGATCATCATAATGCGGTTCATCCGGTTTGAGTTCATCGCCATGTAGCTGTCGCGAATATCTGCCGTAAGTTCGCGATTGGATTCCACAATTTCAGTCAGCTTCACGAGATGGTCGGATATATCTGCAAAATAAGCCTGTTCATGCTGTTGAAGATTGAAGCGACTTGAGTTTAATACACGATACATTAAATCGCGCATTGGCAATATCGTTCGGCGCAACCATAGTAAGTCACTACGCATTTCAAAAACGGTATCCATCGAAAAATGCTTCATATCAAACGTCATCTGATCTTCAATTTCGTTCAGATGATCCTCAATTTTGTAAACGAGCGGGAAGTAGGAATCGACCACTTTGTCGAGAATTTGATACGTCGCGTAAATCGCACCACGTTCCCAAAAGGAAGCATCTCGTTGCAGTTTTTCGCGAACCAAATCTAATTCCTGAACGGCAGTATGGTGGAACGTCACAACAAAATTTTTCCCAACGAATAAATCCAGTTCTTCTGCTTCAAGTGTCTCTTCGTTCATGGTATGGACGACGAAGAAATGATAGCCATCGTAATAATCGACTTTCGGTCGCTGCAACCGATGGAGGCAATCTTCAATCGCCAGTGGATGGAAATGAAAGAACGAATCAAGCAACGCCCATTCACTAGCAGAAGGTTTATCAAAATCGATCCAATACCAATCAAATGATTTTTTATGTAAATCTTCTAGTGGAAAGTCCATTTCCAATTGACTATCAGCTGTTACGCCAAATGTTCGAATCATAAGTAAAACCTCGTTTCACAAGGTAAATGCTAGTAGTAGTTTACCACGAAATGAGGTAAAGCTAACATGGGAGGCTGACGATGTAAGGGGATAGATGAAATGAGCATTTCCTGAGAATCTCTTAACATGATATTCATATTTTCTACATATACATCAATTACACTAAATGTGAAAGTTCATAACCAAGGAGGTATCATATGACACAAACCAATCTGAAGAAGAAAGCATTCCCGATAGCCGTTCTTTCACTTCTAGCTTTCAGCGGAGTTGCAGGAGCGATCGCTGCGTATCCAGTTCCGAAACGTCAGGGCATTCCTATCAAGGCTAGGTAATTGTTTTGTTGCAAACTTAATTGTCTGGTTTCACTCCGGTTCTTGCCAATCGAGCGATTTACTAGTAAATTTTTTACAGGAAATCAATTTGCTGAGCTCGGCAATCTATAGAATCGGAGAAAGTGCCCATGACTAATCATCCAAATTACCGCGTATCAGTTGAAATCATCTTAAAAAATCAAAATAAAATCCTACTTACAAAGCGTTCAGAACTGGCAAGCGTTGCGCCTGGGGTCTGGAATGTTCCAGCAGGTAAGGTGAAATTTCATGAAATTCCTCTAGAAGCGGCACTCCGTGAAGTGCAGGAAGAAACGAGTATGGCAGTACCTAGTCTTACAGAAATCCATATCCGGACTTTCGAGGGACACTCAGCCAGCGAACCCATTTACCGGCTGATTTATACATATATTGCTGATGTGACAGAAGCGCAACTAGCCAATTTCCGATTGAATGATGAGCATTCGGAATATGTCTGGGTCTCAAAAGAAGAAATCAATGATATCCGCTTCGACTCTTTACTTCAAGCTTTTCGAGACATTTTAAATACAAAAATCTTCAACACGCCTTCATAATTAGGCGTGTTTTTTACATGTCTTTAATGACTTTCACCACTACGTGAGCTGATAAATATGAAATGGGGATGAGAAGAAAAAGAGTGATTAAGCCAATCATTGTTCCAAGTGGAGAAATCGGAAGAAGGTTCCCTGCAAAAAATCCAAGTAACTGATAATAAATAATGAAAATGACGATGGACATGACCAATATAATCACTTTATTTGTGAGGGATTTCAAAGGGATTCTCCTTTCTGTAAGCGGAATAAAGCTAATTTAAGTGTTACATTTATTTCCAATATGTTCAACCAGTTGTTTCAATACGAGCTCGTTGTTTGACTCATTGTTCAGGATGGTTTATTCTAACCTTGCACAAAATAATTTCATAAAGCGCCATTTTCAAGATGGCGAACAAGTTTTCTAGGGTTCCGCAAACAACCGGTTTGGCCTGGTCCGAGAGAAAACACTTTGCCAAATGGCAGAGCCACACGGAAGGATAAAAGCCTGGGAGATAACGTTTATACGTTCATCTCTCGGGCTTATTTTTATTGGAAAAGGAGTTGGGTTTCATGAATAAAGAATGGATGAAAGTGTTGATAGCTGCTGTGTTTGAAGTGTTTTGGGTGATTGGACTGAAGCATGCGGATGATGTGTGGGCATGGATTGGCACGTTAATTGCGATTGCGGTCAGTTTTTATTTAATGATCATGGCAGGGAAAACATTACCTGTAGGTACTGTGTACGCAGTGTTTGTTGGTCTAGGTACAGCTGGTACAGTCATTGCAGACATTCTCTTTTTCGGAGAGTCATTTAATCTCCCGAAAATTGGTTTGATAGCGCTTCTTTTAATAGGGGTTGTCGGGCTTAAGCTGGTCACGAAAGAACAGGAAGAGGTGTCGTCATAATGGCATGGATATTCTTAATCATTGCCGGATTATTTGAAATGACAGGAGTCGCGATGATCAGTCAAGTGCATAAAAATCGTAATTGGAAATCCATATCGGGATTGTTCATCAGTTTCACCGCAAGTTTCCTGTTCCTTGCACTTGCTATGGAAACTCTTCCGATGGGAACGGCTTACGCAGTGTGGACAGGCATTGGTGCTTCTGGAGGGGCGATTCTGGGTATGATTTTGTACGGGGAGCCAAAGACATGGTTGCGCATACTGTTTATTGCAATGGTGTTGGGAGCGGCTGTTGGCTTGAAATTTATTTCTTAAAACATGTCATGTCTTTCTAAAAGCAAACATAGCATAGTTTTGTACAATGGGAAATAGCTGTATATTTCAATTTATTAGAAAATTGTGTTGACAAGTATTTTACACCCTGTCATAATCCAATTTAGATTTTAAAAAATATCATATCTACATTTTTCTTATCAAGAGCAGGTGGAGGGACTAGCCCTATGAAACCCGGCAACCGACTTACACGAGTAAGCACGGTGCTAATTCTTGCAGCAGTAGCTGACAGATAAGAGGATGTTAGTTCAACTACTAACCTCTTCTTATTTGTGAAGAGGTTTTTTATTTTTCCTGAAGAGGTGAACAAATTGACTGAAGTAATCGCGACGTATTTAGTACATAGCATAGATGATAATTTCGAAAAAAAAGCAGAGGGCATCGCACTTGGCTTGACCGTGGGATCTTGGACCGACTTGCCACAACTGGAGCAACAGCAATTGAAGAAGCATAAAGGGCGCGTTGTATCTATCGAAAATGTCGGTAGTTCAGGTAGCCGCATGAAAGGAATCATCCGTATAGCTTACCCGGCAGCCAATTACAGCCCAGACCTGCCAGCCATATTAACAACAGCTTTTGGCAAGTTATCACTGGACGGAGAAATCAAGTTAGTCGATTTGGAATTTAGTCCAGAATTAACGGCACACTTTTCAGGGCCGAAGTTCGGAACAGAAGGGATTCGCCAACTAACCGGTGTGCAAGGACGACCATTTGTCATGAGCATTTTTAAAGGCATTCTAGGAAAAGATTTAAACTTTTTACTGACACAGCTCGAACACCAAGCACGTGGTGGTGTGGATTTTGTCAAAGATGATGAGATTTTATTCGAGAACGTGTTGACGCCTTTTGAACAGCGAATTGTGAGAGGGCGTGAAGTGCTCGAGCATGTTTTCTCAGAGACAGGTCACCGAACACGTTACGCGGTGAATTTGACTGGGCGAACATTTGACTTAAGAGACAAAGCAAGACGCGCAACGGAATTAGGTGCTGATATGTTGCTGTTTAATGTGTATGCATACGGACTGGACACGCTTCAAAGTTTAGCAGAAGATCCGGAAATTGCGATTACCATTATGGCTCATCCCGCTGTTTCTGGCGCATTCACGCCATCCAGAAAGTACGGTCTGTCCAACCAGCTTGCACTAGGTAAGTTATTGCGACTTGCGGGGGCAGATTTCTCGTTGTTCCCTTCGCCGTATGGAAGCGTAGCCTTGGAAAAAGGGGAAACACTTCAAATTGCCGATGCACTTCAAGCGCCTGGTTTGTTAAAGACTACTTTGCCAGTCCCTTCAGCGGGTATTCATCCAGGCATGGTTCCGCAATTGATTGAAGACTTCGGAATTAATTCCGTTATCAATGCAGGAGGCGGGGTGCACGGTCATCCAGCAGGTTCTGCCGCTGGAGGCAAGGCATTCAGACAAGCCGTTGATGCAACGCTTTCCAGGAAGACCTTATCTGAAGCAGCGCAAACGAATACTGAACTGCAACAAGCCCTGGAATTGTGGGGTGACAAAGTACGATGACACAACCCGTCATATTTTGTGATTTTGATGGCACCATCACCACGAAAGATAACATCATGGCCATCATGAAGAAGTTCGCACCACCTGAATGGGAGCCGATAAAAGACCAGATTCTCGGCCAGGAAATATCCATTCAGCAAGGCGTAACCCAACTTTTCAATCTGTTATCAACCGACCAAAAAGATGAAATTACACAGTTCGTACTGAATCAAGCACAAATTCGAGAAGGATTTGAGGACTTTGTCGCTTATACGAAAGCACAACAAATTCCACTCTTCATCGTATCTGGAGGCATTGATTTCTTTGTTAAGCCACTCGTGAAGGACCATATAGAAGACGAGCGTATTTACTGCAACGAGGCAGATTTTTCTGGAGAAACCATTACGATTAATTGGCCTCATACATGCGATGAACATTGCTCGAATGGTTGCGGTTGCTGTAAACCTTCCATACTTCGCAAACTGAGTGACGACAACACTTACAAAATCGTCATCGGTGATTCCATTACCGATTTACAAGCGGCAAAACTGGCAGACAAAGTGATCGCGCGGGACTTCCTCATCGAAAAGTGTGAGGAACTCGACATTCCTTATGAGCCATTTGAAACATTTACAGACGTGATTCACATTTTAAAGCAATTGGAGGTACACACATGAGCAACTACTTTTCCCGTTGGAACGAGCTTGCGGCCATAAAAAAGGAACTCGCAGACCGCGATTGGTTCTACGGCACGAGCGGCAATTTATCCATTAAGGTTTCGAATGAACCGGTTACATTCCTCGTTACTGCATCTGGTAAGGACAAACGAAAATTCACGGATCATGACTTTTTACTGGTGGATGCAGCCGGTGAAAAATTGGAGGAGACGTCGTCAAAGCCGTCAGCCGAAACGTTGCTCCACGCAAAGATTTATAACAAAACCAATGCGGGGTGTGTCCTTCATGTCCACACGATTGACAACAATGTCATCACGGAACTGTATAAACATGATACACATATTGATTTCACCGGAAATGAAATTATTAAAGCACTCGGTTCATGGGAACAAGACGCCAAGGTCAGCATTCCGATCATTCCGAATGTCGCACATATCCCAACACTGGCTGAACAATTTGATCGTTATGTAATCGGGGACTCAGGAGCCATCCTGATTCAAAATCACGGCATCACTGTATGGGGCAAAGACGCTTTTGAAGCGAAAAAATATTTGGAAGCATGGGAATTTTTATTCTCGTATCAAGTGAAATTAGCAACGATAAAACATGTAGTGGGGAGTTTTTAACGATGGCATACATTCGTAAACACGCAAGTAACGAACGCATTGAAGAAGAGCAAGCAGTTATTGATTTCTTAAATAGCAATGAAGTCATTTATGAAAAATGGGATATCGAGAAGCTTCCTACTGAACTTCGAGAAAAATTCAATTTAACGGATGAAGAAAAACAACAGATTCTATCTGCATTCGGCATCGAAATTGCCGACATTTCTGAGCGACGCAATTATCAGCAAGCAGATGTGATTTCACTTTCTGAATCCACGCCGAACCTGGAACAACTGTTGAAAAACTTCCAACAGGAACATCACCACGAAGACGATGAAGTGCGTTTCATTGTCAGCGGTCATGGTATTTTCGTCATTCAATCGACTGACGGGGAATTCTTTGATGTCGAGCTGCAACCAGGTGACTTAATCTCTGTTCCTGAAAACGTTCGCCACTACTTTACACTGATGGAAGACCGTAAAGTGGTAGCAGTGCGCATTTTTGTTACAACAGAAGGCTGGGTACCGATTTACGAGAAAGAAACAGTCGCTTAATCGTCGGTTGAATTCTTTCTGTCCATTCGGATGGGCAAGGACAAATCAAAAATACAGACACATCAAGAAAACCTGACATCCAGTAAGGAGTCAGGTTTTTTGTACTTATACCGCACGCCTTGGGGAAGAAAGGGGCGTGCGTCATAGTCGGATTTGAGGGCTAATTTCTATAAATTAGTATAGAAAACTTGCACCGACAATAATTAGTAAGATGAAGAGAACAACGATTAACGTGAACGTAGAACCGCTATTATTATTGCAGCATTCGTATCCCATGCTTAACACCACCTTTTTAGGAAGGATGCTTTAGCATATGCTCACCTTTGGCGCAGACTCGGGAAAAAGGCACGGTTCTTTCACAGAATTCTTCATTCCTTCACTTTATTTTTTGGCTAAACCCACTCATCTTTCAGGAATGCATTTACTTTCCTTAAGTTGAATTTTTGATACCCTTGACCTTTTGCCCATGCTTTCATCTGATCATGTTCAGGATCATCTGTATTCTTCATGACGCGCTTGAATTCGTCATAACCAGGCGGACCTCCCACATCTTCTGGTGGGCAAGTACCTTTGCCTTCAAGTAATTGCGGATAATCATACGCATAATCATCCACTACATGTTCCAGAACTACTTCGTGATCCCAGCTGTCTCCAAAGTCATAGATGTAGCGAAACTCTGGATTCTCTGTGACATATTGACTTAAGTCCACATCTCTTGCGAGTAATAATTGAGTACGGATAAATCGTTGATACATGCTAAATTCATAAGACCCTTCTTTTGGCGGGTTCTTCATATAGTGTTGAGCCATGCCGAAATTCTCTGAAACGGACTCTTCATCACCGACCAATTGAATCGTTTTATTGCTTTTGGAGTCCTCTATTGAGAAGTTAAACAAATGACTGTTTGTCCATCCCACAGATGTTTGAATGACCGAATGCAAATCATAAAAATCGAGAGATGCCGGTACGACAAAGCGGCGCCACACTTGCGGTTTTACATGTTTAAGCGTGACGAGAAATTGATACGCTTTCAAAATATCACCTCTACTGAAGAATTTTTTTCATCATAACACAGGACGCATTTGTTTTTCGTTTTGGAGATAGCCATTGAGACGTAATTAGGAATTTATTTTATGGAATCGATTGGAATTGAACACTTAATATTCCTATTTATTTTAAGAAACATGATATGATAGAAGAAAATTTCACGAAAAAACAATTCCATTGGAAGATACGAGCGGGTGACGAATGAAAGAAGCCATCAACAAAATCACGCATAAGAATTGGTTGGTTTGGGGTGGCTTGTTGTTGCTGCTCATTTTTTTAGTGTTAAATCGTCAGATCATTACGCTTCTCGTCAATCGCGACGTAGAAGCTATTCAAGATTTTTTGGATGATAATTTGCTGTATGCATATATGTTTATGCTGGTCATCATGATTCTTCAAAATTCATTTACAGTGTTTCCATTACTACTGGTGATTACCATCAACATCACGCTATTTGGGTTTATTGATGGTTTTTTATGGAGCTGGGTTTCAAGTGTGATTGCTGCCATTTTCGTCTTTTATGCCGTTCGCTACTTGTTTCAAGAAAGGCTGATTGAAAAATTCAAACCAGAATTGCTTGAGCAAATCGAAGCGAATGGGTTTGCCTATGTATTTCAAGCGCGGATATTCCCTTTAGTACCAACCAGTTTGGTTAATATATTGGCAGGTTTGAGCACGGTTCGGTTTTGGCCATTCATCCTTGCTACAACTATTGGGAATTTCATTTATTTTTTCATCCTGGCACTAATTCCGGCAGGTCTGGTTTCAGAGAAAGTAAATGAAACGTTGATCTGGGTCATTTTAGTAAGCGTAATCTTGTTATACTACTTGTTTAAACTTGTTCGGAAAAAACGTAAGCTATCTAACTAAAGTCAAAACCCAGTTCGCAAAAAGCGAGCTGGGTTTTATTTTATTTCTAAAAACTCTAAAACGAAATCCAAGAATAGCAGCGGTTGTTCCACATTCGGGGCATGTCCAGATTTATTGAACTCTACGAACGTGGCATTTGGAATTAATTTTGCGGTTTCTCGTCCTACTTCTGGTGGATTCAAACCATCGTGATCGCCACTGATGACCAATGTTTCTGCTGTGACACGGTATAAATCTTCACGGAAATCAAAACCATCCAATGCATCATTCGCTGCTTCAATCTCTTTACTCGTCATAGGTGAACCTTTTTTGGCCGCATCATGACTCCACTTACCGACAGCCTTTAAGTCATGAAAAATGTAAGGAGAGACTTTGACTACTTTCTCCGAAAAGTCCATTCCTTCCAATTCGTCTGCATGTTTGTCAAATAACGCTTCCATTGAAGATGTTTTTCCTTGCGACTTCGTTGCCACTAAAATCAGTTTCTTCACACGCTCCGGAGAAGCAATTGCTACGCCTTGCGCAATATAACTGCCCATGGAGACGCCAAGCAAATATGTTTCTTCAATCTCTAAATGTTCAAGCAAGCGTAGGACATCGCCGACGTGATCATCTAACGTATACGAAGTCGGTTTGTCTGATTCCCCGTGGCCCCGCGCATCCAGGACGATTGTCCGAAAGTATTTCTTGAATACTTTTATTTCCGCATCAAACATATGACGATTGCCGGTCAATCCATGCAGTAACACAAGAGGTTCACCAGAACCGTATTCGTCATAAGTTAACATCATGCCATTACTCTTAAAAGTTCCCATCAAATCACCTCTATTCATCATGTTCCCTCGTGAACTTTATTGAAACGCATAGCTATGGGTTACGTAAACGGATTTTCTTTAGAACCAGGGCTTGTCCAAAAAAGTTGAAAGGTTTTTCAAGTAGGATAAAAGAGCGCCTTCAAAGCGCTCTCGGAGTGCTTGCGGGAGTGGTTTTCTTTTCCTGGTGATTATTTTAATTAGTAGAGAAAAGCCGCTCCGACAATAATCAACAAAATGAAAAGAACCACAAGCAAAGCGAAAGAAGATCCGTTGTTGTTTCCATAACCCATAGCTAACACCACCTTTCATAATGAGGATGTTGTATTATACGCAATACAACGTCCTGTACATGGGGTAATGTCATGGGTTCTATCGTTTAGATAATAAGTCAATGTTTCCAACAAGAGACCAAGCCCAGGGGAAACGCTAATGTCGTTGTTTAAAGCAAGATCCTTAAAAGTTTGAATTATTTACGTTCAGTATATGCAATTTTTACAATTTCCTTTGAGAATTTTTAAAATTTTTCCATACGCCCCAAAGTAAACCAATCGCCACTAGGAAGACAAGGTATTGCCCAGCTTGCGTCCACTCTACCAATGCGTATGTAGTGGAAGTTTCCAATAGGAGTGCGGGCAACTTCCCTAAACTGCTGGCGATGGCAAAAGACCCAAAACTCATGGTGCCCACCGCTGCGTAAAGAGTGACTAACCCAGACGGTACAAAGGGCATCATCCGCAGACCGATGACAAACAAAAATGCCTCCCTAGGTGAAGCATGAAGCAACTTTTGTAAGCGAGGGGCGTGCTTGGTCTTATCGGTGATTACGTTTCTAAATCCTTTCCGATACAATCCGAAAGCAATTAGACTTCCTACGATTTCCCCAACCAATGAGACTGTAAAACCTCCCCAAAACCCAAAAATCGCAACGTTCGCTGCGGTCAGGAACGCACTCGGGAGTACACCTGAAATGGCGATCAATACATTGAGGAAAATACTCAATAAGACAGCCACGGGAAGGGGGACCATATGTAAATAAGTTGATATAGACTCCATGGATTGTAAGCTCCTTGCATAGTATTCCTGATGAGTGTTTCTCCATTCGACATGACAGAGATTCAGGATTTCTTCTATATAGATATAGCTGTTGCAATCGTAGCATGAAAGTCTTTCTGGATGTTAGACATCAACTGAAAAATTGAACAGTAAAAAAGCCAAGCAGGTCGAAGTTCGTCCGGCTTGGCTTTCTCACATTTTTAAGCAACCATGTTACGGCATGCTTCTGCACATTTGCGACATGCTTCTGCGCAACGCTTACAATGGTCATGGTCGTGTTTGCCACACTCATCTGCACAACGTTCACAAATCGTCGCACAAATTTCGCAAATCTCTTTCACAAACGGGCTGTTTCGTGTCATCGCCTGAATTGCATAACCACAAGCATCAGCGCATTCCCGGTCGAGACGAATACAGTCCACCATCATTTTCACATCGTCTTCTTTCAGACAGGAATCAAAACAAACGTTACAAGCTTCCAAGCACTCTCTGCAGGCTTGAAGACATTCTTCATAAGTAGATTTCACGTTTTTTCTCCTCACTTTCATCCAGTAGTTATACATATCGTTCCCTACAGGCACCAGAATAAACGTAATTCAGTCAATTAGTGGTAAGTGAAAGAGTTTTAACGGTGAAATTCTATTAGTTAGAAACAGTCCCCGCAGCTAAAATCTGTGTCCATGTAGCTCCGCCATCCGTTGATTGGTACACATCATTTTGCAACGTAGCAATGGATATTTCTTTGTCATCAGTTGGATGAACAGCGATATAAATAATCGCATTATCTTTCTTCAACTTTGGCGTGGCCATTGTTTTTTCTTCTTTTGAAGATAGGTTAATTTGATTTAATTGGACTTGATCATCAACTAATTCTGCTACATATGCATGTTGTTTTCCTAACAAGGCATAAGTAATCATCTTCCCTTTAGTGGCTAGGGAAAACGTTTTTCCGGCATCTTTAGATACGTAAAGACCTCGGTCCGTCCCAATCGCAATTGTTTCAGGTTCATCTGGATGCGCGGTGATATTGGACATCATATTCGCTTCAAATCCACCCATCTCCATAGCCGTCCAGGCCTGGCCTAAATCATCCGAATAATAAAAACCGTTACCTAACTTTTTAGTAGGCATTTCATTAAAAACGTAAATCCGATCCGTATTGTAACCGGCAGCTAAATAGTGAAAGTCGATTTCACCTTCAAAAGCATATTGCTCAAACGTTTCGCCTGCATTTGTACTTTTTAGTAAGCCGAGCGGATTTTTATAATCGGAACCAGGCTCTGGGTGACCACTCGAAACAAAGCCATCAGCCACGGCTTGGAAGCCCATATAATCATGCTTTTCACCGGTGGTTTCTTTCCAGACCCCATTCTCATACGTAACTGGCCCACGGTGAGTAGCGAGCATTAATGCATCACCAGAACTCGGGTAGCCAAGCCCATGTATATGAGAGACTTGTACGTCCGTTGTTTCTTTATAAAAATCTTTAGAGGGAGAGGAAGGGTTTTCTTGAGTTGCTTTATCTACTTTGTGTTCATTGTGTTCGGTTTTTTCATTTGATGAACAGGCTGCTAGCATGACACTCACTAGCCCCACCATAAGAATCTGTTTCTTCATATTCCACACTCACTTTCTTTAAATGGCAAATCAGCTTCTCTATCATCATCGCCTAACTGCCTCCATTGTACACGAAAAATGTATTTCACCTGTGCGGATAAACACAGGAACCACGAAATGACTGAAAAAGAGGTAAACTAAAAGGTAAAGATGAACAAACAAAGGACGGATACATATGAAATTAGCAATCATTACCGACATTCATGGAAACGAACCCGCATTGCGTGCTGTTCTCGAGAAATTGGATGCACGCGGAGATATTAAGGAAATCTGGTGTCTTGGTGACATGATTGCCATGGGACCCGATTCGAACGAAGTGCTGGAGATTTTATTTGCACGACAAGATGTGCACATGATCACCGGCAATCATGACGAAGCCATTTTATCCCTCATTGCAGGGGAAGGGCATCCTGAAAGCTATAAACATACACGCGAACACCATGATTGGATCGCGAATCGTTTACTTCCTGAGTATGTAGCCAAACTCAATCAATTGCCCCGCGTTCTTGAAAAAGAAGTAAACGGCACGCGAATCCTTGGCATTCACTACCATATTGCTGAAGACAAAAGACAAGCTCACATTCAGGACGAACCATTTTATACGATTCTCGAACCGACGCTTGAAAACATGGAAACGATGTTCGGTGATTACCCGGCCGAGATCATTTGCTTTGGTCATAACCATCCGGAGCATTTCTTCCAGGCCAACGGTAAAACCTATGTGAATCCAGGCGCACTCGGTGTATCAAAAGGGGGCACGGCTCCTTACGCAGTCATCGACTTCACGGCTTCGGATGCGAGCGTCAGCATTCATCAAGCTATTTATGATAAAGAAGCATTTTTGGAGAAATTCGAACGTCTTCAAGTGCCGCAACGAGAAATATTATTCAAGCTGTTTTATGTAGGCGAATAAAAAATGACGATGACCCTTCGACTTAAGTTGAAGGGTTATTTTTATTGCGCTGGCACATACTTTTTAAGATGATTGGACCGTTTTATGTAAAAACTCCTCTAATTACCAACTAAATTTTGTTGATAAAAGAACAAACGTTCGCATATAATAATAAAAAAGGAGGCGGCTTGAATGAAAGACAACATCGTGAAATTTATGAAGCGGCACGATATTTTGGAAATGGTCTATTTAGCGAAGGATGGAAACATCACCAAACGTCGTGTGAAAGTCATCAAAGCCTACAATGACACGTTTCAGGCGTACTGTTTTACGAAGCAAGCGAAGCGCACATTTTACTTTGACAATGTCTTAGCAGCCGTCCCCGTCATTCGAAAAGAAAGGGAGGACGTTATCTGATGAAAATCAACCGCGGATTAAAAATGCAAGGCGACCTCAAAGATCGCGGCAAAATCAAATGGACAGCTATGATGCTACCAGAGCACGTCGCGCAACTTCGCGAATGGCAAGAAGAACACGAACTCGTTAAAAAACCGGAACTCGACGCATTCGATTACGACACGATGCAGGAAGAAATCGAGCGGGCATTAATCAGTCGAATGGAAACACGCCTCACTTCATGGAAGAGTGGCAAAATCCACTACCACCGCGGCATCATCAAAGAAGCCAACAACCAATACCTGCGATACGAAGACCCTTACGGCATCCACCAACTGCCACTCGACGAACTCGTCGGCGTCTTTGTTCTGGCCTAATTCTTAAAGAGCAAAAAACCTCTTTAGCCATTCAACTAAAGAGGTCATTTACCGCGAAATAATAGCAATTCATCAAAAGAATCTTCGTACACTTCTTCTACTAATAACTCTTCAAATGATAGTTCTCTGGTTTAATTAAGACGAAAAACTGCTACTTTTGGCAACTAACTTTTACTACCTATATTCAATAAAGAAAACGACCGAAGAATAATTTCGGTCGTTTTAAGCGTAATTATGTAAGTGGTTGAAGGCTAAGGGCTAGTTATTAATTAAAGCTAACAGTTCATTGCCGAATTCATTTACTTTCTGATTTCCCATTCCTTTTATCTTCATTAATTCTTCCGTATTTGAAGGTCGCTTTGTAAGAAATTCATTTAATGTGGCATCACTAAATATATAAAATGCTTTATAGCCTTTTTCTGATGCAAGCTTTTTTCTAAAATCTCGTAGCTTTTGTTCGAGCAAATCGTTACTAACCACTATTTTCTCGACCACAGTGTTTTGAGGCTCTGTTTTTACTAAATATCTTTGCTGACTAAAAGGCTTACGAGTTTGGTTATTTAAAATGAAATTGGCCGTCTTAAATAAATTTGCAGGTAAAACATTACGATCTATTAATCTCTTTTGTTCTTTTTCTAATAATGGAACGAGACCGTCAATCTTACAAATCATCGATTTTACTTCCTTAGGAGCACGAGTTAAATCGATTTCATTTCTTTCATTAGCAAATGTAACACCGCTAATAATTTCGGTTTTATTAATAAGGTTGTGTGCTCTCAAAAACTTATTTAAAATATCTCTTTGCCTTTTAGCCTGTCTTAACGGGCTGTAAACACCTTCTCTAAAAATTGTCCGAGTGCCTTTCTTAACAACACGTGAGAAATCGCCACTTTCAGAAACGACGATGTTTCCTATAAATTTCTTCACTTCTAAAACGAAAATAAATTGGTGAGTAAGGATAATGAAATCATATTGTGCATGGTAGTCTTCGATACTTATTTCAACATCATGTAGAACAATCATGGGGAGAAACGAATGTTTCAGTTCAAACATGACATTTTTTTCTCCAGATAGTCCAATCTTGGCAAGCTTAAGATGATCATCGATAAGCAATTTATCTAATTCTGGATTTGTAGAGTTATGAAGTTTCTCTAATTCTCTTATTAGGTTAGATTCTTCAAGTCTATCTTGTAATATAACAGGACCTTTTAAATCTTCATGGTCCATTAATTTATTAACCATTTTTCTTAAAAGCGACAAATTTTACCCCTCCTAATAAATTATGGAAAAAATAACTAGTTGTAAATCTATTATAACTAAAATTGTCCAATAATTTACAAAAGTTATTAATAGTTTTGAGCAATGAGAAGGGGTTCTGTAAAAATAAATGACCGAAGACAATTCCGATCGTATTCTGTTTATTGAATGTGATGGTATCGCATATTCACAATATGAACTCCAGGTGCAATTTCCATCGTCCGCTCCTGCTGGAAACCCAACTTTTCATAAAGCGTAACTGCAGGAGTATTCTTCAGGCCCGTTGAGACAATCACGTCACGCGAACCCCGTATCTCTTCCACTATGTAACTCACCAATTGACGTCCAATCCCTTTACGAAAAGAAGCGGGAGACACAACCAACCGGCAAATATCCACGAAGTCTTCATTTTCTTCATAAGAAAGAACCCCGAGAAGTTGATCATCTTCGTAATAACCGATGAAAGTTTCTTTACTGTCCATGATGTCATCGACCGTTTCAGAAAGAGCAGGAATCCCTTGGAATCCGATGAGGTCAGCTTCGATTTGATAAGAGGGGCGTTGGATTGAAAGGATATTGTGTGCGAGTTCTAAATCCATATTGAAGATTTTCTTAATCATAGTCATTCAACTGCTTTCATTTTATAGTTTTATGAGAATTTTCCATCAAATGGAGATCTATAGATCAGGTTCCGGTATACTGAATATATCAAAATATTAATGGCAAATAAATTCCAATATTGTTAGGGGTTAATCAAATGAAAAAGCATATAAATGTTGTAGCGGCGGTAATAAATAATGATCAAAATGAAATACTTTGTGCGTTACGCTCCTCAGTAATGGCTCTTCCGAACTTATGGGAGTTTCCTGGTGGGAAAATTGAAGAAGGAGAAAGTCATGAAATCGCATTAGTTAGGGAAATTCAAGAAGAGCTTGGTGTGCATATTAAAGTTGGTGACAAAGTAGAGGATACATATTATGAGTATGATACTTTCACAATTCAACTAACTTCATATCTAGCAAGAATAACTGCAGGAGATTTAAAAGCCACTGAGCATGCTGAACTGAAATGGGTAACAATTAATCACTTAGACGAACTAAACTGGGCACCAGCTGATATCCCGGCAGTGGAAGAACTAAAAAAATTATTCGAAGTGAAGAAGGTGCTGTAGATGGGGGAATTTCTTCGTAATTTAGAAGAGTCTTTACATAAAGGCTTTATTAATCAAAATTTTATTACTCCTGGTTCCTATAAACCACAATTATTAGTGAACAATACCATTGAAAATGAGAATGTTTTATCGACTTTACTAGATGAATTAGAGCATTGCGAAACCTTTTTGTTTTCAGTAGCTTTTATTACTGAAAGCGGTCTTGCTACATTGAAAGCACATTTTCATGACTTGAATTTGAAAGGCATTGAAGGACGAATATTAACATCGACCTTTTTGCAATTTAACCAACCAAAAGTATTTAAAGAGCTGTTGAAAATTGAAAATGTACAAGTACGATTATCAGATATTAAAGGCTTTCATTCAAAAGGGTATATCTTTCAACATCCAACCCATTATTCGTTAATTGTGGGAAGTTCGAATCTGACATCCCATGCTTTAAAGGTGAATTATGAATGGAATGTAAAGCTGACTACGCATGAGAATGGAGAAATTATTCATCATTTCAAAAATCAGTTTGAACATGTGTGGGGTCAGTCTCAGGATTTATCACCTGAATGGATTGAAGAGTACGAGAAAGTGTATGTGGAAACAGTTGAAAAGAGAAAGATGGAGAAAGTCATTGAAGGTTTTGAAGCATATCAAATTAATAATCTTGAAGATGCATTAAAGATAATTCCAAACAAGATGCAAACAGAAGCATTGTTAAATATAGCGAGTCTTCGAACTGAAAAAGACAAGGGATTAATTATTTCAGCGACGGGTACCGGTAAAACGTACCTTTCCGCATTTGATGTAAGAAATTACGCACCACAGAAAATGTTGTTTGTCGTTCATAGAGAACAGATTTTACAAAAAGCCAAATCCGATTTCAAAAGAATACTTGGTGGATATGATGATGAGTTCGGAATCTTGTCAGGTACGACTAAAGACACTAATGCAAAGTATCTATTTGCAACCATTCAATCATTATCAAAAGATAGTATGCTCTCTCAATTTAAAGAGGATGAATTTGATTACATCTTAATCGATGAGGTTCATAAAGCAGGTGCAGATTCTTATCGTAAAGTCATTAATTATTTCAAACCAAAGTTCCTAATGGGAATGACTGCCACCCCGGAAAGAACAGACTCATTTAACATCTATGAATTATTTGATTTCAATGTTGCTTATGAAATTCGCCTTCAACAAGCACTTGAAGAAGATATGCTTTGTCCTTTTCACTATTTTGGTGTAACGGATCTTGAGATTAATGGAGAGTCAATAGATGACGCAGCACTATTTTCTAAATTAGTAACAGACGAAAGGGTTAATCATATTATCGATAAGATTGAGTACTACGGTTATTCAGGTGAATCCGTTAAAGGTTTGATGTTCTGTAGTGGGATAGAAGAGGCTCGAGAACTGTCTCGTCTCTTAAATGAAAAAGGATATCGAACGATTGCATTGATCGGGGCCGATTCTCCAGAAGAAAGAATTAAACGTGTAGAACAACTTGAGAACGGAGAACTAGATTATATTCTAACTGTCGATATATTTAACGAGGGAATAGATATCCCAAGCGTTAATCAAGTAGTAATGCTAAGACAAACACAATCTAGCATCATTTTCATTCAACAACTTGGGAGAGGTTTACGTAAACATGAGTCAAAAGATTTTGTAACCATTATAGACTTTATAGGAAATTACAAAAATAATTACCTTATTCCAGTAGCGTTATCTGGTGATCAATCACAAAATAAAGATAATATTAGACGGAAATTAAATGACACTAGCTATATTAAGGGTATATCGACAGTTATTTTTGAAGGTATTGCGAAGGATCAAATTTATAAATCAATTAACAACACGAAGTTAACACAACTTAAATTGCTAAAAGATGCTTTTGAAAAATTGAAAAATCGAATTGGACATATTCCATATTTATATGACTTCGTAATCAATGAGTCATTAGATCCCGTAGCCATTGTGTCGGAGCACGATAATTATTATGCGTTTCTAAAAAAGATTAAACAAGAAATTCCTCAAATAAACGACTATCAAAAACAAGTGCTAACAATGTTCTCTCAAGAAATATTAAACGGTAAGAGAAAGCATGAATTGTTATTAATACAGCTGCTAATTCAAAGTGGAAGCATTCTAGTTGATGACTTTAAGACCGTTTTAATCGATAACAACTGTAGATATGATGATGCAACCTTGGAATCAGTCTATCGAGTACTTGATTTATCGTTTTTCACAAGTGGGAATAGGAAGAAATACGGTTCTGAACCATTAATTATTAAAAAAGACCAAAGAATTCAACTGAATCAGCATATTAAAGATAGTATTAATAACAATGCTTATTTTCTACATCTATTAGAAGACATAATCAAAAGTGGTTTATTGAAAAGTATAGACTATGATTGCCAAGAAAAACTGACGTTGTTTAAAAAATACTCCAGAAAAGATGCGTGTAAATTATTAAATTGGAATCAAGACGAAACATCAACAATGTATGGATATAAAATAAAACATCAAACATGCCCAATATTTGTAACGTACCATAAACATGATGAAGTTGAGTCAAGCGTAGCTTATGGAGATGAATTCATCGACCAAAATTTATTTAAATGGTATACACGAAGTAATCGAACATTAGAGTCACAAGAAGTTAACAAAATAATTAATGCACAAAAGAACGATACTGAAATTCATTTCTTTGTGAAAAAAGATAATGGAGAAGGAAATGATTTTTACTATTTGGGAGAAGTGAAACTAGATCCGAATAGTGTTGCTCAAGAACAAATGAAAGATAAAAATGGGAAGACCCTTCCTGTAGTAACGATGAATATGCAATTTGAAAAGCCAGTAAATAGTAATTTGTATCATTACTTACGATCAGAAACAATTTCTTAAAGGGGATACAAATGAGTTATCTTCTCTTAACTTCAACAGGCTTTTTCCATCAAAAAGTCCGAAACCAATTTAATGAATTAATCTCTAATAAAAAGTCCGCAGTCATTATCACGACTGCATCCCCTCAAAAAGAGTTGAATCAGTATGCAATTCAAGCTCAGGTGGATTTAATAGACATGGGATTTAAGCAAGTCACGTTCTTGGATGTCGAGAAGGAAGCTATTGGTGCTTTAGAAGATGCAGATATTATTTATTTGAATGGGGGAAACCCGTTTAGATTGTTGCACTTTCTTAGGGAGAGTGGTGCTGACGGGTTACTTCAAAAGAGGGCGAAAGAAGACTGTGTCATTGTTGGCGTAAGTGCTGGTGCAGTGGTACTCGGTGCATCCATTCGCATTGTGGAATGGTTTAGTCCATCCTTGAATACGATAGATTTGAAGGATTTCAAGGGATGCGAGTTATATAACTACTCTCTGTTCCCTCATGTAGACCGCATTGACCTGTTCCCAGGTACGACTTCGATAGAAGAAAGAATTCGAGAATTTGAGAAATCGTCAGGTGAGCACGTATTGCGATTAGCAGATGACGAGTTCAAACTGATAACATTCTAACCATTAAGAGGTGCCTTTCATGTTGTTTTACAATTGAGAAGACAGAACGACTCCAATACAAATATGGATAGTGAGGAGTTCTGAATATGATCTATACAACATCTATTAAAGATATAACAAAAGAACAGTTGAACGGATTTTTTGTTGGGTGGCCAAACCCACCTTCTTCTGAAGTCCATTTGAAATTACTGAAAAGAAGCTCACATGTGGTAGTGGCAATTGATGAAGGATCCGGACAAGTTATTGGCTTTATTACTGCAAACAGTGATGGTATATTGTCCGCGTATATTCCGTTTTTAGAAGTGCTGCCAGCTTATCAGGGACAAGGTATTGGTCAACAACTTGTTCAAGAAATGTTCGCCTTGTTAAAGGATATTTATATGATTGATTTGATGTGTGACGAAGACTTGTTGGGGTACTATGAAAAGCTCGGAATGCAACGCGCACATGGAATGATACGAAGAAATTATTCCAAACAATCTGGTGTGTAAGGGGAGAACCTAATGGAGTTCGATACGTTAAAGTGGGTGTTGTTAGGCATTTGCGCTTTGTTGTTTGCGATAAAGTTTTACGTCAAACGGGAGTCGCTCCTTTGGGGACTCATATTTTATATAGGTGTTTTCGCTTCAATGGCTTATTATGTGTATTTTAATGATTGGGGACAGGGCTGGAAGATTGGGTTTTTGCTAATCGCATCTTTCGCTTTCTGGCAATTCCTATTTAAAGAAATTACTCAGTTCCGTCGTTTACGAACAGCTCGTCGATGATACGTGATAAATTTTACATTTATTTCTAAAAATAAATTGACTTTCACTTTTGATTTTGATAAATTCAAATACAATATCGAGGACGAAGAGAGTAACAACATCCAATCATCGAGCGAGTTGGGGACGGTGTAAGCCCAGTGGAGAAGAGTTGTGAACCGCACTTCAAAGATGCTTTTTTGAATGAAGTAGGAAAAGCCGGAGACTCACCGTTACGGAGAAAGTGGCCCTATACTGGGCAATTTGAGTGGTACCGCGGAAGTTAAGCTTTCGTCTCATTTTTGATGAGACGAGGGCTTTTTTTATTTTCATAAGGAGGCGTTCGGATGAAACAAAAAGTTATGGAAGTTCTTCAAGCAATCTTAGCGGAGAACATCGAAGATCAGATGATTGAAGTGCCTGTTTACACACGCTTAGGGGACTATGCATTGCCTTGTTTTCCACTTGCTAAAAAAATGAAAAAGTCGCCTGTTTTAATTGCTGAGGAAATAGCTGCTTTAATCAAGGATTCGAGTATTGAAAAAGCAGAAGCCGTCAATGGATACGTAAACATCTTCATGAAGCGAACTGGATTTACCCAATCAATTATGAATGAGATTCTCTCCGATTCTAATCAGTATGGTTCTTCAAATATCGGAAATGGTAGGGTGATCACCATAGATATGTCTTCACCAAACATTGCCAAACCATTTTCAATGGGGCATTTACGGTCGACGGTCATCGGTAATTCTATTTCTTTATTGCACGAGAAAAGTGGGTTTCAACCTGTGAAAATCAACTATCTTGGGGACTGGGGTACGCAATTCGGAAAGCTTCTTGTCGCTTATCGATTATGGGGAAATGAAAAACAGGTACAAGAAAAGCCTATCGAATCATTGTTGATGCTTTATATTCGGTTTCACAAGGAAGCTGAACAGGATGAATCACTGAATGATAAAGGAAGAGCTGCTTTCAAGTCTTTGGAAGATGGAGACCCAGAAGCGTTGGCTCTTTGGAAATGGTTCCGTACAGAATCCTTGAAAGAGTTCCAGAAAATCTATGATCTGCTAGGGGTATCCTTTGACTCCTATCAAGGCGAAGCGTATTACAACGATAAAATGGAGCCAATTGTAGAGGAATTGAATCAAAAGAACTTGTTAATGGAATCAAACGGAGCACTTGTTGTAGATGTAGGAGAACATATGCCGCCTTGCTTGATTAAGAAGTCTGATGGAGCGACCTTATACGCAACGAGAGATATAACGGCAGCGATAGATCGATTTACTACTCACCAATTCGCTAAATCATTGTATGTAGTGGGTAATGAGCAGAGCTTGCATTTCGCCCAACTGAAGATAGTGCTGAATAAAATGGGCTATGAATGGGCGGACAGCCTCCAACATATTCCTTTTGGGTTGATATTGAAGAATGGAAAGAAACTATCGACACGTGAAGGCAAGATTGTTTTGTTGGAAGAAGTATTAAAAGAAGCAATTCAATTGGCTGAAGCTAATATCGAAGAAAAGAACCCAAAATTGTTGAATAAAAAAGAAATCGCTCAAGCAGTGGGTGTAGGGGCAATTATTTTTAGTGATTTAAAACAACATCGAAAACATGACATTGAATTTGACTTGAAGAAAATGCTGCAAACGGAAGGTGAAACTGGACCTTATTTGCAATACTCCTATGCCAGAGCATGCTCAATTTTGAGAAAAGCGGGAGAGGTAGAATCTTTTCACGTCACGGAGGTAAATGACCATGAGTGGGAAGTCATCAAGCAACTTGAAATTTTTCCGCAGATCGTAAGTCGGGCGACAACTGAGCTCGATCCTTCCGTCGTTGCCAAATATGCGGTGAGTTTAGCTCAAACTTTCAATTCATATTATGGAAACGTTCAAATCGTGACCAATTCCAATTTAATGGAATACCGAGTTTCTTTAGTCCACTGTGTCGTCATTGTCCTTGGAGAAGCATTAAGACTTTTAGGGATACAAGCACCTGAGGAAATGTAAATAATTCATAACGTGTAGACGATATATTAAAAATTCAATATTCAATTTATAAATTGTAACATTTTTCCTGACTATCTCGTCATAAATAGTATAGAGATAGGGGGCAGTCGAAGATGAGAAAGAAAATTTTATTTATTCTACTTTTCAGCTTGTTGGTTCTGTTGGGAGCTTGTAGTGCAAGCGAGATGGATACCGAGAGTTCTGAGGACAAAGCAATGGCGCCAGAGATGGAGGCTTCGAATGAAGTAGGTACTGAGTCAGAGGAATTAGCTAACGAAACAAGTTCAGATGAATCGCAAAAAGCTGCGCCTGTTGTTTCCGTGCAACGAATGATTATTCATAAGGCGATATTAAGTGTAAACGTTAAAGAATTGGATAAAGCACAAAGTAATATTCAGAAGAAAGTCGAGCAATATGGTGGGTACATCGTTGAATCAAACGTCTATCAAGAAGACGATCAAACGAGCAGCGGCACAATGATTGTTAGGGTCCCTGAAGAGAATTTTGAAAAATTCCTTTTAGAGGCTGAAGGGGAAGCGGCTAAAGTATTGGAGCGCAATGTAACGGGTCAGGATGTTACCGAGCAATACGTAGATTTGGAGTCACGCGTTAGATCCAAACGAGCCGTTGAAGAACGCTTGCTTGATTTCATGAGCAAAGCACAGAAAACCGAGGATTTGCTGAAAATCTCTGAAGATTTAGCACAGGTTCAAGAAGAGATTGAAGTGATGGTCGGCAAGATGAAGTATCTTGAAAACCAGACGTCGTTTTCAACGATTGAAATCTCGATGTATGAAAACCGAGTGGTCGTTCCTGAGATTGACAGCAAAGAGTTAAATACATGGGAAAAAACGAAAAAACAATTCGCAACAAGTACGAATTCATTATTATCGGCAGCTTCAGCATTTATCGTATTCTTCATCGGAAACTTACCGGTTCTGTTTATTTTGAGCCTGATAGGATTCGGGGTGTATTGGTTTATTAGAAGAAGACTAAATGAACAGAAAAAAGGATGAAGATAAGGAGACTGCCCGTGAGGAAAAAGATCATTTTGACGATGTTGTTAAGTGTCCTTTTTAGTTTAATCAGCATGTCCATCGTCCCGACAACGAGCTATGCGTGTAGCTGTATAGAGCCCCCATCAGTCGAAGACGAGTTGGAACGTTCACAAGCCGTTTTTTCAGGGAAAGTGCTTGAAGTAAAAGAACAAAAAGACTTTAGAGGTTATATGAAGAAACGAGTATTGATTGAAGTCGCAGAAACCTGGAAAGGTGTATCTGAGTCTCAAGTCTTTATTACCACCGGCAGTGGTGGGGGTGACTGTGGATATGAATTCCAGGTTGGTCAGGATTACTTAGTGTACGCAACAGAGTCTACCATGTATGGAAATCAAGAAGAGCTTGTGACAATCATTTGTGATCGTACGACAGAATTAGGTGCTGCACAAGAAGATTTGGCCGTTCTAGGTAAAGGGAAAGAACCCACAGTTCAAGTGGATTTAGAAGTTGAAAAATCGAATCTCATGATGTGGGTCATAGCTAATATCATATTAGTCATTGTTATTTTCTTGGCGTGGCGATGGTACAAAAAAAGGTAGTTGAACGAGAACCTCAGGGACCGAGATGTGAAAAAGAGTTTTTGACCACCGTCAAAAACTCTTTTTCTTTTAGTTTGAACCGCATTCGAAATTCACCATTATTTCAATGTGGAATTTTACTTTCCATACCTCACTAAAACGTGCCACAATAATTTTAATTCCTGAAGTACCTCGTTATAAGATCCGTAATCAATCCATGTTTCGGGGTTGCGGTTCAATTCCATTACAGCTAATCCAATGGTCTTTGCATCGATAACATTATTTTGTGCAATGCGTTTTGCTAAGGAAGGCATTGATGGCCCTCTAAAATCAGAAGGAACTTCGTCTACCGTAAGAGCAAAGCCCTTGTGCCAATACAGATCAATGGAATACTTATGGCATATTTGTTCCAGGATTCCCCCTACGTAAGTTTTCTTGAAAGAAGAATCTGCAACAAGCACTTCCACATCTTCTTTGAGTGATATATCACCATGAACCTGGGCTTCAATATAGTGATTAAGATTGCGGTTTGGCTCTTTGTTTGTTGGGTCGGTAAAAGGTTTTTCAATATTAATTAGCAAATGATTAATTAACCTTGCTGGTGTCAGATTTCTTTCTCCAATTGCAAAGTCTCTTAAGAATGTCTCTTCCAAGAGTGCAACCAAAATAAGATCAAATTCTTTATAAGTACCTTTTTCTTTTGGATCTTGATGTGAATCTAAGTAGGTATAAGTGGAACGATATGAGGCATTGGGGGATAGAAGAAAATAGCATGATCCAAAACGTGGAGCAGGTCCATCTGGGTGTAACATCAAATTTAGTGCCCCATATTTAGGACGCTGGTTATTGGTTGTACCATCAAGTTGATATGCTCCTCCAAAAATTCTCTTCTCCCAAAGGTCGCGTTCCCCACCAGGGTAAGCAGAGACGCTACCATTCGAAATAAATGTTTCAAACTGACTCTTATATACTCCCTGCTCCAAAAGTGATTCTGCAACCATCTTCATAGTCGAATTTGGTCTATCTGGATGAAAATGTAACCCTATCCTTGCGTGAGCCTTTAATTTATCAACAGCATTATTAAATAATTCATCCGAGATATTAGACATTCTAAGAATATGATTAATTGTTTCGTTAGCATCATGTCTATGGTTCCTTGCGTAATTAGTAATATTCTCTAAAGCTAATAATTGAGGCCTTGATAATTCCATAAAAAATGAATACCTCCTTTCATCCATTTGAATCTAAAGATTCACCAACAACCCATAACATGTTCAAATGGGATATTTGTTTCGATATAACTTCTGACTAATTTCCATCCTGTATCGTTGTCATGTTTAAAAGTATCGAAAAATAAATGCCCATTCATTGGGGCTTTTCCCTCGATTACAGGTGCTGCCCAGATAATCACCATCCACTCTTGTTCCTTCAAAGGAAAGGTTTTCAGTTCTTTCAAATCCCATTTAGCGTCATTTTCCTTGATAAATGAAAACCCTTGTCTCCAACCTTCAACGGATTCCTCATACCCGAAGTCCACGACCCCCTCCGAGGTAATTTCTCTCGCTGTATAATCCTGTGAGATCACGTTTTTTAGCTCATGGAGATGACAGCTCTTCCAAATCCCTAAGAAGTGTTGAAGAAAAGACCTAAAGTCATTATTCATATGGATTCACCTCACGTTAGTTTGTTTAGCGATTGGTCACTTTAGCCCATTCCTCTTCAATGGCTGTCATAATCTTATACGCACCAGAAGACTTATTGGAACAAACCACGACAATGCGGGAATCTTCTGGGTAGTATGCTGAGTGAAAACTTACGCCTGGGTCGTAGCCCATGACATGGTATTTAACTACGTCTACGTCTTTTTTATTAATCCAAATTCCATAACCATAAAAGCTACCTTTTTCTTCTTGAACATGTGCCGTAAGCAGGCGATCCGTCATTTCCTTGCTCAGGACTTGGTGGTTCATAAGAGATTTCCAGAGACGAGCCATATCGGTAACGGTGACATAGGCGCCGCCATCCGAGCCACCTTTTGCCGGAAGGGAGTACATATTGGTTTTCCACGTGCCATCCGGATGATCGATGTATCCTAATGCCGTTCTCTCAGGCAAGGAGTCAAAAGCAAAGTAGCCTGAATCGATCATCCCAACTTTTTTGAAAATATGTTCTTCCACGTAATCAGTAAAGGAAAGTCCACTTGCCTGTTCCACAATTAACCCTAATAAAATATAGCCGGAGTTGTTATAACGGAAAATCTCCCCCGGTGAATTTTTCATCGGTTCATTTTGGAATAGAGGTAGGAAATCCTGCAAAGTCCTGATATGGTACATAGGCGTTTTAATCCACAATTCCTCAAAATCATCCATCACTTCCTCGTCAAAATAATCAGGAACGCCTGAAGTGTGGGTAAGCAGGTGATGGACGGTGACGTGTTCATCGAAATGAGGGAATTTTACATCCAGACATTCTGTCAATTTTGCGTCGAAGGAGAGTTTTCTTTTCTCAACTAGTTGGCAGATGGCAATCGCCGTGAAGAGTTTGCATCCTGAAGCAATTCCATATCTTGTTCCAGACTGATTGTTTATTTTTTCTGCTCGATTGGCATATCCAAAACTAGAATCTATAAGAACCTTGTGGCTTTCTTTTACCAGAACGGAACCGGAAAAATCATTGTCGCTTTGAATGGAGGTAATCCGCTCCATCATCGTTTTTATCATGTGAAACCCTCCGTTCCTTTACCTAAAATTTTTAACTTGAATTCTTCATTTTGCTTCTAGTCCGCCACCCCTTAAACGCAAGAAAGCAGGAAAATAGAAAGAAAAGAGAGCTACTAATCCATAGTTGCATTGTTTCAGAAGAGATAGCTTCTAGGGAGAATGAAAAATCCAAGTAGTTTGCTACAACTTTTCCAATGAAGCCGATAATGTAGAGGAAAATGCAAAATAAAAGTAATTCCTTTAGAAATGACTGTAGATGAAATTCGTTTTTCTCCCATCGAGACAAGGCAATTACTAAAGCAATGACTAAAACCATGGTCCAATTCATGGCGTATCTTCATACTTCTTATGTTTGTAAAACAAGATTAATCCTGCAAACAGAGCTATGATGCCAGGCAGTAAAAACTTATGTTCATAAGCCATCATATTTATTAATTCCCAAAAGTTTGCTGGTCCTGAATTCTCGGAATTACTATAGGGATAGTTTAATAAGAACGGAATTAAGCTGAAAGTCAGTGCCACTGTTGCGAAAGCCAATAATATTATCATGAGCTTCTTCATGTGATTTTCCTCTTCACTAGAATTACTCTTGTTTTTTCTTCACCAAAACAGTAGCAATCCATTTCACTGTATTCTAATACGCGTTCTTCCTGAAACATCATTTGCATTCAAATCCCCCTAATTTTTTGTTAGGATCTACGAATATAGTATTCGCCAATCACCCAGTCTCTTCCTTTTTCTCTTCGGAAACAAACCTAAAACGAGGAAATTCACAGGTTAGAATCGAATACATATGTATGTTGGTGAAAGAGAGAAATGGGGGAGTGCAATGTTGAAACAAGAAGGACAGGCATTCGTCATGTTTTCCACCGCCCATGTAGTCGCAATTGTGGGGTTGGGTCTGATGATTGTATTGTTAGTTGTTTTTAAAAATAAATGGACGATTCAACCTCGAAAAATGAAACGATACGAACGACTTTTTGCTGTGTCATTGCTGGGGATGGATCTCGCGTATTATATATGGCTTTTTCAATCCGAAAGGTGGAGCTTGGGCAACTCATTACCTCTTGAATTGTGCAGCATCAGTTTAGTGTTGACCATTGTTCTATTGTGGACGGGGAATAAGCATGTCTATGATTTTGTTTTCTATGCAGGTATTGGAGGAGCACTTCAAGCCATCGCTACACCAGTCTTGGATATAAGTTTTCCTCATTTTAGATACTTCCACTTTTTCTACACGCACGCAGGGATTGTTCTCGTAGCTTTATATTTCACGTGGGTGAAAGGGTACAGTCCTACATTTAAAGGGATTCTCAAAACGATGCTCGCATTGAACGTATTACTGCCAATCGTGTTTTTGATTAATGTCCTATTTGACGGGAACTATATGTTTTTACGATCGAAACCTGTTAATGGGAGTTTGCTAGATTTCCTGGGGCCATATCCATGGTATATTGTGTCCCTTGAAGTGGTAGCTTTCTTCATATTCGTATGCTTATGGTTGGTATTTAGAGAAAAGCGTTCAGGAGTAACTTACTGATGTGTATTGTGGATTGAATGTTTTTATTTGTAAGCTTTCATCTATATCTGTGAGATTGAACAAATTAAAAAAGTTTGGAAGGTAAAAGAAAAAATTTTAATAGAGATAGCGCTTGAATACTCAGTTGATGAGTATCAGAAAATAAAGTGTAGAAAAAGTATTCGGAATTTACATTCAATTGTCAAATCGTGTGCTATAATTTTCATATTCATAAGTAAGAAGGTGCACGGAATGTGGAATTACAAAATTTTTGATATTTTATTGTTTATTGCTAGTTTAATAGTTGGTTTATCATTTGCACCGCTCGAGGTAGATCTAACTAAATTTTTAATTGTTATTTCCATTTTTCTTGTCTTCTCAGCGGTTTATTCCAATATAACCATACAACATGGCAATGGTGGAGGAACCTTCGATTACGGAATTTCATATAGCCTGTCGTTTATATTATTTGCAGGGCCATTCGGGCTGTTAATTTTTGAATTCTTCCATCGATTTAACGTTTATTTTCAACGGAAATATACAAAAACGGCAGATGCGGATGAATTCACGGATACACTTTATAACATTGGTTCATTCGTGTTGTACAATACCGTGGGATTTATCATCTTTTTCACGGTGCTTCCTTATGCGCAAACGATACCATTTGGTTACTTCCTTCTGTTTTTTGCAGTGACGTTAATTAACCGTCTGCAAGCCAGTGGTCTTATGGCCTTCGCTTTTTATTTAAGTGGAAATATTAAATCATGGTCAGAAGTAGTGACATTATTCTTTAAAAAAATAACTCTTTTTGATATAGGTAAAGTTTCGATTACAAATGCGCTGTTATATTATTTTGTCATGGAAAGTCAGTGGGAAATGTTAATTGGGTTGTTCCTGTTAAATTACGTGGTGAGTAAATCCTTCGTTTCCAATCAGGAAAAGGTTCAAAATGAATTAGAACGTGATCGTTTCCGTGAAATGGCATACACCGACTTCATGACAGGCTTATCGAACCGGGCAATGATGGATAAACAAATGGATGAAATTAATGGGACTGATGAAGTACTTGGAATTGTGGTAGCGGACATTGATAAGTTCAAGCAAATCAATGATAACTATAACCATGCAGTCGGGGACCGCGTCATTCAACATTTTGCAGAAGTTTTGAAAGCTCATACAACGAAAGAAGATTGTGTGTTCCGTAGTGGTGGGGAAGAATTCACGATTTTCTTGAGAGGTCGTAATTATGTAGAATGTCTGGATTTCCTTAAGTCGGTAAGCACGCATGTAAATGCTCATCCAGCAGAAGTCGAATTTGATGGTAAAGAAACATTCATCGATTATAGTGCTTCGTTTGGTCTGTATTTCAATAAAATGACGGAAGAATTACCGATGGAACGTGCCTACATTTATGCGGATCAACTGTTACTGGAAGCAAAAGAACAAGGACGCAATCGTCACGTCGTTAAAAACGGTGAACGATCAGCTGCTTATGCATAATTTTCATCTCCTCGATGTTGTTGTCGGGGAGATTTTTTATTTACTTTTTTGTTACATACCTATTATTGACTTTGCATAGTTTACCCCCTAAACTACTATTATTGGTTTAGGGGGTAAACTATTATGGATGAGAGAATAAGAGAAGCGGTATCGCTCTTTGAAGAAGTACTGATATATGGCACTGAACGTGTGATTAGAAGCGTGGATGATCCCATATGGAAAGAATATTCACCCGAACAAATTCAACTGTTGAAACTGATTTACAAAGAAGGAGAAATTACATCTGGTCGCCTCGCCGTTTTACAAGGCGTTCACAAAAGTGCTATTTCCAATCGCTTAAAAAAATTGATGGAAAAAGAGTTGATAGACACAAAACCTTCAGGTGACAAACGAGAAAAGATTCTTGTGCTCACCTCTTTAGGAGAAGAAGTTGTTAATGAATCAGATCGAGTATTACATGAATACATTGGGAAATTGATGTCAAATCAAGTGGATGATGAGGAAATTGACCAATTTTTAGTGACGTTCCGCAAGTTAAGAGAAATCTTGAAAATGAATGGAGTCTGACGAATGAAAACCATCTTGAAATGGAAATGGCCAATAACAATTGGTCTGCTTGCCATTACGATTCTTTTATTTATCCTTGCCCCGAATTTAACGAAACAAGCGGAAGAAGCGGGCTCATTCCAACTGTCTGGAGATGCTTCCTCACAACAAGCTGCGAGAATGCTTGCGGACGCAGGGGAAAGCGACCAAACGATTTCCGTCGTTGTACAACTAGATAAAGCGCTTGCTGATGAAGACCGTGAGCAATTGGACAGTATGGCGAAGGAAATTGCAACACTCTCAGAAACGGTGACCAGTGTCTTAAATCCCGTTGAAAGTGAGGAACTTGAGAGTCAACTCGTATCCGAAGATAAAAAAACGGTGCTCATTCCCATTACAGTGGATGGGTCCGATGAAGACGTAAATGAAGTTGCGACAGAAATTCGTGATTCCATCATTCCGTCAGACCTGACAGCTTACGTGACAGGTGAAGCCATCATCAACAATGATGTGAATAAAAGTGCACAAGAAGGCTTAAAGCGTACGGAAATTATTACAGTTGTGCTGATTTTTGGGTTGTTACTTGCCGTTTTCCGTTCCATTGTGACCCCATTCATTCCTTTAGTGGCAGTGGGGATTACATATTTATTAAGCCAATCACTTGTGGCATTTTTCATTGATTGGTTTGGTTTCCCGGTTTCGAACTACACCCAGATTTTCTTAGTGGCGATCTTGTTCGGAATTGGAACGGACTACTGTATTTTACTGTTGAGCCGGTACAAGGAAGAGTTATCTGCAGGTCATGCGGTTGAAGAAGCCATAGTGAATACCTACAAAACGGCTGGACGTACGTTGTTGATCAGTGGGCTTGCTGTATTTATTGGGTTCTTCGCTATCGGTTTTGCTGATTTCCCCATTTTTAAATCGGCCGTTGCCGTAGCTGTGGGAATTGCCATATTATTGCTCGTGTTATTTACGATTGTGCCCGTATTTATGGTAGTTTTGAAAGAAAAACTGTTCTGGCCATCTAAAAAATCGGCAGCGCATCACGACAGCAAACTCTGGGTATGGATGAGCAAGCTTTCCGTCAATCGCCCTGTCCTTTCAATGCTGGTGGTCGCGATTATTACAGTTCCATTGTTGCTGACATACGATAATTCTTTGTCATTTAACACGGTGGACGAAATCGGCAGTGATTATGAATCAGTACAAGGATTACGTGCGATTGAAAACGGCTTTGGAAAAGGGGATTCATTGCCTGTTCAAGTAATCATTGAGTCGGATGAAAATCTGGCAAACGAAGAAATGATTCCGTATGTGGAAAGATTAAGCCAACGCTTTGAGCAAATCGAAGGCGTGGAGAAAATTCGTACGGTTACCCGTCCGACAGGAGAAATAATCGAAGACTTATATGTCAACCGTCAACTCGGCTTAATGGCTGATGGATTAACTGAGGCGCGCGAAGGACTGACTGAAATCGGAGCGGGTCTTGAGAAAATTCAAAACGGCTTGGCTGGTGCTGGTAATAGTGGTGGACTTGGCGAAGTAGCGGCAGGTCTTGGTCAGCTAAACGATCAATTGGCTTTGACAGCACAAGGGTTGCAACAGACTGGCAATGTGCAACAAACAGTCGGTGCTTTGAATGCGATTAGTGGCCAACTCGGACAGATTCAGCAAGGACTTGCCGGAGCAGGCGTTGGTGGTGAAGGACTATCTCAGTTAACTGAAGGACTTGCAGCGTCTAATAAAGGTCTTACACAAATTGCCGAAGGATTAACCGAAGTCAGCGACATGATGAAGAATATGAGCGAAAGTGACAGTGTGCGTGATACGGGATTGTATATTCCAGCGGGAACCCTTGAGAATGAAGAGTTTTCTCAAGTCTTGGACCGTTATACATTTGCGGATGGCAAAGGAATTAAAATGGAAGTTGTTCTTTCAGATGACCCATATTCACCTGAAGCTATTGAAACGGTGCAACGTTTGAAAAACGCAGTGGCAGCTGAAGTAAAAGGAACACCTTTTGCAGATGCAAATATTGCATTCGGTGGCATATCTAGCGTAAACAGTGATTTAGCTGATATCTCTTCCAGCGATTTTTCAAGTACTGTAATGATTATGTTAATCAGTTTGTTTATCGTCTTGACGATTTTATTCCGTTCCATGATTATGCCATTGTTCATGATTGGTTCGTTGTTATTGACGTACTTTACGTCTATTGCCATTGCCGAACTAATCTTCGAGAATCTACTTGGATATGACGGAATCAGCTGGGCAGTTCCATTCTTCGGATTCGTCATGTTGGTTGCTCTAGGTGTCGACTATTCCATTTTCCTACTCGACCGATTCCGTGAAGAAGCAGAAAGTGGGTTGTCCGTTAGAGAAGCAATGCGTATTTCCATGGCTAAAATGGGTACGGTTATTATCACGGCAGCTATTATTTTGGCAGGAACATTTGGTGCCATGATGCCTTCAGGTGTTCTGAGTTTGATGCAGATTGCGTCAATCGTGGTCATTGGATTATTACTTTATGGCTTGATTGTCTTGCCATTACTCATACCGGCTATTACCGTATCGTTTGATCGCGGCGTGTGGTGGCCATTCGGTCTTAAAAAAAATAAATAACAAAACGGAAAGCCCTTCGATAATCAATCGAAGGGCTTTTTTCTTATGGTCCAAGATTAGAATCCAAGAGGCAATTGAAAGAGCAGAAAGTTGCCTGTCCATTGTTCACTCTCGATAAATACTTTTTCATTGTTCTTTTCAAACAAATAGCTGGAGCCATACTGTTCAACAAAATTCCATCCATTCTTTTTCATTCGTTGCTTAAGGGAGTCTACTGCTACATCGAGGGAATCATCCGTTACCAACCAAACGTAGCCATCTTGCTGAGTTACTTTGGAAAGAGGTAATTCTGATGAGGTGGCAAGTGTCGCTACTTCTTGCTTGGTTTTATTAGTAAATGGAAGTTCTGGGTAATGAAATTTCGTTGACAAAGCAGCGTTCACCGCAATAAGGCATAGAATAACTACTGGAATTATCCACTTTTTCATCTCAAACCCGCCCCATCCATTCAAATTTCATCGTTATTCATTAGACTCTTTACCAAACACAAAAGTTCCAACATTTCACTAAGTTCCCAAAATACAAATCAATTGAAACCTCATCTCCAAAATTTCGTATAAAACGTAAGGGAGTGATGGCGATGTGGTCAACTTTACAACAACGACAATCGGAATTACAGCTATTAATGAACGAACAAGAACGTTTGCAAAAGAAGCTGGCTTCTCTTCAAACCGATGTCTTGGAGCATACGCATAAACGAAATGAACTCGAACGAAAGCTGACAAAAGAACAGCGGGATGTAGCAAAATTAGATGAGTTTTCATTTTCCAATATGATGAGAAAGTGGAAAGGGACGCAAGAAGATGTACGTGATCAGGAAATGGTTGAAGCCGCTTCGGTAGAACTCAAATGGAACGAAGCTGTAAAAATGGTTCGTGATTTGGAAGTTGAATTAGATACCATACGAAAAGAACTGGCGGATTTACGTTTCCGGGACCTCCATGTCAATTGGGAACGGTTGATGAAAGAAAAAGAGTTATGGTTAAAAGTAAATTCACCTAAAGACAAGGCGCAGATGGAAGAACTTTATGAGCGCAAAATGGTTGTCCAAACCATGCTTAGGGAAATCGAAGAAGCACGGGAGGCAGGCAGTAAAGCAAATGTGTTGCTGTCTTACGCAATCAGCCAGCTCCAATCCGCACGCAATTACTCCACTTGGGATACGTTTTTGGGTGGCGGTATGATTGTGACAGCGATGAAGCACAGTGCAATTGACGAATCGGAAGACACGATTCATAAAGCCCAAATGGCGCTCCATCGATTCAGAACGGAAGTCAAAGATGTGCAGGCACTCGAAGCCAATAGTTTTATCGTAGAACGCGGTGAATTTATCAAAATGGCGGACTACTTTTTTGATGATATTTTTAGTGAGTGGACCATTCATTCACGCATTTCCAAATCTCAGGATAACTTGCAAGACACCATAAAAGAAGTGGTGAAAGTCATGCATTCATTAGCAGGTAAAAAGCATGTACTTGATGCGGAGCTTGCCGAAATTGAAGCAAAAAGAAAACAGTTAATCGAAGCGTGATGCAGGGATTTTGTTAATTTTCACGAAAGATACTTAAGACATGAAGATTCTTAAGGGGGTAAGTCATGTACCATACAATAGATGAATTCTTAAATGAATGGATATACGAAAGTGACTCTACTCAGCAAATATTGGATTTGTTAAACGATGATTCGTTAGGAACTAAAGTCAAAGAAGGGGAAAGGTCTTTAGGTTATCTGGCTTGGCATACCATTGTCTCTGTACACGAAATGATGTCACGAGTTGGATTGGTATTTGAAGCGCCTCATCATGATGCACCAATGCCGGAATCCGCAGCGGAAATTGCCGCTGGGTACAGACAGGCAAATATGGCGTTCAAGGAAGCCGTTCGTTCACAATGGACGGATGCCAAACTTTCTGATGAGCACGACATGTATGGTGAAATGTGGACGAACGCCACTACATTAGACGTTCTCGTAAAACACCAAATTCACCACCGCGGCCAAATGACCATGTTAATGCGTTTGGCGGGATTGCCGATGAAAGGGATATATGGTCCCTCACGTGAAGAGTGGATGTCCTATGGTGTAGAGGTTCCAAAATAAGACGATAAAAAGTAACTTCGATACTGGAGTTGCTTTTTTGTTAGAAATGAACGATTGCTGTCTAGATTGATTCTTCTTTCTAGTCTAAACATGGTCATATCCAGCATCCATTCCATATACCTAAAGTAAGTCAGTTTTAGGAGATGGGATCATGGTCGTTTGGATTGATGTAAATGTTAAGAAACGCCAGCTGAAACTTTACGATGCCAGTATATTATTGAAGACATATCCGATTGCAGTGGGGAAAGTGTTAACACCTACACCAAAAGGAAATTATATTGTTGTGAACAAAGAATACGACCCAGGTGGCCCGTATGGGGTATTGTGGATGGGTTTATCTAAACCACACTATGGAATTCACGGTACAGATAATCCCTCATCTATTGGCAAAGAAGTTTCGCGTGGATGTATCAGGATGTATAACGAAGACGTGACGGAGCTTTCCACATTCGTGCCGATTGGAACGAATGTGTATATACATGGTTGATGCAGTGCAAACAAAAAAGCAGTTTAATTAACTTCCCATTTAAACTGCTTCTTTGTGTTGTTTTGAAAGGGCTTATAAACAAGGTGGTTCGCAAAGGGGGAGACATATGAAAAATGTTAAAGAATTATATTTTGTGTGGCTTTTAATATTATTTGTCGAGATCATATGGCTTTATATTGTAGAGGATATGTCAAATACAACGGGTGACCTTTTAATTGTGATAACCGTAATTGCAGTTACCCTGACAGTGGGGGCAGTTGGTCTCAAGGTGTTCTCGGATGATGGGGATTAGACCAGTGATTGGAGAAAATATGGATGAATAAGGTTTACTTGAGGCTGATACCTAAAAAACTCAGAGCGTATAAACTCTGAGTTTTTTGATGTTATTTGCTTACTTCTAGTTGGACTACTTTTAAAAGGAACCTGTCATCTTATTAAGATTTAAACCGGAACGCTTACTTCTTTTTTATAGACAGTTATTTTTCCGTTATCCGTTGAAAGTTGAACTGTATTTGTTCCGTTTCCGAAAGTGGTACGGGAATTCTTTTCACCGAATACATCCACTTTCCCATGTTCAACATTTGCACGGATGGTTACGTCGGTTGGACTATGTTCGGTTACGACCGATATACTCCCATTGTCCGTTTCTAAATCAATCATACGATCAAGAGTGGTTGTTAACAGGGAAATGCGACCGTTATCCGTTTTACCGGTAATATTCCCATTCACATACTCCATCTCGATTCGCCCATTGTCTGTTTCAGTGTGTATTTGATCAGCATCGATATGACGTAATTCAATGCGTCCATTGTCCGTCTTGGCCGAGAAGGTGTTGGTTTGGACTTTTTCGATTGTGATACGGCCATTATCTGTTTCCACATCGAGGCTGGTTGCTGCCAATGCTGTTAGTTTAATGCTTCCGTTGTCCGAAGTTGCCGCCATCGTTTTTCCAAGAAGTTTTTCCGCGACTAGGCTGCCGTTATCCGTTTTCATCAAAATGCTCGAATACATTTTAGCAGGGAGCGCAACATTTACTTGCACACCTTTGCCAATAAAAAGGAAGCTTAGGAATCTGAATTTCGCTTCTCTTAATTTAATCTTCAGCGTATCCCCTTTAACTTCTGCGGTTAATTCAAGTTTATCATTGCCATTAACCAGTTCCACGATTGTATCTTCTGATTCGGATGGGTACACTTTCAGCGCACCGAAATGGATGTTCATGTCCACTTTAGTGAATGTAGTATCCGTAATTTTTATCTTTTTCGTAGCTGCAGTTGGCTCTGTTTTCTCAGGAACATAACTGGCAATAAGTTCTTCGGCAATTTGTTTTGGAGAGCCAAGGGATGCGGCTATTTCGCTATCGGATTTCCCGTCTTCACGGCCATCCTTAAAATACTCTTTAATATCCTGAAAAATATCGTTTCTTTCTTCGGAAGGAAGTTTAGTTAAAGACATTTCAAGTTCATTTAGAAATTGTTGTTCCGTCATTTTTCACACTCTCCTCAATTAAAGTATTAACCCCGTTTGTGAAGCTTTTCCATTCATTTAACTGTTCCTGTAAATACGTTCTGCCTAAATCGGTCAGTTTATAATACTTCCGCGAAGGACCTTCCGTAGACTCTTGTAAATATGTCGTGAAATAACCTTCCTTGGTCAAACGTCTTAGTAAGGGATATACAGATCCCTCGGAAATCGAGATTTGATCCGAGATTTTTTGTACAAGTTCGTATCCGTATCGATCTTTTTGGTCTAATAACACAAGTACGCAAAGATTAAGAACGCCTTTTTTAAATTGAATATTCATCCTTTAACCCCTCCTTCCACTACTAATTAATAAACAGTACTATTAGGAACAATATATCACACGGTATTATTCTATGCAAGGTACTGGAAAATAACCATTTATTTTTGAAATGGAGAGCTCGAGTACTTACAGAATCTTTAAAAGTTCTTGCTTATGATGAACGCAGACATGACAATGAACGTATATTCTTACCTACGACTAAACTGTTTACTGGCTCTTAATGAGCTGGCGAAAGAGGGGGTTTCTTATGCATGTATATGTTCTGACGAAGGACTCACTTGAAGCACAAGGCATAAAATGGATGATTACATCTCAGCTTCGGGACGTTTCTGTGGAAACTGGGGATTCAATTAGTAAATACCGAAAAGATATGCATTCTAGGGAATCTGATTTTTATGTAATTGATATGGATTTATGGTCAGTACCGGAAGAAATTCTATTGCCATCAGGTTCAAGGTGGCTAGGGCTGTCGTCGGATCGAACATTTCAGACTACATACCGCGCGCTCCAACATAAAGCGGAGGATCTATTATTCCGTCCCTTCCAGCCTGAACATTTAATCAAACATATCCAACAAGCGCGTTTTCGATTGCGCAACGAAAAGAAAAAGACTCCACAATTGGATTCAGTTCAGAATTCGCATTTTACATATGAAGATTTATTGTTGGCTGAAACTTACCCAAGAACACCTTTACTTTTGAGTGCGATTGTACCTGCGAATCGAGCGCAGGGAACGCAATTGGTGCATGCTTTGGAAGAGTTCGCATTTCCTTCGCATGCAGAACTTTTCCCATTTACCGATTTCATTCTCGTCATTCACCGATTGACTGAACAAGAAAGTCTGCAGGATGCTTATTTGGCATTTTACGCCTCATGGAAACGTCAATCTAATACTTTATTGTCTATTTACCTATACGAATCGCATGGCGACATAGATATTCGTTCACTTTATCAAAAAATGCGTCGCTTTCAGGAACGGATTTTTTATGATGGATACGATATTTTGTCCATGGAGACAGAAGATTTAACGTGGCGTGAGATGGATCCTTTTTTATCTCCGATTGAGCAACGTATGTGGATCGAAATGTTAGGTAAACAGGATGTTAAGGCGATTCGACAGTGGTTGGAACAAGATTTCCTCACTCTTGAAGAACCTTACCCGGACCCGGAAATGGTTCGAATTCGTTTGACCAGCGTTCTGGCGCAAATCAGAAGATATATGTCGGCCAATTCAATTCAAAATGGAACGCTTGCAAAACATTACCATCAACTGTTTCAAGACATCGTCCGCGAGCCGGTGATGTACCACATCATACAAAACTTCGGCGACTTCACAGCAAATTTAATGAAAGAAACAAGTCTTGTAGAATCGGGTACTTCTAATTTTTCCGATAAAGTCAGGACCATGATGGAGTCAAATTATTGGGACTCGAATTGGAACTTGGCAGCTTGTGCGGAAGTTTTGCAAATGAATAAAAGTACGTTAAGTAGAAGGTTTTCCAAAAGCACCGGCAAGAAATTCAGGGACGCACTGCAGGAAATTCGCATTGGAGAAGCAAAACGTTTATTAAAAGAAACAAACGCTTCTTTAGAGGAAGTATCGAGATTGGCTGGCTTTACGCATCAATCTTATTTCAATGCGAAATTTAGAGCTTCAACTGGACAAACGCCATCCCAGTTCCGATTTAATTAGAGCAGTTGAAACGATTTTTTGAAAAAATAAAATTATTAGCACATTCACTTATTCTATTATGTTTATGGTTGTTATATAATGGTTATACAAAAGGTGTACATTACAAAACGAAAGGAGTTGGACAGAAGTGAAAAACTTAAACGTTATCGCACTTTTACTTGTTATTATCGGGGGATTAAACTGGTTGCTTTTCGGTTTATTCCAATGGGATCTAGTAGGCGGAATCTTCGGCGGTATGGATACTGCCATCGCTCGAGTTATTTATGTACTTGTCGGAATTGCTGCTCTGTACTGTTTAACATTATTCAAGAAAGTTTCTTAATCAAGCTCCATAATTTGTCCGAAAAGGCCGATACTCCAATCGGTCTTTTTTTTATGTTCTAAAGACAACAAAATATAAAAACCTTTAAAAATTAGAGATTTTAGACAATAAAACATAAAAATTAAACTAAATTATAATAAATTATCAGAAATTTCACGATACAATAAAGATATTAATAAGGGGGCGACTGAAAATGAAAGCGAATACATCAAATCGAGTAATTCAATATAGAGGAACAGAATTAAACACAAAAGGGTGGCAACAAGAAGCGGCACTTCGTATGTTAAGCAACAATTTACACCCGGACGTGGCAGAACATCCTGAAGATTTAGTGGTATACGGAGGAATCGGTAAAGCTGCGCGTAACTGGGAAAGCTTCGACGCGATTGTGCGTTCATTAAAAGAGTTGGAAAATGACGAAACGTTGCTTGTTCAATCAGGAAAACCGGTAGCGATTTTCAAAACACATACAGATGCACCTCGTGTGTTGATTGCTAATTCAAATATTGTACCGGCGTATGCGAACTGGGAAACGTTCCACGAGCTCGATAAAAAAGGCTTGATGATGTACGGCCAAATGACGGCAGGCAGCTGGATTTATATTGGTTCGCAAGGGATTGTACAAGGGACGTACGAAACTTTTGCTGAACTGGCAAAACAACATTTCGGAGAATCATTGAAAGGTACCATTACATTGACAGCGGGTCTTGGAGGAATGGGGGGAGCTCAACCTTTAGCGGTAACAATGGCTGGTGGCGTATGTATCGGGATTGAAGTGGACGAAACGCGCATCGATCGCCGTATTGAAACGCGCTATACAGATGTGAAAACAGATTCGTTAGATGAAGCGATACGTATGGCTGAAGAAGCAAAAGCGGAAGGGAAAGCTTTATCGATTGGGTTGCTTGGCAATGCAGCAGACGTCCTTCCGGAAATGATCGCTCGTGGCTTCATCCCAGATGTGTTGACGGATCAAACTTCTGCGCACGACCCATTAAACGGCTACATTCCATCGAAAATGTCTTTGGAAGAAGCGGCGAAGCTACGTTCGGAAAATCCTGCCGAGTACGTCAAACTTTCAAAAGCATCCATGGCAAAGCATGTTTCTGCAATGGTCGAAATGATGGACAAAGGCGCTATTACATTTGATTACGGCAACAACATCCGACAAGTCGCAAAAGATGAAGGCGTTGAACGCGCGTTTGATTTCCCAGGATTCGTTCCGGCATACATTCGACCACAATTCTGTGAAGGAAAAGGACCGTTCCGCTGGGTAGCACTTTCAGGTGACCCGGAAGATATTCGCAAAACAGATGAAGTTATTTTGCGTGAATTCAGCTACAACAAACATTTATGTAACTGGATTAAAATGGCGCAGGAGAAAATCCAATTCCAAGGACTTCCTTCACGTATTTGTTGGTTAGGTTATGGGGAACGTGCGCGTTTCGGGAAAATCATTAACGATATGGTTGCAAGTGGCGAATTAAGTGCACCAATCGTTATTGGACGTGACCATTTGGACTCAGGGTCAGTTGCTTCACCGAATCGTGAAACAGAAGCAATGAAAGATGGTTCGGACGTTGTAGCGGATTGGCCAATATTGAATGCAATGGTCAATGCAGTAGGTGGTGCAACATGGGTATCCGTTCATCATGGTGGTGGCGTTGGCATGGGTTATTCCATTCATGCAGGAATGGTTATTTTAGCAGACGGTACGAAAGAAGCGGAAGCTCGATTGGAACGTGTATTAACAACAGACCCAGGGATGGGCATCGTCCGTCACGTAGATGCCGGCTATGATTTGGCGATTGAAACAGCGCGCGAAAAAGGTGTCAACATTCCGATGCTAAAGGGGTCGGAAGAATGAAACCAGTTTGGATAAAAAATGCAGCTCAACTTGTAACGGTAGCCGGTGAAAATGGTCCCCGTGTTCGGGAAGGAATGTCTGACCTCGGGTTGATCGAAGATGGCAGTGTGTGGATGGAAAACGGTGAAGTAGTTGCAATCGGTACGACGTCAGAGCTCGAAGCATTATACGGGTCACGTGCACATGAAGCGGATATCATCGATGCGACAGGCCGTTTGGTGACACCAGGTTTAGTCGACCCACATACGCACGTGGCGTATGGTGGAAGCCGTGAACGTGAATTCGAAATGCGTCTTGAAGGTGCCACTTATATGGAAATTATGAATGCAGGTGGCGGTATTCACGCTACGACACGTATGACGCGCGATGCTTCCGAAGAGGAGTTGGTGGCGCAGACAACGCGCCGCCTAGACTCGTTTCTAGCACATGGCGTAACAACTGTGGAAGGCAAAAGTGGCTACGGACTCGACTTAGAAACAGAATTGAAGCAACTGCGTGTAATGAAACGGTTGAACGATCAACATCCAATCGATTTAGTTCCCACTTTTATGGGCGGTCATGCGGTTCCTCAGGAATATAAGGGCCGCGAAGACGAGTATATTAATGTATTGATAAATGAAATGTTACCGAAAGTGGCGGAAGAAAAACTGGCTGTCTTTAACGATGTTTTTTGTGAAGTGGGGGTATTTACGCCTGAGCAGTCTGAACGTATTTTGAATGCGGGCAAAGAACTCGGCTTGATTCCGAAAATTCATGCCGATGAAATTGAGTCGTACGGTGGAGCGGAATTGGCTGCAAAAGTCGGAGCAATTTCAGCGGAACATCTATTGAAAGCCTCTACTGAAGGTGTGCGTTTAATGGCGGAAGCGGGAGTCATTGCCTGTCTGTTGCCAGCGACAGCATTGTATTTACGTGAAGAAGCGGCGAAAGGTCGAGCAATGATTGACGCGGGTGTTGCCGTAGCAATCTCGACAGACTGCAATCCGGGTTCTTCGCCTACAACGTCCATGCCGCTAGTCATGAATTTGGCTTGCATCTCCATGCGTTTAACACCTGCAGAAGCTTTGGTTGCGGCAACGATGAACGCAGCTTGTGCCATTGGTATGCAAGACAAAGTCGGTTCATTGGAAGCTGGAAAGCAAGCGGATGTCGTGATGTGGAATGTGTCCAACTACCAGGAGTTACAGTATCTTTTCGGTGTGAACCACGTTGGCTCAGTGTGGAAAAAAGGCGTTCAGGTGGTGGGTTAAATGGACATGAAGTATTTACAACCACCCGAATGGTCATGGCGCGATGCTTCTGGAGATTTCGTTCATCAGTGGGTAAAACCTCTAGATGAACAGTCCCCAGACATGGTGGTCTATGGTGCGCCCATTTCCCGTTCTTCCATCAGTGTTTCCGGAGCTTCTTTGTATCCAATGGAATTCCGCAAGTTGTGGAAAGGGTTCTCAACCTATAACTTGGACGAAGACTTAGATTTGTCTAGATACACCGTTCGTGATGCAGGAGATGTCCTGATGCATACAACGAATATTTTGTTGTCGCATGAACGCATTGAAGATACGACGCGTGAAATAGTCAGCGTGTTTAATCAGTCCACAACATGCTTAATTGGCGGCGATCATTCCGTTACTGCATGTGCGGTAAGAGGTCTTAAGAAGGCCTACCCGGACGAGCGAATCGGCATTTTACAACTGGATACCCATTTGGACGTACGAGATCCGGCTGAATTGGGTCCTGCAAACGGTACGCCCATTCGTCAATTAATTGACGGGGGAATAGTCCGCGGGGAAGATGTTGTCAACATCGGTCTGCACGGTTACTTCAACGCAGCGCCGTTAGTGGAGTATGCGAAGAAACATGGCATTCATATGATTACTTTACGTAAAGCACGTGAGCTAGGGGTGGCTCAGTGCGTCGAAGAACAGGTAAAGGAATTAGCCAAAAGAGTCGACCGCGTATATGTAACTGTCGATATGGATGTTTTGGATATTGCGGTTGCGCCTGGTGTGCCCGCTTCCACACCAGGAGGCATGACAGCGGAGGAGTTATTCCAAAGTTTAATACGAATCGGTCAACATGATGCGGTCAGACATATTGATTTTGTCTGTCTGGATCCATCACGCGATGTAGCGACAAGCGCCACGGTCAAAACAGGAGTGTATGCGTGGTTGGAATTTATCACGGGGAGAGTTTTATTACAAAGGGGGATTTAATTTGCAACAAGTGGGGGAAAGTTCAAGTTTACGTTCAAGCACAGGCACGTGGAAGTTTTTCGTATACAGTTTAATCGGCGCTTTCATGTTTTTTGTTCCTGTAACAATTGGTGAAAAAAATTCAATCATGCTTGACCACATCGTGTCCTGGATCCAAGCAAATGCAACCGGCGTTTTACCATTTTACGCACTAATCATTATACTTGCCGGTGCAGTTTATCCATTTTTCTCAGGAACTTGGAAAAGGTCAACGGTAGATATCGTTTTCTCGTTCTTTAAAGTAATTGGATTAATTGTTGGAATTATGATTGTCTTCGAATTTGGTCCAGCTTGGTTATTCCGTCCTGATATGGGTCCGTTCTTATTTAATAAACTTGTCATTTCAGTTAGCTTACTCGTACCTATTGGTGCTATTTTCTTGGCTATGTTGGTTGGTTATGGATTGCTAGAGTTTGTAGGAGTTCTTATGCAACCAATCATGCGTCCTGTTTGGAAGACACCAGGCCGTTCCGCTATTGATGCAGTGGCATCTTTTGTAGGGTCCTACTCTTTAGGTCTATTAATTACAAACCGTGTATATAAAGAAGGAAAATACTCTGCACGTGAAGCAGCCATTATTGCAACCGGCTTCTCAACGGTTTCCGCGACATTCATGGTCATTGTTGCCAAAACACTCGGCTTAATGGACATGTGGAATACGTATTTCTGGGTAACGCTTTTGGTTACATTTATCGTGACTGCGATTACGGTACGAATCTGGCCGCTTGGCAGTATGAAAGACGATTACTATGAAGGTGCGGTACCGCAACCCGAGATGAAACCAGAAGGCAGCCGCTTTGCAGTGGCATGGCGTGAAGCTCAAGAAACGGTAGCGAACGCACCGACATTTGGCGCAAATATTTGGGCAAATGTTCGTGACGGCTTACTGATGACGATGGCCATTTTACCTTCCATTCTATCAATTGGTTTACTAGGGATCGTCCTTGCGACATTCACGCCATTATTTGATTGGGTAGGTTATATCTTCTATCCATTCACTTATATTTTACAGCTTCCTGAACCAATGCTTGTTGCCAAAGCAAGCGCACTTGGTATCGCTGAAATGTTCCTTCCAGCCTTGCTGGTAGTGAAGTCTGGAATTATTGTGAAATTTGTAATCGGCGTTGTTTCTGTATCGTCCATTATTTTCTTCTCTGCGGTAGTTCCATGTATCGTAGCAACAGAAATTCCGATTTCGATTCCGAAACTAATTGTGATCTGGATTCAACGTGTCATTTTGACTTTAATTATTGTTACACCAATTGCTTATTTCATCTTATAAAAAGAAGTGCCATCCTTTCATAAAAAGGATGGCATTTTTTTATGTGCTTTCATTTAGTAACAGTAGCGCAGCGGAAACAGAAGCAATTAGGTTGGTTCTAGAAGTTAACTAGGGTGTGAGACGCGTTTGAGCGATAAACTTGCCTATTTGAGCGATAAATTCTCCATTTGAGCGATAAATCCCTGGAGTGAGCGATAAACACTCCAATATGAGCGTTAAATTTTTCACAAACTGAACAGGAGACACAAAAACGTCTCGATACACAAGTTGACTAGCTATTGAGACAACCCTTCTTTTAAACAGGAGCGCAGCGAAAACAAAACCAACAAATCTTTATATCAAAATGGGAGCCAATTCGCTATTCGCGATATGGCTCTTTTCTGTTTGGTGTGGTAAAGAAAGGTTTTTAAAAATTTTCAGCAAATATAATAGAGTGTAATGCGCTTTTAAATTGCTAGAGTAATATACTATCTGAATTTCTTGCTAAAATTTCCAGGAATATTTATAGTGAGATTATGTCATCACTAGGAGGTTTTAATGAATCCTACTCGTAAAAAATCGGATAAATTTATATTTTATGAAGCGCTTGCGAAACGACTGCCTCACAATCATTATTTCACTCCGACTGTTCAAAGTATTCTTCGTAAAGAAAGCGGAGGATATGCAGGTGAGATTCGGGTTGATCGGGAATTATCTGAGGGCCAATATTATCAATCGTATTGTGTACTGCGTAATATTCTGGTTGGATCAAAAGAATTCTACTGCCAAATTGATACATTAGTAATATATAAGAATTTTATTCTAATCATCGAAGTGAAAAATATCCCCGGACTACTTACATACGATGAAAAAACGCATCAATTGACTAGACGAAGAGACGACGGTCCAATTGAAGGGATGGGAAATCCCGAAGACCAACTTAAACGCAGTGAACGTATGGTAAGGCAGTTTCTGGACTTTCATAAAATTTCACTACCTGTTCATGGAATAATCGTTTTTTCCAATCCATCTTCTATTCTCGAGAAACCATTTCCAAATTGTCTCGCCATTCATGTTTCGGGACTTTATCAAACATTAGAGAAATTGCATCGCACTTATCGTGAACATCCGACATCCCCCCACTTTGATGTCAACGAGTTGCACAAGTTGTTTTTACAAAACGAACCCAAATTACCCCCAAATAAACCATCACATATTCCAACTTCAATTTTTAGCGATTTGATCGTCGGGGTCCTATGTCCCAATTGTGATAAAAGCAAACTCAAGTATATTCATAAATTATGGCGTTGTTCCATTTGTAAATACAAAAGCGAAACAACTCACTTAACGACACTTCAAGAATATCGAATTCTTTTTAGTGAAGAAATAACCACCACCGAGTGGATGAATTTTACTAATCTCAAGTCCCTGGCTACGACCAAAAGAATGTTGAGCGAATGTAATTTAGAGAGAATAGGCGGCAATAGAAATAGAAAATGGCGAATTCATAGCGTTCATCTCTAGAAGTTAACTAGGGGCTGAGACGTGTTTGAGCGATAAACTTGCCTATATGAGCGATAAATTCTCGGTATGAGCGATAAATCCCTGGAGTGAGCGATAAACACTTCAATATGAGCGTTAAATTTTTCACAAACTCAACAGGAGACACAAAACCGTCTCGATACACAAGTCGACTAGCTATTGAGACGACACTTCTTTCAAATAGAGCGCAGCGAAACAAAGCAATCAAATTCCTGAACCTGAATAGGAGCCATTTCGCTTCATCGCTACATGGCTCTTTTCTGCGGTGAGTAGTTCTTTATATATGGCGCAAGTGAAGTGCACTGTGGAATAAGTTTTGCCGATAGTTTGTATAATTTAAGGTGATTTATTTTGAAAGTAAGCACCTCTAAAGCATATGAATTGCACACTTCCTACCTCCCCTTATATAATAAAGTCAAAGTTAGTCAAAGTCAGGTGAGTCTGGATAAATTGCGCTCACAAAATATCACAACTAACCTTGACTCGCACTCACATTTAATTGATCGGGAGGTGATTGAATGCGGAATATATCGGATATTATTGAAGGGTATTTAAAGAAAGTTATCGAATTAGATGATAAAGGGCATGTTGAGATAAAGCGCAGTGAGATTGCGGAGCAATTTCAGTGTGTGCCTTCACAAATTAATTATGTAATTAATACGCGCTTCACCGCCGACCGTGGTTACCTCGTTGAAAGTAAGCGGGGTGGGGGTGGCTATATTCGGATAGTTCGGGTACGCGCTCATACGAAGGCCGATTTAATTGAAGCAATACTAGTGAGTTTGGAGCGTGGAGCTTCTCAAACGATGACAGAAGATATTATCTTTCGTTTAATCGATGAGAATGTAGTGACGAAGCGTGAAGCAAAAATGATGCTCGCGGCACTCGATCGCACAACCCTCAATACCCCATTGCCGCATCGAGACGAATTGCGTTCGCGCATATTGCAAGCGATGCTAATGACATTCAAGTATGAACAGTTAAAGTGAGGCGAGCGCGAGATGATTTGTGAGAATTGTAAACAGCGTCCGGCAAAAGTTACCGTGACGCAAGTACAAAATGGAGACCAGGTGCAACGTCATTATTGTGAAGTTTGCGCAAAAAATTTCCATCCGTTTCATTTGGATTTTCAACAAGATCCACTTTCGCTACACCAGTTATTATCCAACTGGTTTGGTGTCCCAGAAAGCAAACAAGTGCAGCAAAAACCGCAACCGGAGTCAAAAACATGCAGTTCGTGCGGTTGGACATTCCGTCAGTTTCTAAACCAAGGGAAGTTCGGCTGTGCACATTGTTATGAAAGTTTTCACAAACAATTGCCGGATGTTTTCAAGAAATTACACAACGGCAATGTTAAGCATGTGGGGAAAGCGCCAGGTACGTTTGGTCAGACCCTGCAATTAAAAAAACAAATAGAAGCCATTCGCACGTCCATGCGTACGGCGATTGAAATTGAGAATTTTGAAGAGGCGGCAAGACTGCGTGATGAAGCTCGCTCTTTAGAAGAACAGCTACAAAGCGGAGGTGAAAACCGCGATGTCCATTGAACGTTTTCTAAATAATTCCGTGACAAGTTGGATGGCTGGTGAAGGAGAGCATGCAGATATCGTAATGAGTACGCGAATCAGGCTCGCTCGAAATTTAACAGGCTACAGATTTCCACTTTCTTTTACGGAAAATGAAGCGCTACAAGTGGATCAAGCGATTTCTGCAGTATTACTTGACGCAGAAGCGGAACTTGAGTCGACCTTTTCGTATATAGATATAAAAGAGCTATCTGCGCTCAATCGGCAAGTTTTGGTTGAAAAGCATTTGATTAGTCCGAAACTGGCTCATTCGGAAGTAGCTGGTTCCGTTTTATTATCAGATGATGAAGCGGTCAGCGTGATGGTCAATGAAGAAGATCATATTCGCATACAATGTATTTTCCCGGGAATGCAGTTGAACGAAGCATGGCGTCAGGCTAACCATATCGATGACGTCCTTGAAAAAGAACTGCCTTACGCATTTGATGAACAGTTTGGCTATTTAACGAGTTGTCCAACGAATACGGGCACTGGCCTGCGGGCATCGGTGATGATGCATTTACCGGCACTAACGATGACGAAGCAAATGGATCGCATTGTGACAGCCATTACACGGCTCGGGATGGTCGTTCGCGGCATCTACGGGGAAGGTAGTGAAGCCCTCGGCAATGTGTATCAAGTATCGAACCAAACGACTCTCGGGAAATCAGAAGAAGATATCTTAACTGATTTGCAAAGTATCACGGAACAAATTATTCAAAAAGAACGTGAAGCAAGAGCGGCTCTTTTACATACGAGACCGAATGTGTTGGAAGATCGTCTGTACCGTTCACTTGGTGTGTTAACGTATGCCCGACTTTTATCAACAGAAGAAGCGGGACGCTGTCTATCAGATGTGCGTCTTGGCATCGATCTCGGATTGATCAAAGGTGTCGATGTTTCAATCTTGAATGAATGCATGGTTTTCATGCAACCAGGTTTTTTACAAAAGTATGCAGGTACGTCCCTGCAACCCGAAGAACGCGATGTGTTTCGCGCAAAGTTGTTTAGGGAACGGTTGCAAGTAGACAATAATTTAGACAATGAAGGAGAGGAACCTCATGATGTTTAATCGATTTACACAACGCGCACAAAAAGTACTCCAATTAGCTCAAGAAGAAGCCATTCGTATGAAGCACGAGTCAATTGGAACTGAACATATATTATTGGGATTAATTCGTGAAGGCGGCGGCATTGCTGCGAAAGCAATGGAAGCAATTGAAGTCAGCCCGCAAATGATTGAAGAAGGCATTGAAGAATTAGTGGGAATGGGAACAGGTGACGTAGGTCCGATCGTTCATTACACACCACGTGCGAAGAAAGTCATTGAATTATCAGTGGATGAATCGCGTAAATTAGGTCATTCTTACATCGGCACAGAACATTTATTGCTGGCGCTTATTCGTGAAGGCGAAGGAGTAGCGGCACGTGTTCTTAATAATTCAGGTGTTAGCTTGAATAAAGCTCGTCAACAAGTGTTGCAATTGCTTGGAAGCAACGACCATGTTCAGGCAAACAGCGGAACAAACCCTGCAGCGAGCACGCCGACGCTTGATAGTTTGGCTCGTGATTTAACTCAGATTGCCCGTGAAGGAAGCTTGGATCCAGTCATTGGCCGTAGCAAAGAAATCACGCGTGTCATTGAAGTGTTATCACGTCGTACGAAAAACAACCCAGTTCTTATTGGGGAACCAGGGGTTGGTAAAACAGCGATTGCGGAAGGTTTGGCTCAACAAATCGTCCAAAACGAAGTGCCTGAAATTCTGCGTGACAAACGCGTCATGACATTGGATATGGGTACGGTTGTTGCAGGTACAAAATACCGTGGTGAGTTTGAAGATCGCCTGAAAAAAGTGATGGATGAAATCCGCCAAGCAGGTAACGTCATTCTATTTATCGATGAGCTCCACACATTAATTGGTGCTGGTGGCGCTGAAGGTGCAATTGATGCATCCAATATCTTGAAACCATCACTTGCTCGTGGTGAACTACAATGTATTGGTGCTACAACGCTGGATGAATACCGTAAATATATTGAAAAAGATGCTGCATTGGAACGTCGTTTCCAACCGATTCAAGTGGATGAACCTTCAGTAGAAGAGTCCATTCAGATCATTAAAGGACTTCGTGACCGTTATGAAGCGCATCACCGTGTGAAAATTACGGATGAAGCGATTACTGCAGCTGCTAAAATGTCAGACCGCTACATTTCAGACCGTTTCTTACCGGACAAAGCGATTGATTTAATTGATGAAGCCGGCTCAAAAGTCCGTTTACGTTCATATACAACACCGCCGAATTTGAAAGAACTGGAAGCTCGTCTAGAGGCAATCCGTTCAGAGAAAAATGCGGCTGTTCAAAGCCAGGAGTTCGAAAAAGCGGCATCATTCCGTGATACGGAACAGAAGCTGAAAGAAGAACTCGAAAGCACGAAGAAGTCTTGGAAAGAAGAGCAAGGTAAAGCGGAATCTGAAGTGACTGTTGAAGATATTGCAGCAGTTGTGTCCATGTGGACGGGAATTCCTGTTTCTAAACTCGCTCAAACCGAGTCTGAGAAATTACTAAAACTAGAAGATACATTGCACCAACGTGTCATCGGTCAAGCGGAAGCTGTTACTGCCATTTCCCGTGCAGTACGTCGAGCACGTGCTGGATTGAAAGATCCAAAACGTCCAATTGGCTCATTCATTTTCCTTGGACCAACAGGTGTTGGTAAAACGGAACTTGCCCGCGCGCTTGCTGAAAGTATGTTTGGTGACGAAGATGCCATGATTCGCGTCGACATGTCTGAGTACATGGAGAAACATTCGACTTCACGTCTTGTCGGGTCACCTCCTGGTTACGTAGGATTTGAAGATGGCGGTCAATTGACGGAAAAAGTTCGTCGCAAACCCTATTCTGTTATTCTTTTAGACGAAATTGAGAAAGCACATCCAGATGTCTTCAATATCTTGCTACAAGTATTAGAAGACGGTCGCTTAACGGATTCGAAAGGACGCACGGTCGACTTCCGCAATACGGTAGTCATCATGACATCAAACGTCGGCGCAGAAGCGTTGAAGAAAAACAAATATGTCGGCTTCAATTTGCAAGACGGCGAACAGAAATACAAGGATATGAAAGGCAAAATGCTTGAAGAGCTGAAAAAAGCCTTCCGTCCTGAATTCTTAAACCGTGTCGATGAAATGATCGTGTTCCATTCACTAGAAAAAGAACACTTAAAAGAAATCGTTACACTAATGACAGCTCAATTAACGAAACGCTTGAAAGAGCAGGAAATTGAGTTGGAATTAACGGAAGCGGCTCAAGAAAAAATTTCAAAAGAAGGCTACGACCCAGAGTACGGCGCACGTCCGCTCCGTCGTGCACTTCAAAAACACGTCGAAGATCGCTTGTCTGAAGAACTATTAAAAGGCACAGTGTTGACTGGTCACAATATTGTGTTCGATGTGGAGAACGATGAATTTATTGTCCGCACAAAAGAAGCAGTAACCGAATAAAACAATTGGAGCATTCCGGCGAGGCTGTTCGGAATGCTCTTTTAAGTATTTTGAAGGCGTGGGACTTGCAGTTGGGTTACTGTCCAGCTTCAAGCGCCAGCTCGCACCTAAGCTTCAGAAACTTCTTCGGAAACAGGTTTCCGAAACGTTTCTTCCAGCGCCGGTGTCGAGCTTGAGTGGCGCTCTACGCTTTCCTACATAGGAGGCACTATGGCTAAACGTAAAACGAAATTCATGTGTAACTCGTGTGGCTATGAATCTGCTAAATGGATGGGACGCTGTCCGGGATGCGGTGAATGGAACACAATGGTGGAAGAAGTGGAAGTGGTCGTAAAAGGACCACGCCGTACATTCCAACATTCTGAAAAAATTGCTCAAAAAGCGACACCAATTACAGCGGTTGAAACGGTCGATGAACCACGCGTAGATACGGACCTTTCAGAGTTAAACCGTGTTCTTGGGGGCGGGATTGTCCCAGGTTCGTTGATTTTGATTGGTGGAGACCCTGGTATCGGAAAATCAACGCTGTTGCTACAAGTTTCTTCTTTACTTGCAAACAAAGGGCAACGCGTACTGTATATGTCTGGGGAAGAATCGATCCGACAGACGAAACTTCGTGCGGAGCGCCTTGGAGTGGCATCCTCAGAGCTTTATATTTATTCAGAAACCAACTTGGAACTGGTCAATGAAGCAATTGACCAAGTCGAACCGAAGTTTGTCGTCATCGACTCTATTCAAACGGTTCACCACCCGGAAGTCACGTCTGCCCCAGGTAGCGTTTCTCAAGTGCGTGAGTGTACAGCGGAATTGATGCGAATTGCCAAAACGAAAAATATTGCGATTTTCCTGGTAGGGCACGTCACGAAGGAAGGTCAGATTGCCGGACCACGATTGCTAGAACATATGGTGGATACGGTTCTTTACTTCGAAGGTGAACGTCACCATACTTATCGCATTTTACGTTCACAAAAAAACCGTTTCGGCTCAACTAACGAGATTGCTATTTTTGAAATGTTGCAAGGTGGTTTGAAAGAAGTGCTGAATCCATCTGAACTGTTCTTGCAGGAACGTTCACAAGGAGCTGCGGGTTCAACGGTAGTGGCTTCGATGGAAGGGACGCGTCCGATTTTGGTTGAAATTCAGGCGTTAATTACGCCGACGAGTTTCAATTATCCGAAGCGGATGGCAAGCGGAATTGATCAAAACCGGATTTCACTCTTGATGGCTGTTCTAGAGAAGCGGGTCGGAATGTTGCTGCAAACGCAAGATGCCTACATCAAAGTGGCGGGCGGCGTGAAGTTGGACGAGCCAGCAATCGATTTGGCTGTACTGACGACCATCGTGTCCAGTTTCCGCGATGTGGCTGCAAGTGCGCATGACTGCTTTATTGGTGAAGTGGGGTTAACAGGTGAAGTGCGCCGAGTGTCTCGTGTGGAACAACGTGTGCAGGAAGCAGCGAAGCTTGGATTCAAACGTGCAATCATTCCAGCGTCGAACCTTGGCGGTTGGGATTATCCAAAAGGCATACAAGTAGTCGGTGTTGAAACCGTAAATCAAGCATTGAAAGAAGCTTTCCCGAACGCTTAGGCGTTTCGGGGAAGTTTTTTGCTTGTTTAGTGAAACTGATTACCCCGATTACCTCCCTAGCGCAATGAGCAAATCCCGACAACAACTGTTTGTCGAACGAAACTTTACACATCCCTTCTTCGTCTAGTAGGTGTTTCCATGTGAAAACGTGTATAATCAAAAACAGGAGGTGGGCTTGTGTTAAAGTGGATTATTCGAATTACCTTTATCTTGATTGGTGGAACGCTCGGGTTACTTTTATTACCGCAATTATACGATCTTATACATTTATCTTCTAACCCGTGGCTGAACAATCCGTATGTGTCTGTACTAATAGGGGCCATTCTTTTATATGTCCTTGCGTTACTGTTGACTGACTATTTGATTGAGTTTTTAAGTTGGATGGAAGATCGATTACTGAAAGCGCCAATCGGTGATTTATTGTTTGGTACACTTGGTCTGATTGTTGGTCTTAGTGTCGCATTTCTTTTGAATTTTGCGGTGGATTCCATTCAGTTGCCAGTCATCAATGCCGTATTGCCGGTATTGCTGACCATCACCTTAGGATACCTTGGTTTCCAAGTAGGGTTTAAGAAGCGCGATGAGATTGTACAGATGTTTACTGCTAATAAAGCGGTTGTTCAAAAGAAGAAATTCGATGAAAACAACCCGCAGGCATTGCAACAAGCGTCTTATAAATTACTCGATACGAGTGTCATTATCGATGGTCGGATTGCTGATATTTCCACAACGGGTTTCCTGGAAGGGGTGCTCGTCGTACCTCAGTTCGTCTTGACTGAACTTCAGCATATTGCCGATTCTTCGGATACATTGAAACGTACACGTGGCCGAAGAGGTCTTGATATTTTGAAACGACTTCAGTCAGAACGCGCTTCAGCTGTTTTGATTACGGAAGAAGATTTTGATGATGTAGCGGAAGTTGATTTGAAATTGATGCGTCTTGCGAAGAAAATGGACGGCATGGTAGTGACAAATGATTTCAACTTGAATAAAGTATGTGAGTTGCATCAAGTGCCTGTTCTGAATATCAATGATCTTGCGAATGCGGTCAAACCAGTCGTTATTCCTGGTGAAGAAATGCATATCGTCGTCATCAAAGATGGAAAAGAACAAAATCAGGGCGTTGCTTATTTGGACGATGGAACGATGATTGTGGTAGAAGATGGCAAGTCGTATATCGGCCAAGCAATTAATGTCGTTGTCACAAGTGTTCTTCAAACTTCGGCAGGTCGAATGATTTTTGCCAAAACGAAATAATACATCACACCAAAAATAAGAGGCTGCCCTTTCTGTCATCAACACGAGACAGCTAAGGCGGCCTCCTTTTCCATCATGAATGAGGAGAATACATGAAATGAACTATATCGTTGTATTACCAGCCGCAGGCAGTGGAAAACGGATGAGGGCTGGCCATAATAAATTATTTCTGACATTACGCAATAAGCCGATTCTGATCCATACGCTCGAGGTTTTTGAACAGGACCCAAATTGCGCCGGGATATGGCTTGCAGTGAAGCCTGAAGAGCGCATGATAATTCAAGAGATGTTAGATGAGCATCACATTACAAAAGTAAAAGGGATGCCTGCAGGTGGCGAGGAACGACAGCACAGTGTGTATGCCTGTATCCAGGCAGCTGAACATGAGGCTGACTTAATTCTCGTTCACGATGCGGCAAGGCCGTTTATCGAACCAGCCGTTATTAAAAAATTGGCTCAAAAAGCGAGCGAAACGGGTGCGGCAATTGCTGGCGTAAAAGCAAAAGACACCATGAAACGCGTACATAATCACATCATTGAAGAGACAGTGGACCGCGAGCAGTTGTGGATCATCCAGACACCGCAAGCTTTCCAAACGGACATATTGGTAAAAGCACAGAAGCAAGCGGAACAGGATGAATTCCTTGGTACAGATGAATCCATGTTGGTCGAGCGACTCAATATTCCCGTACACGTGGTGGAGAGTACGTATGATAATGTAAAAATGACGACACAGGAAGATTTATTGATGGGCGAAGCGATCTTACAAAAACGACAGCAGGAGGAAAACTAAATGTTTCGAGTTGGACAAGGGTTTGATGTACATGAATTTGCAGAAAATAGACCGCTTATTTTAGGTGGAGTGACGATTCCATATGAAAAAGGTTTAATTGGTCATTCGGATGCCGATGTTTTATTACATACGGTGACGGATGCGGCACTAGGGGCAATCGGCGAAGGGGATATAGGACGTCATTTTCCTGATACGGATCCTGAATTTAAAGATGCGGACTCTGCTAAACTACTGGCTTACATTTGGAACATCGTCGAAGAAAAAGGCTATAAATTAGGCAATGTGGATTGCACGATTATTGCACAAGCACCGAAGATGGCGCCTTACATAACGCAAATGCGTGACCGCATCGCACAACTGTTAAATGCGGAGCCAACGCAAGTAAATGTCAAAGCGACAACGACTGAAAAGCTTGGTTTTACAGGACGCGGAGAAGGCATCGCGGCACAGGCGACGATTTTACTCATTCAAAAATAAGCATGACCTGTGTTAAACTGGACAAAGTTTAGCACGTATTCGAGGAGGAAACACACATGACACAAGAAGTTCGCGTACGCTACGCACCAAGCCCGACAGGAAATTTACATATTGGTGGAGCCCGCACTGCCTTATTCAACTATTTATTTGCACGTCACCATGGCGGCAAATTCATCGTACGTATTGAAGATACGGATATTGAACGTAACATTGAAGGTGGCGAATTATCGCAACTGGAAAACTTAAAATGGCTTGGCATCGAGTATGATGAGTCTGTTGATATCGGTGGACCATATGCTCCTTACCGTCAAATGGAACGTCTGGACATTTATCAAAAGCATGCAGAAGAAATGCTTGAAAATGGCCATGCTTATAAATGTTTCTGTACAACGGAAGAGTTAGAAGCAGAGCGTGAAGAGCAAAAAGCAAAAGGTGTCGCTGCACCAATGTACAAAGGTACATGCCGTAACTTAACAAAAGAAGAAGTGGCGGAAAAAGAAGCGGCTGGTCTTGCACATACGATTCGTATGCGTGTCCCGTCAGATGTAACGTATACATTTGAAGACCTCGTTCGTGGTTCAGTTTCATTTGAATCAAAAGACGTTGGGGACTGGGTGCTTGTAAAAGCAAACGGTATTCCGACTTATAACTACGCAGTCGTGTTGGATGACTATTTCATGAAGATTTCTCATGTATTCCGTGGGGAAGAACATTTATCTAACACACCAAAACAAATGATGGTATTTGACGCATTTGGCTGGAAAGCGCCTGAATATGGTCATATGACGTTGATCATCAACGAAAACCGTAAGAAACTTTCAAAACGTGACGAATCGATTATTCAATTCGTTGCTCAGTATAAAGATCTTGGGTATATTCCAGAAGCAATGTTCAACTTCTTTGCGCTTCTTGGCTGGTCTCCTGAAGGGGAAGAAGAAATCTTCACGAAAGAAGAATTCATTCGCCAGTTCGACGTCAATCGTTTATCTAAATCACCATCGATGTTCGATAAGCAAAAATTGACTTGGATGAACAATCAATACTTGAAGCAACTTTCATTGGATGAAGTAGTTGAACTTGCATTGCCTCATCTACAAAAAGCAGGTCGTTTGCCTGAAACATTGACAGAAGAAGAAAAGCAATGGGCAACTGGCGTGATTGCGCTTTATCATGAACAAATGAGCTTCGGTGCTGAAATTACTGAGCTAACTGACCTATTCTTTAAGGATGAACTTGCATATGATGAAGAAGCGACTGCTGTTTTAGCTGGTGAGCAAGTGCCGGAAGTTATGGCGTCATTCAAAACACAACTTGAGCAACTGGAAGTGTTTGAAGCGGATGCTATTAAAGGTGCGATTAAAGCTGTGCAAAAAGAAACTGGACATAAAGGTAAGAACTTGTTCATGCCAATCCGTGTTGTGACGACTGGTCAAACACACGGTCCGGAATTGCCGAATGCCATCGCGTTAATCGGCAAAGAAAAAGTACTTGCACGTGTTGAGAAATTCGCGAAACAATAAGTTTGACTTTCACGCATCATGGTGTGAAAATGAAGCTATCTTTAACCAGAACATTAAAACGCTTTGATGAGGAGAAGTACATAAGGCACGCTCTTTAGAGAGGACCACCACCGGCTGAAAGTGGTCTGAGCTCAGGCACTATGGAAATGCACCTCTGAGCGCTCAGCTGAAACGTTTAGTAAGCGAGCCGTATCGTCTACGTTAAAAGACGCCAAGTGGGAAGGAATGCACAACATCCTTCCAATCAGAGTGGAACCGCGCGATTACAGCGTCTCTGTCAGTCAATGACAGGGGCGCTTTTTATTTTGGGCAAAAAACGGAGTTATCTCAGAAAGCAAACGATAAATACACCGAATTAATCGTTAGAGTTTTCGCAAAGCCACAAATATGCTACCGAACGAAGCAAATAATCAAAATAGGAGGAAAGAAAATGTTCAGTCTAATGAAAGAAGATGTTGAAGTCGTCTTTGAACAAGATCCAGCAGCAAGACGTGTGCTGGAAGTTGTGCTGACATATGCCGGATTGCATGCAGTTTGGGCACACCGTGTAGCACATGCCCTTTTTAAACGAAAATTCTTTTTCCTGGCGAGAGTCGTGTCACAAATGAGTCGTTTTTTCACCGGAATTGAAATTCATCCGGGTGCCAAAATTGGCCGTCGCTTTTTTATTGACCATGGTATGGGAGTGGTCATCGGAGAAACGTGTGAAATCGGCAACAACGTCACGATTTTCCAAGGCGTTACACTGGGAGGTACAGGGAAGGAACGAGGTAAGCGACACCCAACGTTACACGATAACGTACTAGTGGCCACAGGAGCGAAAGTACTTGGGTCAATTACCATCGGTGAAAACAGTAAAGTCGGTGCCGGCTCCGTTGTATTAAAAAATGTTCCCCCGAATTCCACGGTAGTAGGTATTCCAGGAACTGTCGTGATACAAGATGGAGTCAAAGTGAAACGTGACCTAAATCATCAAGATTTACCGGATCCGGTTGCGGATAAATGCAATATGCTGGAAGAGAAAATTGCTATCTTGCGAGAGCAAGTGGCGGTCGTCAGTGAACAACTCGAAAAGGAGCGAAATAAATGAGCATTCATATTTACAACACGTTGACAAGACAAAAAGAGCCCTTTGTGCCACTGGAAGAGGGCAAGGTGAAAATGTATGTGTGTGGACCGACTGTCTATAATTACATCCACATCGGGAATTCCCGTCCTGTCATCGTCTACGATACGGTGCGTCGATACTTGAAGTTCCGTGGATATGAAGTTAATTTCGTCTCCAACTTTACGGATGTTGACGACAAAATCATCAAGACTGCAAATGAGCTTGGAGAAGATGTATCCGAATTGACGGAGCGTTTTATCGCTGCTTACTTTGAAGATGTGACCGCACTCGGTTGCCAAAAAGCGGATGCTCATCCACGTGTAACAGAACATATGGACTCCATCATCGAATTTATCGAAGTCCTGATTGAAAAAGGTTATGCTTACGAGTCGCAAGGTGACGTCTACTACCGTACGCGCAAGTTTGATGGTTACGGAAAATTGTCCCATCAATCGGTCGATGATTTGAAAATTGGTGCACGTATTGAAGCGGGCGAAAAGAAAGAAGATGCACTCGATTTTGCCTTATGGAAAGATGCGAAGCCGGGTGAAATTTTCTGGAAGAGTCCTTGGGGCAACGGTCGTCCGGGTTGGCATATTGAATGTTCGGTAATGGCTCGTGAAATCCTTGGTGACACAATTGACATTCATGCAGGTGGCCAGGATCTGACGTTCCCGCATCATGAAAACGAAATTGCGCAGTCGGAAGCATACACAGGCAAACAATTTGCTCGCTACTGGATGCATAATGGCTATATCAATATAGATAATGAGAAAATGTCGAAATCACTTGGTAACTTTGTATTGGTGAACGACATTCGTAAACAAATCGATCCGCAAGTATTGAGATTCTTTATGCTGTCAGTACATTACCGTCACCCAATCAATTTCTCGCAAGAGCTTGTTGAAAATGCGGAAAATGGTCTGGCGCGCATTCGAACATCTTATGCGAATTTGGCGCATCGTTTGGAAGCGTCCCCTGAACTTGGAGACCACCAGGATATCTGGTTAAACAAGATTGAAGAAGTCCGCACACAATTCATTTCGTCAATGGACGATGATTTCAATACGGCAAACGGGATTGCTGCTTTATTCGAGTTGGCAAGTCTGGCCAATGTGTATTTGATTGAAAAACATACGGAAGCAGCTGTACTGACGGCGTTCATGGAAACGTTGAAAGAACTTTCACTTGTGTTAGGGATTGAAGTGGAAGTGCAAACTGAAGTACTGGATGAAGAAATTGATGCTCTTATTGCTGAGAGAATCCAGGCTCGTAAAGATAAAGATTTCGCTCGTGCAGATGCGATTCGAGATCAATTGAAAGAAATGAATATTTTATTGGAAGACACGGCGCAAGGTATCCGTTGGAAGCGCGGATGAACAGAGAATATTCACTGCGACCGGCAGATGTAAAACAATTAAACTCACTCGCCCTTGCGTATATGGGGGATGCAGTCCTCGAGCAAGCCGTTCGTGAACACTTGATTCGTTCAGGACGGGTCAGACCAAATACGTTGCATAAAGAAGCGACAAAATATGTTTCAGCAAAAGCTCAAGCATCCGTAGTACGTGTACTGCTGGCTGAAAAGTTTTTGACGGAAGATGAGGAAGCGGTGCTCAGACGCGGTCGTAATGCCAAGTCTGGCACCATTCCAAAAAACACAGATGTACAGACGTACAAGTATAGTACGGCGTTTGAAGCGGTTCTCGGAAGTCTGTATTTATCTGGAGAATTTGAACGCGTGAAGGAAATTATCGAAAAAGCAATTTCCACTATAGAAGAACCGAAAGGAGAATCGATATCGTGACTGAACTAGACAATGAAATCGTCTCAGGAAAAAATCCAGTATTGGAAGCCCTTCGATCTGGGCGGGATATGAATAAAGTATGGGTAGCGGAAGGTGTCAAAAAAGCCGGCATCGCCGAGTTGTTGCAACTAGCGAAAGAAGCTGGCATCATCGTCCAGTTTGTACCGAAAAACAAGGTCGATCAATTGACGGATGGAGCCAATCACCAGGGGATAGCAGCATCAGTTGCAGCTTACCGTTATGCGGAGATTGATGAACTTTTCGAGCGTGCTACGTCACGCAATGAAGATCCGTTATTTTTGATTTTAGATGAATTGGAAGATCCACATAATCTGGGTTCTATTTTACGTACTGCGGATGCGACCGGCGTCCATGGCGTCATCATTCCAAAGCGCCGTGCGGTTGGTCTTACTGCTGTTGTGGCGAAAACGTCTACAGGGGCAATTGAACATGTGCCGGTAGCGCGCGTGGGCAATTTAGCGCAAACTGTTGAAGATTTGAAAAAACGCGGTGTTTGGATAGCTGGGACAGATGCCAAAGGATCGGCTGACTACCGTCGCATGGATGCCAAATTACCATTGGCAATCATAATAGGCAGTGAAGGAAAAGGGATGAGCCGCTTGCTGAAAGAGAAGTGTGACTTCCTTTATCACATGCCGATGGTTGGTCATGTAACGTCGCTAAATGCTTCTGTTGCTGCCGCAATCCTAATGTACGAAGTGTTGCGCAACCGCCAGCCGGTTAATTGAGATGGACATTTTACTCGTCGATGGCTACAACATTATCGGCGCATGGAAAGAATTGCGTGCATTAAAAACGGACAAGCTTATTGATGCCAGAGATCGACTGATTGAAATGATGGCGGAATACAAAGCGTATTCCGGATGGAAAGTCATTGTTGTGTTTGATGCGCATCTCGTACCTGGAATAGAAAAGAAGAAAAAGCAGTACGATGTCGAAGTCATTTTCACCCGTGAAAATGAAACGGCGGATGAACGCATTGAAAAATTAACTTCTCAACTAATGACAAGACGTGATCAAGTGCACGTAGCAACATCTGATTTGACAGAACAATGGGTAATCTTTGCGCAAGGTGCACTGAGGAAGTCTGCACGAGAACTTGAAATTGAAATGGAGTTAGTGCAGGACAATATCACGAAGAAAGTGAAGGCGATTCAGGACCAACGGCCGTTTTCAAAAATTCAGCTCACCAATGAAGTGGCAGAAATTTTCGAAAAATGGCGCAGAGGGATGAAATGAGGCGTTGACGCTCGATTTCCACATCCTGTATACTAGGGTCAAACTATGCAGACCGGCCGAGGTGATACTGTTGATGAAGAGTGACTATGTACACGTGAAGCTGCACCAATTTGAGGACTTACTTGATGATGAACTTGTGGAATTGGTACACAATGGCGACTCCGAAGCGTTGGACTTTTTAATCACAAAATATCGATCTTTTGTGCGTATGAAGGCGAGATCTTACTTTTTAATCGGTGCCGATAAAGAAGATATCATTCAAGAAGGAATGATCGGACTCTATAAAGCGATTCGGGATTTTAGAGGGGACAAACTCTCATCGTTTCGTGCATTTGCAGAACTTTGCATCACGCGTCAAATTATAACCGCTATTAAAACAGCAACACGTCAAAAGCATATTCCGCTCAATTCATATGTGTCATTGGACAAGCCGATTTTTGATGAAGAATCTGACCGTACGTTAATGGACGTGATTTCGGGTTCCGTCATCGACGATCCTGAAGAACTGATGATTCATCGTGAAGATTTTGATTACATGGAAGAAAAAATGAGCGAAATTCTTAGCGAATTGGAGCGGCAAGTACTGGCTTTGTATCTGGATGGCCAGTCTTACCATGAAATTTCCGAAGAGTTGAATCGTCATGTTAAATCCATTGATAATGCACTGCAACGCGTGAAGAGGAAACTGGAACGGCACATTGAAATCGGTGGCGTTCATTGAAATCTTCACCCGGGCGTTTGTTGACAGTCTAAACCGTAGGTGATAGTCTTTAAAAAGACAAATGCTGACTTAAAAGGTGATAAAATGGCTAATAAAGTCGTCTTAAGCTGTGTGCAATGTGGTTCAAGAAACTATACAGTGCCTGCTTCGAAAGAAGGATCAAGTGAACGTCTGGAACTGAAAAAGTATTGCTCCCATTGCAAAGCGCATACGGTTCATAAGCAAACGTTGTAAATATAAATATAGATAATTTTTACTCGGAGGGTTAAATCAGAATGGCTAATATCAGTGGTTTCTTTGGTAATGTTGTCTCGGAAATGAGAAAAGTTAGCTGGCCTAAACGTAAGGAACTGACTCGTTATACAGTCATTGTACTTTCAACGGTCGTAATTATGGCAGTGTTTTTCGCAGTCATTGACTTAGGAATTTCAGAAGCGTTTCGCTGGTTCCTTAAACTGTAATTTGATAACTGATAGCACTTGTGGAAAATAGCCCGTCAGAAACTGAGAACGGGTTTTTTCATTTGTCTAAAGAAATGGAGGGACGGACGAACAGTCCTGCTACTTATGGAAAAGAATTGGTATGTTGTTCACACGTATTCTGGATACGAGAACAAAGTAAAAGCAAATCTTGAAAAGCGTGTTGAAACAATGGGTATGTCCGATCTGATCTTCCGCGTCATCATCCCGGAAGAACAAGAAACGGATTTTAAAGATGGTAAAAAACGCACAGTAATGCGTAAAACATTCCCTGGGTATGTTTTAGTAGAACTTGTGATGACGGACGATTCTTGGTATGTCGTGCGTAATACACCAGGTGTTACTGGATTTATCGGTTCTTCAGGTGGTGGAGCAAAACCGACACCATTATTGCCGGAAGAAGTAGAATTCATCCTGAAACAAATGGGTATGACTGAACGTAAACTTGAAGCGCAATACACAGTCGGTGAAATGGTTGAAGTTCTTGAAGGACCATTTGCACACTTCCAAGGTAAAGTGGAAGAGATTGATGATGCAAAAGGCAAGTTGAAAGTTTCTGTTGATATGTTTGGACGCGAAACAAAAATGGAACTGGACTACGATCAAGTTATTAAAATGTAATTAGAAAAGTGAAAAGCGCTACTCAAGCCTGACACCGGTGCTGGAAGGACCGACGCGAAAGCTTGCTTTCGTGAGAAGGCCTGAAGCTTAGGTGCAGGCTGGCGCTTGCAACTAGACATAGTAGAATAGTGAAAAGCGCCACTCAAGCTCTATGGCTTAAATACACGCTGACACTTAACTAAACAAAGCAACTTTAGAGTGGAAAAACCCATTCGAAATTTAAATCTTACAACCTTTTTCCAAAAGCTACTTGCTTAAGTTTTGGAAAAATGGTATTATTTCAAAGGTCAGACTGAAATAGTGTAGTCTGCGAAAATTTTAGCTTATGCTCAGCTAGTAGCTGACAGACAGATATTGAGTGGGAGGGGCAACCCAATTACCACATCACGGACTTAAGGAGGTGTGTCTCGTGGCTAAAAAAGTTGTTAAAGTAGTAAAATTACAAATTCCTGCTGGTAAAGCAAATCCAGCACCGCCGGTTGGTCCAGCATTGGGTCAAGCAGGTGTTAATATCATGGGATTCTGTAAAGAATTCAACGCACGTACGGCAGATCAAGCTGGACTAATTATCCCTGTTGAAATTTCTGTATTTGAAGACCGTTCATTTACATTCATTACAAAAACTCCACCTGCAGCAGTATTACTTAAAGTGGCGGCTGGTATCCAGTCAGGTTCTGGTGAACCAAACCGCAAAAAAGTTGCTACGGTGAAGCGTGATAAAGTTCGCGAAATCGCTGAACAAAAAATGCCAGACCTAAACGCAGCATCAGTTGAAGCAGCTATGTTGATGGTTGAAGGTACTGCGCGCAGCATGGGTATTGTCATCGAAGACTAATCCCTGCACTTGATGATGCATTAGTTTTTGGGGGGTTGCGGATGTCTACAAGACACGCAACCCTTATTCGTGGGAGGTTTATTCCGCTAAAACCACAATCAAGGAGGACATTTTACAATGGCTAAAAAAGGTAAAAAGTTGCAAGATGCAGCGAAATTGGTAGACCGTACTAAATTGTACGCAGCTCAAGAGGCAATCGAACTTGCTAAAAAAACGAGCACTGTTAACTTTGACGCAACAGTTGAAGTGGCATTCAAATTAGGAATCGACACACGTAAAAATGACCAACAAATCCGTGGAGCAGTAGTACTTCCAAACGGAACTGGTAAAACTCAACGTGTATTAGTTTTCGCTAAAGGCGAAAAATTAAAAGAAGCAGAAGCTGCTGGCGCTGACTTTGTTGGCGATTCAGAGTTCATCACTAAAATCCAACAAGGATGGTTTGACTTCGATGTAATCGTAGCTACTCCTGACATGATGGGTGAAGTTGGTAAATTAGGTCGCGTATTAGGACCAAAAGGCTTAATGCCAAACCCTAAAACTGGTACTGTAACATTCGACGTAACTAAAGCAATCGAAGAAATCAAGGCTGGTAAAGTTGAATACCGTGCTGACAAAGCTGGTATCATCCACGCACCAATCGGTAAAGTTTCTTTCGACGACAACAAGTTAGTTGAAAACTTCTTAGCAGTATTCGATGTAGTTCAAAAAGCTAAGCCTGCGGCAGCTAAAGGAACTTACATGAAATCAGTTAACGTTACAACTACAATGGGTCCATCTGTAAAAGTGGATTCTTCTAGCGTAAAAGTTAACAAATAAGGTTGACAGTTAAAAGTTTATCTGTTAAGATGACTTTTGTTGTAAATAAATTATTTGTACCGTAGACAGTAGGGGCGACTTGTCGCATAATGATCCTACCGAGGACATGCATTCAGATTCTTTTAAAGATGACGTTTCAGCCCCTGTGTCTATATAGATCCAGGGGCTTTTCTTTTGGCGGTATAAATGACTCATTCTATTAGGAGGTGTCCAGATGAGCAGAGCAATCGAAGCTAAAAAAGTTCGTGTTGAAGAAATTACTGAAAAGTTCCAAACAGCAGCAACTGCAGTAGTAGTTGACTACCGTGGCTTGAGTGTTTCTCAAGTAACTGAACTTCGTAAACAACTTCGTGAAGCTGGCGTTGAATTCAAAGTGTACAAAAACACAATGACTCGCCGTGCAGTTGAAGTTGCTGGTCTTGAAGGCTTGAACGAAAGTCTTACAGGTCCAAACGCAATTGCGTTCTCAACAGAAGACGTAGTAGCGCCAGCGAAAATCCTTAACGATTTCGCTAAAAAGAACGAACATCTTGAAATCAAAGCTGGTGTGATTGAAGGTACAATCGCAACTGCTGAAGATATCAAAGCACTTGCAGAACTTCCTTCTCGCGAAGGTTTGTTGTCAATGCTACTCAGCGTTCTACAAGCTCCAATGCGCAACTTCGCAGTTGTCACAAAAGCTGTTGCAGAACAAAAAGAAGAGCAAGGCGCGTAATTCGTTACACGGCTTAGCTGTTTAAAACCGGGTATAACCCAAACAAAAAAATATTCCTATTAGGAGGAACATACAATGAACAACACTCAAATCCTTGAAGCAATCAAAGGTATGACAGTTCTTGAATTAAACGACTTAGTAAAAGCAATCGAAGAAGAATTCGGCGTTACAGCTGCTGCACCAATGGCTATGGCTGCTGGTGGCGGTGCTGCTGCTGAAGAAGAAAAAACTGAATTTGATGTAATGCTTAACTCTGCAGGAGATCAAAAAATCAAAGTAATCAAAGTGGTTCGTGAAATCACTGGATTAGGTCTTAAAGAAGCTAAAGAAGTTGTAGACAACGCTCCTAAAGCTCTTAAAGAAGGCGTAACTAAAGAAGAAGCAGAAGAAATCAAAGCTAAACTTGAAGAAGTTGGCGCTTCAGTAGAAGTTAAATAATTTCTTTTAATAAGTAATGGAAAGCTCGTCAGTTAACGGCGGGCTTTTTCTTCATTTCATCATCAGGTTGGAGGGTGCCCGAATGGCTGATCATTATTATTCAAAAAAACCTCAAACTGAAAGTAAGCCTAAATCATGGAGTTTTAAACTGCGTGGTGAGCTGTTTCATTTTGAAACGGATACGGGTGTTTTCAGTAAAAGCGAAGTAGATTTTGGGTCCCGTGTTTTGATTGATTCGTTTAAAATGCCTGCTACTGAAGGGCCTGTGCTTGATGTGGGGTGTGGGTATGGACCAATTGGTTTATCCATCGCTAAAACTGAGGCAGACCGTACGATTCATCTGGTGGACATTAACGAGCGTGCAGTTCAACTTTCGCGAAAAAATGCGGAAGTCAACGGGGTACAAAATGTACGAATCTATGAAAGTGACGGGTTAACCGACGTTACGGAAACTGACTTTGCTACAATATTAACAAACCCGCCGATCCGAGCTGGTAAACAAACGATTTTTCGTTTCTATGTAGATGCCTATACGAAATTGCGTGTGGGTGGAGAGTTGTGGGTTGTCATTCAGAAGAAACAAGGAGCTCCGTCAACTTTCGATCGATTAGAAGAAATTTTCGGTCAAGTTGAAGTGATCGACAAGGTAAGAGGTTACTGGATCATTAAAGCTGAAAAAGTCAAATGATTATTGACTTGACAAAATCGCTATGATATTATAATAAAATGCAAAAATATTATTTTGCGGTCGTATGCCCTTTTGTATAAAGATATTTTCTTAGTGGGTATACTTACCATGAATAAATTTAGTTAACCGAAAATGAGCTCTTATAGAACTCGTTTTCTTTTTGTCTTTTCGACATCATACACTAAATATGGTGCGTCGAAAAGTCCTAATATTGCTTTATTGAGGGGTGAATGAGTTGGCAGGTCAACTAGTTCAGTACGGACAACACCGCCAGCGCAGAAGTTTTGCGCGTATTAATGAGGTGCTGGAACTTCCGAATTTAATTGAAATTCAAACAGCATCTTATGAATGGTTCCTGGAAGAAGGTTTGCGTGAAATGTTCCGAGACATTTCTCCAATTGCAGACTTCACAGGCAACCTTTCACTAGAATTCATCGATTATACATTAGGGGAACCTAAGTATCCTGTCGATGAGTCGAAAGAACGTGACGTAACATACGCTGCACCACTTCGCGTAAAAGTACGTCTTCATAACAAGGAAACAGATGAAGTGAAAGAACAAGATGTGTTTATGGGTGATTTCCCACTCATGACAGAGACAGGTACTTTCGTCATCAACGGCGCTGAGCGCGTAATCGTATCTCAGTTAGTACGTTCACCAAGTGTTTACTTCCATGATAAGACAGATAAAAACGGTAAAAAAGGTTTCGGTGCAACGGTTATTCCTAACCGTGGCGCATGGTTGGAATACGAAATTGACGCGAAAGACGTAGTATATGTACGTATCGATCGCACACGTAAATTACCAGTAACGGTACTTCTGCGTGCACTTGGCTTCGGTTCTGATCAAGAAATTATCGACCTGATCGGCGATAACGAATACCTTCGTAATACTTTAGAAAAAGATAACACGGAGAGCACAGATAAAGCGTTGCTTGAAATTTATGAGCGTCTTCGTCCAGGCGAGCCGCCAACAGTTGAAAGCGCGAAGAGCCTGTTGTACTCACGTTTCTTCGACCCAAAACGCTATGACTTAGCAAATGTAGGTCGCTACAAAATGAATAAAAAACTGCACATCAAAAACCGTTTGTTCAATCAAACAATTGCTGAAACACTAGTTGATCCAGAAACTGGTGAAATTCTAGCTGAACAAGGTGCAGTGATTGACCGTCGTTTACTTGATCGTTTAATCCCACATCTTGAGAATGGAATCGGATTCCAAACAATTTCTCAAGTCGGTGGCGTTTTAGATGGCGATATCACGTTGCAATCAATAAAAATTTATGCACCAAACAACGAAGCGCAACAAGAAATCAATGTTATCAGCAATGCTTATATTGAAGATGCAATCAAAAACATCACACCTGCTGATATTATTTCTTCTGTTAGTTACTTCTTTGGCCTACTTTACAACGTTGGAAACACGGATGACATCGATCATCTAGGTAACCGTCGTTTACGTTCAGTAGGAGAGTTATTACAAAACCAATTCCGTATTGGTCTTTCCCGTATGGAACGTGTGGTACGTGAGCGTATGTCAATTAACGACACACAATCTATAGTTCCACAACAATTGATTAATATCCGTCCGGTTATTGCATCAATTAAAGAGTTCTTTGGTAGTTCTCAGTTGTCTCAATTCATGGATCAAACGAATCCGCTTGCTGAATTGACGCACAAACGCCGTCTATCGGCATTAGGACCCGGTGGTTTAACACGTGAACGTGCTGGCTTTGAAGTACGTGACGTTCATTACTCCCACTATGGTCGTATGTGTCCGATTGAAACGCCTGAGGGACCAAACATCGGGTTAATCAACTCACTTTCAAGTTTTGCGAAAGTGAACAAATTCGGATTTATTGAAACACCTTACCGTCGCGTAGATCCTGAGACAGGCCTTGTAACAACTCGTATCGACTATTTAACAGCTGATGAAGAAGACAACTATGTAGTGGCACAAGCTAATGCACGTCTTTCTGACACTGGTGAATTTGTGGATGAAGAAGTTGTAGGTCGTTTCCGTGGAGATAACACGGTATTCAAACGTTCATCAATCGATTATATGGATGTATCGCCTAAACAAGTTGTTTCTGCTGCGACAGCGTGTATCCCGTTCTTAGAGAACGATGACTCCAACCGTGCCCTAATGGGTGCGAACATGCAACGTCAAGCCGTTCCATTGTTAAATCCTGAAGCTCCTTTCGTAGGAACAGGGATGGAACATGTGAATGCGCGTGACTCGGGTGCTGCGGTTATCGCTAAGTTTGACGGTATCGTTGAGCATGTAGAAGCGAAAGAAATTCGAGTTCGTCGTATTGAAGAAATCGACGGCAAAGAAGTTAAAGGCGATTTAACGAAATATAAATTACAAAAATTCATTCGTTCTAACCAAGGGACGAGTTATAACCAACGCCCAATCGTTAAAGTTGGCGATCGCGTAAAACCACTTGATATTCTTGCTGATGGTCCTTCTATGGAACGTGGTGAGATGGCACTTGGACGTAACGTGCTTGTTGCTTTCATGACATGGGACGGCTTCAACTATGAAGATGCTGTTATCATGAGTGAACGTCTTGTAAAAGACGATGTGTACACTTCTGTGCATATCGAGGAATACGAGTCAGAATCACGTGATACAAAACTCGGACCTGAAGAAATCACACGTGACATTCCAAACGTGGGTGAAGAAGCGCTTCGTAATTTAGATGACCGTGGAATCATTCGTGTAGGTGCGGAAGTTCGCGATGGCGATATCTTAGTAGGTAAAGTAACACCTAAAGGGGTTACTGAGTTAACAGCTGAAGAACGTTTATTACATGCAATCTTCGGTGAAAAAGCACGTGAAGTCCGTGATACTTCTCTACGTGTACCTCATGGTGCAGGCGGAATTATCCTGGATGTTAAAGTGTTCAACCGTGAAGATGGCGACGAGCTTCCACCAGGTGTGAATCAACTCGTTCGTGCATACATCGTTCAAAAACGTAAAATCTCTGTAGGGGATAAAATGGCTGGACGTCATGGTAACAAAGGTGTTATCTCGCGTATCCTTCCAGAAGAAGACATGCCATTCCTTCCAGACGGTACACCAGTTGATATCATGCTTAACCCTCTAGGGGTTCCATCTCGTATGAACATCGGTCAGGTATTGGAGCTTCACTTAGGTATGGCTTCACGTACACTTGGCATTCATATGGCTTCACCAGTATTTGATGGAGCCAATGAAGCAGACGTTTGGGATACGATGGAAGAAGCTGGTATGAACCGTGACGGTAAAACAACATTGTATGATGGCCGCTCAGGTGAGCCATTCGACAACCGTGTTTCTGTCGGAATCATGTACATGATTAAGTTAGCCCACATGGTTGACGATAAATTGCATGCACGTTCAACTGGACCTTACTCTCTTGTTACGCAACAACCGCTTGGTGGTAAAGCACAATTCGGTGGACAGCGTTTCGGTGAGATGGAGGTTTGGGCACTTGAAGCATACGGTGCTGCTTACACACTTCAAGAAATCTTGACAGTGAAATCCGATGACGTGGTAGGTCGTGTGAAAACATACGAAGCCATCGTTAAAGGTGAAAGCGTTCCGGAACCAGGTGTTCCAGAATCATTCAAAGTATTAATTAAAGAACTTCAAAGCTTAGGTATGGACGTTAAGATGATGACAATCAACGACCAAGAAATTGAATTGCGTGATTTGGATGAAGAAGACGATCTTCAACCAGCTGATGCTCTCAACATCCTGCCAATGACGGACGAAGTGCCAGTCGGTTCAGCCGAATAAGGCAATATATAACAATCCTTTTTAAGAAATAAGGGCAGGCCCTCATACCTGCCCGCATTTCCATTTCCATAAAAGTTATCCGCCTGAGCTAAGTGGATAAAGTCTTTAAAAGACCCAGACTAAGGGAGGTAGGCTCCTTGATAGACGTTAATAATTTTGAGTACATGAAGATTGGTTTAGCATCTCCTGACAAGATTCGTTCTTGGTCATACGGTGAAGTGAAGAAGCCTGAAACAATTAACTACCGCACACTTAAACCTGAAAAAGATGGTTTGTTCTGTGAACGCATTTTCGGACCAACAAAGGACTGGGAATGTCATTGCGGTAAGTATAAGCGTGTTCGTTATAAAGGTGTCGTTTGTGATCGTTGTGGCGTTGAAGTTACACGTTCAAAAGTGCGCCGTGAGCGCATGGGTCACATTGAATTAGCGGCTCCTGTATCACATATTTGGTATTTCAAAGGAATTCCAAGTCGTATGGGACTTATCCTGGATATGTCTCCACGTTCATTGGAAGAAGTAATCTACTTTGCTTCTTATGTCGTTGTAGACCCTGCGAATACACCACTTGAGCGCAAGCAACTATTGTCTGAGAAAGAATACCGTGCATACCGTGAAAAATACGGCACGAAATTCTATGCAGCAATGGGTGCAGAAGCAATCAAGCGTCTTCTTCAAGAACTTGATCTTGAAAAAGAAACAGAAATGCTGAAGGAAGAGCTTAAAACTGCCGCTGGTCAACGACGTACGCGTGCAATTAAGCGTCTTGAAGTAGTGGAATCATTCCGTAACTCTGGTAACAAACCAGATTGGATGATTTTAGATGTACTTCCGGTAATTCCACCAGAATTACGCCCGATGGTTCAATTAGATGGTGGCCGTTTTGCTACTTCTGATTTAAATGATTTGTATCGCCGTGTTATCAACCGTAATAACCGTTTAAAACGTTTGTTAGACCTTGGTGCTCCAAGCATCATCGTTCAGAACGAAAAACGTATGTTACAAGAAGCTGTTGATGCATTGATTGATAATGGTCGCCGTGGCCGTCCAGTTACTGGACCAGGTAACCGTCCATTGAAATCACTTTCACATATGTTGAAAGGGAAACAAGGTCGTTTCCGTCAAAACTTACTTGGTAAACGTGTTGACTACTCTGGTCGTTCGGTTATCGTTGTAGGTCCAAACTTGAAGATGTATCAATGTGGACTTCCAAAAGAAATGGCGATTGAATTATTCAAGCCGTTTGTTATGAAAGAACTAGTTGAGCGTGGCTTAGCTCACAACATCAAGAGTGCAAAACGCAAAATTGAGCGTATGCATTCAGAAGTCTGGGATGTACTAGAAGACGTTATTAAGGAGCATCCGGTTTTACTTAACCGCGCACCGACTCTTCACCGTCTTGGAATTCAAGCTTTCGAACCAACTTTAGTAGAAGGTCGCGCAATTCGTCTTCACCCTCTTGTATGTACAGCTTATAACGCTGACTTCGATGGTGACCAAATGGCGGTTCACGTTCCTTTATCAGCAGAAGCGCAAGCTGAAGCTCGTTTACTAATGTTGGCTGCACAAAACATTTTGAATCCTAAAGATGGAAAACCAGTTGTTACACCATCTCAAGATATGGTATTAGGTAACTACTACTTAACACTTGAGCGTAAAGGTGCAACAGGCGAAGGTTCTACATTCTATGGTCCAAATGAAGTGTTGATTGCTTATCAAAACGGACATGCGCATTTGCATACTCGTATTGCAATCGCGGCAGGTTCATTGAACAACCAAACATTCACTGAAGAACAAAACAAAATGTTGTTATTGACGACAGTGGGTAAAGTAATTTTCAATGAGATTTTACCTGAAACATTCCCGTACATTAACGAACCAACGGATTTCAACCTTCAAGTTGAAACACCTTCTAAATACTTCGTTCCGACATCAACTGATGTGCGTAAACACATCGATGAAATGGAACTTGTTTCACCATTCAAGAAGAAAATTCTTGGAAACATCATCGCTGAAGTATTCAAACGTTTCCATATTACTGAAACGTCGAAAATGCTTGACCGTATGAAAAACCTTGGTTTCAAATACTCAACTAAAGCTGGTATTACAATCGGTATCTCAGATATCGTAGTACTTCCAGACAAAGGGCAAGTATTAGAAGAAGCTCAAGATAAAGTAGATAAAGTACTGAAACAATTCCGTCGTGGATTAATTACAGAAGAAGAGCGTTATGATCGCGTTATTTCTTACTGGAGTGCTGCGAAGGACGTTATTCAGGAAAAACTAATGAAATCATTAGATAACTTGAACCCAATCTTCATGATGAGTGACTCTGGAGCGCGTGGTAACGCATCCAACTTTACTCAACTTGCAGGTATGCGTGGGCTAATGGCCAATCCGGCCGGTCGTATTATCGAGCTTCCGATTAAATCATCATTCCGTGAAGGTTTAACAGTACTTGAATACTTCATCTCTACGCATGGTGCTCGTAAAGGTCTTGCGGATACAGCCCTTAAAACGGCTGACTCAGGTTACTTAACACGTCGTCTAGTTGACGTTGCTCAAGATGTTATTGTTCGTGAAGATGATTGCGGAACGGACCGTGGCTTGTTGATTGGCGCATTAATGGACGGCACAGAGGTAATCGAAGGGTTCGACGAGCGTATTGTCGGTCGTCATACTCGTAAAACTATTTTCCATCCAGAAACGAATAAAGTTATCTTGGAGAGAGATGGTTTGATTACAGAAGACGTAGCTCGCGTTATTTTGGATGCTGGATTCGAAGAATTAACTATTCGTTCTGCATTCACATGTAACACGAAACACGGCGTATGTAAAAAATGTTACGGAATCAACTTGGCAACTGGTGAAAACGTTGAAGTTGGAGAAGCAGTCGGTATTATCGCAGCCCAATCAATCGGTGAACCAGGTACTCAGTTAACGATGCGTACGTTCCATACAGGTGGGGTAGCAGGAGACGATATTACACAAGGTCTTCCACGTATCCAAGAGATTTTCGAATCTCGTAATCCTAAAGGTCAAGCGGTTATTTCTGAAATTACAGGGGTTATCTCTGCTATTGATGAAATCCGTGAAGGTCAAAAAGAAATCACTGTTCAAGGTGATGTTGAAACACGTAAATACCTAGCTCCTTATAATGGTCGTCTGAAAGTTCAACTGAATGATGCTATTAAACGCGGTGAAGTATTGACTGAAGGTTCAATTGATCCGAAAGAATTGTTAAAAGTTAAAGACGTTTCAACTGTTCAAGAGTACTTATTGAAAGAAGTTCAAAAAGTATACCGTATGCAAGGGGTAGAAATCGGAGACAAACATATCGAAGTAATGGTTCGCCAAATGCTTCGTAAAGTGCGCGTCATCGAAGCTGGAGAAACAGAATTACTTCCAGGTTCGTTACTCGACATCCACCAATTTGCAGATGCGAATAAAGAGGCTGTGTTGAACGGTAAGCTTCCGGCAACATGTCGTCCGGTTATTCTCGGTATTACGAAAGCTTCACTTGAAACAGAATCGTTCTTATCAGCAGCATCGTTCCAAGAAACGACGCGTGTGTTAACAGACGCGGCTATCAAAGGAAAACGCGATGAATTGCTTGGCCTGAAAGAAAATGTTATTATCGGTAAACTCGTTCCAGCGGGTACAGGTATGCAACGTTACCGTCAGATCAAGATTGTTGACCAAAAGAAAAACGAAACTGAAGTAGCAGTGAGCGCAGAATAAATTCATCATCCTGTTCCGGGGGTTTGTATAAACAGCCCCCCGGAATATTTATGACAACTGATAAGTGATGTGGTCTTTCCGCTTTTCTTATGAAATGGGTTGACAGAAAAAATTATGGATGATAATATATTTAAGGTTGATAGTTGAAGGTCTGGGTCTTTGGAGGATATGCTAAATGTCTTATGAAAAAGTAAATCAGGCGAAGAAAACCGTCATCGGTACTAAGCAAACAGTAAAAGCAATCCATGGTGGCCATGTAGTAGAAATTCTCGTGGCTCGTGATGCAGACAACCGGATCACTCAACCAGCTATTCAGTTAGCTGAAGAAAAAGGTGTGAAGATTGACTTTGTAGAGTCTAAAATAGAACTCGGTAAAGCCTGCGGACTTCAAGTGGGTGCAGCAGTTGTTGCAATTACTGTGTAACAGTTTTTGTGTTTGAAAACACAAAGACTTTGTTTTTTACCCAAAAATGAACCACCTGGATGTGTGGTATTACAACGATAACAAGAAGGGAGGAATAATCGATGCCTACAATTAACCAATTGGTACGTAAGCCTCGTAAATCCAAAACAGTCAAATCTGGCTCACCAGCATTGAACAAAGGGTATAACAGCTCTAAAAAAACGTTAACAAACGTTAGTTCACCGCAAAAACGTGGGGTTTGTACTCGTGTTGGTACAATGACACCGAAAAAACCTAACTCAGCGCTTCGTAAATATGCGCGTGTACGTTTAACTAACCTAATTGAGGTTACTGCGTACATCCCGGGTGAAGGCCACAACCTTCAAGAACACAGTGTTGTTCTAATCCGTGGAGGACGAGTTAAAGATTTACCGGGTGTTCGTTACCATATCGTACGTGGTGCTCTTGATACTGCCGGTGTAAACGGTCGTATGCAAAGCCGCTCATTATACGGTACTAAACGCCCTAAAGTTAAAAAAAGCTAATTAAAAATAAAACTATAGATCTCATCGAAAGGAGGAAAACACATGCCTCGTAAAGGTCCTGTTTCCAAACGTGACGTGTTACCAGATCCAATTTATAATTCAAAACTTGTAACTCGTCTTATCAATAAAATGATGGTAGATGGTAAAAGAGGTACTTCTCAAAAAATTCTTTATGGAGCGTTTGAACTTGTTCAAGAACGTTCAGGTAAAGATCCTTTGGAAGTATTTGATGCAGCATTAGCTAACATCATGCCAGTACTTGAAGTTAAAGCTCGCCGTGTTGGTGGTTCTAACTATCAGGTGCCAATCGAAGTTCGTCCAGAACGTCGTTCTACATTAGGTCTTCGCTACCTAGTTAACTATTCTCGTCTTCGTGGGGAGAAAACTATGGAAGAGCGTTTAGCTAATGAAATTCTTGACGCTTCTAACAACACAGGTGCTTCTGTGAAGAAACGTGAAGATATGCACAAAATGGCAGAAGCGAACAAAGCATTCGCTCACTACCGCTGGTAGGATTTTTCATCCACTAATCATTCTAATTAGATATGGAAGGAGATTACACAATGGCTAGAGAATTCTCCTTAGAGAATACACGTAATATCGGGATCATGGCTCACATCGATGCCGGTAAAACGACTACTACTGAACGTATTCTTTATTACACTGGTAAAATCCATAAAATTGGTGAAACGCACGAAGGTGCTTCACAAATGGACTGGATGGAACAAGAACAAGAACGCGGTATCACAATTACTTCAGCTGCAACAACAGCTGCTTGGAATGGTCACCGTGTAAATATCATCGATACTCCTGGACACGTAGACTTCACTGTTGAAGTTGAACGTTCACTTCGAGTACTAGATGGTGCTGTTACTGTTCTAGATGCACAATCTGGTGTTGAACCACAAACTGAAACAGTATGGCGTCAAGCAACAACTTATGGCGTACCACGTATTGTTTTCATTAACAAAATGGATAAAATGGGTGCGGATTTCCTATATTCTGTAGGAACTCTACACGATCGCCTACAAGCGAACGCACATCCAATCCAACTTCCAATTGGTGCTGAAGATGAGTTCAGTGCAATCATCGACCTTATTGAAATGAAAGCTACTTTCTACGGCAACGAAGATGGTACTGCAGTTACAGAAGGCGAAATTCCTGAATCACATAAAGCTCAAGCGGCAGAATACCGTGAGAAATTAATCGAAGCGGTAGCTAGCGTTGACGAAGAACTTATGGAGAAATACCTTGAAGGTGAAGAAATCTCAAATGCAGAGTTGAAAACGGCTATCCGTAAAGCAACAATCGCAGTTGACTTCTACCCAGTTATTTGTGGTACAGCATTCAAACACAAAGGTGTTCGTAAAATGCTTGACGCAGTAGTTGATTACCTTCCAGCTCCAACTGACGTACCAGCAATTAAAGGTGTTTTACCTGATTCTGATGAAGAGGTTGTTCGTAAGTCTAGCGACTCAGAACCATTCTCTGCATTAGCATTCAAAGTAATGACGGATCCTTACGTTGGTAAATTAACGTTCTTCCGCGTATACTCTGGTGTTCTTTCTTCAGGGTCTTACGTACAAAACTCAACAAAGGGCAAACGTGAACGCGTAGGTCGTATCCTACAAATGCACGCTAACTCTCGTGAAGAGATTGCTCAAGTTTACTCTGGTGATATTGCAGCAGCAGTTGGTCTTAAAGATACAACTACTGGAGACACATTATGTGACGAGAAACATCTTGTTATTCTTGAGTCTATGGAATTCCCAGAACCAGTTATCTCGTTATCTGTAGAGCCGAAGTCAAAAGCTGACCAAGATAAAATGGGTCAAGCTTTACAAAAACTTCAAGAGGAAGATCCTACTTTCCGCGCTCACACTGACGTAGAAACTGGACAAACGATCATCTCTGGTATGGGTGAGCTTCACCTTGATATCTTAGTTGACCGTATGCGTCGTGAATTCAAAGTAGAAGCTAACGTAGGTGCTCCAATGGTATCTTACCGTGAGACATTCCGCGAGTCTGCTTCAGTTGAAGGTAAATTCGTTCGCCAATCTGGTGGACGTGGTCAATTCGGACACGTTTGGATTGAGTTCTCTCCAAACGAAGAAGGAAAAGGCTTTGAATTTGAAAACGGCATCGTCGGTGGTGTTGTACCACGTGAATACATCCCAGCTGTTGAAGCAGGTCTTCGTGACTCTTTAAACAATGGTGTATTAGCTGGTTACCCACTTATCGACATTAAGGCTCGTCTATTTGACGGTTCTTACCATGATGTCGATTCAAATGAAATGGCGTTCAAAGTTGCTGCATCTATGGCACTGAAAAACGCAATTTCAAAATGTAAACCAGTACTTCTTGAGCCAATGATGAAAGTGGAAGTAGTAATTCCTGAGGAATACTTAGGAGATATTATGGGTAACATCACTTCTCGTCGTGGACGTGTAGAAGGAATGGAAGCTCGTGGTAATTCACAAGTTGTTCGTTCAATGGTTCCACTTTCTGAAATGTTCGGTTATGCAACAACTCTTCGTTCTGCAACTCAAGGTCGTGGCGTATTCTCTATGACTTTCGATCACTATGAAGAAGTACCGAAATCAATTTCTGAAGAAATTATCAAAAAAAATAAAGGTCAATAATTGAATTTTGATTCTTTATCAAGTATAACTATTTTGTAAGCTATGAATGATGGTGGATCTAGACCATCATCATCCATAGTAAAACCTATTATTTAAATTCTGAGGAGGACATCCCTAATGGCAAAAGCTAAATTCGATCGTTCTAAAACACATGCTAACATTGGTACAATCGGTCACGTTGACCATGGTAAAACAACTTTAACAGCTGCAATCGCAACAGTTCTTGCAAAACGTTCTGGTGGTACTGCAATGAGCTATGCACAAATCGATAACGCTCCTGAAGAAAAAGAGCGCGGAATCACAATCAACACTTCTCACGTTGAGTATGAAACTGCAGCTCGTCACTATGCACACGTTGACTGCCCAGGACATGCCGATTATGTTAAAAACATGATCACTGGTGCTGCACAAATGGACGGCGGGATCTTAGTAGTATCTGCTGCTGACGGCCCAATGCCACAAACTCGTGAGCACATCCTTCTTTCACGTCAAGTTGGTGTTCCTTACTTAGTAGTCTTCATGAACAAATGTGACATGGTAGACGACGAAGAGTTACTTGAATTAGTAGAAATGGAAGTTCGTGATCTTCTTTCTGAATATGACTTCCCAGGCGACGACATTCCAGTAATCAAAGGTTCAGCTCTTAAAGCATTAGAAGGCGAAGCTGAGTGGGAAGAGAAAATCGTTGAATTAATGGACGCTGTTGACTCTTATATCCCAACTCCAGAACGTCAAACTGACAAACCATTCATGATGCCTGTTGAGGATGTATTCTCAATCACAGGTCGTGGTACAGTTGCAACTGGTCGTGTTGAGCGTGGACAAGTTAAAGTTGGTGACGTTGTTGACATCATCGGTATCGTTGAAGAGCCGAAATCAACTACAGTAACTGGCGTTGAAATGTTCCGTAAACTTCTTGACTATGCAGAAGCTGGTGACAACATCGGTGCTCTTCTTCGTGGAGTAGCTCGTGAAGATATCCAACGTGGACAAGTATTGGCTAAACCAGGTTCAATCACTCCACATACTGAATTCAAAGCAGAAGTTTATGTTTTATCAAAAGAAGAAGGTGGACGTCACACTCCATTCTTCACAAACTACCGTCCTCAGTTCTACTTCCGTACAACTGACGTAACTGGTATCTGTAACTTACCTGAAGGCGTTGAAATGGTTATGCCTGGAGACAACATCGAAATGACTGTTGCTCTTATCGCTCCAATCGCGCTTGAAGAAGGTACTAAGTTCTCTATCCGTGAGGGTGGACGTACTGTTGGTGCTGGCGTAGTTGCTACTATCACTAAATAATTAAACCTTTTCAAAAACCTTGCCGGGACGCTGGCAAGGTTTTTTTCTGTTTAAACCGTGGTATTTGAAGAGGATGATCTGTATTACGTAAGTAGCGCCGTACTACGGCTGAACAGGCAAGCTCGACAATGTAAGATTCTTTCATCTTTCAAAACTTGTATAGTGAAAATGCAACGTTCTTTCATGTTGTTAAGCTAGTGCAGCTATAAACCGCACTATTAAGTTCGCAAGCTAGCGCACTGGAATGATTCTCCACGTCTTGAATTGTTGACTTTTTGTAAACAATTTGATACCCTTTATTCTGTTGTTCTAATACACTAGTGAACTAAAGTATAAGGAGAGAAAATATATGAATGCAGTAATAATCGCTGTAGCAGTCATGTTGCTGCTTAGTTTATTAAGAGTGAACGTTGTGTTTGCTTTGCTTGTAGGGGCCATTTCAGGTGGTTTAGCAGGTGGATTATCCATGCCGGATACAATCACTGCCTTTACAGACGGATTGGGTGGAGGGGCTTCCATTGCGTTAAGCTACGCTTTACTTGGCGGGTTTGCCGTTGCTATTTCTAAGACAGGGATTCCCGAGTTGCTAGTAGCCAGTATCCTGAAATTAATTAAAAAAGATGGAGAAAAAGAAAAAACAGCATTGGCTAAAACGCTTATCATTTTGGCATTACTACTAATGGCTGTTTTCTCTCAGAATCTAATTCCGATTCACATTGCTTTTATTCCATTGCTCGTACCGCCCATTATACATGTGATGAATTTGCTTAAACTGGATCGTCGTCTCATCGCTTCTGTACTGACGTTTGGTTTAACTGCACCATATATTTTATTGCCATATGGTTTCGGTTTTATCTTCCATGAAATAATTGCTACACAAATGGAAGCTGCAGGTCTTGCTATCGATATGAAAGATATTCCGTATGCAATGTTGATTCCAACAGGAGGACTTGTTGTCGGTCTGTTAATTGCCGTATTCTTCTCTTACAGAAAACCAAGAGAGTATGAACGGGATATTACAATAGAAACAACGCAAACAATTCTTGTGAAGAAAAAAGATATTATCTTTACTATCGTTGCATTGATTGCTGCTCTCGTAGCGCAAATTCAAACCGAGTCAATGATTATTGGTGCACTTGCGGGGATTCTGACACTCTATGTTTCTGGAGCGCTCAAGTGGAAAGAAGCCGACTTCCTTCTTACGGAAGGTATGCGCATGATGGCATTCATCGGTTTTGTTATGATTACTGCAAATGGATTTGCATCTGTTATTCAAGCTACTGGAGATATTGAAGCGATGGTCGGAAGTGTTTCTTCTTTATTGGAAGGAAACAAAGCGCTCGCAGCTATGCTCATGCTCGTCATTGGATTGTTGATCACGATGGGAATCGGATCTTCGTTTGCGACAATTCCAATTATAGCTGCCATTTTCGTGCCACTTGCTGTAGAGTTTGGATTCAGTCCGTTAGCAATCATTGCATTGATCGGTACAGCTGGTGCTCTGGGAGACGCTGGATCGCCAGCATCAGACAGTACGCTCGGACCGACTTCAGGTTTAAATGTGGACGGACAGCACAATCACATCTGGGATACATGCGTACCTACGTTCATTCATTACAACATTCCGCTATTGGTATTCGGATGGATTGCAATAATGGTTCTTTAAAAGCAAGAACTTAATGTTCGGACTATTTCTCAAGCTATTGAAAGAAACAGTGTTTCATCATACAATGAGTAAAGATTAAAAGAGTTTCGTTAAAACACTTGCGGAATTCTTTTTCTTTATGTATACTATTTAATGTTGGTCTTTGACTGCGATGATGCGAGAGGTTACTGACACACCCGGCCGCTTTGCCATGGCGGGTGGTTAGAAAATTTTCGTTGAGAATGTCTAGTAATTAGGCGAAAAGGAGGGAAAATAATGGCAAAACAAAAAATTCGTATCCGTTTGAAAGCGTATGATCACCGAATTCTTGATCAGTCTGCTGAAAAAATTGTGGAAACTGCAAAGCGTTCAGGTGCAAGTGTATCAGGTCCGATTCCACTTCCAACTGAGAAGTCTGTGTACACAATTCTTCGTGCGGTTCACAAGTACAAAGATTCTCGTGAACAATTCGAAATGCGTACGCATAAACGTCTGATCGATATCGTTAACCCAACACCACAAACTGTTGATGCGTTAATGAAGCTTGACTTACCATCTGGCGTTGATATTGAAATCAAACTTTAATGGTAAACAACAAATAGAACTAAACACAATTACTGTAGGAGGTGTGACAAATGACCAAAGGAATCTTAGGTAGAAAAATCGGTATGACGCAAGTATTTGCTGAGAACGGTGACTTAATCCCTGTAACTGTAATTGAAGCTTCTCCAAACGTAGTGCTTCAAAAGAAATCAGTTGAAACAGACGGCTACGAAGCGATCCAGTTAGGTTTTGAAGATAAGCGTGAAAAGCTTTCTAACAAACCTGCTAAAGGACACGTAGCAAAAGCTAGCACTGCTCCTAAGCGCTTCATCCGCGAATTCCGCGGCTTGAATATTGCTGAGTACGAAGTTGGTCAAGAAGTCAAAGTTGAAAGTTTCGCAGAAGGCGATGTAGTAGATGTATCAGGTGTGACAAAAGGTAAAGGTTTCCAAGGTGTTATTAAACGCCACGGACAATCTCGCGGACCTATGGCTCACGGATCTCGTTACCACCGTCGTCCTGGTTCAATGGGGCCTGTTGCTCCGAACCGCGTATTCAAACAAAAGAAATTACCTGGTCAAATGGGTGGCACTATGGTAACGATCCAAAACTTAGAAATCGTAAAAGTTGATGCTGATCGTAACTTGCTACTTGTTAAAGGTAATGTTCCTGGTTCTCGTAAAGCATTAGTAGTAGTTAAAACTGCTATCAAAGCTAACTAATTATATAGAGGAAGGAGGAAACAGGAATGCCAAAGGTATCTTTACTTAACCAAACAGGTTCATCTGTTGGTGAAATCGAATTAAACGATGCGGTTTTCGGAATCGCGCCAAACAGTAATGTATTATTTGATGCTGTAGTCGCTCAACGTGCGTCACTTCGTCAAGGTAATCATAAAGTTAAAAACCGTTCTGAAGTTGCTGGTGGTGGTCGTAAGCCATGGAAACAAAAAGGAACAGGTCGTGCTCGTCAAGGTTCGATTCGTTCTCCACAATGGCGTGGCGGTGGTGTTGTATTCGGTCCAGTTCCACGTAGCTATAGCTACAAACTACCGAAGAAAGTTCGTCGTTTAGCTCTACGTTCTGCTCTATCTGCAAAAGTGTTAGAAGAGAACTTCGTAGTACTAGAAGGCTTAGCTTTCAACGCACCAAAAACAAAAGATTTCTTGAAAGTGTTGAAAGACCTTTCAATCGAGAAAAAAGCTTTGTTCGTTACAGCTGAACTTGATGAAAACGTAGCATTATCTGCTCGTAACATCCCAGGAGTAACAGTAGTAACAGCAACAGGCATTAATGTTCTTGACTTGCTTGGACATGACAAAGTTGTTGTGACAAAAGCTGCAGTAGAAAAAATCGAGGAGGTGCTTGGATAATGGAAGCACGTGATATTATTAAACGTCCGGTCATTACCGAGCGTTCTTCTGAAATCATGGAAGAGAAAAAGTACACTTTCTTAGTGGACACTCGCGCCAACAAAACTCAAGTTAAACACGCAATCGAAGAAATCTTTGGCGTAGATGTTGAGAAAGTTAACATCATGAACTACAAAGGTAAATTCAAACGCGTTGGTAAATTCGGTGGATACACTAACAAACGCCGTAAAGCAATTGTTAAGTTGACTGCTGATAGCAAAGACATCGAACTATTCGAAGTTTAATCCATACAGGATTTAAATTGAACTAACAAGAAGGAGGGAATAAACATGGCGATTAAAAAGTACAAACCTACCTCCAATGGTCGACGTAACATGACAGCTTCTGATTTCGCTGAAATCACGACAAACAAGCCTGAGAAATCATTGCTTGAGCCTGTCAAACGTAAAGGCGGCCGTAATAACCAAGGTAAGTTAACTGTTCGTCATCATGGTGGCGGCCATAAGCGTCAATACCGTGTCATCGATTTCAAACGATTTAAAGATGGCATTCCAGGACGCGTTGCTACTATTGAGTATGATCCAAACCGCTCTGCGAATATCGCATTAATTAACTACTTAGACGGTGAAAAACGTTACATCCTAGCACCGAAAGGCTTAGAAGTTGGCATGACTATCATGTCAGGTCCAGAAGCTGATATCAAAGTAGGTAACGCATTACCATTACAAAACATTCCTATGGGTTCTACAATCCATAACATCGAAATGAAGCCTGGTAAAGGTGGACAATTAGTACGTTCTGCTGGTACTTCTGCGCAAGTACTTGGTAAAGAAGATAAGTACGTAATTATTCGTCTTCAATCTGGTGAAGTTCGCATGATTTTAGGAACTTGCCGTGCTACAATTGGTCAAGTTGGTAATGAACAACATGAGTTAATCAACATCGGTAAAGCAGGTCGTAACCGTTGGTTAGGTAAACGCCCAACTGTACGTGGATCTGTAATGAACCCGAACGATCACCCACACGGTGGTGGTGAAGGACGCTCTCCAATCGGACGTAAATCACCAATGACTCCTTGGGGCAAACCAACTCTTGGTTACAAAACTCGTAAAAAGAAAAACAAATCCGACAAACTTATCATTCGTCGTCGTAAAAAATAATGTGATTCTTCTGCGGTTCGAACAGAGAGCCGTAGCGAGATCACTGAGGGAGGTTCCAAAATGGGTCGTAGCTTGAAAAAAGGACCTTTTGTTGATGACCATCTTATGAAGAAGGTTGACGCACAAAAGGACTCTGAGAAAAAACAAGTGATCAAAACTTGGTCTCGCCGTTCAACAATTTTCCCGACTTTTATCGGATTAACGATCGCAGTATATGACGGACGTAAACACGTTCCTGTATATGTGACTGAAGATATGGTAGGGCACAAATTGGGCGAATTCGCACCAACACGTGCGTATAAAGGCCATGGCAATGACGATAAGAAAACAAGACGCTAATTGAGAGGAGGATATCCTGATGCAAGCTAAAGCTATTGCTAAAACAGTGCGTATTGCCCCTCGTAAAGTACGATTAGTCGTTGATTTAATCCGAGGCAAGCAAATCGGTGAAGCAGTTGCGATTTTGCGCCTTACTCCTAAGGCGGCATCACCTGTTGTTGAAAAGGTGTTGAAATCTGCGGTTGCAAACGCTGAGCACAATTATGATTTAGATGTAAATAAACTAGTTATTTCTGAAGTTTTTGTTGACGAAGGTCCAACATTAAAACGTTTCCGTCCACGTGCAATGGGGCGTGCAAGCGCAATTAACAAACGCACAAGCCACATTACAATCGTGGTATCTGAGAAGAAGGAGGGATAATTCGTGGGTCAAAAAGTACATCCAATAGGATTACGTATCGGCATTATTCGTGACTGGGAGTCAAAATGGTACGCAGAAAAAGACTATGCAACTCTTCTTCACGAAGACTTAAAAATTCGTAGCTACATCGAAACACGTTTGAAAGAGGCTTCTGTTTCTAAAGTTGAAATCGAGCGCGCTGCAAACCGTGTTAACGTAACAATTCACACTGCGAAACCAGGTATGGTTATTGGTAAAGGTGGTACTGAAGTGGAAGCACTTCGTAAAAACCTAAATACTACTACTGGCAAGCGTGTTCATATCAACATCGTTGAAATAAAACGTGCGGATCTTGATGCAAAATTAGTTGCTGAAAACATTGCGCGTCAATTAGAAAACCGCGTATCTTTCCGTCGTGCACAAAAGCAATCATTACAACGCACTATGCGTGCTGGCGCTAAAGGTATCAAAACACAAGTATCTGGACGTCTAGGCGGCGCTGACATCGCGCGTGCTGAACACTACAGTGAAGGAACTGTACCACTTCATACTTTACGTGCTGACATTGATTATGCACACGCTGAAGCTGACACAACTTATGGTAAGCTAGGTGTTAAAGTTTGGATCTATCGTGGTGAAGTCCTTCCAGTTAAGAAGAATTCTGTGGAAGGAGGCAAATAATATGTTAATGCCTAAACGCGTTAAATATCGTCGCGAACACCGCGGAAAAATGCGCGGAGAAGCGAAAGGCGGTAAAGAAATCACTTTCGGTGAATTCGGCTTACAAGCTGTTGAAGCTAGCTGGATCACTAACCGTCAAATCGAATCTTCTCGTATTGCAATGACACGTTACATGAAACGTGGCGGTAAAGTATGGATTAAAATTTTCCCACATAAACCTTACACTAAAAAGCCTCTTGAGGTTCGAATGGGTTCCGGTAAAGGTTCTCCTGAAGGTTGGGTAGCGGTAGTTAAACCAGGAAAGATCATGTTCGAAATCGCTGGTGTTTCTGAAGAAGTAGCACGCGAAGCACTTCGACTTGCATCACATAAGCTTCCTGTGAAATGTAAAATCGTAAAACGTGAAGAAATTGGTGGTGAATCTAATGAAAGCTAATGAACTCCGTGACCTTACCACTGCAGAAATCGAACAAAAAGTGAAATCACTGAAAGAAGAGCTTTTCAACCTTCGCTTCCAATTGGCGACTGGTCAATTAGAAAACACAGCACGCATTAGCCAAGTACGTAAAGCTATTGCGCGTATGAAAACTGTGATTCGTGAAAGAGAAATCAGTGCAAATAACTGATAAAGGAGGTTTTCGAGCATGACTGAGCGTAACCAACGCAAAGTATACACGGGCCGTGTTGTTTCTGACAAAATGGACAAAACTGTAACTGTTATGGTTGAAACATACAAAAAGCATAAGCTTTACGGTAAACGTGTTAAGTACTCTAAAAAGTTCAAGGCGCATGATGAGCAAAACGAAGCTAAATTAGGCGACGTAGTTCGTATCATGGAAACTCGTCCGTTGTCTGCTACAAAACGTTTCCGCCTAGTGGAAGTTGTAGAAAAAGCGGTTATTATCTAAATAGAAATTTCGGAACAGACCAAATTCCGAGAGGAGGTTACCTAAGTGATCCAACAAGAGAGTCGTATGAAAGTTGCTGACAACTCAGGTGCACGTGAAGTTTTAACAATTAAAGTTCTTGGTGGTTCTGGTCGTAAAACTGCTAACATCGGCGATATCGTCGTGTGTACAGTTAAGAAAGCAACACCAGGTGGCGTTGTCAAGAAGGGTGACGTCGTTAAAGCTGTTATCGTTCGCACTAAAAGCGGTGTACGCCGTAAAGACGGTACTTATATCAAATTCGATGAAAACGCATGCGTTATCATTCGTGACGATAAAGGGCCGCGCGGAACTCGTATTTTCGGACCTGTTGCACGTGAATTACGTGACAATAGCTTCATGAAAATCGTATCTTTAGCTCCGGAAGTTCTTTAATCAACTCGAAAGTGCTAAACAAGGAGGTGCGACAGAATGCATGTTAAAAAAGGCGACAAAGTTATGGTGATCTCAGGGAAAGAAAAAGGCAAAACTGGTACAATCATTGCTGCTTTTCCAAAGAAAGACCGTGTGCTAGTTGAAGGTATGAATCTTGTGAAAAAGCACATGAAACCAAACCAGGCAAATCCACAAGGTGGAATTGTCAGCCAAGAGGCATCAATTCACGTATCGAACGTTATGTTAATCGACCCTAAATCAGGCGAGCCGACTCGCGTAAGTTATAAAGTGGAAGATGGCAAAAAAGTTCGTGTTGCAAAAAAATCTGGCGAACAAATCGATAAATAAGTAAAAGAAGAAGGGAGGTACACACATGAACCGCCTAAAAGAAAAGTTTCTTAAGGAAGTTTCTCCTGCTCTAATGAGCAAGTTTGAATATAAATCAGTAATGCAAGTGCCACAAGTGGATAAAATCGTAATCAACATGGGTGTTGGTGACGCTGTTCAAAACACTAAAGCACTTGACGCTGCTGTAGAAGAATTAACTATTATCACAGGTCAAAAACCTGTTGTAACTAAAGCTAAGAAATCAATCGCTGGCTTCCGTCTTCGTGAAGGTATGCCAATCGGCGCGAAAGTAACATTACGCGGTGAGCGTATGTACGAATTCTTGGACAAATTAATTGCTATCTCTCTTCCACGTGTACGTGACTTCCGTGGTGTTTCTAAAAAAGCATTCGACGGTCGCGGTAACTACACACTAGGTGTGAAAGAACAATTGATCTTCCCTGAAATCGACTACGATAAAGTGTCTAAAGTACGCGGTATGGACATCGTAATTGTAACAACTGCGAACTCTGACGAAGAAGCTCGTGAGTTACTAACACAATTCGGAATGCCGTTCCAAAAGTAAACATAAGGGAGGCGTAAACGTGGCTAAAAAATCAATGATCGCTAAACAAAAGCGCACGCCAAAGCATAATGTACAAGCTTACACACGTTGTGAACGTTGCGGACGTCCGCATTCGGTCTTACGTAAATTTAAACTTTGCCGTATTTGTTTCCGTGAACTTGCTTACAAGGGACAAATTCCTGGCGTGAAAAAAGCCAGCTGGTAATCCCCTAAACTGGGAAGGAGGTTAATGTAATGACAATGACAGATCCGATTGCAGATATGCTGACACGTATTCGTAACGCGAACATGGTTCGCCACGAAAAACTGGAAGTACCTGCTTCAAACATGAAAAAAGAGATCGCTGAGATCCTTAAACGTGAAGGTTTTGTTCGTGACGTAGAATATGTTGAAGATAGCAAACAAGGTATCATTCGCATTTTCTTGAAATACGGTCAAAACAACGAGCGCGTTATTACTGGTTTAAAACGTATTTCAAAACCTGGTCTTCGTGTATACGCGAAAACTAATGAAGTACCTAGAGTATTAAATGGACTTGGGATTGCTTTAGTTTCAACTTCTAATGGTCTATTAACTGATAAAGAAGCACGCGCTAAACAAGTTGGCGGCGAAATCGTAGCTTACGTTTGGTAAAAAGCAACAAACGAATGGAGGTGCAAATAAATGTCTCGTGTAGGTAAAAAACCAATTGAGGTTCCTGCTGACGTTACTGTAACGATTGGTCAAAACAATGAAGTTACTGTAAAAGGTCCAAAAGGCGAGCTTACTCGTACTTTTAATGCAGATATTAAAATCGAAAAAGAAGAAAACGTTGTTACTTTGACACGTCCTTCTGAATCTAAAGAACACCGTACGATTCACGGTACAACTCGTGCTTTGCTTGCAAACATGGTTGAAGGTGTATCTAAAGGGTTCGAACGCAATCTTGAATTAGTTGGTGTAGGTTACCGTGCTTCTTTACAAGGATCAAAACTTGTATTGAACGTAGGTTACTCTCATCCAGTTGAATTCACTCCTGAAGATGGCTTAGTTGTAGAAGTTCCTACAAACACTAAGATCAGCATCAAAGGAATCAACAAAGAACGCGTTGGTGCATTGGCATCAAACATCCGTCAAGTACGTCCGCCAGAGCCATATAAAGGCAAAGGTATTCGTTATGAAGGCGAAGTTGTTCGTCGTAAAGAAGGTAAAACAGGTAAATAATGCTGCCTAAGCATTAGAAAGGAGTGACCTCTGTGATTACGAAACAAGATAAAAATCAAGTTCGTAAAAAACGTCATGCACGTGTACGTTCTAAAATCACGGGTACAGCTGAACGTCCTCGTTTAAACGTATTCCGTTCTAATAAACATCTATACGCGCAATTGATCGATGATACTGCTGGTGTAACACTTGTAAGTGCTTCTACTATGGAAAAAGATTTCGATGGTAAAGGTAATGTAGAGTCTGCAATCGCAATCGGTGAATCAATCGCTAAACGTGCTACGGAAAAAAACATCAAATCTGTTGTATTCGACCGTGGCGGTTACTTATATCATGGACGCGTTAAAGCTTTAGCTGAAGCTGCTCGCGAAAATGGCTTAGAATTTTAATAAGAAGGAGGGACACATTTCATGCGTCGCATTGATCCAAACAAACTTGAACTTGAAGAACGCGTTGTTACTATTAACCGCGTAGCTAAAGTTGTAAAAGGTGGACGTCGTTTCCGCTTCACTGCATTGGTTGTTGTTGGTGACAAGAATGGCCACGTAGGATTCGGTACTGGTAAAGCACAAGAAGTACCAGATGCTATCCGTAAAGCAGTAGAAGATGCGAAGAAAAACCTGATCGAAGTGCCTATGGTACGTGGTACTACTCCACACTTAATTATCGGTAACTTTGGCGCTGGTGAAATCTTAATCAAGCCTGCTGCTCCTGGTACTGGTGTTATCGCCGGTGGTCCAGTTCGTGCTGTACTTGAGCTAGCTGGTATTACTGATATTCTTTCTAAATCTCTTGGTTCTAACACACCAATCAACATGGTACGTGCTACAATCAATGGCTTAACTGGACTAAAACGTGCTGAGGACGTTGCTAAATTACGCGGCAAATCAGTTGAAGAGTTACTAGGTTAAGGGGGGAAATGACAATGGCAAAATTACAAGTTACCCTCACTAAAAGTGTGATCGGTTCTAAACCAGATCAACGTAAAACTGTAGAAGCTCTTGGCTTACGTAAAATGCATCAAACTGTTGAGCATGCTGATAACGCAGCTATCCGTGGGATGGTTGGGAAAGTAGCTCATTTAGTTTCTGTAAAGGAACTATAAAACGTACTTTAGAATAAGGAGGTGCCACACATATGAAACTGCATGAGTTAAAACCGGCAGAAGGATCTCGTTCTACGCGTAAGCGTAAAGGTCGCGGGATTGGTTCTGGTAATGGTAAAACTGCAGGTAAAGGTCATAAAGGTCAAAACGCTCGTTCTGGCGGCGGTGTTCGTCCAGGATTTGAAGGCGGTCAAAACCCATTGTTCCGACGCTTACCAAAACGCGGCTTTACGAACATTAACCGTAAAGAATACGCTATTGTGAACCTTGATACATTAAACCGTTTCGAAGAAGGCACAGAGGTTACACCTGCATTGCTTATTGAAACAGGTTATGTGAGCAGCGAAAAAGCTGGAATCAAGATTCTCGGTAACGGATCTCTTGACAAAAAGCTTACTGTGAAAGCTCACAAGTTCTCAGCTTCTGCAAAAGAAGCAATTGAGACTGCGGGCGGACAAACAGAGGTGGTATAATGTTTCAGACAATCTCCAACTTTATGCGCGTTAGAGATATAAGAAATAAAATTATCTTCACTCTGTTGATGCTGATCGTTTTCCGTCTCGGAACTTTCATTCCGGTACCTAACGTTGACGCTCAAGTGTTGCAAGCTACAGACCAATTCAGTCTGATTGGTTTCTTAAATACATTTGGTGGCGGTGCCCTTGCTAATTTCTCGATTTTAGCAATGGGAATCATGCCGTACATCACTGCATCCATCATTGTACAATTGTTGCAAATGGATGTTGTACCGAAGTTTACGGAGTGGGCAAAACAAGGTGAAGTCGGAAGACGTAAACTTGCTCAGTTCACACGTTACTTCACAATCGTGTTGGCGTTCATTCAGGCGATGGCAATGTCATACGGATTTAACCGTATGTATGACGGATCTTTAATTAAAGCCGATGGCATTTCAACGTATGTGGTCATAGCTATTGTGTTAACAGGTGGAACTGCGTTCCTTCTTTGGTTATCTGAGCAGATTACTGCTAAAGGTGTAGGTAATGGGATTTCCATTATTATCTTTGCAGGTATCGTAGCTGCGATTCCAGGAGCTGCTAACCAAATCTATGCTTCACAAATTGAAGACGCTGGTGATCAATTATTTATCAAAATTGCGATTATGGCACTTCTTCTTTTAGCGATTATTGCAATTACTGTAGGAGTTATTTACGTTCAACAAGCGTTGCGTAAAATTCCGATTCAGTATGCAAAACGTGTAGCTGGTCGTGGCACAACTGGTGCTCAACAGACACACTTACCGTTAAAAGTGAATGCAGCTGGTGTTATTCCAGTAATCTTCGCAGTGGCGTTTATCATTACACCACAAACACTTTCAACCTTCTTTGGACAGAATCGTGTCACAGATTTCATTCAGAACACGTTTGATTACTCTCAACCGGTGGGCATGCTCATCTATGTAGCGTTAATCATTGCATTTACGTATTTCTATGCGTTCATTCAAGTGAATCCTGAAAATGTTGCCGATAACTTGAAAAAGCAAGGTGCTTACATCCCAGGTATTCGTCCAGGAAAGAACACTCAAGACTATTTAACAACAGTTTTGTATCGTTTAACTTTCGTTGGTGCGATCTTCCTTGCGATCGTAGCAATCATGCCGATTTTGTTCATTAATTTCGCTGGTCTTCCAGCTTCTGCTCAAATCGGTGGAACAAGCTTGCTTATCGTTGTCGGTGTTGCACTGGAAACGATGAAACAGCTAGAAGCACAACTAGTGAAACGCCACTACAAAGGCTTCATGAAATAATGTGTGGTTTAGAGGAACGGTTTCGTTCCTTTTAACCTGCAAATTGTAGCAGGGGGCAAAACGTATGAATATCGTTTTAATGGGTTTGCCGGGTGCAGGTAAAGGCACTCAAGCAGATAAAATTGTTGAGAAGTACGCAATCCCTCATATTTCTACAGGCGATATGTTCCGCGCAGCTATCAAAGGTGGTACGGAACTAGGCCTAAAAGCCAAATCGTTTATGGATCAAGGTGCTTTGGTACCTGATGAAGTAACGATCGGAATCGTTCGTGAAAGATTAAGCAAAGCTGATTGTGATAAAGGGTTTTTATTGGACGGGTTTCCACGTACTGTTCCTCAAGCTGAAGCACTTGATGCGCTTCTGGCTGACATGAACAAAGACGTTGAACACGTTTTGAATATCCAAGTTGAGCAAGAAGAGTTGATTAAGCGCCTTACTGGTCGTCGCATCTGTAAAGAATGTGGCACTGCGTATCATTTAGTCTTCAATCCACCTCAAAAAGATGGAGTGTGTGACAAAGATGGAGGCGAGCTTTACCAGCGCGCGGATGATAATCCGGAAACGGTCACAAACCGTCTGGAAGTAAATATGAAACAAACACAACCTTTGCTTGACTATTATGGCAACAAAGGCGTGTTGACAAATATTAACGGTCAGCAAGACATTCATAAGGTATTTGCTGATTTAAACGCTCTTTTAGAGGGCAACCGCAGCTGAACCTAGCGGCACGCTTGTAAACGGAATTTAATTTCTAGAGCTGCAAAAGCAAATTATGCCCGATATACGAAAGAACGAAATAGTGAATGTTGCGTTTAAGAGGATCCCTTTGTCCTTTCGTGCATTTCTGTTTCCGACAAGGTATAATGGGTTTCGTGGAAGCATCTGTGTAACGGATATGGTGGAACTCATCCAAGGCATTCCGAGCGGTCGTGTTTACATGAGGGAGACAAGGTTCACCCGGGTCAGTCTACTCCGTAGGTTGCCAGAAGCGAAGCCTGACGAGTGTCTTTCGAACATCTCTCATGCAAAACAAACATATGTTGAAACGAAAAGAATCCTTTAGGATTTCGATTTGCGGAACATTCCGTTTGATTTGATGATGAGAACCTGATTTTTTATACAGAAGGGAGACAGGGTTGATGGCGAAAGACGATGTAATTGAAGTCGAAGGTACAGTTGTTGAGACTTTGCCAAACGCGATGTTTAAGGTAGAATTGGAAAACGGTCATACGATTCTTGCGCATGTATCGGGCAAAATCCGTATGCATTTTATCCGCATCCTGCCTGGAGATAAAGTCACAATTGAACTTTCTCCTTACGATTTAACTCGCGGTCGTATCACATACCGTTTTAAATAATCTTTTGCACTCCGGACCACTAAGGAGGTTGGGTTAGATGAAAGTGAGACCATCTGTGAAACCGATCTGCGAAAAATGTAAAGTTATTCGCCGACGCGGTAAAGTAATGGTAATCTGTGAAAATCCTAAACATAAACAAAAACAAGGCTAATTTGAAGGAGGTGCACGACACACATGGCTCGTATTGCTGGTGTTGACATTCCGCGCGATAAACGCGTTGTTATTTCATTAACATATATTTTCGGGATTGGTAAAACAACTGCACAAAAAGTTTTAGCTTCTGCAGGAGTTTCTGAAGATGCACGCGTGCGTGATCTTACAGAAGACGAATTGAACAAAATTCGTGAATCAATCGGTGCTTTCAAGGTAGAAGGTGACCTTCGCCGTGAAGTATCATTAAACATTAAACGCTTGATGGAAATCGGTTCATTCCGTGGTATCCGTCATCGTAGAGGTTTACCTGTTCGCGGTCAAAATACGAAGAACAATGCGCGTACGCGTAAAGGTCCTCGTAAAACTGTTGCTAACAAGAAAAAATAATCGGTAAAGGAGGTTTCTTCCTAACATGGCACGTAAACAACAAACACGTAAGCGTCGTGTGAAAAAGAATATCGAATCCGGTATTGCTCACATCCGCTCTACATTTAACAATACAATTGTAACGATTACAGATATGCAAGGAAATGCGGTATCTTGGTCAAGTGCTGGTTCACTTGGTTTCAAAGGTTCACGTAAATCAACTCCGTTTGCTGCGCAAATGGCTGCTGAAGCAGCGGCGAAAGCTTCTGTGGAACACGGTCTTAAGACGTTAGAAGTAACGGTAAAAGGTCCTGGTGCTGGTCGTGAAGCTGCAATTCGTGCACTTCAAGCTGCTGGTCTAGACGTTACAGCTATTAAAGATGTAACTCCAGTTCCTCATAACGGTTGCCGACCACCAAAACGTCGTCGCGTGTAATAGGTGCGCCTCAATTAATTAATTGATTGAGAACATCATTTCTTGTACAAACTGAGTTGTGCAATCACCGATAAGTCTTAGTACCTATCGATTTCTGATGGAACGAACCTATACATTCGATGTTTTGAAGGAGGGTATATTTGAATGATCGAAATTGAAAAACCAAAGATTGAAACGGTTGAGATCAGCGAAGGTGCCAAATTTGGCAAGTTTGTTGTAGAACCGCTTGAGCGTGGATATGGAAACACATTAGGTAATTCCCTACGTCGTATCCTTTTGTCTTCTTTACCAGGAGCTGCCGTAACTTCTATTCAAATTGATGGTGTGCTTCATGAGTTCTCTACTATTGAGGGCGTTGTTGAAGATGTCGCTTCAGTTATTATGAATGTGAAGAAACTAGCTCTTAAAATCTACTCTGATGAAGAAAAAGTCATTGAGATTGATGTTAAAGGTGATGGAACGGTTACAGCTGCTGACATTACGCATGACAGTGATGTAGAAATTTTAAATCCTGATCTCTATATTGCAACAATCGGTAAAAATGGTCATTTGCGTATGCGTATGTATGCACAACGCGGCCGCGGTTACACTCCTGCTGATCAAAACAAACGTGAGGATCTTCCTATCGGCGTGATCCCAATCGACTCTATATATACTCCAGTTTCACGCGTCAATTTCCAAGTAGAAAATACTCGTGTTGGTCAAATGACTAATTTCGATAAACTCTCTCTTGATGTGTGGACAGATGGCAGCATCGGTCCGAAAGAGGCGATTTCGCTTGGCGCGAAAATTTTAACTGAGCATTTGAATATCTTCGTTGGTATGACTGATGAGGCAAAAACTGCTGAAATCATGGTCGAAAAAGAAGAAGACCAAAAAGAAAAAGTGTTGGAGATGACTATCGAAGAACTTGATCTTTCTGTTCGTTCTTATAACTGCTTAAAGCGCGCAGGTATCAACACGGTACTTGAGTTAGCTAACAAGTCAGAAGACGACATGATGAAAGTACGTAACCTTGGACGTAAATCATTAGAAGAAGTAAAAGCGAAGTTAGAAGAGCTTGGCTTAGGATTACGCAAAGAAGACTAAGCGACTTTTTTGATATAACAGATTAATATTCAACAAAGGAGGTAAACATCTATGGGTTACAGAAAACTTGGTCGTACAAGTTCTCAACGTAAAGCGATGTTACGTGACTTAACAACTGATTTGATTATCAACGAACGCATTCAAACGACAGAAGCTCGTGCGAAAGAACTTCGTTCAGTTGTTGAAAAAATGATTACATTAGGTAAACGTGGAGATTTGCATGCACGCCGTCAAGCTGCATCTTATATTCGTCGTGAACTAGTGACTGCTACTGATGAAGAAGGCACTGAATCAACAGTTTATGCTTTGCAAAAATTGTTTGATGATGTAGCACCACGCTACGCTGATCGTCAAGGCGGATACACACGTATTATGAAAATGGGACCTCGTCGTGGAGACGGAGCACCTGTTGTAGTGATTGAATTAGTTTAATCATCACAATTCGAAGAGGGTTCTAGGTTAGTAGCCGCCCTCTTCTTTTTAAAAGAAAAGATTTATACGACATAATGAAAAGCAGAGCGTTACGATGAGCGGACCTTTTGGTAGCGTCTCGTCTAGCTCTACGCACCTCATTCACGTAGACGGTCTGAGCAACCGAATACGAAATAGATATAGAAGAGCGCATTTCTCTGAATGAGGTGCGCGCTTTTTTATTTCACTGATATAAAAGATTCATTATTCGGATATCGATATATGTAATGACAGTAGACTTGTTCACACTGTGTTTTGCTAATATCGTAAAATAGGTATTGTTGAGAATGAGTTGAGTTTGAGCTGAGTTTGAGGAGGTCATATAAAGATGACAGAAATATTATCATTACATGAAGTCACCTATACATATTCACCAGAAGAAAAGGAAGCGCGTAAAGCCGTAGAAGGCATTTCTTTTTCTGTCAACGATGGCGAGTGGATTGCAATCGTTGGTCATAATGGTTCTGGTAAGTCCACAATGGCGAAGCTCATGAATGGACTGTTGTTTCCTCAATCGGGGGAAGTACGAGTTCTTGGTGAAACGCTGAATGAAGAAAATTTATGGGAGATTCGTTCACAAATGGGTATGGTATTTCAAAATCCAGACAATCAATTTGTCGGGGCTACCGTCCAGGACGATGTCGCTTTTGCTTTGGAAAATAACGGAGTTCCGTTTAAAGATATGGTTGTACGTGTACATGAGTCACTGGCTCAAGTGAAAATGGAAAAGTTTTTAGATAGTGAACCTCATCATTTATCTGGGGGACAGAAACAACGAGTTGCCATTGCGGGTGCATTGGCTTTAAAACCACGAATTTTAATCTTGGACGAAGCTACTTCCATGCTCGATCCTCAAGGTCGGGAAGAAGTTTTATCAACCGTCCGTAAATTACGTGAAGAAACGCATTTAACCGTCTTATCCATTACTCATGATCTCGAGGAAGCCTTGCTAGCCGATCGTATATTTGTCTTGAATAACGGACATAAGTATGCGGAAGGTACACCACAAGAGATTTTTTCTCGTGGAGAGGAACTGGTTGCTCTTGGATTAGATTTACCTTTTGCCATGAAGATGGGCAATCTTTTGCGCGCCAATGGAGTAGCGTTAAATAACGAACACATGTCAGAAGAAGAGTTGGTGAATGATGTATGGACATCCAACTTCAACAAGTAGGGTATGCGTACGCTAAAGACACACCTTTCGAAAAGCGTGCATTGTTCGATGTGAATTTACACATTCCATCTGGTTCATACCAGGCAATTATCGGACACACAGGTTCTGGGAAGTCCACTTTACTTCAGCACCTTAATGGGTTGTTAAAACCATCAGAGGGGATAGTGAAGCTCGGCGACTTGACCATTGAGGCAGGTAAGAAAGCGAAAAATTTAAAACCAGTTCGTCAACAAATCGGCATTGTTTTTCAATTTCCTGAACATCAACTGTTTGATGAAACGGTATTGAAAGATATTATGTTTGGTCCATTAAATTTTGGTGTTCCAAGAGAAGAGGCTGAACGACGGGCACGTGTTTTAGCTGATCAACTCGGTTTGCCTGAAGAAGTACTGGAGAAATCACCATTCGATTTATCGGGTGGTCAAATGCGTCGAGTGGCCATTGCAGGGGTTTTGGCGATGGAACCAAGCGTATTAGTCTTGGATGAGCCTACAGCCGGCCTGGACCCCCGTGGACGCCAAGAAATTATGGATCTGTTCCATCACCTTCATATGGAAAAAGGATTGACCACAGTGTTGGTAACGCATTCTATGGAAGATGCTGCGCGCTACGCAGATCGCGTAGCCATCATGCACGATGGGCGGTGTGTTCTGAGTGGAAATCCAATCGATATTTTTGGCGACGAAGAGAGACTTGCAGAATATCGTTTAGCTGCACCACGGGTTGTGCGTTTTCAGCGCAAAGTGGAGGCTCAACTCGGGTATCCTTTGGACAGACTCTGCTTGACTGAGGAACAGTTGGCTTTGGAATTAAGTCGCACTGTCCGAGGGGAGCGTGAATCCTTATGATGGAGAAAATGATATTCGGCCGGTATATTCCAGGGGATTCATTTGTTCATAAGTTAGATCCTCGTTCAAAACTGGTCTTTGTCTTTCTGTTTATTGCCATTGTCTTTTTAGCAAACAATGCAGTGACATATGCTGTCATTCTAGCTTTCACATTGGTAACCATTTTGCTATCACGTATTCGGTTATATTTCTTAATAAATGGGTTAAAACCGATTCTGTTTTTACTCATCTTCACTTTCCTATTGCACATTTTCTTTACAAAAGAAGGCGATTTATTGTGGAAATGGCAATTTATCGAAGTGTATGAAGAAGGTTTGAGACAAGGTATTTTCATTTCTATTCGATTTTTAGTACTGGTGTTTGTTACATCTATTTTGACACTGACGACTTCGCCAATTTCAATTACAGATGGAATGGAAGTATTGTTGAATCCATTCAAGCGCTTTAAATTGCCCGTGCATGAACTCGCGTTGATGATGTCGATTTCATTACGTTTTATTCCAACCTTGATGGATGAAACCGATAAAATCTTGAAAGCCCAGATGGCCCGTGGATCCGATATTAGTACAGGCTCCATCAAAGAACGAATCAAAGCCGTCGTTCCGTTACTGATCCCATTGTTTGTCAGTGCGTTTAAACGCGCAGAAGATTTGGCTGTCGCGATGGAAGTACGTGGCTACCGTGGTGGAGAAGGACGTACACGATACCGTCAATTAAAATGGGATTGGCGAGACAGTTTGGTCATCGTAACCTTAGGGATTTTAGCTCTACTATTGTGGTGGCTACGATCGTAAAACTGGAGGGAAAATGACATTGAAACGCTTAAAAGCAACTATTACGTACGACGGATATGGATTTGCAGGTTATCAGGTACAACCCAATGCACGAACTGTCCAGCTCGAATTGGAACGTGTCCTAACTAAAATGCACAAAGGCTCAACGGTTCGAGTAGTCGCTAGTGGACGTACTGATGCCGGTGTTCATGCAACGGGACAAGTGATCCATTTTGATACCGACCTGCAGTTTCCTATCGATCGATGGCAACGGGCATTGAATGTTCAGTTGCCTGGTGATATCCGAGTGCTCTCAGTGGAGGAAGTTTCTACTGATTTTCATGCCCGATATGGCACATCAGGAAAAGTATATCGATACAAATGGGGTCTAGGCGACGTTGAGAGCCCGTTTAAGCGTCATTATGTCGTTTATATGCCTGGAACCAAGCCGGACATCCAGCGTATGCGAGAAGCAGCGCAAACGTTTTTAGGAACGCATGACTTTACGAGTTTTTGTTCAGCTCGTACAGAAGTGGTCGACCGAGTACGAACCATTACACGTTTGGATTTGCTTGAAACTGAACAGGATGAACTTCATATGGTAATTGAAGGCGACGGCTTTTTATATAATATGGTCCGAATTATTGCGGGGAATTTGTGGGAAGTTGGAATCGGTCGTCGTGAACCTGGTGACATCGCACAAATGCTTGCGGCAATGGATCGCAAAAAGGCAGGGAAAACCGCGCCAGCACACGGTTTGTACTTAGAATCCGTGTTTTATAACGAATGAAGCAACACGTCCAGGTGTTTTAAAATAATTCCTTGACTTTTTGTTCCATACGTTATATGATGACACATGGTATTTCATTAACCCCACAATAAGCCCCGAAACTTGTTGTTGATGATGATATAGAAAATTTTAAATCAGATTAGATTGAATTAGGAGGACAAAATACATGCGTACAACATTCATGGCTAAAGGTCACGAAGTAGAGCGTAAATGGTTAGTAGTAGACGCAGAAGGCCAAACACTTGGTCGTTTAGCTTCTGAAGTAGCTGCTATCTTACGTGGAAAGAACAAACCAACATTCACACCAAACGTTGACACAGGTGATCACGTGATCATTATCAACGCTGAGAAAATCGAATTGACTGGTAAAAAATTAACAGACAAAATTTACTACCGTCATACACAATTTGCTGGTGGATTGAAAAAACGTACTGCATTACAAATGCGTACAAACTACCCAACAAAAATGCTTGAACTAGCAATCAAAGGGATGCTTCCTAAAAACTCTTTAGGTCGTCAAACGTTCACTAAACTTCACGTATACGCTGGAGCAGAACATCCACATGCAGCACAAAAACCAGAAGCTTATGAGCTTCGCGGATAATCATAGAGGAGGATACAACCTTGGCACAAGTTCAATATATCGGCACAGGTCGTCGTAAAAGCTCAACTGCACGCGTACGTTTAGTACCGGGCGAAGGCAAAATCGTAATCAACAAACGTGACGTAGAAGACTACGTACCATTCGCAACATTACGCGAAATCATCAAACAACCATTAGTAGCAACTGAAACAGTTGGAAGCTACGATATCCATGTAAACGTTAATGGTGGTGGATACACAGGTCAAGCAGGCGCAATCCGTCATGGTATTGCTCGTGCACTACTTCATGTAGATCCTGATTTCCGTCCAGCATTGAAATCTGCAGGATTGTTAACTCGTGACTCACGCATGAAAGAACGTAAAAAATACGGTCTTAAAGGCGCTCGTCGTGCACCTCAGTTCTCAAAACGTTAATCTTCGGATTTTCAAAAACCCTTTCCCATTCGTGGGAGAGGGTTTTTTTGCGTTTAAAAATCACGACTAAAGTGGGCTCAATATCCTCCACAGGCAACAAAAGGTCATATTGTGATTAGTCTGCATATTGTAATTCATATTTAGAATTTCATTCTATAAGAACCCTTCGGACACAACATCTGAGATTTCCATCGCCTGTTCCAGACAAGAAATGTGACGCTTACTTATAAGGAGGATTATATGTCTGTTTTTGATCCAGAGAAATTAACCGTTAATTTTATTCCTCCAGCTACTTCCTCACAACCGATTGAAGGAAGGAAATTCACGCTCACACATTCCGATTTAACCGCTGAATTGTTTTTAGATATTGGATATGTGTACAACTATGGCGCAATCAACCAGAAGATGCGGGATGAAGTGTTGGCGGAATGGGAAAAAGATGAGCAGGGTCGATTTAGTTTAGAAGGAAAGGCGTATATAGACGGTGGCGAGTTCGGAGAGAGCGTTTCAGGAATTCGTTTTAACGTATTTAATAGGGAAATGGACACTGCGCTAAAAGGAATTGTGTACGGTGACCTTTCGTTTTATGCTAACTATCCCGCTCTACTGGATGCCCCCATATTTATTTCTTTTGAATCGACGTATCCGCAATATCGGCAGAAGTTATATTACGGAACACCACGTCAATATTTAAACCAAATCTACCAAGGTTCCTGAATTATTCGTATCGAGTTTTTGGGGCTCTTGAAGTTACTCCTTCTGTACCAAACATAATAACTCAAGCATAAGATAGCGAAGTGATAATAATTGATAGGGGGAGCAATTTGAATAATCCAGGTTATTATGCAGTGCAAAGATATGATATGCAGGCGCTGCAAAATTCTCTGATGTTAATGGCCGAAGCTGTGCAGGGAGAAAAAGAAGACAGTCTGTTCTATGAATATTTGATTTCGGTGGCACCAACACAAGAGGACAAGGACATCATTGCTTCCATACGTGACGATGAGATCCGTCACAATGTGATGTTCAAACAAATGTATAAAATGTATACCGGACAGGAAGTACCGGATGCTGCAGGAGAAGAATTTACAAAACCTGCTTCCTATGAAGAAGGCATTCAGCAAGCATTGTTCGGGGAACTAAGGGCAGTGGAGAAGTACCGGGAGATTCGCCAAGGATTGCCTGATCGCCAAAATCGCGACATGGTTTTCAATATCCTGACCGACGAATTGAAGCATGCTTCCAAATACAATTTCCTCTATACCGAAAATCGAACTAGAAATATCGGTTCCGGTGGTTCAATGAATACGAAATCACCTGATGATTGGATTAGATACACGGAATTCCTGGTGGAAGAAGCACTTGAAGATGAAAAGAGAGGCATCAATTCTACACACATTTATCAGGAATTCATTTTAATGGGAATCCTCGTTGGCCAAGGCTACACACCACAACAAGCCTATGAAATCGTGGAGAACTGGGAGAAAACCGGTGAATCCAAACTGTTGCAGGAAAGTAAAAAAATGAACAACCAGTAAACAAAGAATAAAGAAACCGCATTTTGTGTGCCAGGTAGACAGATTAGTGCTACAGGTAGACAGAAGTGATATCCAGGTAGACAGTTTTCGATTCCAGGTAGACAGAATGAGTCGCCAGGTTGTATAAAATCGTGGATTGTGAAATTTAATAGAGAACTTGTTCGCTTTATCGAGCATTCAAGGAACGAGTTAAAAGATGGCCTCGCTTAATCATGATTAAGTGAAGCCATCTTTTTAGGTTAGCGGGTTTTTTCCAAGTTGAAATATTTACGAAAAGGAATCATATACATTTAGTACGGTGAATTTAAGAAGGTGGAATAGCAATGCCCTTTATACATAAAACCATATCAATTCTTGTGGGAAGTTTATTGATGGCAATCGGTGTGAACGTTTTTCTGATTAACCATGAGCTGTTGGATGGCGGGACATTTGGAATGGGATTAATCTTGCATTACCTGACAGGAATGCAAGTGGGCTTGCTGGTAATCTTGTTGAGTATTCCGGTCTTGATTCTTGCTTTGTTTTATAATCGTTCCTTTTTATACAACAGTATCCATGGTATGTTGATTTCTTCATTCATAGTGGATTTAACCTATCATCCATTACGGGTATTGGGGTACATATTGGATCAAAATCCGTTAGGGAGCGCAATAATGGGAGGCATTTTTGTTGGGGCAGGGATCGGACTAATGCTGCGTTATGATACCAGTATTGGGGGAACAGATTTACTCGGACAAATTGTAGCCAATTATTTAAAAATCAATCCCGGCGTGATTATATTTATGATTGATTTCGTTATTGTTTTTACAGGCTACTATTTAATTGACGACAGTTCATTGGTTTTATCATTTATTACCGTGATTTGTGTGGGGACGATGACCAGTTTGATTGCCATGAAACGAAAAAAAGAAAAAGTGCCAGCTATTTCGTTTGCCGCCTTAAAATAATATTCGTTCAAGTTATGGAGAATTTCCTGCTTCACTTTGAAAATAGAACATGTATGTAAAATGGCCCCGCTGAGAGGCCATTTTTTTATTGTGCTAAAAACGAGTTCTTAAAAGGTGGTTGTATCTAATGAGACATCAGGAAGATTTGTAGAACCAAATATTAAAAGGGAAATGAACACAACCAGTATAATCACATTCACAAAACTCGCCCCATCAAATGAGGAATTTTTTTTAGCATCATATGAATTCATAAGTTTCACTTCCTTTTTTTATTTATTCGCTTACTAAGAGCATCAAACACTTCATCCAGTGTCATATCACCGTTTTTATCCAGAAAATCATCCATTTGATTTTTCTTATCATCTTCTAAATTACGGTACTTTCCGATGAGCGTAACGCCGAGAGTAGGGGAATTGCGATATAGCTGAACTGAATCCACCTTCAATTTTCCTAGGAGCAACAGGGAAGCGGCGATAATATCAAGATCTTTCCCTTTCAATAAATCATGAAGGGTGTAGTTTGAATTTATCTGCTTTCGAAATTGATCGTCGTTCATGCTGCACCCCCCTTGTTTCTATGATATGTAATTTCTGCAAAAGAGTTTAGAGATGGAACGAAAAATCAAATGTCCTTTGATTGATCGACTCGAAAAATGAATAAGCATTTACGATTCAGGAAATAATGGGAAATGGAGTAGCCGAAGAAAGGGTGACGAGAATTGAGCATGGAAGGTTATAGTTTTGTAGAAATGATCATTAGAACAACCGTTACTTTCTCGGTATTGCTTTTATTGGCAAGAATATTAGGGAAAGAGCAATTGAGTCAACTGACTTTTTTCAATTACATCACCGGCATTACAATCGGTTCAATTGCAGGAGAAATTGCTTCCCATGATGACACCCATTATCTCAATGCCATAACCTCATTAATTTGGTGGTCTATTCTTACGCTGGTTGTCAGTTATATATCCATAAAATCAGCTAAGGCAAAATCATTACTCGATGATAAACCTATGATTGTCATAAAGAATGGAAAGATCTTGGAGCACGAACTTAAGAAAAGCCGCCTTCCAATTGGGGATTTAAATATGTTATTGAGAATGCAGGGCATATTCTCTGTCAAAGATGTTCATTTTGCAGTACTGGAAACGAACGGGGAACTGAGTGTTTTCAAAAAAGTAGCTCAGCAATCAGCGACCAAACAGGATGTCAAAGCTCAGATTGTTGTACCGAAATATATGCCTTGCACAGTCATTAGCGATGGTAAGATAGTTAAACAGCATTTGCAAGGGCTCGATTTGTCAGAAGAATGGCTAATGAAACAATTAAAAAAACATGGAGTGAATTCTGTGGAACAAGTATTTTATGCTGAAATCGAATCAGATGGCACCATCTACATGGATTTAAGGGAAGATGATTGATGAAAGTATTTGTGGTTGAACCCTCGGTGGCTAGTTTTCATTAATCTAAACATCAATATATGTATAAATACTTTTCGATACGCAAACCTTTTCTAAGTTAGAAAAGGTTTTTGTTCTTAAAACCACCCATTCTTTTGCTCATAGTTTGTCTCGGACATACGTATAGTGAGTGTAAAAGGTGGTGTTGTACGCGTTGAAACGCTGGATAGTAATTGGACTTTTATTGTTAGTTTCTGTAACGGTTGTGGTTTACGAAACACAAGCTTCTGATCGCGCATTCTTTTTACCTGCCCCTCTTGGTGGAATGAAAATTGTGGTGGACCCTGGTCATGGTGGAATTGATGGTGGAGCGTCGATGGGTGAGGTTGTAGAAAAAGATATTACGCTTGCACTGGGGAAAGAGCTTGAGAAAGAATTAAAGAGGTTGGGTGCAGTAGTCGTCATGACGCGTTCCCATGCAGATGATGCAGTAGCCGAGCATAATCCAAAAGCAACTTTTCCAACCATTCGAGCTAGAAAACTTGCTGATTTGAAACTGCGTGAAGAAATGATTGTTAATTCGGATGCGGATCTATTTATTAGTGTTCATGTAAACTCCATACCGGATGCAAGATGGCGCGGGGCTCAAGTGTTTTACCACAAAGACGGCCATGAAGGTGGAGCGGCTGTGGCAAAAGCGATTCAAGGTGCCATCCGTGAGCATATCGGAAACACTGAACGTGAAGCTTTGGCAATCAAGCAAGTATATTTATTGAAAAAAGCAACTGTACCGGCTGTCTTAGTGGAAACTGGTTTCTTAAGTAATCCGGAAGAATTGAAGTTATTGACGTCAGAAGAGTACCAGGAGCAAATGGCAGAAGCAATTGCTGATGGGATTCAAGAATATGTCGACAGCACAATGCAATAATAAGAAGACCCATTTAGAGGATAACTTTAGAAAGCAAACGAGTAACCGTTTATCAATCTGACATACTCCATGAGAAAGTCTTACAATTCTACCTACTCCAATTCGATATGATATACTATAGGACGAAATGTACATCGAAGGAGTGTCTAAATTGATGAATGAACAACAGGTCTGCGAACTGCTCGGGCAATTACAGGACCCTTTTTTACATAAAACGTTACTCGAAACAAATGGCATTAAGGAAGTATCCATTAAAGAAGAAAAAAATCACGTCAGCGTAAAGCTAGCCATTGCAAAAATTAACACGGCTGAACAAATGCAACTGCAAATGAAAGTTGTAGACGCATTAAAACAAGCGGGTGTGGGTACAGTAGGAATTCGATTTGAAGAATTGCCTGCAGAAGTACTAGCTCAATTCCGTGGCACGGCAACAGAATCTGAAGCTCAGGATTTATTGTCTCCATTAAACAAAGTGGAATTCATTTCGATTGCTTCAGGTAAAGGTGGCGTAGGTAAGTCTACGGTTTCCGTCAATTTAGCAGTGGCTTTAGCGCGCTTAGGTAAAAAAGTTGGATTAATTGATGCAGATATTTATGGATTCAGTGTTCCGGATATGATGGGCATCCAACAAAGTCCCAAAATTGATGGAAACCGCATTATTCCAGTTGAACGATTTGGCGTAAAAGTCATTTCAATGGGCTTCTTCGTAGAAGATAACGCTCCTGTAGTATGGCGCGGTCCGATGCTAGGGAAAGTTTTGGATCAATTCTTTAAAGATGTTGAGTGGGGCGAGCTTGATTACTTGCTGCTTGATTTACCGCCTGGAACTGGTGACGTGGCACTCGATATTCATCAAATGATTCCAGCATCAAAAGAAATCGTTGTCACAACACCACATCCAACTGCCGCATTCGTAGCAGCTCGTGCTGGTGCAATGGCACTTCAAACGGATCATGAAGTATTAGGTGTTATTGAAAATATGGCATGGTTCGAATCAAAAACTTCTAACGAAAAAGAGTATGTTTTTGGTAAGGGTGGCGGACCTAAACTTGCAGATGAGCTTCGAACTGAGCTTCTTGGGCAAATCCCATTAGGTCAACCGGATTGGAATGAAGAAGATTTTGCGCCGTCTGTCTATTCACGTTTACACACAACGGGTAAAATTTATGAAGAAATTGCTTCTAAAGTCATTCAAAAACTGAACAAATAAAGTATTAACCCCCGCTAAATGGTTAGCGGGGGTTTTTGATTATAGTTATTGCTTGCCTTCTTCTTTCTTGGCACCACCACCAGAATCACCTGCAGCCTTGGATTTCTGTTCTTCTTCTTCCGCTAACCCAGCTGCTTTAATCAACTCTTGCCATTTGGTTTTCAGAAGCGGGCTGTCTACTGTCTCTTCCACAATTTCTTCAATTTCTTTGCGCATCGTTGCTGATTGTAAAATGGTTTCCAATTGTTTTTGCATGTCAGGTTGTCCAAAGAACGTTTCTAATTCCTTTTGAAAAGAAGCATCTTTCATTAAATCGGTCATAATTTCTTGTTGCTGTTCCTTCATGCTTTTAGCAAATGTTTCGGAGAAGGTCGGATCTTTAAATGTATCCTTCCAGAACTTCTCAGCATCTTTAGAAAGCAGTGTGTTTTCTATGGAGCTTTTTACATCATCTTGTTCCAAAATTAGCAGCTCTTTGAATTCAGGGTCCGAAAGCATTTGACGCATTACTTTTTTGCCTTCTTCAGTCTGCATTGTGTCTGTAACCATTTTTTTCGTTTCTTCATAAGAAGGATTGCTTTGTTGCTGCCCACCACAGGCTGTCAAGAAGACGACGCCTAAAAGAATTATCCATTTTCGCATACTCAACCTCTTTTCTCGCACTGACCTTTTCATTTATTGTTCACAAAATCGCTGAGAATATGTAGATAACTCTTCGTAAAATAGATTTTTTACTTATTCGTTGATACAATCAGAAGAGGAACTCGAGAAAAACGGAGGATTTTTTGCTGTGACGATACGAAATTGGGTTATATTTTTCTTCAAGGCACTAATAATCGGCGGAGCTGTTACTGGTGTACTTGGTTTATTTATTCGATGGGAAGATGCATTTGCACCATATGTTGCAAGTGGAGAGTATACAGAATTCGCAGCCAGTTTTTTATGGTTTGTGTTTCTTGGAATGACAATGAGTGTTCTGAGTCAAATGGGATTTTTCGCCTATTTAACCGTCCATCAATTCGGCGTCAATATTTTTAGAACGCTCACTTTATGGAATTGGGTACAGTTATTAATTATTGCCTTAGTCATTTTTGACTTAATTAAATTCCGATTTATGCCGCTTGCTGAGACCAAGTCACAAATGCTCTTGTATTTAGGACTATTGACTGTACTATTGGTCACAGGATTGGTTGTTGCATATTTCAAAGCTAAATGGACAAAAAAACATACGTTCATTTCCGCATTATTTTTTATGATTGTCATTACAACTTTAGAATGGTTACCTGTTTTGATGGTAGATGAAAAAGATGTAGATCGATATGTGACTTTATTATTGTTCCCATTATTAGCGGTAAATGCATACCAACTTCTGAAATTGCCTAAATACAATGCAAAGTCAGATGCAGACCGTATAAAATTAGAAGAACGAAGAAAAGCACGCGCAGAAGCTGAAAAAGCGAAAGCATAAAAAAGGACATCCGAAATTGGATGTCCTTTTTTATATCCCAAAGTATAAAAGAAATTTAAGGAGTTACAATAGCTTCTGTACCAAATGCTTTTTTTATGGGAATGTTTTTGTTTGTGTTTGATAACCAAAAAGGGTTTCTTCTATAGAAACGAAAGAATGCGCTTTTTGGTAAGCAATCAGTTCTTCAAAACCGACACGCGTTTCCTGGTGTAAAGCAACAGACACAATATCTCCTTTACGTACTGAAGGGGCAGATCCAGTTGTCCAGTTAACGTTAGCGCTGAGCATATTCATTTGAGAATCCCATACTTGTGTTTTTAATGGCTCAGGAAAAACGTGATCATATGTACGGTACCAAAGCGGGATATCTCCGAATGCTGTTTTAAAACGTTCGATCTCTTCTCCCAATAATTCTGGGTTTTCTTCATATTGTTTGCTTTCCTGTCCAAGTAAACCTACTGGAATCTTTTTTTCTTTAATCTTTTTTACGATTAAAGGAGAACGCTCAATCCAATCTGCATCAAGAAATAGAAGTGGATATGGTTTCTCTAATTTTGTAATCCACTCATCAACATCTTCACGTCCAAAAGATAAATCCACAGTCAATGTCATTCCATGATTACCCTTCATAAGAACGTCGGGTTGTTCTGTTACACGGAAAACAGAGGCCCATTGCTCTTTCTGTTGAATAAAAAAGAACAAAACGAACACACTGATTAAGGTTACAAAAATACGTTTCTTCAACTAGTTATACAACCTCCCATAAACTAGTTTATTTTTCTTCAATAAAAATTATGATATTGTATTGACATACTTTATTGGAGGATGGTAAGATACAAAAGTCGCCAAAACAAGCGGCAAACAAAAATGAAAAAGCAAAACTTTTTGTTGACATGACAAACTGAATTTGCTAAGATATAAAAGTTGCTGTCGCGAGAGTGACCAACGAAATGAACCTTGAAAACTGAACAGCAAAACGTCAACAATAAAGCGGAACACACTTCGGTGTGGGAAGCACAACTTGAACTTAAATGTTCATTATAAACGTCATTAATTTGACGCCAGCAACAAAGTCGAGCTAATCGACTCACCTATTATGGAGAGTTTGATCCTGGCTCAGGACGAACGCTGGCGGCGTGCCTAATACATGCAAGTCGAGC
>NZ_JAMKBJ010000009.1 GCF_027563315.1 Paenisporosarcina quisquiliarum
GGGCGAACGGTTTAGTTGACGGGGTCTAGCCCCACGGGCAGATACGTTCTACCCTGGCTACTGATATAATAAAACTATATAAAAAATGGTCAACCAGAAATATCTGGCTGACCTTATAATACGAACGCAGCAGGTTAGTTCATTAATAGAAGGGGAGTTTTTAAGTTCCTTTGTCCAATGACATGAAATAAATTATGTACCTTAAAAATAGCTGCTCTAAGATGAGCAGCCAAAATGAAAAACCAAATTTATTAATTAACAATATTAGTTATGTACTTGAAGTTTGTTTCCATTCGGGTCATAAAAGTGAAAAAATTGGTGACCTTCATCTTCTTGAATGGATTCTACTTTTACATCTTGACTCACTAAATATTCGTAGAGTTCATTAATATTTGTAGTTGTGAAACCAACAGAAAACTCTGCTTGACCACCTTTTAGAAAGTGACCTCGAGAGTTCTTATCGGCTTCTACTAATACTAATAATGGGCCAGTTTCAAGCTCATAAACAGCTAAACCATCCCTCTTAAATCTTAATTTGAACTTCAGACAGTCTGAATACCATGACACTGATTCCCTGAGATCGACTACAGGAATTCTAAAATAGTGGATACCATTAAATAGAGAATTACTCATTTTGTACCTCCCTTAGAAAATTAACTACTTGTTTTTTTCTCTAATCTTATATAAGAACCTTTATTTTATTGAATATTTTTATTGCACTGTTACGTATCAAGCTTACGTGCGGAATATGAAGATTTGATCGATATCTTCGTGATTTCCCGGGTAAGTTAAAAACATTCGTAGAAATGGCCATCTTCCTTTACAGTAAAGGTAGTTTCTAAAAATTCGGAAAAGAGGGAGAACGATGCAATTCACTTTGATTCAGCAAAACGATACCCACGGATGCGTTGAAGCGCATAATGAACTTTTTTGGGGAACGGAGGGACCTTTTTTGGAAAAGGCTGGTGGATTTTCGAGAATCCGCCAGTATGTGAAGAAGCTTAAAAATGAAAAGGAAAATGTGCTGTTCTTCGATGGCGGGGATTTGTTCCACGGGACATTGCCGCTTGTGGCGAGTAAAGGAGACGCCATTGTGCCCATTCTCCAAAAGATGGAACTCGATGGTTTCGTACCCGGAAACTGGGATTACGCGTACGGCAAAAAAAGGCTGTGTGAGTTGACAGAAAAGCTCGGGTTTTCGGGGCTCGCCTGCAATGTGTATGATGGAGAGACCGGCGAAAACTTCTTCAAGCCCTATGCGCTCAAAAAGTTGAACGGAATCACAGTCGGCGTCATCGGGGTGACCTATCCTTATGTCGACATCACAATGCCACCAGATTTTTCAGAGGGATTGAATTTTACAAAAGGGGTGGAAGAAGTCAGGGAGTCCGTCAAAGCGCTGGAAGGTCAAGCCGATGTCATTGTGCTGTTAAGCCATATGGGCCTTCCGCTCGATGCCAAGCTGGTTTCTTTAGTGGACGGCATCGATATCGTCCTTTCGGGGCATAGCCATGACCGCGTGCAAAAGCCGATCGTCCAAAACGGCACTTATATTGTCCAGGCCGGTTCCAGCAGTTCTTTTTTAGGGCGCCTCGATGTGGAATTTGAAAACGGCGCCATCACGGATATCCGGTATGACCTGATTGTGATGGGGGAACAATTCGAAGAAGATGAAGAAATCAAGGCGCTAGTCGATGAATTATTGTCCGCTTATGAAAAGGAGAGGCTTGCTGTGGTTGGAGAAACCCAGACATTGCTTCACCGGATGACCTTGGAGGAAGCGCCGATGGACAAACTGATCACGGATGCGTATTTGTCAGCCTTTGAAAGCGACGCCGCCTTTTCCCATGGCTGGCGGTACGGACATCCCATCGTGCCTGGCCCTGTGACGCTTTTCGATCTGCATACGATCATTCCGACCAATCCTGAATTGTTCCTACTGGAATTGACGGGGGAAGAATTATGGAATGCTTTAGAGCATAATTTGGAGCAAGTGTATTCATCGGATCCTTTCGAACAAAAAGGCGGATATGTTCTCCGTTCGAGCGGTGTGAAAATGACATTCAAACCCTATAATCCGAAAAGTCATCGCATCCAGACTCTCCAAATTGCAGGCGAGCCCATCCAGCCAGAGAAAACATACCGGGTCGCGGCCGGGGGAAGCCAGTCCTTTAAAAAACATGAGGACAAGAAGCAGTATCGAAATATTCACGCAATCGATGTCATTCAATCGTTCCTGCAAGAAAATGGTCCTTATAAATCAAAGAAAAGTGCAGATATAGTTAGCGTATAGAACGAACTATTTTAAACTACATGGACCCTCAAAGGGAGTCGTTTATTCGACTCCTTTTGAGGGTCCAGCTTAATGAAATTCCTGACTTCTTCATATGTGTAGCGAAATAATGAATCAGAGAAATCTAGTTAAGTTCATTTGTTGGTATAACAGAGCGTGGAGCTGTTGCTTTATACCACTGGTAACAAATAATAATTATTAACGCAAGATCAATAATGTCTCCCCCATAGTACATCCACATCCCCCCTGCTTGCCGCTACGCTGCACTCGGCCTGTTAAAGCTATCCCAAAAGCTGTTGACCCGCAAAGGAAGAAAACTGAGAACAATAAAGTGGAGACCCGGAACAAAATGCCTCGACTCGAAACCAATTGGGATACTGGGAAGCCGATACAGTCATCGGCAAGTCGCATAAAAGCCAAATTCTGAAGTTAAATGAACGAACCAGTCAGTTCAAGCTAGGTGCGAAAACAGCCAGTCCAACCGCGCAGGCAATCATCCATGTGTTGAAGAGTCTGCCAAAAAAATAATGCTGAAGTCCATTACCGCTGACCAGGACAAGGAATTTCATCTATGGCGAGAAGTCGAAAGGACTCGAAGTTCATTTTTACTTCTCGAATTCCGGGAGTGCGGGGCCAGCTCGGAGCCAATGAGAGCATTAACCGCTGTATTCATCGAACCTATCCAAAATGATCATGGACTATCTCCTGTTATTCAATCAGGCACCCCGAAAATTTCTACAATACGCCCTTTGAGGTATTTATGAGTTTCTTACCGGCAACCTTTTAATATAGTAAGTGGGTTTCCGTACAAAAAATGCCCCTCCATCAATTGGAGGGGCATTTCCTTATTATCCGTGCAACAGGTTCAGAATTTCACCTTTATTCCGTTCAAAGCCGATGAAATGATGCGTCAGCTTCTTGCCGAACAAGCCCTTTTTATAGAAAGCGAACACCGGCACGATCTTGGCACCGGATATTTTCTTCATGTCCTCTTCAAGTGACGGGTCTGCACCGACGTCTTTGTGTTCGTACGGAAGGTCCTTCTCTGCAAGATATGCTTTGGCATCCTGGCAATCTGAACAAGTCGGGCGCGTATAGAGGACCAGTTCCATTTTAGCGTCCATCGTTCTTCACACTCCTTCTATATATTTAGCTTTTTCCACAAAGTACGTCCATTAAACCGTTGCGGGCTTGAAGTTTTTCAAGCGTAAGGCGTTGAGCAGCACCGAGACAGAACTGAAGCTCATCGCCGCAGCCGCGATCATCGGGTTCAACAACGGGCCGCCGAATAGATAAAGGAGGCCCATCGCAATCGGGATGCCGAGTACGTTATAGGCGAATGCCCAGAATAGGTTCTGTTTGATGTTCTTGATGGTCGATTTACTCAATTGAATTGCAGTCGGCACGTCCATCAGATCGCTGCGCATCAAGACGATGTCCGCGGATTCCATGGCGACATCCGTTCCTGAGCCGATTGCGATACCGATATCGGCTTGGGCGAGCGCCGGGGCGTCGTTGATGCCGTCTCCCGCCATCGCCACTTTATTGCCTTGCGACTGCAATTTCTTCACTTCGTTCGCTTTTTCTTCCGGCAGCACTTCGCTCAACACTTCATCGATGCCCACTTGCTTGGCGATAGCTGCGGCGGTCAATTTATTGTCGCCCGTCAGCATGACCACTTTGATGCCCATGTCTTGGAGCTTGCGGATGGCATGGACGCTCGATGGCTTCACGGTATCGGACACCGCGATGATTCCGGCAAACTCGCCATCCACTGAAACAAACATCGGCGTCTTCCCTTGATTCGCGATGCGGTCGGACGCTTCTGCAAAATTGCCCAGCACAATCCCGTAATCATCCATCAGTTTACGGTTGCCGAGCCGGATTTCTTTGCCGTCGATTAACACTTCGATGCCGTGGCCCGGTATCGCTTTGAAGCGCTCCACAGGTTTCAACTTCAGCTGTTGCTGCTCCGCGCTTTTGACAATCGCTTCGCCAAGCGGATGTTCCGAGCCTTTTTCAGCCGATGCAGCAAGGCTTAATAATTCTTCTTCAGACAAACCGTCTTTTGAAATCAGCACATCGGTCACGGTCAGTTTTCCTTCGGTGATCGTCCCAGTTTTATCGAAAACAATCGTATCGATGTCGTGTGTCGTCTCAAGTGCGCCGCCGCTTTTGATCAAGACGCCATGTTCCGCGCCTTTGCCGGTGCCGACCATGATGGCAGTCGGTGTCGCAAGCCCAAGCGCACATGGGCAAGCGATGACCAGGACGGAAATCGCAATCGTGAAGGCGAATAAGCCTGTCTGCCCGCCCATATACCAGGCCAAGCCGGAAAGGATGGAGATCGCGATGACGATCGGCACGAAATAGCCCGAGATGATGTCTGCCATTTTGGCGATCGGCGCTTTCGATCCTTGCGCGTCTTCTACTAATTTGATGATTTGCGCCAAGGCGGTGTCTTTGCCGACCTTGGTCGCTTCGTAGCGGATCGCGCCGTTTTTGTTGATGCTCGCCCCGATGACGCGGTCGCCGGTAGCTTTTTCGACAGGCATGCTTTCACCGGTCAGCATCGATTCATCGATTGCTGTCGCACCTTCCACAACCATACCGTCGACCGGCAATTTCTCGCCAGGCTTGACGATGACGATATCGCCCGTTTCCACAGCGTCGACAGAAATCTCCATTTCCACGCCGTCCCGGACGACAATCGCCGTCTTCGGTGCCATACCCATCAATTTTTTTATCGCTTCAGATGTTTTTCCTTTCGATAAAGCTTCAAAATATTTCCCTAAGGTAATCAAAGTCAAAATGACCGCTGAAGATTCGTAATACAGGTTCATCGTATATCCCGTATTGCCCATCAGGACGAAAACGGTCGCGATAACACTATACATGAATGCCGCACTGGTCCCAAGCGCAATCAGCGAATCCATATTCGGATGGCCTTTGGACAATGTCTTGAAGCCGACCGTGAAGAAGCTCTTGCCGAGAATCATCACTGGCGCCGCCAGACCCAGCTGCACCAGCACAAAATTCACTGGATTCAGCATCGGGTCGATCACTGCGGGCAGTGGCATGCCGATCATATGTCCCATCGAAATCAACAGCAGCGGAATCGTTAAAGCTCCTGACATCCAGAAGCGCCGCCACATCGAGTGGATATGCTGCTGTTTTTTCTCACGTTCCTGGTCGGCAGTTGACTCGCCGTCCACATCATCGACCGCTGCGTAGCCGGCATCCGCTACCGCGGCTTTGATTTCTTTTACCGTGACTTGCTGTGGTTCATAGCGAATGACCATTTTCTCGGTAGCCATATTGACGTTCGATTCAGCGACTCCGGCCAGCTTTCTCGTCGCTTTCTCGACTGATTGCACACAGGATGCACAGGTCATCCCTTCAATTGTGAAGGTTTTCGTTTCGGTCTCGGCGAGCGCTTTATAGCCGGCTTGTTCCACCGCGCTATAGATGTCTTCTATTGAAACCAATTGTTCATCAAAGCGGACTTTCAGTTTCTCGGTCGCGAGATTGACGCTCGCTTCTTCCACACCGGTTAATTTCCCGGCGGATTTCTCGATAGACTGTGCGCACGATGCGCATGTCATCCCTTCGATTGTCAGTAATTTCTCCATTGTGTTTCACCTCTTTTTATTTATGATCAGTGCGTACTGCACTTGCACTTGCACTGGCCCGGAACGCAATTGCATGCCACTTCATCGACCGCGTGTTTCTTTTTGCCGTCTAATACTTGTTGAATCAATTCAATATCCCTATGGCTCAACGGGGCATCCGCCAGCATGTCGGCAATCGTCTTGCCCGCCTGCTTGTGACAAATCTGCTCAAAAAGCCGATGCGCTGCCGTTCTCACGCTGTCCTCTTCGCTGATTGCAGCTGAATAAATATATTTATTGCCTTCCGATTCCGCGAGCAGAAAGCCTTTCTTCACTAGCCTCCCGATAAACGTCTTGGCCGTCGCCGGCTTCCATTCCTTTTTAGCCTCCAGCATATCGACGATATCTTTGCTCGTCGCATTTCCGAGCGTCCAAACGACGCGCATGATTTCACGCTCCGATGTGGTCATTTCCACTTTCTCTTTAATCGCCATTTCATTTCCCTCCATTTCGTTTACATTTGTAATCGATTGTTTTTAGTTTACAACTGTAATCGGTTTAAGTCAAACCATCCGCCTGCATCAACTAGCCACCCTAACGTTTTAACGAGTGCTTTAACACAATAACGGGATTAAATAAAAAAGCCCAATTATGCATTTTTTATACACTAATTTAGAATTTACATTCTTAAAAGATACTGCCGTTAACTACATTTTTTTAATTGCCAAATACAATTCAATTCACTCCACTTTTATCAACAATCTCTTTACTACGTTATCGATAATCTTAATGACAGTAAAAAAACCCTCTTTCATCGCTCATCTTATCTTCTGATAAGACCAAAGCTTTGAAAAAGGGTTTTATTTTATGCTAATGTATTTTTGCAATACGCGAGAATTTCTGCCTCTTCATCATCTTCTAATGCAAAATCCAAAACTTCATTCGAAGCTTTATCGGTAAAATGGTACTGCACGATGCGATGTGTATCTTCTTCTACGGCTAGAATAACACGCAATTCCAATCCGCCTTCTGTATATAACTCATCATCTTCATCAACTTCAACGGCAAGCAGAAACTCAAAACGATCTCCAACAATAATGCCCGTAGGGTCGTTCATTTTTTCAACCATGTGATTTGTAATTTCCATGTGGCATTCTCCTTTGTCAGTTCTTTGAACTCCATTCATTGTATACTGACCTGTAGCCACTAAACAACTCTATCGGTGCTCTTTCCTATTCTTCCCATACATTAAAGACCATTCCGAATGGATCGCGGACATAACAATCTCGTCCTTTTCCTTCCCAGCGAACAATTTCACAGCCATTTTCCATTAAGTGTTGCTTTGCTTCATTCAAATCTTTTACAACGAATTCCATGATTGGACCCAGATTTTCGTTTCCTTGCATTAGGAAGATGGAGTTGTGATTCGTTTGGAATTCTAATTCCTCCACTTCACTTTTTTCAGGCTCTTTTAAACCTAAAACATTTTCGTAAAAGTGTTTCGCTTTTTCTACGTCATTCACTTGGAACCCGATGTTCTTCGACATTCTGTAATTCATCCTAGCGCCTCCTGTTCATTTACCACCGATTAATTGTTGGATCACTTCATTCGTTAAGTTTGGCACGATGTTCAGTGAAAAGCTCTTTTCCATTCGTTCGTATTGTTTGTGTGCGTCATATCCGTAAGGTCCGATGTTAATGACTGGCACGTTGATGGCCCGAACGGCTTCGTAATCCACAAAATGTTTCGTTCCCCATCCTGGGTTATTCGATGAAACAGCCGAAATTCCTGCAGCATCATCACTCAATGCCACAAAACTCATGTCTGAAATGTACGGGAAGAAGTTTTTTGTCACGATTGGATGCGGATACTCAGGTTGTACAGTTTCGACCGCCACTTCCAGCGCATCAAGCAAGTTCTGTTCTTTGTCATTTTTACCAGTCACTTCGATTCGAGGTGAATAAAGGGATGAGTAGAACATAATGATAGCCGGATTTTTATCTGGCATCCATTTCCATGCTTCTTCGACGACACGGGCTGCGAACATGCGGGTATCCAGTTCCGTTTGCTGCAATAATTGTTCATTAAACGCATTCATATGTGTCTCGTATACTTCTCCATACTCTTTTTGCAATAAGGAATGCATGTCCTCATATGTCATCACACGTGGTTCCCAATGGATGTCATTCATCGGTTCCCCGCTTACTTTACTGAACGCCAAATAGTTTTCTTTGAACTCCGTTAATGCGGTGGTGAATGCCGTTTCCGCTTCTACTTTCAAGCGATCGAGCACTTCTTTCGGTGACCACGAGTGAATAAAGAAATTGAAGTACACATACGCAGAGAGTGCTGTTTGCACCGTGTACGTGGGTTTCAAATCCATCTGTTTCAATGAAACCGGAGGCACGGTTATTTCCCCGAAAGCTTCATTGCAAAGCGCTGGATTGTAACTGATTTGTCTTGTTAAATGCGCAGCAATGAAATTGGGATCGATGCCTTCAAAACAAGAGCCTACATGCGTTTCCGAACCTGTTATGAAGAACGATGGCAATAACTTTCCGACCGTTCCTTTGTAAATGTAACGATTCGGATCCCCTGTGTAGCGAGGTGATACAAAATCCGCATTGATTGCTGCTACATAATCAAATCCATGGACCTCACGAAGACGTTTTAATTCACTCAAGGCAGAGATAATGCCATGTGACCCATCTTCTTCATCACATTCAAATACCACCATTAAATTCCCTTCAAGCTCCTCAGGGTGTTCCGAATAATACTTCAACAAGTAAAGATGGCTTGCCACGCCTGATTTCATGTCCAGCATGCCTCTTCCAAACTCAAACTCTCCTGATTCGAGATGGCTTCGCACTTCTTCTGTTAAGTCTTCATGATGCAAGGCTTCCGCCAAAGCATCTGGGTCCAATGCCAGTTCTTTTAAATTAAAATCATCAATGCCTACTGTATCGATATGGCCCATCAACAGAACGGTTTTATTCGAAGGATTCTTTGTCCCTTTCACAAAAGCAATGACATTGTAGCGCTCCTGGTCATCGTTTTCCGTCTGCTGGTAGATGACATGATCCACTTGCTGCTGAAAATAAGGATATGACGAAATTAATGTATGTAACGCTTGGGATAGAACCTTCTCCCCGCCCTCATTCACGATACTTTCTATTCGAACCAACTGTTTTGTTAACGCCAGTACTTCTTCACGACAATCAAACATATGGGACACTCCTTTACATTAAATACTTAGATACCCGTAATATACCATATTCAGTCGACATGATGAACGCGGTTTGATTACAATGAAAGTAGTTAGGGGTGAGCGAGAAATGTCATGGAAACAGCAATTGATTGAAACTGAAAAAGGGATTTTCGAGGTTTTTACAAAAGGTTCTGGAGCCCCTCTTTTTGTCACACATCATTATTCGGTGTTTACTTCTGAAGGTGACTTATTTGCAGAAAGCTTTGTAGAGAGTCATCAAGTGTATTTAGTAAATTTACGAGGAGCCGGCTCATCAGTCGTTGCTTCTTCAGATGTAGAATTGAGCATGATAGATGCTGTGATGGATTTAGAGTCCATTCGAAAAAAATTAGGCTTTGAAAAGTGGACATTTGCTGGGCATTCAACTGGCGGAATGATTGGTTTGTTATACGGCATTCATTTTACGGAACGGTTAAATGCACTTCTTTTAGTAGGTACAGCAGGACGTTATTACGGCGAAGCAAAGTCGTGTATTTACAATCCCGCTCACCCTCAGTTCCAGTACATGCAAGATTTGATAGAGCAGTTGAAAGATTCAGGATTGGCAAAGGATAAACGATTAATGCTTTCAAAAGAACGAGCAAAATTATCTCTACATCTACCTGAACAATATGATGATTATTTTGCCAATACACCGAAAAAATCGATGTCTACTGATCGCATGAATATGTTTGCCAGAGAGTATGCAATCTATGACGTGACAAGAAGATTGGACAAAATCACTTGTCCGGTATGGATTGCTTGCGGAACTCATGACGTTCAATGTCCTATCGAGTTTTCAAAAGAAATTCATGAATTGATGAGTGGAAGTAAGTTCATACAGTTTCATGCCAGCAATCATTATCCCTTCCTGGAAGAGCAGGATCAATTCCAATATGAACTAGACGCTTTTTTCAAGGAGGTAACAACTTCATGCAACCATTCACAGCAGAAGTCGTTCGGATATTAAAGGAAATACCTGAAGGTTACGTCGTTACTTATGGACAAGTCGCACGTATGGCGGGGAGTCCACGTGCAGCAAGACAAGTGGTACGAATTTTACATACGATGAGTGAAAAACACGGCTTGCCTTGGCATCGTGTCGTCAATGCACGCGGGGAAATAGCCGTGCCCGATGAAGAATTAAAAGAGTTGCAGCGCATGTTGCTACAGGGAGAAGACGTTGAGTTCTTAAGTGATGGACGAGTGGACTTGAGTGTATTTGAGTAAACGTTAAACATATTTTAGGCTGGGGGAAATGAAATGAAAGTTCGGCTGACTAGCTTCAGTGAAGAATGGGCACTTATGTTTCAAAAAGAGGTTCATATTTTAAGTGGAATTTTTGGAGATGAAATCATTCGATTTGAACATTTCGGCAGTACATCAGTTCATGGTTTAAAAGCAAAACCCGTCATTGATATGATGGGAATCGTAAAAGACATCCAAAAAATCGATTTCTTTAACGAGCAAATGGAATCACTCGGATACGACGTGGTTGGAGAATACGGCATTGAAGGAAGAAGATTCTTCCGAAAAGGTGGGGAAAACAGAACACATCACATTCATATCTATCAACACGATAACCCACAAATAGCGCGCCACCTAATTTTCCGCGACTACTTGCGTACGCATCCAGAAGAAGCAACGAAATATAGTCGCTTTAAAGAAGAGCTGGCTAATCAGTATGAGAACACTCGTGAATATAGTGCAGCAAAAAAAGAATTTGTAACTGAAATGGAACAGAACGCACTGCAGTGGTTTGAGGATAAGGAGAAAAATTCATCTTAATAATGTCTTAAAATGCTGCCAAAAAAGAGTTGAAATCCATATTGATTTCAACTCTTTTTTCTATTCTAATTGGCAGAAGAAGGAAATATTTGAAGGCCGTCGAAGTATTAAAGGAATTTGTATGTTAATAGAGATTAAAGGAGGATAAAATATGACCCAAGTTTGTGTGATTGGAATTTATGTACCTGATATTCAGAAGGCAATTGATTTTTATACTACAGTCTTAGGTTTTGAAGTAAATAAACAATATGGACCCAAAATTGTAACTCTCCTTCACGGAGAATTACCAATCGTTTTAGAGGAATCGGAAAAATCATCATTCAATGCAAATAGCAATCCTTCAGGAGTGGTTTTAGCTTTAAAGACTGAAGACATTAACCATACAGTTAACGTTTTAAAAGAACATAAAGTTGATTTCATTGTTGATGAGCCAACACAATGCCCTCCAGGAAGATTTATTAGCTTCCGGGATCCATTCGGGAATGTCTTAGAATATCTGCAATTTGATATATAGTTTTAGAATTTATTGAACCCTCTCCGCATTCCATAAGAAAAGGGCTGCTTCCGCAGCCCTAAATGGTCCATTTATAATTAATTAAATTCCCCTTTATTGAACCTTTGCATAAAATCATCAAAATCTTTACTGTTTGTTTCAAATCCATATATTCGATGGAACAAAACATGTATTTCTTTATCTAAGCAAACACCAAGTCCATATATATTATGCAATCTAATAAGCGCATTAGTTATTTTTGTAAGTTCATTCTTAGAATACATACCTACCTGTCCTCTAATTTCTAAACTATTAATCTCTAGAGCCTCATATAGAATTTTGTGAAAAGGATATAAATGATGAACAACTATATTATTTCCACCAGTTAAGATACATTTATTATTACCATTTATTATACTTTCTCTTTTCCAAGATTCTATTTCATTTCTGAAATGTGCAGATATTTTAGTGATTCCGCCTTTCCACCCCGGATGAAGTTCTCCCCTTACAGCAGATTTTATTTCTTTTAAGCAAGCCTTGCATGGGATACGATTTCGATCAATTAAATGATCTAATCTTACATGTTGCACTCCGATTTCAGGATGTATATTGCATATATATTTAAAACTCTGCTTTAATTCCTTATAAGGTTCATTCGTTACTAATTTAGCATTCGCTTCATTAAAAATTTCAATTAAATCATTTTCATTATATTGTTTTCTTACTGCGTCTGTTGAACATTCTCTACATCCTGTCCCATTCAGAAAATGATCTATGCGAATTTTTTTTATTCCTGAGGACTTATGTTTAAGACAAATATAATTGAGTTTTGTTTTCTTATTTCTAATAACTTGATCAGGTAAAAGGATATATTCTCTGTCCTCAAATAGTTTTCTAAAGTTTTCGTATACAGTCTCGAAATCCGAGTTTTTATGCAGAGAATTATTACTAAAAATTTTTCCTTTATTTGCTTTACTAATCTTTTCATATTTACAAAAAAAACAAGCATTTTTGTATCTATTAAATGTTCTCCAAGTTGTAAACTGAACCCCTTTTTCTTTGTGTATTTTGCAAATATATAGCAATCTAGAATTGTTATTAGAGTATTCTTTCGCATTTAATAAATAATGCCCGTATTTATCAAATTCACTCTCAATTTTTAGTCTCATGACTTGTGGGTCTTCTCCACTTCTTCTTTTACAATTTGAACAAAAACTTAGACTTATTGATTTCTTTCTTTGTTTATAAAATCTCCATTGGAGAGTAAATTGATTATTACAATTTACACTATCACAAGTAAATGTAACGACTTGCGTGCTACCTTCATGCAAATCCAATATATCAACCTCAAATAATTCTCCTTGTTTTGTCCATTTATACCCCTTAGATTCATACCATGCTCTAGTGTTATTCCTCCAAAAAACATTTACTTTTTGTGGATAGTTTAACAACCTCACACCTTCAATCTAATAAATGTATTTAATAATAATAATTTTACTATCCCGCCTTTTTAATGACAATAAATCCAGATGAATCAGCCTAAAAACTATTTATCATTATCTTTTATAATCAAACAATAAACAGAAAAAAAGACTGCCTTTGCAGTCTTAAACATTTAAAAATATTTTTTTCTGTAAGGCTATTTAAGTAGATAAAAGATGAATTACCTTAGATTTGGTATAGATTTTTTATCTTGAAGTTTATCCTCTGGCCGCCAGCCATTCTGTAAGTCGCTGATTGATAAGTCGAATGTATATTCTAAATGGGGGTAGTCTTTGAAGCCAGGCCAGTCAGCTCCTGATAAAAATCCGAGATCCTTTCCAATGCGTATCACTTCAAACCAATCAGCTTCCCCGTTGCCATTCGAATCTCGTTGCAGATCGTAACTGATGGTACCGTCATTGTTTTTCAAGACGAAGTCGATGGCGAGTCCATAGTTATGGTAGCTCTCACCACCACGAGCGTATGTAACGATGTCACCTTCGTACGTTCTTCCTTTTTCGTATAGAACATCTTGGGATTCAACGGACCGGAAGCTATCAGTGATGATAATTGATATACCGATTTCTTCCGCTTTATCAATTAATTGATTGCTCTTTTCTCCCACAATCGGATGTAAGCCTTCAGGTAAAGGACGTTCCTGAAGTTCTTCTCTAAATTCAAGCTCATTGTGGACCCAAACAAAGAAGAATCCGCCGATAACGAGCCACAATACAATATTCAATACGGTCCATAATCGTTTCATACGAACTTCTCCTTTCCCCACACTGCTTTTCATCTTACGTAAATTCTCCAGCGCTTTCAATGATTCAAACTGATCAATGGGTAATTGAATAAAAAAGTCGCTCCCGCAAAGGAACGACTCTTTCATTATTAAGCTGTCACGTCTCGTTTTGTAAACGACCAATAGCTGATCACTAGGAATAAGACAACATATACAGTCAACACGGCAGCTGATAATGGCCAAGTAATGCCCGGAATGAACATATTGCCCGTTAGGTACCCTGTCAAATCAGTATGAGTAAACATGATGTACTTTGTAAATTCGTAATTTCTTAGGAAATAGACAATATTCGGACCCATGAACATTAGAAAAATCGATAATCCGATGGCAAGTGAACTTGTACGGAAAACACTTCCGATCATAAACGCGAATGTCGTGAATACCACGATTCCCATTAATTGCAAACCATATAAAGCTAAAACTCGACTCCAATAAGATATTTCCACTACTTCACCACCGCGAACTTCCAGTAATGCACCAGTTCCTGCGGCATCAAAGAATATATATCCAGCAATCACATTCGCAATAAGGGCAATAATCGTTAATGCTAATGCATAGAGCAATGATGTGACGTATTTTGACGTCAAAATTTTCCACCGTTTCACCGGTCTGCTCAATAACATTTTGATTGTTCCTTGAGAAAATTCGGATGCCACAATACTCGCTGCCGCAATGACTGCAAACATAAGTACCAAGGCCAGTAATTGATAGGAATCCATCAAGTTTTGTTCACGATCACTAAATTCAAAAGGCGCTACATTTTCAGTTAAACGGTATTCTGTAATCGTCAGTTCCTCTTCAAGCTGTTTTTTGGTATCGTCACTAATGTTTGGGTTTGCAAGTTCAGCTGTTAAATATGCTTTCCTTTCAGCTGCGTTTTCTTTCCAAGTGGGTTGGTCTGGCGGTTGAACCGTATGATCATCCGCCCACTTTGAAATGCCTGTAATTCCAATTAAAATGATGACTAATAGTCCTGCCATAATCCATGTGGCTTTTTTATGCCACAGTTTCATCCATTCATTTCTTATGAGATTCAGCAATTTGGCCACCTCCAGTCATTTCGAGGAATTGATCTTCTAATGTTTTGCGGAACGGTTGCACTGCGAACACTTGAAGATTTGCTGATACCATCGCCTCTATGATGGCTGGAATTTGATTTTGTTCCACTTTAGCAATGAACCCTGTACCACTCGCTTCAATGAATAAACCTTGCGCTATCAATAGCTCACTAGCCTTCTCAGCTGGTTGCGCCTCGATATAATAATGCGCTTCTTCTACTTGGTTCATTTCACGTATATTAATGAGTTGACCATTTTGAATGATGGCAATCCTGTCACACATCAATTCAATTTCGGATAGCAAGTGACTCGATACGAATACGGACACACCATCTTCAACAGCGATTTTACGTAAGTATGTACGGAATTCACGTATACCGGCAGGATCCAAACCATTCGTTGGCTCATCCAAAATCAAAAATTTCGGACGATGCAACAATGCTTGTGCAAGGCCCAGACGCTGACGCATACCTAGTGAATAAGTAGAAACTTTTTCATGAATACGATTTTGCATGCCCACTTGTTCGACGACTTCTGTGATGCGTTCTTTCGAGATGCTTTTGTTCATACGTGCAAAATGAACTAAGTTTTTCCACCCCGACATGTATTTGTACATTTCAGGGTTTTCTACGATAACCCCGACCTTGCTCATTGTTTCTTCAAAGTGGTCACTCAGTGATTGACCTTCCACCACTACTTCTCCACCTGTTGGCTTCATCAATCCTGCCATCATACGTATGGTCGTTGTTTTACCAGCACCATTGGGTCCTAGAAACCCGGTAATTTGACCGGGGAATAATTGCAGATTCAAGTTATCAATAATCTTCTTTTTACCTATTGTTTTTGATAAGTTCTTTAATTCAACAATCGGTTGTTGTTCCACTCTTTTCACCTTCCTTAAAACGAGACGTCATTCACCTACTTACTAAGACGAAGTAACCAGATAAATGTTCATGTTAACTAATACGAAATACACTAGCGTAAGTTTCATTTTATTTCATCACTAGGATTTATTTGGAAAAGTTTTTGAATTAAACTAAGGAAAAGGAGTGGGTTCAAATGGGGTTAGGATTATTTCCCGGGAAATATTGTTTACATATGGAGTATCCAGTTGGAGTCGTTCGTTATTCGAAAAATATAGATGAATTATTCAAGTCTGCCAGTGTCATCAAGCTCCCCATTTTTATCTACGGCATGCATTATGCAAAAGATTTAAATGAAGAGATGGAAGTCTCCCCAGAACACATCGTGGATGGATCAGGCATACTGCAAACCATTGTTACACAACCAAGAACTTTTTCAGTTCGAGACTTGCTTGTACTTATGATGGTCGTTTCAGATAATACCGCAACCAACCTTTTGATAAAGCGTTACGGGATGAATCGATTGAATTCCTATATTCAACATCTTGGCATGACGAAAACGGTATTGGGTCGCGAAATGCGGGACCTTGTTGCCATCTCAGAAGGTCGTGACAATTTCACTTGTGGACGAGATATGGTCGCTTGCTTGCGACATATGGTGAGTTTACCCGTTTTTCGCGATATGCTTCAAATCCTGGAGAAACAGCAGTTTCAAAACAAAGTTCCTGCTGGAGTCAAAAGTGACCAGTTTGTCTTCTTCAATAAAACAGGCGAACTGGATGAAGTAGATCATGATGTCGGGTTATTTATGTATAAAGGCCAAGTCGGATTATTTGTCGGACTGACTGAAGGAAGTAACTCTTCAGGGAAAGATTTGCTGCACGAATTCGGACATATGTTGGAAGACTTGTAATGTAAAAGAGTGAATTCTACTTACGGTTGCATTTGTAAAGAAGGATAATCGTTACTGGATGAAGAATACATAAATTACCAATTAAAATAGGGGTAATTACTTGATAACAAGCATAAGCTGTTGCACTTGCATTAATTGCGAATGGAATGTGGAAAATACGACTTTAATACAGAATGAGGTGTACGGACAATTAGAAGAATTATAATTGGGTTATTAGTAATTTCATTATTTTTTATTTCTGTTCTCATCTACAATCATCAGCAACAACCAACGATCGATGATGTCTTTGAAACTACAAAGAAATGGTCTCCGGCAACGGAGGAGGTTTATCTACTCAGAAAAATTGATGGAGAATGGTTAACGATTTTTAGAAACCAGCATTCCGTACTTGTAGGGGAATTAAAACAGAATTGGTTTGGATTATGGCAAATCCGAGATGAGATGGGCGGAGAAAGTTCGTTAGCTTCAACTTACTATCCTCCTGTAGAGGATGATGATATTACTTGGGGTGCACATGGCGCGACAGAAAAAGAAATCGTGTATTATTTCGGACAAATAATAAATCCACAGATACAACAAATCACAGTTTTTGATGAGGATGTGCCCATAATTACTTCACATGGAAATCGATTTTTCTTTAAAAAGGTAAAAGGTGAGTCTTTATTGCAATTGCCTAGAAACATTAAAGCGTTTTCTAAATCAGGAGAGTTAATCTATTCAACTCTGCCAGATACCCCCTAAAAGCAATGACCCGTAAATTAGATGCAAATTATGAAACAAAAGGCTTTGTTAAAGGAAAAGCTTGATTATAAACCGTTAATGAATGTGGAGAATAGTTTTCCATATATAACGTATTAATGTAATAAAAAAGTAATGCAAAAAATTGAGATGATGCACATTAGTATTACTACACGACATAAATATGGAGGTATAGTTTTGTGGATCATATTTGGGGTTATTGCAATAGTAATAACTTTTATAAATATTTATATGTATATAGCAGGAAAGGATTATAAGCTTGCTATGGCGCTAGGATTATCTTTTACAGCCTTAACACTTTGTTCAGAATACAGTCTTGTATCTGGATGGGTAAAGGGAGAAGATTGGTCAGCTTTATTAGATGTAGTACCCGGTATGGAAAGGGCATTATGGTTTTTGACAATTGTTTCTATCTTACTAAATATAACACCTATACTTTTAGAACTAAAAAGTAAGAAATAATTACTTATTGTCACTTCATTTATATAACATGTAATTATTATGTAAGTCTTTATGTATAACTAACAGGTACTTTAGTGAAAAAGACAGAATAAATGAGCTTGGAATTGCTTTTCCAGGCTCATTTTTCTATACAATATCAAACATTAGCTTTAACAAAGCCAAACAAAAATAAAAAGAGGTACCCAATTGTATAGCTGGGTGCCTCTTTTAGTTGTATACGGATAGACTTTTCAATATTGAACGTTACCCGTCCGCTCTTTTATTTTTTCGGTAGCATAAGATCATCTATATTATTGTCAGTTGGTCCAAACCAGGATTTCATTTTCTCGTATGCTAGTTTTTTCGTTGGTTCATCGATATGAGAAATTACTTGATACAAAGCATATGCAATTACGCTTGCATCATCTGCTAATCCGACGACTGGAATGAAATCCGGAAGAATGTCTGCCGGAAAAATTAGGTAGCCAAGTGCTCCTGCAATCGTAAGCTTTGCAGATGTCGGTACGGCTGGGTTTTGAGCAGTGAAATAAAGCAACAAGCTTGTGTATACTGTTTTTTCTCCTGCTTTTTTACCATACTTCACAATTTTATTCCAAAATTTTTCTTCATCATAATGCTCATGTGAGCTCTCGATTTGCTCTTGTGGATCGACTTTTTTTAGTAAGTTTTCTTGAATATCTTGCTTGTTCATTTTCTCACTCCTTTTTATTATTATGTCGGTTCGAAAGCCAGTTTTCAATGATACTATAGGATGTTTTCAACGACTAATTGCAAAATGAGTAAAGCGGTGACGACACGTAATATGGGTTTGACGTATTGAGGTTTTAATTTTTCCGCAATACGCACTCCTAGTTGAGCACCCGTTATGGAACCCGCCATCAAAGCAAGGGTCAACGGCCATATAATGGCACCAGATGAAATATAGCTGATTGCTGCCCCAAAACAACTTGAAAAAGTAGCCAACCTAACTAATCCTACAGATTTTACATACGCAATGTTCAAATAGCTGAACAAATAAAGCATCAGCGTGCCTTGTCCGGGACCAAAGAGTCCATCATAAATACCAATCCCAAATAAACCCGGTCCACTCACCTTACTCAGTTTCAATGGTTCTTCGCCAGTGAAATTACCTTTGCCAATAAAGGATGTGACAAACGCAAACCCGAGGAGAACAATCGCCAATACATACAAATTGCTCGCTGAGAGCTGGGAAGCAATATATCCTCCGGTCAACCCTCCACCCAAACTGATTGGAATCAGCCACAGGGAGTCTTTCAACGTGATTTGTTTGCGTTTATACAATGTAAAGAAACTGGAGAATGAACTTACCGTGTTGGATACTTTATTTGCCCCAATGGCTGAATGAATCGGCATTCCAAGCAGTAACATGGTAGGCAAACTGATGAGTCCACCTCCCCCTGCCAGTGTACCGATTGTTGTAGCTGTAACTCCTATAAAATACAGTAGAAAATAATCCATCCTGATCACCTGTCTTTCTTATTAACTTTATTGTACTTCGCGTCTCGAAATAAGAAAATGACGATGATATAATAGAGTACAATAAGAAAAACTTATGACAAGGGGAATATTCGGATGTTTACTGGAACTAAAATTCGTTTAACTGCCATGAGAAAAGAAGATTTACCAACTTATCGACAATGGAACAGTTTGGAATCATTTGGACGTTATTATAACGCATCTCCTATTCGTGAAGAATCAGAAAAAAATGCTGAACAATTAATGGAGCATTCTGATCGTAGTTTTCGCTTTGCCGTCCGACCAATTGATTCAGAGGAATTTCTAGGTGTTTGTGCCATCGAAGATATTTTATGGCCGCATCGCGTAGGCTGGCTGTCCATTGCTCTTGGACCTCAATTTCACGGCAAAGGATATGGCACAGAAGCTATGCAATTGTTAATGAAATATGGTTTCAATGAACTAAACCTTCATCGTTTACAACTGACGGTCTTCGGCTATAACAATGGTGCCATCAAACTTTATGAATCTCTCGGTTTCAAGCACGAAGGAACATTCCGAGAGTTTTTGCAACGCGACGGAAAGCGTCAAGACATGCACTTATATGGGCTGCTCGTTTCTGAAATGAAGTAAGTTAAAAAGCAATTTAAAAAAGAAGCTGGTCCTCACTTTGAGGACAGCCTCTTTTATTGTACTTTTGATTTAGTAAAACGTTGATATAAGTTTCGGATGATGCCACTCACGCTTAGGATAAACAAAATGATCAACGTAATTTGAATGACCATGATCATCCAATCAGGAAATGACAGGATACCCGCTCCAATTAAATGATTCAGACTCATGAAAATCAGAACTAGTGCTACGAGTGAAGCGACCATTATGCCAAAAAGCGCAAGTAATTGGACAAAAGATAATCGCTTTATATGTTTTCGCAAACGCACGATTTGCAAGAGGATTACCAGGATGAACAATATAGAGGATAGTTCCGCAGACCCTATGTAGATGGAATTGACGATGTAGAAAACTAAAATAATGCTGATAATGATGCTTTGGTATTTATCGATAATTGCTAGCATGTTTGTATCGCTCCTTTATAAGTACTACGCAAAACCTCACGAAAAGTTTCAATTTAGGCGAAATAAGAGAAATGAGGAATATGATGCTGACTCTATATATTACACGACATGGTCAAACAGAATGGAATGTTCAATCCCGAATGCAAGGATGGGCAGACTCCCCGTTAACTGCTACCGGAATGGCTGCCGCTTCTCAGTTAGGTGAGCGACTTAAAGATGTTCCGCTTGATGCTGTGTATAGCAGCACGAGTGGACGTACCATCCATACCGCACAACTCATTATTGGGGAACGGGATATACCTCTTATTCAAAAAGAAAATCTACGTGAAATCAATGTCGGCGAATGGCAAGGCATGCTGTCTTCTGATATTGAACGGGATTATGCAGAGCAAGTCAAAACGTACTATGAACGTCCTAGTGAATACCAATCGGCTTCTGGTGAAAGTTTTCATATGTTGAAAGAACGTGTGCTGCGCGCAGTAGAAGAAATTGCAACCGCACATCCTGACGGTCACGTGTTGATTGTCACGCACGGGGTCGTTAAGAAGTGCCTAATCAATCACTTCAGTGTGGCCGATTTGGATTTATTGTGGGAACCCCCATTCATTCATGGAACGAGCTTGACCATGCTAGAAATTGATACGGATCGACGTGAACTGACCATGATTGGTGATATGTCGCATGCGGAAGAAGCGAAAGGACCTGTAAAAGTTCAATAATGGGAGTAATTATGGAGAAAATATTACAAGAAATCGTTCATTTAATTAACAATATAGATAAAAAAATAATCATCGGGATTTCAGGTCATGGGGCTTCAGGAAAGACAACGTTTGCGAATAACCTGGGGAAACTTCTTGGAGATAATAATGTAAATACTATAAATACAGATCCATATATTATTGGGTCTACTATTCGGAAGTACACCTTTTTAGATTATGAATATAAGAATGAAAATCATCATTATAAAATGACGGCATGTCATCCAGATGCTCATAATTTATCAGCTCTTGAGAGAGACATCCATATGATAAGAGATGGTTTAGATTTTTATTCATTAGGTCTGAATCATATGAGTAGCACGGTACTTTCTTCACAAAACAAAGTGAATATTGTTGAAGGTATGAGTGTGGCATTTATAAATCCAAACTTATTCGATTTGAAAATTTACTTATATACTGATGGTGATACCGAGTTAAGTAGAAGAGGGATACGAGATGTTACTGAAAGAGGAACAAATATTAATTCCTTAATCCAGTCTCATGAAGAGCGTAGAATTCAATATGATTTATTTATGCATCCTACCCATACAAATTTCGATATTGTTATAAAAAACTCAAATGAAGAGTTTACCTTGATGAAAAAAGAGCTACCAAATTTTTAAAAAGTTGATTGGCTGCAGATGCAGCCTTTTTTCTAGATAATTGACTATGTTAAAGTTATTGGTTGATATTGTATAGAAAAATGAGCCTAGAAAAGCATTTCTAAGCTCATTTTTTCATGTCTTTTTCACTAAAGCAGCCGTTAGTTGAATACCAATTAACGATAATTAACTTTCACTTAATCCATTCACAACATTTTGTATTTTACTATCTATTTCACTATTGAGTTTTTCTTCTTCATAAACATAAAACAGCAACACATTTTTAACCTCATACACTTTATATGAGACCGTATCCATACTTGCTGTTTTTTCACGCCAATCTTCCAAACCCTCTTCTCGTTCTTTATTTGAATCATAGATATAAACTAATAACATTTTTCCATCTAATTCATAAGCAGAAGGTCTAACCCCATTAAGTTTCATTCCAAAAATATTGTCGTCCTTATTAACTTTGCTTTTTATTAGTGACAATTGCTGTTCTTCAAATGAAGATAGCACATCTTCCAGTGTACTTGCACTTGGGTCATTTGCTTGGCAAGCCGTTAATAAGAAGAACAGTGATATAAAAATGAAAGCTAATTTTTTCAAACAATCTCCTCCTTGAATTATTAGACGTGAAGACAATTTATATGTTACAAATCATTCCTTGTTCAACTAAACTGCTCCGTTAGTTTAAGTGAACACTTTCACATTATTACATATATTTTAACATAAATATCCAGTAAGAAATTATAGGGAAATCCATTCTCCACATTCATTATCGATTAATAATCAACCTTTTCCTTTAACAGAGCCAATTAGTTCTATGCTCATAGCCACTCCGACGAATTTAATAACCAAACAAAAAGCATTACCGGAGTTCCAGCAATGCCTTCTTACATATTCACTTTCCTTCTTCCATGTATTCCTTAATTTTTCGTTCTTCCCAATCCGCGCCGAATTTGCCATAAGCCAGAGTGGAAATACCATGTACAGTTAAACCTATTCCCCAACCAGCAAGTGGATAGAAAAACCATAGATTATCTGGATCCGAAATGATGTTAATGGTAAATAACATGATGTTCACTAAAACGTAAACCATTAAATGAATGTAGAATGCCTTTAGATTTTCGACTCTTTTCTTCGCCCTTACATACTTTTCATTGGTCTCCATGTGTCACTCCCCTTAAAATCACAGTTCTTGACTATATTATGCTCTTCTTTCATCGTTAATCATAAATTGCTTATATCTTATTCAATACAGTAACAATGCTTTCTTGTAGAGGAAGCATTTTCGTTTTTCCGATGCTTTTGATGTAAAAACTCTTTAAAAACGACTTCGTATTGGCTAATAAAAACATGTAATTCTCAAAATTCATCTGTTCTTTTTGTTCTTTTAGTTTCAATGGGAGACGATCAATGATTGATTTCACTGCTTCCACAGGCAGTCCATGCTCGATCATGGCCTGCAGAGGGGTAATCAATCGCTCGTCTTCATCGTGAATGTAAACACTGGCAGAACTGAACATCTTTCTGCATAACGCCTCCAAAATTTCCTGATAGAGTTCCGACGGGCATTTTTTGTTCACTACTAATTCATCTATCGCGTCTGCTACATGGGCTACACTGTGCGCCCATCCTTTATCCGGGACATATCCTCTTAAATCATTCTCTTCGTTCAGGTAATTAATCAATGCATCTTTTACCTTCAGAATCGTACGCTGTGGAAGAAAATCATCTTGGTTATCTCGATATAAAATAAGAGCAATTAACAGTGAGGTAAATGTTCTCGTAAAAACGGTATCGGTTCCATTTTCACCGATTCCCTTATATAAAAATGAATTGCTTAAACTTAATTCTAATAGCTCAATTAACTTTTCGTGATTCAGTATATTAATTAATCGAAAGAATGAACTATAGATTAATTTGTCTCTTAGTTCTGGATCTGTAGAGCCGATATGTTCCATCATGGCCTCGATAATATGCGATTCGCTCTTATCATCCCAAGGCATTTCACCATTCAGGTATTCTTTTAATATTTGTTTGAGTTCAATGTCTTTGATTGGTGCTTCAATTGATTGTGTCCGCATGTTTTTATCCCTTCAAGGAAATTTTTATACGTTACTTGCTACTTTCGAGAGTTTTACTTTCCAAATCATATGATCAGACCCTGCTCCCCAAAAATCACTCATTAAATATGCAGGAGATCCATATTTCTTTTGCCAAATCTTTTGTGCCGTTTTATAGCCACTGTCCAAACAAAACTCTTCTGTTCCCTTATTTTGCAAAGCACGATACATTTCACTCAACAACAAGTTCCCTATCCCATTGTTTTGGTATTGAGGATGGACAAAGACTGTACCAATCTCAGTTAAATTTTCATAAGCATTATCCGTGCACTTGCAAATAAGTTCATTTGCCGGACCATAAGCAATTGAACCAACGATTTGATTGCCATCCAAAGCAATCAAGAAATATCTGTCTTCACCACCACTATCTAAATCAGCTGCAAGAAATTGTTTCTTGGTTTCAATTTCTTCTTTCATCTCATTCACCAAGTGCCCAATACCTTCTTTGTTAAATGTATCCATAATCATGAGTTTGAAAAAATGATCTAATTCTTGAATGTCTCCATAATTCGGCCTTCTAATTTCCACATTCAGCACGAAAAAACTCCTCTCTCATTTATTTTTCAAAACAAAAACTTCCCTGATAAAGGCACCAATTGCGCCAGATAAAAAAATAATCGCAATCAAATTTACGACTTTGACCACTGTAGATGGCGTGTAAATGACCTGTACACTTTGGCCAATGACAAATAGGCCATAGACCAAGCACATAGTTAGTAGAAATTTTGGTGTAGCTTTTTTTCGATTCTTCATCATTTGTCCCCTTTAATAACCGTCATTTGTAAATTCTATACAAATACAGGATATTCCTTCTCCCTTGACGATTAACACTCAAAAGTTAGCATCATTTAGCAGTGCTTTGTTGTCGTTAATATTGAACAGAACAAATAACTTACCTGAAATTACGTTTACGTTTTAAATTAGAGTCTAGACGATAGTAGAAATGTTTTTCTCCGTGCTTGTTTTCATGGAATCAAGAAAAGTGCATGGTGCGGAAACTTTTAACGAGACTTGAGCATTGGTGTTTTTCAGACGTCATTGGCGTTTTTTCAGACGTGATGCCTCTTTTTTCAGACGTCGTCTCCATTTTTTCAGACGTGAATCGCTAAAAGTCAGACTGAGCGTCCGCTCACCCGATAAAACAATAGATTTCGGGTGCTGATCGCTTTGCTTCGTAGCCTTTGCTGTACTCCTGCGGTTACTCGTCGCAAGCCCGTGGAAAGAGGAGCTGCTTTTGTCAAAGTATCGATGAAGAAAGTGAGAGGTGCGAATGTCATATCAGTTGGGTAGGGGCAGCTACACATAAAAATGATTCCTGAATATGCTAAGAATAATGTCAATTATTAATCGAACTTGGAAAGAGGAATAATATGATTCAAGTATCGGGGATGCCCTTTCAGCAAAGTGACATGTGGACGGCTGGTAGTATTGAAAGATTGATTGTTCAACGAATGATCGAACACACCGTCGTTTACTCATATCAATCCATAGATGAATTATCGTTTGAGTTAAAGGTACGTAAAAATATCATAGCAAGTGCAAGAGCCATGCATAAAAGTAATCCGCTGTTTGAAACGTTTGCAAATTCCCGTGCAAATCCTCAATACTGGCAAATGACAAGCAACGGCGGACTCCTGTTGAAAAATGGCGTAAAGCCATCGGACGCCATTCAAGATATCTACTTGAACAGTGAACAATATGCTTTTGAATGTGCTACGGCAATGGTCATAATTTTTTACGATGCGGTCCTAAAATCTATAGGCGAATGGTTATTTAATCAATTGTTTCAAAACAACATTTATTTATACAGCTGGCAATATGATTCTGAACTTCAAATAAGACCGTATTATTCATATCAATCTTTGCCTGGGGATGTCATCTATTTTAAAAACCCGGAATTCGACCCGCAAACCCCTCAGTGGAGAGGGGAAAATGCCGTTGAATTAGGTGATGGTACGTATTTTGGTCATGGGTTAGGAATCATGACAGCTGAGAAAATTATAGATGAGCTGAATCTTAGGAGAAAGCCAGAGTCAAATCAAACTGCCTATCTGACAAATGTAATTGGAAGACCTTCATTTACCCATTTGGCGAAAATTTTCATGTCGCAACCTAGTTATTTGGTTCATAGACTCCACCCAATCGTCCATCATAACGAAAGCTCGATTCCAGTTGATCGAATGATGATCTAAGTACGAACAAAAAATTGTTATTTAATTGTAAAAATATAGGTATATCAACACAAAAGGGCTACCAATTCACTCATGAATTGATAGCCCTTTTGTGTGTTTTTGAATTTTTGCATCTCAGTAGAACCCGTTAAATCACACACACTCTAAAGTTTCATTTGGATTCTTTGTTTCCGATGCTCTCTTCTAGCAGGACCTGAATCAAAAAGTCGATGTTCGTTTTCTGTTTCAGGTCGTATACCAGGAACCGGCATAGGTTTTCCATCTTCAACTGCTACAAATGTCAGGAAAGATTCCGTTGTTAACTTCGTTTCCCCGGTTAACAAGTTCTTCGATTGAACACGCACATACACTTCCATTGAAGTGCGGCCTGTCGAGCTCACGATAGCTTCCATCTCCAGCACATCTCCAACTCTTGCGGAAGAAAGAAAATCCACTGAATCGATTGATGCGGTAACAACCGGCATATTGCAATGTTTCATTGCCGTTATTGCACCGATTTCATCGATATACGATAAAACCCTACCACCAAAAATTGTTTCATGATGATTCGTGTCCGGCGGTAAGACCAAATGTGTTTGAATTGTTCGCGACTGGCTCATGGGTACTGAATTTGTCATGATGATCTTCCCTTCATTGCTGAATAGATTCATCATACAAAACGATATAGTGAATGAAAAGTTTCACGGTTTTACAATTGTTGTTACTCGTACAAGTGACACGCCACAAAATGACCTGGTTCCTGTTCTTGCCATGCAGGTTTGACGTTTGCACAAACTTCCATCGCCATCGGACAACGCGTTCTAAACACACATCCTGAAGGTGGATTGATTGGACTCGGTAATTCTCCTTCAAGTAAAATACGTTCGCGTGATTCTTCGATGTCCGGATCAGGAATCGGAATCGCCGATAATAACGCTTGTGTGTACGGATGAAGTGGATTTGCATACAGTTGATCACTTGTCGTCAATTCCACCATATGACCTAAATACATTACGCCGATACGGTCTGAAATGTATTTAACCATTGAAAGATCATGGGCAATGAATAAATAAGTTAAGCCTTTTTCGCTTTGCAGTTTCTGCAGCAGCTTCACCACTGAAGCTTGAACAGATACATCCAGCGCTGAAATTGGTTCATCCGCAATGATAAAGTCTGGGTCTAGTGCCAAGGCACGTGCAATTCCGATACGTTGACGTTGACCGCCAGAGAATTCATGCGGATACCTGTTGGCATGGTCACGATTGAGACCCACATCCTCGAGTAACTGATAAACCCGGCGTTGCATATCTTCTTTTTTCTTATGTAACCCGTGAACTTCCATCGGTTCAGCGATGATTTCAAATACCGTTGAACGTGGGTTAAGTGATGCATATGGATCTTGGAAAATCATTTGCATGTTGCGTAAAAATGCATAACGGTCGTTTTCGCCCATTGTATGCACATTTTTCCCAGCGTACGTTACTTCGCCTTCCGTTCGATTATATAACCCCATAATCGTACGTCCCGCTGTTGATTTACCACAGCCTGATTCCCCGACGAGTCCGAATGTTTCTCCTTGGTAAATGTCAAAACTGATACCGTCCACGGCTTTCAATGTTTGGTTTTTACCTAAATCAAAATGACGTTTCAGATCTTTTACTTCAAGCAATACTTGACCGGTCATGACGCTTCCCCCTCAACTCTTGCGTAGCGTCTTACCGCGCACAATTCGTTTACAAACTTTGTTCCCTCAAGTTCTATTACTTCAATATGTTGTCCTGTCGATGGTGAATGAATCATTTGGCCGTTGCCTATATAAATGCCGACGTGCCGAACATTGCTTGATCCAACGTTTGCGAAGAACAATAAATCACCAATTTCCCACTGACTCATGTCGGCCATATCTACTTCTTCACCATTTCTTGCTTGATCGTCTGCATCCCGAGGGATGAAATAACCATGACCTTTAAACATATTGTAACTAAACCCTGAACAGTCATAGCCATAAGGAGACATCCCGCCCCAGAAGTACGGAAGTTCTAAAAATTGCATGGCACTCGATACGACATAATCCCCTGAGCGTTCAATAAAAGCTTCAATTCCTGGCCCATGTTCTATTTCTTCGCTCGAAATGAGCGCTTCACCATGTGGTGTTGAAACTAAAGTAAATTGTTCATTATTATCGATAACTGGAAGAATTGTATTAAATGGAACTACCAGTAAAGGCTTTAGATCTTTCGTCCAAAGCTGCGCTTTCGGCACTGTCACTTTGGCAAAGCCAAAGTCTGAGATGCGTTCCATTTCTTTTAATTGGGCAACGGGTATCCACCCCGGATAGCCACGGCCATCCTTTTTTGAAGGTTGCCATGTACAGATGATTTTCGCCCAGTCACCATCAATTCCCTCGATCAATACATGTTCCCCGTAAAGGATTTGTGTTTGGACTCGGTTGCCATCACACAAATCAAGCAAATCCTCATACTTCATTGCCTCCAGCCACTTTGTAAAACGGACTGGGTTTTCAAGTCCAGGGGCATCCTGTTCTCTTGCAGACTCAGGCGAAGTCCATACTGTCGCAACAGCGACCGAACAAACCCAAGTAGTAGATGATTGAAATAACATATGAATTTCCCCCTTACCCTTTACGATGAAATCGTTTATTCATTAAATCTGTATGTAATCCAAGCCCCGGCTTGCGCGTAAATCGAATATGTCTGCCGTCGTAAACAATGCCGCCTTCAACGATATCTTCTGCTAGCATTAACGGCGCATCAAAATCAAAGCGGGTCACATTCGGCTGACTTGCAGCAAAATGAGCGGCTGCCGATATGCCAAGTTTCGTCTCAATCATGCTGCCCGTCATGCATTCCACTCCATAACTTTCAGCCAAGGCATTGATTTTCAACGCTTGATAAATGCCGCCAGCTTTCATCAGTTTAATGTTGATTAAGTCCGCTGCACGGAGCTGCAGAACGCGTAATGCGTCTTTTGGTGAGAAAATACTTTCATCCGCCATGATCGGCGTATGTGTGTGCAAGGTCACATGCTGTAAACCTTCGATATCATGCGCTTTTACAGGCTGTTCGATCAATTCGATTTCAAGTCCGGCATCTTCCATCTGCCCAATCGCACGGACCGCTTCTTTCGCTTCCCAGCCCTGGTTGGCGTCCAGTCTAAGTTTCGTTTCATAGCCGATTTTTTCACGAATGGCTTGAATGCGTTCCACGTCTTTCTCGATATCATCGATGCCTACTTTTATCTTCAATACATTAAATCCGCTTTTCACATACCGAGCTGCGTCTTCCGCCATTTCTTCCGCATCGTTTACACTGACTGTGAAATCCGTTTCCAGTGTATCGCGGTATCCACCGAGTATTGTTACTAGCGGGAGACCTGCAAGCTGCCCAAGTAAGTCATGGATCGCCATATCAATGGCGGCTTTTGCACTTGAATTACCCACCATGGAACGATGCAGTTTTTGGAATACCCGCTCCGAATGATGTAAATCAAGCCCAATTAATTGTGGACCCATTACATGATCGATCGCAAACTGTATACTCCCAAGGGAATCACCCGTAATTACATGGGTAGGTGGGGCTTCTCCCCACCCTACATATCCATCTTCCGTTGTGATTTTCACAAAAATGGAGTCAGCAATCGTCACGGTACGAAGCGCAGTTTTAAACGGTTTTGTGAGCGGTACCGCAACCGAAAAGGTTTCAATTGAATGTAGAATCATGGTCGTTTCCCCTCCCGTTTATTGGACGCCAGGTAAGATCGTCAATGTTTTGGCATCGCCATCCAATCTTGCTTCCACTCCCAGTGGCACAGCAAAATGCGGCTCGCAATGTCCGATTTTAAATCCAGATACAACTGGTTTTCCTAAGTCGCCTAGGTAATGTTCCAGTACTTCGCCGAGCGTTAAAGTCGTTTTGCGTTTTTTCGGCTCTGCTCGAGCAAAGTCACCCACTACGATGCCAGCTGCATCTTGAAGTTTGCCAGCTAGACGTAATTGATTTAGCATGCTGTCTACTTTATATGGTTCTTCATCTACATCTTCAATCAACAGTAACTTCCCGCGAGTATCGATTTCATATTTAGAGCCCAGTGCACTCACCAGTAATGAAAGATTTCCGCCGACTAATTCCCCTTGCGCATTCCCTCCACTCAATGTAGTTAACGGAGAAATAGCTTCTGTATAATGCAGTTCAATAGGTTCGAATAATTGATTGAACATACGTGCGGACAAATCATGGAATGTATCTTTTCCTACATCAGATGCCAGCATCGGTCCATGGAAAGTCACCACATTGGCGAATTGCCCGATGGTTGTATGTAGGAATGTGATATCACTATAGCCCCATAAAATTTTCGGTTGTTCCGCCATTAACTGAAAGTCAATCCGGTCAGCGTAACGTCCTGCCCCGTAACCGCCTCCAGCACAAATGATTCCTTTAATATTTGGGTCCGCAAGCATTTCTTGTAAGTCTTCCAGACGTTCATCATCTGTACCTGCCAAGTAGCCGTGCACGTTCTCAACGTGTTTGCCCATCTTGACGTTTAATCCCAGTTGTTCTAAAAATGCGAGCGAGCGTTGCAAGCTTTCTAAGTTGGGAGGACTTGACGGGGCAATAATGCCGATCGTATCCCCTTTTTGTAATCGTGATGGTCGTATGCGCATGCGTGTATTGCTCCTCTCTTCTATTTTCAAAAAAAGTTATTTCCTTTAGTATAACTTCTTTTGAAAACAGAAGGGTGCGGCGCCCTATTTAGACGCCGCAACTTCTATTGTTTACTCGTTAGTTTTGTCTACCCATTTAAGGTCTAAGTAACCCACTGGGTGACGAACGATTCCTGAAACGTTTGGTTTTTGCAATGCCACTTGGTTATAGAAGTGGATTGGGAAAATCGGCATTTCATCCATTAATACTTTCTCTGCATCCATCAATAACTGCCAGCGAGCTGCTGCATCTGTTTCTGCTTTAGCGTCAGCAATCAACTTATCGAATTCTGCATTTGACCAGCCAGTACGGTTCATTGAAGAACCTGTGATAAAGCTTTCGATCGCATTCACTGGATCTGCATAGTCATGTAAGAACGAAGAACGTGACAATTGGTATTTCAATTCTTTTTGTTCAGAAGCAAATACACTTCCTTCAACGTTAGCTAATTCAACATCCACGCCTAAAGCTTCTTTGAACTGCGCTTGCAAAGCAACCGCAATGTTTTGGTGTGTATCTGAAGTTGAGTAAGTTAAAGTGACAGTCGGCAATGTGTCGTAGCCTTCTTCTTTCATACCTTCTTCTAATAATTTCTTCGCTTCTTCAGCGTTGAATTCTACTAAATTGCCTACTGTGTCGCGGAATTCTTTACCATCCGGACCTTGGAAGCCGTATGAAACGAAACCATGTGCTGGTTTTTCACCGTTTTTCGTTACGAATTCAACAATCTCTTGTTGGTTAACTGCTGTTGCGAAAGCTTTACGAATTTTTTCGTTCGTGAAAGGCTCCATTGTCGTATTGAAACGGTAGAAATAAGTACCTGCTTGGTCTTGAATTGACACTTCTTCGCTGTCCATTAATTCAGCAGCCAATTCAGATGGAACGTCAGATACATCAAGTTCATTTGCTTGGTACATTTGGTACTCAGTATTCGTGTCGTTGACCATTGCCCACTCGACTTTATCGAGCTTCACAGTGTCAGCATCCCAATACTCTGGGTTTTTCTCGAATACCATTTTTGCATCATGTTCCCATGACGTTAATTGGAATGGTCCATTTCCTACGAATGATTCAGCTTCAGTGAACCACTCTGCGTTTTCTGTTGCCACTTTTTCATTGATTGGGAAAAAGCTTGGGTTAGTAATAATATTCAAGAATGCATCAGTTGGTGCAGTCAATTTTACTTCGAATGTTTTTTCATCTACTGCCTTCATTGCTACATCTTCAATCTTGCCTTCACCTGTGTTGAATGCTTCTGCACCTTCGATGAAGTATCCAAGGAATGCTGCTGGTGAAGCTGTGTTTGGATCTAACATGCGCGTCCAGCCATAAACGAAGTCTTTAGCAGTTACTGCGTCTCCGTTCGACCATTTTGCATCTTCACGAATGTGGAATGTGTATGTCAAACCATCTTCAGATACATCAATCTTTTCAGCCGTTGCTTCTACTGGCTGATGGTCTTCTCCTAAACGAGTCAACCCTTCCATTAAGTTGTTCAATGCATTCCAAGAAACAGCATCAAAGCCAACCGATGGATCAAATGATGTAGGCTCGCTGCCGTTGTTCAAGTAAAGCACTTTTTCTTCAGCTGTTTCTGTTTCTTTGTCTTCTCCGTCTTTGTCTGCTGGCTTTTCGCCTGCGTCATTATTCGCTGTACATGCTGTTAGTACAAGAGCGAATACGGCTGTAAGTAGTAACAAGAGCCATTTCTTCATGTGTGTTTTCCCCCTTGGAATAGTTTTCATGCTTTATGATTATGCACCTGGGTGCGTTCATCCTATTTTTGTGCTGTTGCCAAAAACGCTTGTGCACGTTTGTCCTGTAACCAGCAGTCAACGCGATGTGTCGCTGATTTTATGGTTGTGTCCGGATGTACATGTTCACAAACTTCCATTGCAAACGGACATCTTGCTGTAAATGCACACCCTTTTGGTGGCGCAAACAAGTCAGGTGGTGTGCCTTCAATCGGTTGCAGTTCTTCTGCAATCAAATCGAGACGCGGCACCGAATTGAGTAAGCCTTGCGTATACGGATGCTGAGGTGTATAGAAAATTTCACGTTTCGTGCCAAGCTCTATAATTTTCCCAGCGTACATTACCGCGATACGATCCGCTATTTTTGCCACAACGCCTAGGTCATGAGTAATCAAGACAATGGATACCCCTGTCTTCGCTTGAATTTCTTCAAACAATTCGAGGATTTGTGCTTGAATCGTTACGTCCAGTGCAGTTGTCGGTTCGTCCGCGATTAATAATTCCGGTTCGCAAATGAGCGCAATCGCAATAACAATCCGTTGACGCATCCCCCCTGAAAACTGGTGAGGATACTGTTTCAGACGTTCCTGTGGGTTTGGGATGCCCACCAGACGAAGCATAGCCAGCGCTTTCTCTTTCGCTTCTGCTTTGCTTGCTTTCGTATGAGTGAGCACACCTTCCATCAGCTGCTCGCCAATGGTAAGGGTCGGGTTGAGTGCCGTCATCGGATCTTGGAAAATCATCGAGATGTCGACACCCTGTACTTTACGAAGTTCCTTTTTCGTCATATTCGTTAAATTAACATCTTTGAACATTACTTTGCCATCTGAAATGCGACCTGGTGGCTGTGGAATGAGCCCCATAATGGCATTAGAAGTTACGGATTTCCCACAACCCGATTCGCCTACAATTGCCAGTGTTTCTCCTTTTCGAAGATCAAAGGATACTCCACGGACGGCATGTACATTTCCACCATATGTTTTGAATGACACATGTAAATTATCTACCGACAAGATGATGTCATCCGTAATGACTTTTTTACGTTTCGTTTTTTGCGTGTGCGCTGTCACAACGGCTTGTTGGCTGCGTCCGACTTCCGCACGTCTTTCTTTCGCCAATTCACGGGCGTTTTCTAGTTGCTGTTCGTTCATATGTGTCACCCCCTTAACTTCGGATCAAGTGCGTCTTGTAGTCCGTCACCAAGGACGTTAAATGCAAACATCGTCAATGAAATAAAGAATGCCGGGAAGAATAGTCTCCACCAGTGACCCGATAAAATAACAGGCAAGGCATCATTCGCCATAACACCCCAACTTGCAAATGGAGCTTGAATACCTAGTCCAAGGAAACTCAGAAAGGCTTCAGCGAAAATGGCACTCGGAACTGTCAAAGTCATTTGGACAATAATCGGACCCATGGTATTCGGCAATAAATTACGTCGAATGATTCGTGGGGTCTTTGCTCCAAATGATTTGGATGCCGTCACGAATTCATAGTTTTTGATCTGCAATACTTGTCCCCGGACAATCCGGGCCATTCCGACCCATCCGGTAACGGTCAGAGCGACGATAATTGTTGTTAAACTCGGACCCATAACGACTAACAATAAAATAACGACTAATAAATGCGGCAAGCCGTAAAGAACTTCAATAATGCGCATCATGACTGCATCTGTACGTCCACCTTTGTAGCCACTGAAACCGCCGTATATGACACCGATGAAGAAATCAATCAATGCTGCGGCAAGACCAACAAATAATGAAATCCGTGCGCCATACCAGGTGCGGGTAAATACATCTCGTCCCATTTCGTCCGTCCCAAACCAGTGTTCACTTGAAGGTGCTTTGTTTTGGTTCGGCAAGTCCATGCCATCTACGGCATGTGGTGAGAACATTGGACCAAAAATCGCGAGTATGGCAAGCAAAACCAGGAAAACTAAACCGGTCATCGCCAATTTATTTGTGCGAAGACGGCGCCATGCATCTTTCCAGTAGGATAAGGAAGGACGAACGACGGCTTCCGCCTCGACTAAATCTTTTTCTTTCTTACGGAACCATTCATCAGGTACTTGGTTGGGTGATACGGGTGTTGATTCGTGGTTGGTAGTCATCACGCATCCCCCTCTTTCTTATGCAATTTAATACGTGGATCCAGGAACCCATAAACCAAATCTACGACGAATAACATGAACACAAGAATCGTGCTATAGAATACGGTCGTTCCCATAATGACCGGATAATCCCGGTTGTTGATACTTTCAACGAAATATTTCCCCATCCCAGGAATCGCGAAAATTTTCTCGATTACAAACGTTCCTGTCAGAATCCCGGCAAGCATCGTCCCCATAATTGTGACAACAGGCATCAATGCATTACGCAACGCATGTCGTGCAACGATGCGAAACGGTGACAACCCTTTTGCTCTCGCCATCTTTATGTAGTCCTGCGTCAATACTTCAAGCATCGATGAACGAGTCAAACGTGCAATGATGGCCATTGGACCAGTGGCTAGTGCGAGTACCGGAAGCACCATATGCATCGGGCTCGACCAGGTGGCTGGCGGGAAAATATTATAATCTACTGCTAGTTTTTGAATCAGTAATGTAGCAAGCACGAAGCTCGGTACGGAAATTCCGATTACCGCAAACGTCATTGCAAAGTAATCAATAATCCCGTTGTGGCGCAGTGCCGCGAACGTTCCGAGTAATACACCGGAAATGACTGCAACCAAAATGGTGACCATCCCAAGCTCAAAGGATATCGGGAAGCCCCTGGCGAGCAGTTCATTGACTGTCTCATTCGGTTTCTTAATCGATGGTCCGAAATCTAATGTAACGATTGATTTCAAGTAGTACATATATTGGACCGGAAGTGGTTCATCCAGCTTGTAAAAACGTTCTAGATTGGCTTGAATCGTTTCATTTGTCGTCCGTTCTTCATTGAACGGCGAGCCTGGAATTGAGTGCATCAGAATGAATGTCAGTGTCGCGATGATCAGAATGGTCATAATCATCATCAAGAAGCGTTTGATTGTATATGAGAACATGTCGCGTCCCCCTTAACAGAACGTCGTTTGCATCGCTAGTTCCACTTGAACTAACATTGCACGATACGCTTCCAAAATATCTTTTGCTTCAAATTTCACAATCGTTGTACCAGGTTCGATTTCACAGCCAGGCATGATTGCTGCCCATTCTGCTTGTCCGTAGTTCGCAAATTCAATGCGTAGCGTTGGGTTTTCAGGTGGAATCAGTGGTTTTACCAAATGGCGATTGTCTACCGCCTTTTGAATTTGTTCCGTCAATAATGCATGTGATTTCTTTGGATGCATCGTTTTGACTGCCTGGCGTGTGATGGATTCTTTCACTGCCACCGTTGTGATGTTTGGAATGAGTGCTGCCGCTTCACGGCAAGCTCCGTCATCTCCTGCAACCATGATGACCGGCACGCCAAAATGACCCGCCACATAGGCATTGAATCCAAGCTCCCCAATTTCCACATCATTGATGTACATATTCCGCACACCAAAAATCATAGAGTGACTCATGACACCGGGTTGCCCTGCACGCGAGTGGTAACCGGCAAAAATCGCTCCATCATAGGTTTCATCGAGTGCTTGCACCATGGAATAAGGTTTCACTCCACCTGTAATCAACATCGCTTCCGGATGCAAATCTTCGACGAGTAAGTTGTTCATTTGTGAATGGCTGTCGTTTACTAAAATATCAGTAGCCCCTTTTTTCAGTAAGCCTTCAATAATGGCATTTGCTTCGTTTGTCATGATACGACGGGCGCGTTCATAGTTGTGTTTCTTCGAATCTACGAAAGTGTGATCAGGTAAACCTGTAATCCCTTCCATATCGATCGAGATAAAAAATTTCATATTCGTGATGTCCCCCTCATACCATTGATACATATTTTTATTTTTATGAATTTTTGCTGATTGTTATTATTAAAAGGTACCAAAATTATTAGAATATTTCAATATAATTTAAGGTTTTTTTTCGTCTTACGAAATGAATTCATGAGGATTTTAGGAAGGTTGTGGCACCGAGTTTATGGGAACCCCCCCTATAGAATCGTTCTGGGACAATCATAAAGGGCCGTACACCATTTAAAAGGGTTCGTACACCAAATAACAGGGTCGTTACCCCAATTAAACGTGGCAGTACCCCAATTAAACACTGCCCAACACCAAATAAAGTGCCATTTACTACGAATATGCATTTCCCGCCAACTTATTCCTTTAAAAGGATTTCAGTTGACATCCGCTTTCATGCGTACTACGATAGGAACAACTTTTTTGTTCGGGATTTAGGCAGAAGGTGTCGGGAGCGACATCGCCGGTGAGAACACCAAGTTGAGATGAGTTGAGTTGAGAAAAATCGATGACAAAGAATAGTAGCGCAAGTGCGTCTTCATAGAGAGTCAGCGGCTGGTGGAAGCTGATAGGCAACTTCGTGTGAATGGTCTTTGGAGAGTTTCCCAGAATATTAGTATGGGAAAACGTGTAATCTACGTTACAGATTCTAGAGTGAAAGCCAGTTTTAGTGGCTTTTAATTTGAGGTGGCACCACGGTCATTCCGTCCTCTGTACGTGAACTTTTCTGTTCATGTACAGGGGACTTTTTTGTTTTCCGGAGTGCAAACGAGCTGAGCAGAGGAGAGATTAGCATGCAAACACATGCAGTAAAAACAACGCGTCTCACGATCAACGGAGACACATTATCGCCCATCGCGATTTTCAAAAGGTTACAGGGAACTCGGAAATTCCTGCTTGAAAGTTCTTTGAAACATGAGGCATCAGGTCGTTATTCCTTCATTGGTGCAGATCCAGTGCGAGAATTACGTGGTTCCGCCAACGAATTAATAGAACGTTCACTGCTGACGGGGGAAATCACCGTGCATAGCGGAAAGCCTATTGAATCTTTGAAAACATTGCTTCCTTTTGATGACGATAATCTGGAGTTTCCTTTCACAGGAGGAGCAGTTGGTTATATCGGCTACGACGTCATTGCACACTATGAAGACATTGGTCCGGCACTTCCTGACGAACGTGACATGCCTGATATTCATCTGCTCATTTATGAAACGGTCGTTGTCTATGACCATCAAAAACAAGATGTCACCATTTTGCATAATGGCGCAACCCCTTCTCCTATCGAAGAAATCGAACGTCAATTGACCATGAAGGAACTTGAAGTAGAAGAAAGTGAACAATCTTGTCTTCCCTTCACATCGAATGTCACTAAACAATCGTTTATCGATCAGATTGAACGCGCAAAAGAATGTATTCGCGCCGGGGAAGTGTTTCAAATCGTTCTATCTCAACGATTGCAAGCAACGTACACTGGAGACCCTTTAACGCTGTACCGGAAACTAAGAAAAGACAATCCTTCGCCCTACATGTTTTACGTCGATTTTGACGAACACGTAGTACTGGGTGCTTCTCCTGAAAGTTTGCTGAGTATTCAAGGAAACCGCGTGACGACGAATCCGATTGCAGGAACGAGAAGACGAGGTCAAACACCAGAAGAAGATGCACAACTTGCAAAAGAATTGCTCGCCGACCCAAAAGAACTTGCTGAACACCGGATGCTCGTGGACTTGGGAAGAAATGATCTGGGACGAATCAGCGAAGTAGGCAGCATCCATTTAACGAAATATATGAACATTGAAAAATACCAACATGTCATGCACATCGTTTCCGAAGTGGCTGGCACTTTGCGAAATGACCAGCATCCTCTTGATGCACTAGTCGCCTGTTTACCTGCAGGAACTGTAACGGGAGCACCTAAAATTCGTGCCATGCAAATCATTCAAGACATGGAAAACGTGAAACGAGGCGTGTATGCAGGCGCAGTCGGCTACATTGGATTTAATGGAAATATTGATATAGCGTTAGCGATTCGAACACTGGTTATCAAAGACCAAACCGCCTATGTCCAAGCGGGTGCTGGCATTGTATATGATTCCGATCCCCAAGAGGAATTTGAAGAAACGTTGCACAAAGCGAAGTCGTTACTGGAGGTGCTGGCATGATTCTGCTACTCGATCACTACGATTCGTTTACGTACAACTTGTATCAAAGCCTATCGATGCTCGGCGAAGAAGTAACAGTTGCCCGCTATGATGAGATTTCGATTAATGAAATTCGTCACATGAACCCAAAAGCGATTGTACTGTCACCCGGTCCAGGTTCACCAAATGATAAGTTGCATTCTTTAGCGATTATCCAGGAGTTTCACCAAACCATTCCGATGCTCGGGGTGTGCTTGGGTCATCAACTTCTTGGAGTGGCGTTTGGCGGGACAGTTAAACGGGCAACGCAGGTCATGCATGGAAAAACATCTGCCATTCGGCATTCACATTCAGGTATGTTTGCTTATTTGCCGCAACCATTATCGGTCATGCGCTACCATTCGCTCGTCCTCGAGGGGTTGCCTCCTTGTTTCAAAACAACCGCCATTTCGATGGATGATCAAAGTATCATGGCCATACAACATGTGGAATACCCCCTTTACGGCTTGCAGTTCCATCCTGAATCCATTGGGACGCGTGATGGAGAGAAGATTCTTCAAGCCTTTTTAACGGATATTGCTCAACCAGTTGAGATTTAGCCAGAAGAGATTTAGCCAGAGGAGAGATTGAGATGAGAAGATTTACAGAGAGTGTACGTGGTGGGAATTCACTGACGTACAGTGAGATGAGAGAAGCTACGAACGCCATGTTTTCAGAAGAAACAGCTGGCGTGGATATCGCGAATTTTTTAAATGCCCTATCCATAAAAAGTGAAACTACCGAAGAAATTGCAGCACTTGTTGAAGTGTTACGGGAAAATGCGACACAGATTCCTGTGACCTCCCCCTTTGTGTTTGATAACTGTGGAACGGGAGGCGATGGTTCCCAAAGCTTTAATATCAGTACCACTTCTTCATTCGTTTTAGCAGGGGCAGGACTGAAAATCGCCAAGCACGGAAACCGCAGTATTTCGAGCAGAACCGGTAGCGCCGATGTACTTGAAGAACTCGGCATTGCTTTGGATTTTCTACCACGCGAAGTGGATGAATTATTGAATCAAACGAACATCGCCTTTTTATTCGCTCCACATGTTCATCCAAAAATGAAACGAATTCAATCCATCCGAAAATCTATCGGAAAACCAACAATTTTCAATATGATTGGTCCCTTAACCAATCCAGTGGAATTGACTTCCCAATTGGTTGGTGTATACCGCCCGGATAAATTGATGGATATTGCCGCTGCCCTTCATCGACTTGGCCGAAAAAGCGCCATTGTCTTGAGTGGTGCTGGCGGAATGGATGAAGCATCTTTGGCGGGAGATAACCATCTCGTGCTCATGAAAGACGGCGATTGTATCCCGTTTACTTTGAATGCCCAGGAAGTTGGGTTGCCATATGCTTCACTCGAAGCGATTCGTGGTGGAGACGCGAAAGAAAACGCAGCTATTTTAACAAGCGTGTTGCGCGGAGAAGCCTCTCCTTATTTAGATACTGTGTTGTTAAATGCAGGCATTGGTTTGTTCGCAGCTGGCACCGTTTCAACCATTCAGGAAGGCGTTCATAAAGCACGGAAGACCATTTCAAACGGTCGGGCATTTAGTGTCATGAAATCAGTGATCGCCTACAGCCAGAACCGAAATTATTTGGAGGTGAACGCATGACAATTTTAGAGCAGATTTTAGAAGTGAAGAAATTAGAAGTAGCAGATTTATTGAAGCAAGAAGCCCTTTCCAAATTTACAAAAACACCTTCTGAGCCACCTTCACTATTTGAGACTTTATATAACACGCAGCATTTACAGGTCATCTCAGAAATTAAACGCGCTTCCCCTTCAAAAGGTTTGATTAATGGCCATGTTAATCCCGTTCAACAGGCACTCGCTTATGAAAAGGCTGGCGCAGTAGCGATTTCTGTATTGACTGATCAACAATTTTTCAAGGGATCGATGGATGATTTACAAGCTGTTTCTTCTGCAGTCAACCTACCCGTTCTCTGCAAGGACTTCATTATCCACCCATTGCAGATTGATCAGGCAAAACGTGCTGGCGCATCCGTCATTCTATTGATTGTTGCGGCACTTGAACAACCGCTTCTACAAGAGCTATTTGACTATGCAAGCAAGTTGAATCTGGAAGTTTTAGTTGAAGTTCATGACGTAGAAGAATTGCAAAGAGCTTTGGTGATAAATGCCAAAATGATCGGTGTAAATAATCGCAATCTCAAAACGTTCGAAGTGGATTTAGCGAACACTGCACAAATCGCAGCACATTTTCCTTTTCATGAACAACGCGTGCTAATCAGTGAAAGTGGAATTGCAGAAGTTTCTGACGCCATTTCAGTTGCCCAAGTCGGAGCACATGCAGTTCTCGTTGGAGAAACGTTAATGCGTACTGAAAATATTGACGAAATATTGCATACGTTTCACGTGAAACGTGGTGAATGTAGATGACTAAAGTCAAAATTTGTGGATTGATGGAACCGGAAGATGTGCAAACAGCAGTTAACTCAGGAGCTGATGCGGTTGGATTTGTGTTCGCGCCGAGTCGCCGGCAACTAACTGTTGAAATAGCGAAAGAACTCGCCTGTGCAGTTCCGAGTGAAGTAATGAAAATTGGTGTATTCGTCAATGAAGCATTAGAAGAAGTGGAACGAATTGCAAAAGAAGTGCCACTGGATGTCGTTCAGCTTCATGGAGATGAAACTCCGGAATACGTTAGACAAGTCAACCTTCCAACCATTAAAGCGTTATCGATAAACAATCTCGAAGATGTGCAAAAGGCTACTCAATATGAAGTTGATTATTTCTTATTTGATGCGCCAGGCGTAGAATTTCGTGGAGGTTCGGGTCAGTCATTTGACTGGACACTTCTTGCAAAAGCCAATATTCCGCTTGAGAAAGTCATACTAGCTGGCGGCCTGAATGAAAGTAATGTAAGAGAAGCCATAAACACCGTCCACCCTTTCATGGTGGATGTATCCAGCGGAGTTGAGACAGAGCAAAAGAAAGATGCAGAAAAAATCCGCACGTTTATACGTGCAGTTCGAGATGAGGAGAGATGAGCATGCAAACTACCTACAACCAACCAAACGCAACCGGACATTATGGCAGATTCGGCGGAAGATTTGTTCCTGAGACATTGATGCAAGCTGTGATTGAATTAGAGGAAGCTTACGATTTAGCCATTCAAGACGAAGCGTTTCTTGAGGAATTCCGCTACTACTTAAAGGATTATGTTGGTCGTGAAAATCCCCTTTACTATGCTGAACGCTTAACGAAGAAAATGGGTGGCGCCAAGATTTACTTGAAACGTGAAGATCTTAATCATACAGGCGCACATAAAATTAATAACACGATAGGTCAGGCACTTCTTGCTGTACGTATGGGCAAACGTAAAGTTGTTGCAGAAACCGGTGCTGGTCAGCATGGTGTTGCAACTGCGACGGTTTGTGCGTTGCTAGACTTGGAATGTGTGATTTTCATGGGCGAAGAAGACGTCCGTCGTCAGCAACTGAATGTATTCCGTATGGAGTTGCTGGGTGCAAAAGTCGTTTCCGTCACACAGGGCAGTCGAACGTTGAAAGACGCAGTGAACGAAGCGCTGCGTTACTGGGTGACGAATGTTGGCGACACTCACTACATTATGGGCTCTGTTTTAGGACCACACCCCTTCCCTAAAATTGTTCGTGATTTCCAACGCGTCATTGGTGACGAAACACGAAAACAAATCGTTGAAAAAGAAGGTCGCCTGCCGGATGCAATCGTTGCCTGCATTGGTGGCGGCAGTAATGCCATGGGAATGTTCTATCCTTTTATTGAAGATAAAGAAGTGAAACTATTCGGCGTGGAAGCAGCTGGTGCTGGTCTGGATACCAATCAACACGCAGCTACATTGACGAAAGGTTCTGTAGGCGTTTTGCACGGTGCGCTTATGTATTTACTGCAAGATGATGCAGGTCAAATTCAGGAAGCACACTCCATTTCAGCTGGACTCGATTATCCAGGAATCGGCCCTGAACATAGCTTCTTACACGAAAATGGCCGTGTTGAATATACGTCCGTAACGGATGAGCAGGCATTGACGGGTGTTCAATTGTTAGCTCGAACGGAAGGCATCCTCCCCGCATTGGAGTCTGCTCATGCCATTCATTTTGCCGGTGAACTGGCAGCTCGGATGAGTAAAGAAGAGATTGTTGTGATTTGTTTATCGGGACGCGGAGACAAAGATGTGGTCACTGTTCGGGATGCACTTGGAGGTGGAACAAATGACTAAAATGAAATTACAAACGGTCATTGAACAACAAGTCGCCACAGGTGGAAAAGCGTTCATCCCTTATATCATGGCCGGAGACGGCGGGTTACAGAACCTCCGGGAACAATTACTGTTTCTTCAAGAATCCGGTGCCACTGCAGTCGAACTCGGCATCCCTTTCTCTGATCCTGTTGCAGATGGACCAACCATCCAAGAAGCCGGGAAACGTGCCTTAACTTCGGGCGTAACATTGCGTGGCGTTTTGGAAGAAATCGGACGTATTCGTCATGAAATTACAATTCCAATTGTTTTAATGACGTATCTGAATCCTGTGTTCCGCTATGGAATCGAAAAGATTGCACAAGACTGTGCTGAGGCTGGAGTCAGCGGCTTAATTGTTCCTGATTTACCGTTAGAAGAAAGTGCGATGGTGAAGGATGAGTTCTCCAAACACGATTTGGCTCTCGTTCAATTGGTCAGTCTGACTAGCCCTCAAGAACGAATCGAGCGGATTGCGAAAGCTTCAGAAGGATTTCTGTATGCTGTTACGGTGACTGGCATAACGGGTGCGCGCGCAGAGTTTGCGGCGAATGTTGGCGAACATTTGGCGAAGCTGAAAAAAGTGAGCCTGGTACCAGTGATGGCAGGCTTCGGGATCTCCACGCCTGAACAGGTACGCGAAATGGGCAAACTTGCGGACGGGGTTATTGTGGGAAGCAGTATAGTTGATGCATTGCATGACGGGAATCTTGATTGTATCAGAGAGTTGATTGCTGCTTCGAAAGCAGTGGAGATCGGTTAACACTATAAAGACTAATATGGACCTCAGACGCGAAGACGTCTGAGGTTTTTTTGAAGGAAAAAACAACTTTTCCATCCAATGTCGTGTTACGACAATTGTTAATTGCCTACTTTTCAGCTGTTATTTGTGCATCTTGTTCTTTGCTTATTTTGAGTAACTCATTTGTAAATATTGAAAGTCCTATGGTAATTAGTCCTCCAGCCAACCATCGAATACCATCTGGTTCCGTAAATGTATTAAAATACGTCAACGTCAATATGAGACAACCGAATAATAAAAATAGTGTCGCTATTAGATTTTTCATCTTTCTTCCACCTCGCTCTAATTAGTAATCCTCACGCCCATAAATAACAACAACCAATCATTCAAGTTTATTTAACTAATTCTCTTTTATTCCCGTTACTCCTTCTCCTTTTCTAGAATCTTTCTGAAGAAGAATCATGTTCTTTCCCCAGCGAATGGACGAAAACTGTGTCTGAGTGGTCATAAAACCAACTTGAACGGACAAAAAGAAGCACCGCAATTGAATTTATCAATTGCGATGCTTCTTCATTTTTAAAACACAGTTTTCATCGTAATAAACTTCAACTCGGTCATTTCATCGACGGCAAATTTGACGCCTTCGCGGCCATAGCCACTCATTTTCACGCCCCCGTAAGGCATGTTGTCGACACGAAAAGTTGGAATGTCATTGATGATGACAGCTCCCGCTTCAATCTCATCGGCCGCTTTCATTGCATCCGTTAAGACATTCGTGTAAATGGCTGCATTCAATCCAAACTGAGAAGCATTTACCGACTCGATCGCTTCATCTAATGTGTCATAAGGAATGACAGATACGATTGGCGCAAAGACTTCTTCGCAGACGACTTTCATGTCTTCTTTAGCACCTATCAGTACAGTAGGATGTAACTGGCGTTCTGTAAATTCGCCTCCTGTCGCAACTTTTGCCCCTTGCGATTTCGCTTCTTCAATCCAACTGACAATGCGTTCGACTTCGTCTGGATGGATCATTGAACCGACATCGGTTTGTTCATCTAGTGGATCGCCAACTATTAATTTTTTCGTTTCTTCCACAAATCCTTGCACGAATTCATCATATACTTTGCGGTTTACGTAGATGCGTTGCAGTGAAATACATACTTGTCCCGAAAAGCTGAATGCCCCTTCTGCACAACGTTTGACGATTTTTTCAATAGGCACACTTGGCTCCACAATCAAGGCTGCGTTTGATCCTAGTTCAAGCGTAATTTTGCGTAGACCCACTTTTTCTTTAATTTTCAATCCGACAGGAACACTGCCAGTAAACGTCACTTTTTTAACGGCTGGATGTGTAATGAGAGCGTCACTTAACTCACTCCCGCTTCCTGTTACAATTTGAAGTGCACCATCCGGTAAACCAGCTTCCTTGAAAATATCGGCCATGACCAGTGCACTCAACGGTGTTTGTGTTGCCGGCTTCAAAACAACTGTATTCCCTACTGCGAAAGCAGGTCCCAGTTTATGCGCCACTAAATTGAACGGGAAATTGAACGGCGTTATGGCCGCCACAACGCCGATCGCTTCTTTTTTTGTCCAGCCAATTCGGTTCGCACCGCCTGGGGCAGCGTCCATCGGAATGGTTTCACCTCGGTACTGCTTCGCTTCCTCTGCAGCAAATTGATACGTCGCAATCGTGCGATCCACTTCACTACGGGACGTTTTCAACGGTTTACCCGCTTCTTGCGCCAATGTCATGGCGAGCTCTTCTTTACGTTCCCGCATAATGTTGACCACTTTATATAAAATTTCTGCCCGGTCATATGCCGTCCATTTTTTGAAGGAATGAAAAGCTTGTTCCGCGCCAGCAATCGCTACTTTCACATCTTCCGGTGATCCTTTTGCCACTTTAGCAAGCAGTTTTCCATCATAAGGAGCTTTCAATTCATACGTTCCACTTGCTTCACGCCAATCTCCATTAATCCAAAGTCCGGTTTCTTTCAAAAGAAACACCTCCTGAAGTCGTTATCTATACATTCGTCTCTATTCTATCATTCTCCTCCACCACTTGACGCGACTGCCGCATTTGTTGCTGCCATCGACGCAATGATGGCGGCTTGTTGTGCTTGCATCATCATTTCAATCGTAGTGGCGAAGCTTACAGAAGCTGTTTCTTCATTATCGATAATGTGTTTCGTTTCGAGTTGGACCGCGATAGGTAAAATCATATCTTTATACCAAGTGAAAAACTTCATTGTTTCCAATTGACGGTACGTCTCAATGACATGTTGCAATTCCTCATCTTTTATTTCTAAGGCTGCCAAAAAACCTACCATGACATAATGCATGGATTTTATTTTTATACCCGCACTTTTCAGTTGGTCCCGTATATGCACAGCCTGACCAACTATATTGGCTTGATAACTCGGGCTTGTATAGGTAAGAATTTGCGACATCCATTGAAGTTCATTCCCCATATAAAAACCTTGTGGTCGAAGTTCCGTGTAATATCGATTCATTGTTGCCGCTCGTTCTTTCGCTTCACCTGGCAGTCTGCCAAGCATGACTGCATACGGCACATCATCCGGTTGTGTTAGGAATGGATGATGTGCTTTCATCGCATCATATAAGAGTTTAGCTTGCGTCGCTTCGACATCTTGTAAAGACTTTTCGTCACTCATTAAAATAGCAGCTAAGTAACTGTAGACATTTGTTTTAAAGCCTGCAGATTTTAATGATTCCTTTTTCGCTCGTAAGTTATCAATTGAAACGGACGGATCTTCATCTTCCTTCGTCAAGAATGCCGCCATCATATAGTGAATATGTGATCGAAGTGGTGATGTCCAGCTAGATTTTTGCTTGATCACATCTGAAGTTGCCAAGAAACGCTTGCCATCGAATGTTTTACCTGTCGTGACATAGTAACTTGCTATCGATAACGCAATTCGTTTATCAACAGTCCAACCAACTGCATTTTTCACTTGTTCAAATGTTGCTAACAAATCTTCTTTCACCTGAACCATTTTCATATCACCCACTCCTTTTTATGTATTTACGAAAAGTGGCGATTAAAAGTTTCGTTCGTCCACGTGGTGAATTCTTTTTCATACGGCTTTTTTCTATCCCGTAAGTTCACTTCAAGTTCCTTCAACTTATCCGACTGCCATTGTTCCAATGTATTTTTGTTCCATGTTTTCTGAAATAGCAGGTACAAAAACAATTCCCTCACCTGGAGAAACAACTGGAGTTGGATTAAGTCGGTTTCATTGAGTGACCGAATTTGAAGATATCCATCGAGAAAATGATTCAAGAATTCTTGTTGGAAAGTGATCCATTCGGGATGGTATGCACTTCCAGTCCACATGGCATGATAGATGGAAGTTGACAAATCTTGGACAAACCAATTGTAAGCACAATCATCGAAATCAAAAATAATGAGTTGTTGTGCTTTCACGAAAAAATTCCCTTGATGCAAATCGTTGTGAATCAGACCAAAGCGTTGTTTGGTTTTTGGATAAGTATCTAAAATTGATTTGTATTCATCGTAAATTTCACTTAGCCATGGTTCACTCTCCATCAACAAAGATGAAATTGAGTTTACTTCTTCATCTTCCAACCAAATTGGACGATTAATTTTTTCTCCTATGTTTTCACTGATACGATGCAACTCGCCAATGGATTTTCCCCATTCATAAAAAAACGCAACGTTCCATTGAGAGAGGTCCGAAACATCTATTTGTTTGTCTTCCATATATTGAAATACAGTCAGCCAATAGCTTTTATTATCGATTGTTACTAGAGAAATGTTTTTGTCATTTATAGAGATGACTTCCGGTGTCTGAATTTGATTTATTTTTATTGTGTCTATAAATTTTAGTTCACCTTCAATTAACGCTTTCGATCTTTTATGTATAGGAGTCAAACGAGCAACATAAAGAATGCTGTTCATTTGAAATTGAACTACAAAGTTCTGGAATCCGCCTGATAAACGTTTTACGTTTGTAATTTCCTTATTGGTCAATTTCGCTAAGCTGGATAATATTTTTTCACAATTAATCACGTTTACTTCCCCTTCTTAGATATTTTTTATAACGGATATTTAGAGAATTTTTGGATATACCAACTACAAAGAATGATATCGAAAGGATGATTCAAATGAAATCGAAAAAGAAGTTGATTGTTGCGAGTTTAATGCTTTCATCTGCAATAGTACTTGGAGCATGTGGAGATAAGGACGAGATTACGAAAGATGTGACCAATAATAATACTTCAAATGATATTGAAGATACTGCTCCAGGAGAAAATCCAGCTGACACCGGTGATTCATTCGGTTTTAGGAAGTTTGAATTAGAAGTCGATACACCCGAACAAGAAGATGCCATTACGGTCAACTACGAGGAAGAAAAAGATTCCACTGATGCTGAATATACCAATACTCCCGAAAACCTAAATCTTACAGGTGATGAGGCAATGGCTCAGTTAGAACCCCTTCTTCATAAATTGAAGTTTGAACCAGAAATGTCGGATGAAGTAATTACCGAACGGGTATTGAAAGCATTTGGGATTGAAGATACGTACAAAAAAATCGAAATAGAAATAATTTGGTTGAATGATGAGAAAAAAGAAATCGAAGTAGTTAAATAGCAAATGGAGCGTCCTTGGCATATTGTTGAGGACTCTTTTCATGTAAAAACCCTTAAGTTAAGGTACATTACTTCATATAGTTAATTATTTTACGGAGGGATGAGGATTATGCAGAAACAAATTAAATTGATTAACCGACCTAAAGGTACACCCACGAAAGATGATTTCAAAATGATCAGTGGACCAATCGAAAGTGCGTCTGATGGTGAGGTTGTAGTAAAAACAGTTTACATATCAGTAGATCCTTATTTACGTGGTCGGATGAACGATACAAAATCGTATATTCCTCCGTTTGCATTGAATGAAATGATAACAAGCGGAGTCATAGGACAAGTTATTCAATCGAATTCATCTCTTTTCGATAAAGGCGATGTTGTGTTAGGAGCTCTTCCTTGGCAGGAATATAGTGTAGTAAAAGAAAACGCGGTTCGAAAAATTGATCATCAAATGGCACCCGCATCAGCTTATTTGAGCGTTCTGGGTATGACCGGTTTGACAGCTTATTTTGGGTTACTGGATATTGGGAAACCAAAAGAAGGTGAAACCGTTGTTGTTTCAGGAGCGGCAGGAGCTGTAGGGTCTATCGTAGGTCAAATTGCAAAACTAAAAGGCGCACATGTAGTCGGAATTGCTGGTTCTGAGGAGAAAGTGAAGTACCTGATCGACGAACTGCGCTTTGATGCGGCAATTAATTATAAAACGCAGAATGTTGCTCAAGCGTTGCGTGAAGCCTGTCCAAACGGAATCGATGTATATTTTGAAAACGTTGGCGGAGAAATCTCAGATGCCATCTTCCCTCTTTTAAATAATTTTGCACGTATTCCCGTATGTGGAGCGATTTCTTCTTATAATAACGAACAAGCAGACGTTGGACCTCGTGTGCAAGGGTATTTAATCAAGACTAGTTCATTGATGCAAGGCTTTACTGTTGGCAATTACTCGGCTCGTTTTGGAGAAGGCGCAAAAGAATTGGCCACTTGGTTAAAAGAAGGCAAACTGAAATATGAGGAAACGATTACGGAAGGGTTCGATCATACCATCGATGCATTTCTCGATCTTTTCAACGGTGCAAACCTTGGAAAGGCGATTGTGAAAGTAGCGGATATTGAATAATGAAAGTAAGGGTCGTTCTGGAGTAAAACCAGAACGGCTTTTTTATAAAACAATGCGTGTTAAAGGCATCCTTTCTCCTTTACAATTGAACTATTAAAGATTTCGGAGGCCACCTACATGAGTGAATTTGATCTTGTACAAGAAACTACCTCGTTTCAGTCAGTTGAAACGTTAAAACAACAATTGCAGACGCTTGGCATTCAAGCTGGAGATGCTATTATGGTTCATTCATCCATCAAATCAATGGGTTGGATTGCCGGCGGAGCTAAAGCAGTTATCGATGCATTGATGGAAATCATTACGGAAGAAGGCACCATTATCATGCCTGCCCAATCTGCAGAAAACTCGGAGCCTTCTTATTGGATGCTACCGCCTGTTCCGAAAGAATGGCATGCTGCAATTCGCGAACATACACCTGCTTACGACCCACATCTGACCCCATTGCGAGGAATGGGTAAAATTGCAGAATGCTTTCATCGTCATCCGAAAACCATTCGTAGCTATCACCCTGTTCACAGCTTCATGGCCTGGGGCAAGCATGCTGAACAATGGATGATGGAACATCCACTTGAAGATTCTTTTGGGATGACTTCCCCACTCGGTGCTTTTTTGAATGAAAACGTTAAAATCGTTTTAATTGGCGTGGGTTATGATTCCTGCACAGCTTTGCATCTTTCAGAGAACTTACTAGAAAAGAAGACTTACACAAATCAAGGAGCAGCGATGCTTGTTGACGGCCAACGTCAATGGATTGAGTACCAAACTGTTGATGTGGATTCAGATCGATTCCCTGACCTCGGAGAAGCATTTGAAAAAGTACATCCCGAAGCATTTCATGTAGGAAAATTAGGCCAAGCAGATTGCCGCATCATTCAGATGAAACCACTGGTCGATTTTGGCGCGAAATGGTTAAAAGAAAATCCAGTTGAAGAAGATTAATAAATTTTATTAGTAAAATTCTCATTTTTGTTCATCCTAATGGAATCAACATGATGGAGGAACAATATGAAAAATACGATAATTAAATTTGCGATTGCAGCAATCCTTGGGCTGAGTGTTATTGCTCCGATTGCCACTTTCGCGACCCATTACACTTCTAAACAAGAAGAAGTAGAAGCTAAGATTGAAACCAAAATACTGCAGTCACTAAATGCTGATAGTATGTATAACAATATTAAATCTCTAGCCAAAACACCTCGAGTGGCGGGGACACAACAAGAAGATGCAGCGGTTGCTTTCATTAAAAAACAATTTGATTCCTACGGTTATAAGGCCAAGGTACAGGCTTTCACTTTTAATGACTATACTGCACCTCACACCATTGGTTTAGAGGTCGAGCGTTTTTCAGTAAAACTGGATCCGCAGGCTTTGGAATATTCGGTTAGTGGAAAAGTTACCGGGGAAGTCATCGATGCTGGACTTGGTCAGAAAAAAGACTTGGAACAAATGGACTTGACCGGAAAAATTGCACTTCTGCAACGTGGCGTCATTAGCTTCAAAGAGAAAATGTTAAATGTGGCTGCGAAAGGTGCTATAGGAGTCATCTTTTTCAACAATGAACCTGGAAACATTATGGGAAGCTTAGGTGAACCTCATGAAGGATTTGTTCCATCCGTGCTGTTGACCCAAACAGAAGGTGAAACGATGATCAGTCATATTAAGAAGTATCCTCGAGCTGTTGCATCTTTAAAAATTGAAGGGGCTAAGTCAGAAAAAAATACATCGCACAATGTCATTGCGACCAAAAAGCCCAACGTTTCTCAAAAAGCAAAAGAAACTCATGACATTGTGGTCATCAGTGCGCATCACGATTCTGTTGCAGGAGCGCCTGGTGCTAATGACGATGCATCCGGGACTGCCATGACACTTGAACTTGCACGGGTCATGAAAGCCATTCCAACACACACAGAAATCCGGTTTATCACGTTTGGTGCAGAAGAACTGGGATTGCTGGGTTCCACTCACTATGTCGAACAGTTATCGAAAGGTGAAATCAGCAGAATTGTGGCCAACTTCAATCTGGATATGGTCGGAAGTAAAGATGCCGGGGATTTGATTTTGCAAACGGTTGATAATAAACCGAACCTTGTGACTGAACTTGCACAGGAAGCCAGTACAGATCTTAACGGAGAACCAACACCCTATAATCAAGGTGAAAATAGCGACCATGTTCCCTTTGCAAAAGCTGGAATTCCAGCTGCATTATTCATCCATAACCCAGCGGAGCCTTGGTATCACAAGCCTGAAGATTCAATCGACAAAATCAGTAAAGAAAAACTGCAAGATGTTTCGGAAATCGTCACTCTCGCCGTCATGAATCAAACACGCAGAGAGTATTATGCGAAGTGAATTTTAATGTAATTCCTACGTGGATGCCGATTTTTCCTACGTGGACAGTGATAATTCCTACGTCACCTACGTTTTTTCCTACGTGAAGGTCAATTATTACAACTGAGCGATCGCTCAGCATATAAAATGATATTGCGAAACCCCACGAACCTGGATATTGTCCAGATTCGTGGGGTTTTTGCGTTAACTTAATATTGGTTTGATATGCATGATTCCTTTTTGGACGGATGTTTCTATGTATCCAATGATTTGTTCAAAAGTAAAAACGTTTAATTGTTGTTTGCTATGTGCAATATCATATTTCATATCATCTAAAACATATGGAACAAAGTCATAAATGTCTTCTGAGGGTACTTCATCAATCTCAATAACTGAGCCAGTACTTTCTAAAGTCTCTTTCAGTTCATCTGTGACTCCATAGTAATCTAATAACAACCCATTTAACATTTGAAAGTCGCCATGATATAAATTGAGGATTTTCTGATCGTTTTCCAGTCTGTTTTTTAACCACGGTAAATAAAAGCCCTTTAACCACAAGTCATCTGCGATTAGATGTGAATAATAACCTAAAATAAATGAACTGTTTTTAACAGAACTATATTTTTCAATAAAATTTTCATAATCCACTTCTCTTGAATAATCATCGACGTCGCCCGTAAAGAAATGTGATACATCTTTAGGAGACACTGCATCTGGTGCTATCCCTCCTAATAAAAATGACGTCTTATCTGATATTGAAACAGATTCAGCAATTTTATAGGCTATAATACTATGCATAATTCTTGAACCCATAATAACCTTCCTCCTTCACAATTGTTAGTAATTTTCATGACCACTCATACTATTCTCTTTTAAGATCTTAATTCCCTTTAATATGGAAAAAGAAGGCATTTGGTTTTAAAATGGCGAATAACATAATGATTAAATGTTTTTATACATTCTCTAGTAAAGGCGGATTTTCACATGACAACAACCTATGTTAACTGGGGGAAGTCTCGAATAAAATTAACCTGGACATCATCTTACATACTGCCTCAACCTGAATTAATAACAAGCGTTCATGCTTTTTGCTTTCATCAAGAAAAATTGCTGTTAGTGGATATAAAAAACCGCGGATGGAATTTTCCCGGTGGACATATTGAACAAAATGAATCTCCACTTGAATGTGTGAAACGTGAAGTCATGGAGGAAGCGTGTGTTGAGGGAGATTGCACGTACCTTGGATATGTCGAAGTCAACCACAGTGAAAACCAAGCTTGGAATAGCGATAGTCCCTATCCATTAATCGGATATCAAGCCATGTATCGAATGGATATTACTCGTATACTCCCGTTTGATGCCATTTTCGAATCTGCTCAAAGGATTTTTATCCAGCCTTTTGAAGTACCTCTGCATTGTGAAGATTGGCATGAAGTTTATACAGACATTCTGAGTAGAGCGTTGTCACATGAATTTAAATGAACTAATTAAGAAGCTTTAAAAAGAAAGGTAGAGAATAATCATGTTAGAAAACTTCAACTTCCCTATTTCCGCATTCAACCATGATCGGACGATTCGCGTCTACACGCCTTTTAATTACGGTGAAGAAAATAAGCGTTACCCCGTCCTTTATATGCATGATGGACAAAATGTCTTTCAGGATGAAGAGGCGATTAAAGGTATTTCATTAGAGTTGAAAAACTATTTGGATGAACGTAAATTTGAAATCATCGTGGTTGGAATAGATACCAATATTGTTGGGGACGAACGCAAAAACGAGTATTGTCCTTGGGTAGATGGTGAATATAGCATGAAGTTAAGTGGCCAGGTCAGTACAACTGGAGGCAAAGGTGCCGCTTATGTTGACTTTATTGTGCATGAACTTAAGCCTTATATTGACCGTACGTATCGAACTTTAGAAGACTCGACAAGTATTGCCGGGATATCGCTCGGAGGCTTGATTTCCACGTACTCCGCTGCTCGTTATCCTCAAGTATTCACAAAAGTAGCGAGCATTTCTTCTGCTTTTTGGCGCAACCAGGAGGAAATAGAAAAGTTATTGAACCATGCGGATCTGTCTTCCATAGAGAAGTTTTACATGGATGCCGGAACGAAAGAAGTGCCTGGAGATGAACGAATTAGCAACGGTTTCTTGGAATCCAATCAACGTGTTTATGAAATTTTAAAAGAAAAGATTCCGGATATTAGATTTGAGATTCTTGAAGATGGAGAGCACAGCTATTCCTTTTTCCGAAAGCGTGTGGCTGCTGTTATTAGTTATTTATATGGGCAATAAATTTGAAATGACGGTTAGGAGGAACCAATGCAACATGAAATAATAAGCCTTATTTATAGAAAGTTGGTTACGACGTTTGTCACAACGACTATTTTCTCTTTATTGCTCTCTTTTCTTAACCTAATAGGAAGAGAAGAAATCACTTATAACCAAGGAGAACAATTCATTGGGTGGTTTCTTATTTTCTTTATGTATATAGGGGCCATCATTCTCATATACGGGAATTTGGTTTCTGTCGGTATCGAGTATTTACAACGAAAATGGTTTAAGCGACACGATTGGCTTTATGTGGTGATTCTCGGTTTTTTCGGTTTAGCTAACCAAATAATTTTCCCAGACTTTCAGATGGCTATCGTCGGCGTGCTAGCTGCTTTGTTATATGGGATGATAGACAAAATGCTCTATAGAAGAATGACAGAAAGTAAAAGCCTTAAACTCTTTTTCTTCATTCCCATTACTTCTCTTCTGATATTCTGGGGATATTTTCATGTTGTTTCTCCACCTATGCCCCCTTTTACAAAAGAAGATGCCATAGAATTTGCAACTTCTGGAGAAGGAACGGTTATCGATCATTTTCCTAGAGACATTGGGCAGTGGGAAGGTAAGATTAATGGTTATCAAGTGACCCGAGAAAGTAATGCCAAGGAAATCGGAAAGGAAATTTACCTGGTTACCTTTACTGAACGTTGGAGTTGGAATCAAAGCATTGGAGAAGGTATTTATTCTATTTCCTATACAGTTGAACGAGGGAGTTTGTCTGCGTATAGTGAAGAAGGCAACTTGCCTCCGTACTATCAAGAGAATTAATTCCGTTAATGGAGTGAAATCCTCTTGAATCATAAGCAAAAACAGACGTCTTCTTTATTAAGAAGTACGTCTGTTTTTTATTTTATTTACTTAGCCAAAAAACTCTACATGTTCTTTCTCATCTTTGTAATATTCCAGTCTATCCTGCATCGTGCCGGTGTGAAATTCAAATTTATGGCCATCCAAGTCTTCAAAGTAAATGGACTTTTTATCTCGCTCATTCCGTTCCCTGCCAGGCAAGATCGGAACGTTCAATTGGTTTAGCCTGACCAACGTTGCTTCATATTCATCTTCGGCAATTGTGAAAGCCATATGTGTGTAGGATTCCTTTATTTCATTTCGTGGAATGTCGGTTTCCTCATTTAGAGCTAACCACAATCCATCCAAGTCGAAGTAGGCTGTCTTTCGGCCTTTTAATAATAACTTGGCTCCGAACACTTTCTTATAAAAGCTGATGGAACTTTCCAAGTCAGTCACGGAAAACAGAAGATGATTTATTTTCATCCGTTAAATTTCCACTCTTTCGAGCAATCGATATGGTTTTGTTTCGAACGATTCGTAGGCGAGATTTCCAGGTTTCATAGCATTATGGACACGTGTAGCAAATTGCTCTCTTGTCACCCATTCGCTGACATTCGTTTCATTCAATTCAACAAACTGTACGTCTAGCGTTTCACCGGGTTGAGGTGTAGGTTTTCCTTCTATCGCCTTTCCTCCATAAACGATACAAAAGACTCCGCTTGTGACATTTTGATAAACACCTATTATGTTTCCTATTTCCGCACGAATTCCCGTTTCTTCAAACACTTCCCGTGCCACCGCTTGTTGCAAACTCTCACCCGGTTCTACACGTCCACCTGGCATTTCATATGTATCGGATCTGTGTTCATTTCGAACCAATAGTACTTCTCCCGCTTCATTTTGAATAAATCCAGAGACAGCTACAACATATCGCGAAATTGAATAGTCACCTGTCCATTCCATAAAATCTTCTGAGCTTGTCTCAAACAATGGTGGTAAGGTTTTTCGGAAAGTTTGTGCCGTTACATGAAGTTCAGAAGCGCGAATCGCTTGATCCACACGCTCAAAGTCTTCCATGTCTTGATAACCCCACATTGCCATAATTTCCGTTTTATCCGTGTTTACCCAACGACCGATTAAACGTGCACCATGCGTTAATTGATTCGGCAATAAGTAGGTGTGGAAAAAGTGATTGAACGTCTCAAGCATTTCTGGTTTGATGGTGTACATTTTTCTTCTGAACAGCATGCTATACCTTCTTTCATTTGAGTGGATATTCTTTTGAAATGAAAAATCTAGACAAGAGTCAACTATTGATTCTCTTTTTTCGAGGTTGTTTCTTCATACTCTGTTTCATGTTTTGTATCATGAAGTGGTGACGATTTCATATCATCTTTAGTTCCTTCCATTGCGTCGTCAAACGGTTGGTAATGATTTAGGGGCAATCTACGTTTCGTCCCTAGTCTCCAAAGTGTCCAAATGATGACACCGATTAAAATTGCTAAGAAAATGTAGCCCACTTCAATTCACTCCTTTTAGTTGATAGCCTCTTATGAAGTAATGTTTATTCTATTTGTACCTCTTCTACATACGTCTTGAAATCCCTTTATTCTCTTGGGGAGTCTTCATCCACTTCGCTGTCCGTCTAACCCCTATCAACAACAGTTTAAGCCTTTGACCAAGTTAATCCCACAAAAAAACCGTCATGCCCCAAGTTTTCACTTGAAACATAACGGATTCAAAACTATTAATTGGAATTTGCTTGTATTTCTTTATTCTCTTCAGCTGTGAAAGCACGGGATCTAGTCAGAAACCTTTTCCCTTCCACGCCTTCGAGTGAAAACATGCCTCCTCGACCATCTACCACATCAATAATTAACTGTGTGTGTTTCCAATAGTCGTACTGGCTTTTATGCATATAGAAAGGACTGTCTCCGATTGAACCGAGAAGCACATCTTGATCCCCTACTATTAAGTCACCATCCGGGTAGCACATCGGTGCAGACCCATCACAGCAACCTCCCGATTGGTGGAACATAACAGGACCATGCTTGCTTTTCAATAACTCAATCAGTTCAAGCGTAGCGTCCGTTGCGATGACACGTTCAATCATTGGTCATTCTCCTTTCAATCAAAAGAATCCTAATTTGTTTTCGTTGTAGCTAACTAGCAAGTTTTTCGTTTGTTGGTAATGGTTTAACATCATCAAATGGTTTTCGCGACCGATACCTGACATTTTGTAACCACCGAATGCAGCGTGAGCTGGGTATGCGTGGTAACAGTTTGTCCAAACACGGCCCGCTTGAATCGCACGACCGAAACGGTATGCTGTGTTCATGTTACGAGACCATACACCAGCACCTAGACCGTATAAAGTATCGTTGGCAATTTCAAGTGCCTCTTCTTGTGTTTTGAACGTTGTAACAGAAACAACTGGCCCGAAGATTTCTTCTTGGAAAATACGCATTTTGTTATTTCCTTTGAAGACAGTTGGCTTCACATAGTATCCGCCAGCGAAATCGCCTTCAATGTTATTACGCTCTCCACCGATTAAACATTCAGCGCCTTCTTGTTTACCAATGTCCAAGTAAGACAAGATTTTTTCTAATTGTTCATTTGAAGCTTGTGCACCCATCATTGTATTTGGATCTAATGGGTTACCAGTCTTGATTGCTTCAACACGAGCCAATACTTTTTCCATGAACTTATCGTAGATCGATTCTTGAATCAATGCACGTGAAGGACATGTACATACTTCCCCTTGGTTCAATGCGAATAATACAAAGCCTTCTACTGCTTTATCAAGAAACGCATCGTCATGATCCATAATATCTTCGAAGAAAATGTTCGGTGACTTACCGCCAAGTTCCAATGTAACTGGAATCAAGTTTTGTGATGCGTATTGCATGATCATACGGCCTGTAGTTGTTTCACCAGTGAAAGCAACTTTGCCGATACGTGGATTCGAAGCAAGTGGTTTACCAGCTTCCAAACCGAAACCATTAACGATATTCATAACACCAGGAGGTAATAAGTCGCCCACAAGTTCAGCAAATACTAGAATACTAGCTGGCGTTTGCTCAGCTGGTTTCAAAACTACACAGTTACCTGCAGCAAGTGCTGGCGCAAGCTTCCAAACTGCCATTAACAATGGGAAGTTCCAAGGAATGATTTGCCCAACAACACCGATTGGCTCATGGAAATGATAAGCAACTGTATCGTCATCAATTTGGCTTAAAGATCCTTCTTGCGCACGAATTGCTCCTGCGAAGTAACGGAAATGATCAATCGCAAGTGGTAAGTCAGCGTTTAACGTTTCACGTACGGCTTTCCCGTTGTCCCAAGTTTCTGCAACAGCAAGCATTTCAAGATTTTCTTCCATACGATCCGCGATTTTGTTTAAGATATTCGCACGTTCAGCAACAGACGTTTTTCCCCAAGCATCTTTTGCTGCATGAGCTGCATCAAGCGCCAATTCAATATCTTCAGAAGTTGAACGAGCGATTTGTGTGAAGTTTTGACCTGTGACAGGAGTCAAGTTATCAAAATATTGACCATTTACCGGAGCTGTCCACTCACCATTAATATAATTATCATACTTCTCTTTAAAAGTTACGATTGAACCTTCAGTGTTTGGAAATGCATATACCATTCTCAAGTTCCCCCTTTATTTGACTGACTCTTTATATGTATGCGCTTTCACAATCTAGCATACTTACAAAATTAAGAAGTCCGTACCTCTTATATTGTCAGATAACACCGAAAATTACAACTAATATTCTATTAAAATTTTAATTGATTCATTTAACTAAATAGAATAGATTCCTTGGGGTTGTTTTTCAGTGGAGGTCGTTGATTATGAATTTTTTAAACTTAAATCAGTTCCTTCCCGTATTTTACGCAGAAAGAACCGTTTTTTTAGATGAACTCAATAAAATCAATATTAAAAAAAGCATGCAGTGAAAATTCTCACTGCATGCTTTTTCATTCAACTAATCTTCCATTGTGTTAATTTCAACCATCATGCCTACTACCAAGGTAATGACGACAAAGAAACAGATCAGCATTAAGACCATTTCACTCAACTCCTACCATGTTTTGAATCCTTCTGAACCAGGAGGTGCATGGTGAATCATTCCTGTTAAAGGAATGGCATAGGCAATAATGATAAGGACGAATGCGATCCCAATCCAGATCCACCAGTTTTCAAGAAATTTAGGTGTGTTTTGAACGTCACTTTCTGCCATTGGAAATTCAACAAAATCCTCGGCACGTACAGCTTTTGGTGATAAAAACAGTGACATCACAACGATATAAATCAAGATCATGGCAGATAGGAACAGGATGCTTCCTCCGATTGCCATTGTTACATGATTCGTAAGTATTCCGTCAAACCATTCCAAAGCGGAAGGGTGGTTATTGTAATTGGAATAGGCAGTACGTCTTGGTGCACCGAGAAGTCCTAAAATATGTTGCGATGTTGACATTAAGAGCATACCGATCGTCCAAGTAATAATTTGCACAAACCCTAGCTTTTGCATGGCCTTCGAAAATTTACGACCTGTTAAATATGGAATCAGCCAGAACGTCAGTCCCATGAACGTCATTGCTACAGGTGTTCCGACCGTGATATGGAAATGTCCTACAATCCATAATGTGTTATGAACGATTTCGTTTAATTGGAAACTAGCGTTGATGATCCCGCCCGCTCCACCGGGAATGAAGAATGCCATCGCTACAAAAATGGATGTAAAGCGTACGTCTTTCCAAGGAAGTTTCGTGAACCAGCCGAATAACCCTTTTGCTCCCTTTTTACGACCAGAAATTTCGAAAGTTGCAAACATAGAGAACGCCGTCATTAACGATGGTATGATGACCATGAATGTCAGCACGACCTGTAGGAACTTCCAGAAATTCGAGATTCCCGGTTCTGTTAATTGATGGTGGAAGCCAACCGGAATTGAAAAGAGAATAAATAAAACAAATGACAACCGTGCTAACGAATCACTGAATACTTTCGTACTGATTAATTTTGGAACGATCACATACCACGCCATATATGCTGGCAACAACCAGAAATACACAAGCGGATGACCGAAATACCAGAATAGTGAGCGACTTAGCTCCACGTTAATTGTATCCACCCAACCAAACGCCCACGGGATGTACTGGAATAGTACAGTGGCTACCACACCTAAACAAGCGATAATCCACAGGATAATTGTTGTGATGGTCATGAAAGCAAATAATGGACTTAACTGACCTTTATGCTTTTTGCGCCAAACGAGATAGTGACCTACCAATGCAAAGCTACTAATCCATGTACCTACTACAAACAAAGCCAAACCTACGTAATACCAACCACTTGCTTTCAAGGGTGCATAGAAAGTATAGAGAACTGAAGCTTCCCCAGAAACAATCATCACTGTCGCCATGATTGTACCTAATGTTGTCACCCAAAAGCCTAACCAAGAATAGAGACGAACTTTTGGACCGAAACTTCCTAAACTTTTACTCATACCCGTAATAAAGAAACCGAAAATAAAATATGTCGTAAATATAAGTGCAAGTAATACGCCATGTGCCGTTAATATTTGATAATAGTCCAGCCAACTTGGTAATTGAAGTGCATCATTTCTTATAAAAACTTGCAACAACCCGCATAATGTCCCAATCAGAAAAGCGATATAGGCTACTCCGATATTCCATAAAGCCAACTTTCGATCTTGTGCAGCAATCATCTTTAATACACCTCTATTTCTGTAGACATCAAGTGATGTCCAGCACCGCAGTATTCATTACAAAGAATTAAATATTTACCTGGTTTATCGAAGGTATACGATTTTGTTGTAATCTGCCCTGGAACCACCATCATATTTACTTTTGTATTATCAATCGTAAAACTGTGAACAACGTCCGTACTGGTTACTTTAAAAATAATTTCTTTTCCTGCAGGTACTTTCAGTTCTGGTGCATTATATCCGAAAGCCAATGCCACTATCGCCACTTGATACGTATCATCATCGAGCTGTGTCACGCCAGGTTTGTCAAATGGTGCGGTTTCATTTACTTTTTTAGGATCAATGGTATCCATTCCTCCCGATGGTGTGTGGCCGTGGGAGAATGCGCTTACGCCGACTATACTTAAAAACAAGATGAGTGATACTAAACCAAAGACAAGCCAAATCTTTTCATATTTATGAAAATGCATATAAATCTACTCCTTTCATCGTGCTACATACATGAAATAAACAACAAACCACATGACGATAATTATGACCCCGACTGAAAATACACTGATTAAAGTTCCTTTTAAATTCAAATCTGACGATTGACCTTTTTTACTCAATCTCATTCACCTCTTTGCGTTTCTATATTGTATCTTCAGCGTAAGCCATTGATGCGTCTGTTACTGTGACATAAATCACAGATGCCGTGGTATTTACCACGAGTGTCGTTAATTTGTCAAAATTAGAATTAGTCTGTATTGGGCTAGATGTTGGCGATGGGTCTTAAATCGCATCGCAGACATTTTAATCGGCGTGCAGCTAAATTCAATTGGCATCACCCGATTTTCCCCACAAAAAAAGCGACTTACCTAGGAGGCAAATCACTTCATTAGTCAATTTTACAGAAAGCAATCGGACAGTCTTCACAATTGATTTCATCTTTCAGAAAATCTAAGTCGTGTATTAGGATCTTTCCATCCACCATGGAAAGTTTGTCTTGTTTTTTCAAGTCACTTAGTAGCCTGTTTACCACTTCACGTGTCATGCCGCAAAAATTTGCAAGTTCCTGATTGGTGAGTGTCATATCGATCAGGATGCCCTTTTCGTTAGGAACGCCATAGCTATTCGTCATTCTGATTAATGTTGAATAGAGAGCCCCTTTTTTTCCGTGTAACAAAAGATCACGGAATTTGGTCTGTGTTTTTTGGTGATTGATGCCCATCCACTTCATAAAGGTAACAGCTAGCTTGGCATTATGGGTCAGTTCTTCTTCCAGGTCCTCGACACTAATCTTGATGCATTCCACTTCTTCAATGACCTTGGCATCCAACATATATTTGGCTGACTCTGCAAAGAGCGTGAATTCCCCGACGAACTGATTGCGTCCACAAATCCTCAGCGTCAATTCTCGACCCTCAGGTGTGACTTTGCCAATTTGAACTTTTCCAGTTCGTATGAAGTAAATCCCTTTGATAGGGTCGCCTTCTTGGAACAGATAAGAGTCTTTATTATACGTTTTAATACTGTGGCGTATGGAAAGCAACTCTTGCAGTTCAACGGACGTATCAATCATCCCTTCTTTCAATCAAAACACTCCTTTCTTCGTTTACTCTTGGGTCAAGGTTATCATAGAACCTTTTCTATTGGATAGTATTACCTGCACGACATGGACAGATTTGGGATGATTCCTACGTGGACGTCATTTTTTCCTACGTCACTCGCGATTTTTCCTACGTGACCCCCGATAATTCCTACGTCACCCTCGATTTTTCCTACGTGAATCATATAGGTATAGAATATGGGGTATAATTAATGTACTAAATGAAGCAGGTGATGATATGCGCATAAATAAATTTTTAAGTGAAGCCGGCATTGTCTCAAGACGCGGTGCCGATAAATGGATTGAAGATGGACGCATCACAATCAATGGTAAAAAAGCTGAACTTGGCAGCAAAGTGGAACCTGGAGACGATGTACGTGCAGACGGCAAACCGGTCAAACACGAAGATCCATATGTCTACATTGCCCTGAATAAACCAGTAGGTATTACAAGCACAACCGAACGTCATATTAAGGGAAATATCGTGGATTTCGTCAATCATCCTTTACGTATTTTTCATATCGGCCGACTGGATAAAGATTCGCATGGATTGATTTTACTAACGAACGACGGAGATATAGTAAATGAAATTTTGCGTGCAGAAAATGAGCATGAGAAAGAATATATTATTAAAGTGGACAAACCCGTCACGCAAGACTTTGTTAAAGAAATGTCTGAAGGCGTAGAAATCTTGGATACGAAAACATTACCTTGTAAAGTAGAAAAACTCTCTTCCCATATGTTTAAAATAACGTTGACACAAGGACTGAACCGTCAAATTCGCCGAATGTGTTCTGCACTGGGATACGAAGTCAAAAGCTTACAACGTATACGGATTATGAACATTCATGTGGATGGCCTGACGGTCGGTGAATGGCGCGATTTAACGAAAGTAGAGCTGGAAGAACTATTTAGGACGCTTAACTATTCGCCAAAAAGGTAATAGAGTAGTAGGAGGCGATACCAATGTTATCGATAACTCATACACCAAATTTCACCGGCGCACTTATACGTGGCGACTATTGGGATCTCGACGAAGTCAATCAAGCTATTAATCAAGTAATTGGCGATGAAAAGAAGTATTATGACTGGGCTGGCTCACGGAAACGGATACTGGATGTTGCAATTTTCATCCAACAAGCCTCACGCGCTGAGCATCATGTTGATTTTGTAGCGAATGGTTTAAATAAAGAAACGATGAAACAACATGAAATTGTGACTTCTGAGAAAAATATATATTATTCTGTAGAAGTATTATGGCCCGAGCTCATTTTTACAGTCATTGCGTTAAATGATTTTGTGCGTTTATACACCAGTAAGCACCCACATCCAACGTTGGATGTTCATGTCACAACGCTTCGTAAATTTCAATCTGTGGTTGGAGAAGCCTTGCAATCCGTTATGACCAAAGAAGAGCATAATCAATTTATGAAGATCCTGAGCAGCAATGAAACAAATGTACAAGAGTATGCGGTCCAATTTGTTGATATGCTGAATTTAAGTTATATTGACTTAACGAAAGAACAACGCGAAAAAGGGTTGGGCAAACTGGCATTAAAACTGGCAGTCCAAGACAAAGACTATCATGCCGTTCGCAATCAAGTAATTAAGTCCGCCAATCCAACGAAAAGCGATATTCATGATATGTCCATTACAAAAGAGTATCCTGAAAAAATTGAGTGGTAATAATGGAAGAGTGCGAATTTCGCGCTCTTTTTTCTTTTGACACGCGTACGTGGTCTAGGATTAGGTCTCTCCTATTCAAGAATGATTGCACGCGCACACGGTGGGGATTTACAGTTGATTAAAAGTTCGGAAGAAGGCTCGACTTTCCGATTAACACTTCCTAAAACATTAAAAAAATCGATCCTACTCGTTAGGTTCGATTTTTTAACTTACATTGTATGCGTTTGATTCTTCTATATATTAGGATACATCTCTTTTAACCCTCAAGTTTTCACAATGTTAAACATTCATGTTTCGATATTAAAGGAAACTCTTCATTAAATTTCAACAAAATGTGCCACGTGAAACATTTTCATTATTCTCTGAATCGACATTTTGATTAGGAAATCTTTTGAATAACAAGTAAATCGATGGATTTGCCCATATATCTTGAAAGACTTCGCGTAAAATTTGCTCACAGATAGCATCATCAGCAACAGTCCTGTACGATATTTTCCATAAAATCTGAGAGTAGCGGTCATATAAATCGGCCAAAGACTGTTTTTCCTGGCTATAAAGTCAGATGAATAATTGCTCATCTGTAGTCATCTAGTCACACTCCATACTCTCACACTACACGACAGCATTTGTATGAAACATTTTAATGTGCTAACTCTTTAGAAATTCATGATAAAGACGTTAATAGTAAATACCTCAAGTACTTTTTAATGTTTCTTCTTTTAAAAAACAGAACCCTACGGTAATTAGAACAAAAAAAACACTTGGAATTCACCGAATTCCAAGTGCTGCGTACTAGTTATTTATCACATACATCAAAGTGTTCTTTTTACTGAAAGCAAATACGCCCGCTCCTAACGATAATAGAGCAGAGAAATAAAAGGCATTTTCAATTCCAAAAGATTCCGCTATCCACCCGAACATTAATGTAGCAAAGCCAAATGCACCAGTCACCAATACAGATTGAACTGAAAATACATGACCTAGTTGATCCGTATCCGTTTGCGTTTGCATTACAGTCAATTGGGCAATCAGTTGTAATTGACCAAAGACGCCAAGGAACAATGAAATGACCAGCGCAATAGATGCGTAATGTGGAAACAGAAACCACACAGTTAATAGGCTTGTAAGGAAACAACCCGCTCCAATTATCAGATGTGCAGGTACTCTCATTAATTTGGCAAACAAATACCCACCAATCAAAAAGCCACCTGAATAAAAGGCGTTGATATATCCCCACCAAGCCGTGCTTTTCTCAAGAACTTCGTCAACATAAACATACAGAATGGCAGAAATCCAAACCGCTCCTGCAAATGCTGTCAATGTATCAAGCAGCAGTATATTACGTATAGGTTTTACGGAAAAGCTATACTTCCACCCTCCGGAAAGCTGCTGAAATAATGATTGCACTTCCGTCTTGGCATGGGGTATCGCTTTAATTCCGTACGTGAGCATCCATGCGAATATATATAACCCAATGGTTACAAGTAAGAGGGTTCCCCCACTAAAAAGAGCGACAAAAAATGCGCCGATCGGCCAACTTACCAGATTGATTGTGTTATCGGAAATGGCTACTAAACTATTAACCTTTGGCAAATCCGATTTCCCAACCAATTCAGGTAGCATGGCTTGTCGGATTGGCGTTGCCCACCCATCCAGAAAGGCGATGACACTAACCAAAATAAGAATCCATAGGATACTTTCTTCTTTGCTGAAAAAAACGGCACTTAAGAAAATGATTTTCCCGACCATCGAAAACAGTAATATTTGACGTAAAGGGAACCGATGCAAAAGAAGTGGGGTTAAGAAACTCCCAACCAGCCGTGAAAACGTAATGGTTAATGGAATAAGTGTCAGTGTTAATACAGAACCACTAGAGACATAAACCAGTTGTATCAGTCCTACAATATAAAGGACATCCCCACCATTGGCCATCATCTGACTTACCCATAGAAAATAAAAAGAACGACGATTGTTCACATGAATCTCTCCTTCACTCTATTCAGTTTATTAGATTGAAAGAAGAATTCTTACACTCGTCGCACCCTTTCCCCGGTTCATACTATTTCTAATTATTTTACGTGAATAAAAATCCCTCTGCAATAAATGATTTGAACGCCGTTTCCAAAAGGAACATAGTAGCATCTATTAATAGAGATAGAATGGAGGTGAATTCATTATGTATCGCAATATGCCAGGATCAAACTGGGGCCGTCAAGGTGTTCAAGGGATGCACCCAAATATGCCACCAGGCGTTCAAGGGATGCAAACCAATATGCCACCAGGTGTTCAAGGGATGCAACAAGGTATGCAACCAGGTGTTCAACCAGTTGTATGTCCTCCTTTATGCCGTTACACGGACTCGTATGTGAAACGTGAAGTTCCATATATTCAACCTTTAATTACATGCAACAGACAACACATCGTTGACGTTCCTAAAACTTATTACCGTGAAATTACTCAAAACGTTGTTGTTCCTCCGAACCAAATGCGTTTTGGCGGGATGAACCCATACGGCTTCGGTCGCCGATAAACCGAATATTTTCATTCGTTCTGATGTAAAGTCCAAATGTGGGGTTGACTGTCAGACGAATCCCGAACAGATACTCCTCTTTTTCTCCCCATACAAAAACCCCGATGACCAGCTTAAACTGATCATCGGGGTTTTTTCCATTTAATCAACTAATTGAATAAATTGTTTAGTACGTTCGTGACTCGGATTTTCAAAGAAAGTAACTGGATCTGCAGATTCTATAATCCGACCTTCATCTAGCATAATGACACGGTCTGCTACTTCACGCGCAAACTTCATTTCATGTGTCACCACAACCATCGTCATGCCTTCTTGTGCTAGTTGCTGCATAACACTCAGCACTTCCCCTACAAGCTCCGGATCAAGCGCTGATGTTGGTTCATCAAACAATAGAACTTTAGGTTCCATTGCAAGTGAACGTGCAATTGCGACACGCTGCTTTTGTCCACCAGACAATTTACTTGGGTAGACATCTGCTTTGTCAGCCAAACCTACTTTTTCAAGTAAGCCTTTAGCCAAAACAACAGCATCCTCTTTTTTCATCTTTTTCACAATCATCGGTGCTTCGATGACATTTTCAAGCACAGTCATATGCGGGAACAGGTTGAAATGTTGGAAAACCATCCCCACTTCTGCACGGATTTTTGATAATTTATGTTTCTTGGGATCCACTACTTGTCCATCCACCTCAATGGTACCTTTATTAATTCGTTCAAGAAAATTGAAACATCTTAAAAGCGTACTTTTACCGGATCCACTGACTCCGACCAGGACGACCACTTCCGAAGGAGCGACTTCCAGATCAATGCCTTTCAAAACTTCCAAATCGCCAAACGACTTATGGATATTTGTCCCTTTTAACATTTGATCTCCTCCTTCTTATTTGTCGACATTCAATTTGTTTTCATACAGTTTCAGTAAATACGTGAAGATCATAACCAAGATTAGATAGTAAACCCCTACTACTAAGAAGGTTTCCAGTGGTTGATAAGACTGGGCCGCTTCTCGGTTTGCCAAGGCAAACAGTTCTTGCACACTGATGATATAAACCAATGAAGAATCTTTCAATGTGATGATGAACTGATTGCCAAGAGGTGGAATTGAGCGCTTCAAAGCTTGTGGGAAAATGATGCGTCGCATACTCTGCGCTCTTGTCATCCCAAGTGAGCTACTTGCTTCGCGTTGACCGCGATCAATCCCTTGAATAGCGCCACGGAAAATTTCCGCAATATAGGCACCATTATGAATCCCTAGTGCGATGGCTCCTGCCCAAAAACCAGACAGGGTAATTAATTCAGTTATCCCGAAATACAGGAACATGATTTGTACGATTAAAGGTGTACCTCGGATAATCGTAATATATACATTAGCAATTGTTTGTAAAATTTTTGAGCGTGATATTTTCATCAGTGCAAAAACTAATCCCAGAATTGTCCCTAATACTAGTGCGACAGCTGTGATTTTTAATGTCATTAGCGCCGCTTCGAGGAACCCTGGATAAGTTCGCATGAATACTTCAAATACTGTGTTCAATAATTCCATGGTCGTCTCCTTTCATACTTGTAATGTGAATTATTTCAAAATCTCGATTCCTTCTAAATCCACATCAAGGAGATTACGTTCGAACCATTTGTTTGAAATCTTTTCATATGTTCCATCTTCTACCATTTCTTTGATAGCTGCATTAATGTCTTTTAATAATTTTTCATCTTCCGGACGTACGGCAACTGCAGCTTGTTCGATCCATAACGGTTCGCCTACTTCTTTAATTTCCATTCCTGAAGCAATCGCTTCATACCCAACAACGTCCGCAGTGATTACTGCATCTAGGCGCCCTTTGACAGTTAAATCTTTCAATGCTACAACATCACTACTATAGTATTTGATGTCATCGCTATATTTTTGAGCCGCTGTATCGTAAGTACTTTGTGCTACCACACCAATTCGCTTGCCTTTTAAGTCTTCTGCTGAAGAAATATCACTGTTGGCTGGCACAAAAATCATTCCACCAGAGTAATAGTAAGGATCAGAGAAGCTTACTTGTTCTGAGCGTTTATCTGTAATTGCCATTGATCCGATGATTGCATCGAACTTGTTGCCTTTAAGGGATTGAATAATTGTTTCCCACGGAGTCGTAACTGGGTTAGGTTCTAACCCCATTTTTTCAGCGATAGCAGCACCGATTTCAACATCGAAACCAGTCAGTTTACCACTTTCTTCATAGTTAAATGGCTTATATAATCCACTAGATGCATAGGTAAGTTTCCCATCCTCAGTTAAATTAGTTTCACCATTGGACTTTGATTCATCACTTCCACAACCTGTAATAAGCATAGCTGTTGCTGCAAGCGCAGTTAAAAATGAGTATTTCTTTTTCAAAATAAATCTCCCCTTAGATGTTATTTTTCGTCAGTTAGTTCGGTTGTTTCATTTCGGGTGAAAATACCCTTTCTTTCGTACATGGCATCAATTCTTGCCAAGTTTTGTTTTACCTTTTCGTGCTCTTTCACATAAATGAAGCGCATGATTGAAGTAAGTAAAGCGTGTACAGCCGTGTAGGAATCGATGCTTAGCGTCGTAGTAATCGGTACGAGTAGCAATTCATCCGCGAACGGGGCAACAGGTGCGTCAACATGATCTGTGATGACAATAACGGTAGAACCTTGTTCTTTGGCCGTTTGTAATGTCTCCATCACATTTTTTGTGTAACGCGGAAAAGCGAAGGCAATGAGGATATCATCTTGCGTCAGTTTGGACAATTGATGGTAGTATTGCATGTCTCCTTGCATTAACAATTCTGTTTTGTCTAATACCCTATTCATCCAATGAGTAAACGAATGAGCTAAACCGAAATCGAAAAAGTTGCTTGTCACATATATTTTCTTAGCTGAGCCAATCAAATCCACAACTTGAAGTAACTGTTCTTCCTTCAATGTTTCCTTCAATTGTGAAATGCTCTTTATATCTGCATCAAGCAAATTTTTCACGATGGATTGTGAAGAGTATTCGGTTGTATCTTGGTCTTCTACTTGTTCAATACGTCGCTCTGCAAGTTTCTTTTGAAGTACATGCTGGAACTCCGCATATCCTTTATATCCAAGTTTCTGTGCCCACCGGATTACGGTTGATTCACTAACTTCTACCTTTTTGCCGATCTCTGAAGCTGAAGAAAAAGCCAGCAAGATTTGATTTTCTTTAAACAAATCTGCAATTCTTTTTTGCCCTGCCGAAAAATCCTTATAGGAATTTTCTATCTTATGCAGTAAATCCTTCATTAATATTCCCTCCGAAACGGTTAATCGAACTGCTTGACTCCTTCATTGTAACAACTTGCAGGTTTTCCTGCAAGTTTTGTCATATCCATGTAATATTAGATGACGTAACGAATACTTTTCACTAATTATAAAAAATGGCAGGGACCGCCACTTCGCTTTCCGTGGGTTTGGCTATAGCCACCTTCGGGGGTCTTCACCTCAAGCTATTCCCACAGGAGTCTTCGTGATGGTCCCTGCCATGTTTATAACAAGTATGAGACGCCTGTCATATCCACGAGAAGACGAGTTTAAAACTGAGGGTGATTGGTTTATTAACATAGATTAATGAACAATATTGTTGAATGCTATTGAATCCAATAATGGATTTTTTAACCAAATATTCTTTTAGATTGTCCTCTATGTTTCATAAACATTTAACCGGGTAGCTTTTAAATTAAGGTATTTTTTATGATTCCAAATATAGAAGGAGTGGTTTTAATGAAGAAATATGTCAATTTCGGATTAATGATTGTTACCTCTACCACTATTATGTATGCACTTATGTATCTTAATGTTTATCAATTAGATCATATATTTTTCAGTGAAACTCGACTTTACATGGCCTTTATTATGGGATCTGTTATGGCTGTCGTAATGTTGCTTTTTATGCGCCATATGTACACGAATAAACGATTGAATGTGATTATCTTTGTTGTTAGTGCAATCGTTTTTGCTAGCTCACTTGGACTGGTCCGTAGTCAATCAACAGTCGAAGATACTTCTTGGATGAAAGCAATGATTCCCCACCACTCTATTGCAATCTTGACAAGCGAGCGTGCAAATTTCTCAGACCCACGTGTACAAGTGCTTGCAGATAGTATAATTGAGGCACAGCGTAAAGAGATAAAAGAAATGAAAAAACTTATAGAAGAACTGGAAGAGGAAGAGTAATAATAGATGTTTCTATTAGTTTACTGCTCTTTTAAGTATGCGAAAAAGGTTGGAAGTTTCCATGGATTCATGACAAAAAAGCTCACCTACCGTTATGGCAAGTGAGCTTTAATAATAAGTTTATTTTAGAATTTTAATTTTAACTGTTTTGCGTCCCCATTTTAAAGCACTTGTCTGGTTTGGCATAAACAAATCGATTTTATTTCCTTTAATTGCACTGCCTGTATCGCCTGCAATCGCGTATCCGTAACCTTCAACGTATACTTTTGTTCCAAGTTTAATAACGCGTGGGTCAACAGAAATTACTTTTAAGTGTGGGTTCTTTTTTAAATTAATTCCAGTTGCCGTAATGCCAGAACACCCTCGGCAATTCGCTGTGTAGGCAGTTGTCGATACCATGAACTCTTTTACGACTGTGCCATTCGAACGGGATGGAGTCTTTTTCTTAGCTGCAGCAGTAGTAGTGCCTTTTTTTAATTTGATTTTTTGGTTCGGTTTAATTAAGTCGGATTTTAAGTTATTAATTGATTTTAATGAAGAAACTGTAATGTTATATTGTCTGGAAATTTTATATAATGTGTCACCTTTTTTTACAGTGTGCACAGAAGCAGCAGCTTCCGAATCATTGGCAAATGCGACGAGGAACATTAGTACAAAACTTAACACGAAACTGAATTTTTTCAAGTTGGTAGTTCTCCTTTATTTCTCGTTTGTAGAAATAAAATAACATTTAAACATTACAGTTTCATGACAAAACATAAGATATTTCTTTACAATTTGAGGGTGTTTATATTACTAAGGAAAAATATTGCTTTTTTAAAGTTCAACAAAACATAGGTATTTCTGACTAATTCACTTAAAAATCGACGTGGAAAAATGGCAGTGACCGCCACTTCGCTTTCCGTGGGCTTGGCTTCAGCCACCTACGGGGGTCTTCAGCTCAAGCTATTCCCACAGGAGTCTTCGTGGCGTTCCCTGCCTTACATTTATTACGAGTATGAGGTTAATTCATAATGACCTTCTACCACTAGATGATGTGTTTACAGAACATCGATTGAACAACTTTTAATTGCATCCTATAGTCAACATTCATTTCTAAATTTAAAGTGGTTATAAAAACACCTGCCATACTAGTTCATGGCATATCAAAAAAAATCACCCCCATTAATTACAAATGAAGGTGATGAATCTTATTTATCGCTTCCTAATATTCCCTCGTGAGTTAACTCTACATTTACTGCCATCGCAGCTTCGGCCCCACTAGCAGCCGCTATGATTAATTGAGCTGGGTAAACATTAGACGCTTCTCCTGCAACAAATAGGCCATGAATCTTCGTTTTTCCTACCTCATCTGAATGGTGCCCACCCGTATCATTTAGTTTAATTCCAAGACGAGTACCTAACTCACTTGCCTGTACGAGCTCTGGTGTAACAAACCCACCCACTCGTTCAATGATGTTTCCATTTTCCAACTCAATTTTTTGGAGCTTACCTTCTTTTCCAATCAAAAGTCGAATCGGACTTGTCTCAACCCTAAGCTCATTTTTTTGAATTTCTTTCGCTTGGCTTTTCGTCAGTTCTTCCCCATTCGTGAATATGACGAGATTTTGAGACCAATTGCGTAATATTTTGGCTGTGTGAAGGGTGTAATCAATTATTCCAAATAAAGCGAGTGGTTGATCTCGCACTTCCCAACCATCGCAATACGGACAGTTGAAGATACTTGTCCCATAAAAATCGCGCAAATTTGGGATGTTCGGAAATTTTTCTTTCACACCCGTGGCCAAAATGACTTTACGAGTGGCCCATTGTTTTTTCATTTCAGTTTTTACTAAGAACCCATTCTTTTCTTTCGTAATTTCCACCACTTTGTCTTTCAAAGTCTGGATAGTTGGGTACTGACTGAACTCTTGATGGGCAATGGCTCTGAATTCTGCTGGTTTTACGCCATCTCTCGTGATAAAACCGTGAGATGCATCCGTTATTTTATTGCGCGCCTCATCGCTATCGACTAACACTACATTTCTTCTTGCTCTTCCTAATACGAGAGTGGCATTTAATCCTGCTGGACCTCCACCTACTACTGTGCAATCTATCATTCTCTTCCTCCTAAATGAACTATTCTAGGTAACGTGTTTCCCTATTGATACTTATAATCTTTCCTTCTTTGGATTCAATCAAACCGAAAGATTATTTTTTGTCCAAACGGGTAGTTATGCTATTAACAGCAACAAGAGGGAGGAGTAATTGTGATTAATTCAACTTATAAACTTTTCAAGTTTGATGATGATGGCACTATTCCTAATAATCCGGAATTACCAGTTATCTTATATCCCGGTGTGTTCAAGCAGCATCCACAAGAAATCGAACCGACTTTCAGATTGAATAATTGGCGAAACAGTTGGGTTGATGGCGTATTTGACTATCATCATTACCATAGCAATGCGCATGAAGTATTAGGGGTGCGCGCTGGATCGGCCGTATTAATTCTGGGTGGTAAAAGCGGGGAAACGGTTGAAGTTAGAACAGGAGATGTTTTGATATTGCCTGCCGGTACGGGGCATAAAAAAATAAAGGGCAGTGCAGATTTCGAAGTTGTTGGTGCATACGCTGAGGGCAAAGAATACAACCTTAAAACAGGTCAATCCAATGAAAGACCACATGTTTTAAAAGAAATTAAGCAAGTTGCCTCCCCTTCAATGGATCCCGTATTCGGAAATTACGGACAAGTAATTGATCGATGGAATTAAACGTGGTAATAAATAAAAGTTTCTTGTCACGATTAAATCGTGACAAGAAACAAAATTAACATTAATTAGGCATTGTACCTGGTTGAATATTTGATGGTGCGTAAGAATTTACAATAGCCATTGTGTCTTGTTGTGCAAGTTGTGGCACTTGATAGTAGTGGTGTTTGTTTTGATAAATTGAGACTTCGTATCCCATTTCAATACAGTTCGGTACTGAGTCTGCCAGTACTCGACGAACGACTGGATTTGACGTTTCTAAGGCCGCCATTGTTTTGAGTGCTGCACCTGACTTGTGGACGCCTAGCATAAAGCCTGAAATGATTTCATCCGTCAGCTCAGCAGAGGATTGAATCGGTTTCTTCGGTTGTGAAGGTTTTAATCCATAAATGAAATCATTGTCTTGTTTCATCATGTATTTTTGCGTTGGTTTCGATGGGTCCATCCCTGTTTTGAAACACTCAGCCGTAATGTTGTACTCCTCTTGCATAAAGTGGAATTGACGATCCATCATCGTTAATAATTCTTGGTCTTGCACATGAGGGCGCAATAAAGTGTATTGGTTTAATCCCGCAACAGCAGAAGACAATACTTCATGAACATCAAACAGTTCGTGTCCACCATGATTCATTTGTGGAGGCACTGGACCTGTATGCATATTTTCGTGCATTTGACCTTGTGGATTTTGAGTCATTAATGAATTTCCTCCTTGTTTCATGTAATGTGCATCAGAACTAGTTTGCAACGAAATGAAAATGCTATTCACAATAACTTAAAAAAGTCGTTTGAATCAAATCCAAAATTCAATCGAAACAATCTTAATAATCGCGATAAATAAAAAACGTGCAGAAGGATAAAATAATCCTCTGCACGTTTAAATATAGACAACTCTATTATAATTGTGGTCGGCTACATTTACTAAATATTTTAAAAGCGAAACTCTGTGAGAAGCGCTTTCTGTTGATTGGAGTGGAGGCGGCGAAAACAAGACTGCTCCTGCGGTTACTCGTCGCAAAGGAAATCAACATTTACTGCAATGGCACGTTTTTGCCATCTAATTTTTATTCTTCTTCTTCGGAAAGTTTTCTTTTTCGGAACTTCCCTAAAAATTCATATACCACAGGCACTACAATCAGTGTTAGTAACGTCGAGCTTGTAAGTCCACCAATTACCGTAACGCCCAATCCTTTGGAAATCAAGCCACTGCCTTCTGCGCCAATCGCTAATGGAATCAATGCGCCGATTGTTGCAATTGCTGTCATCAAGATTGGTCTTAATCTTGTTACGCCAGCTTCCAAAATTGCATCACGTGTACTCAAACCTTCTTTTTCTTTATGAATGACACGATCGACTAATACAATGGCATTTGTTACCACGATTCCAATAAGCATAAGTGCTCCTATCATCGTGGAAATGCTAATTGTTTCTCCAGCGATTAGCAAAGCAACTAATGCGCCACTGATAGTGAAAGGTAATGAGAACAATATTGCAAACGGTGCAATCGCTCCGCCAAATGTCACCACTAGAATTAAGTAGACAATAGCAATCGCTGCTAACATAGCCAAACCAAGTTGCGTGAACGATTCTTGCATATCCGCCGTTACTCCAGCTGTTTCGATGCTAACGTTCGCAGGAATATAGAGTTTATCGACTTTTTCCTGCACTACTTTCGATTCGGCAGAGATGTCATCGGTCGTTATTTTCCCTTTCACACTCGCATAAATCTGTCCATCTCTTCTCGTAACGGTATCAGACGTTTTTCCGTCTGTAACTGTGACAACATCTTTAACTGCTACTTCCATTCCAAGTGGAGAAGGAATTGTTTTATTTAATAATTCTTCCAATGAATCTGGTTTTTGTTTCACAGTATCAATGTACACTTCGAATGTTTCGCCATCTTGCTCAATCGTCGTCAACATTTCACGCTGCACATTTGGATTTAGTGCCATTCCCACTTGAGCGGCTGTCAATCCGTATTGAGCAAGTTTTGTTTGATCTGCCACTAAAGTGTGTTCTTCATAGGAATCTGCAATCGTTGATCCTATATTAGCAATGTTTTTACCTTCATTTAGAATCTCTTCAATATCACGAATTACAGGTTCAATCGTTTCCAAATCTTTACCATATACATAGTAGCTTATTTCATTACTGCCACCACTTGTTGCAAAGTCTTGTGATTTCCATTCCCCTGCCGTCTTGAACTTTTGAACTTCTTTCATCGCTTGTTCTTTTTCTAATGTAAACTCTGGTGTCTCATCTTCATAAATCACATACATCAATGCTCCGTTGTTTTGTCCGGGCATCATCGGATTTTCACCACCGATTGATACTTGAACACTTTCCACATTTTTACGATCAATGAAGAAAGCCTCGACATCAGAAACTGCCTCTTCTACATCTTCTTTCGTTTCACCTGGTTTAGGTGTATAGGTAACATACATCATTTTTTCATCTTCTTCAGGCAAGAAACTTGTTCCAACGAAAGGTACTAAAGCTAGACTGCCTGCGAAAAGGGCAATTGCCAATAATGTTGTAATTAATTTATGATTAAGTGTCCATTTAAGAATGGAACGGTAAACACCAGCAATTTTACCTGGTTTCTCAGGATCATGTGTATGCTTGTCACCTAATCCTTTTTTAAATAGTGAATGGGATAACATTGGTACTAACGTAATGGCCACTAATAGTGAAGCCAGTAATGCAAACACAATCGTTAATGCGAATGGTAAGAATAATTCGCCAACCATTCCTCCAACTAAACCAATTGGTAAAAATACAGCAATCGTCACAAGAGTCGATGAAAGGATTGGGACAAACATTTCCTTTGTCGCTTCTCGAATGAGGGCTTTCCCTCTTAGCTGTTCAGTTGGTGATGCCATTCTTCTATATATGTTCTCCACAACAACGATAGAGTCATCAATTACTCGACCAATTGCTACGGTCATAGCCCCTAATGTCATCATGTTCAGTGTGATGTCCATTTGTTTAATCAGCAATACAGCGATTAATAATGATAGAGGGATTGAAATAATGGCAATCATAGTTGAACGTATATTTCTCAGGAATAGTAAAATAATCAATACAGCAAACCCAGCACCAAATAATGCTTTACTCAACATCGTTTCTACTGATTTCTCAATTGGTTCACCTTGGTCAAATGTTAAGACGATTTCGAAGTCAGCATTGTCCTTTTCAAATGCCTTCACTTCTTCTTTCATCAAATTCACAACATCTACTGTGTTGGCACCTTGAGACTTTACAACTTGGACAGCGATCGATTCCTTCCCATTCGTACGAGAAATTGATTCTGCTTTTCCAACGAATTCAATATCGGCCACTTCTCCCAATTCAACCATAGAAGGTTGTGCGGGAGCAGCACCTGGATTCGATGGAACAACCGGAATTTGAATTGCATTCAAGTCTTCAATAGATGTAATATCTCCATCGACAACTACAGATTTTTCCGTACCTTCAAACGGGAACAAACCTAAAGGAAATGTTACGTCAGACCCTTTAACCATTCCTTTTACTGTCTCTTCATTTAGTCCGTATTCAGCCAACTTATCTTGATTGAATTTAAAACTGATCTCATTCAGTTGTTGACCAGTAACTGCAACAGAAGATACACCTTCAATTCCTTCTAACGTAGGAACGAGGTTTGTTTCTATGTTTTCCGTCAGTTCGGCTAGACTATCTTTTTCACTTGATACACTGATTGCCGCTACAGGAAATGCATTAATGCTAATCCGCGCAACCTTGGGCTCTTGAGCACCTGTTGGCAACGGAATATTTTTAAGAGCTGCAGCTACTTCCGCTTCCGCCTCCTTCATATCTGTACCAAATTCAAATTCAATTTGGAGTGAAGAAGCATTTTGATAAGAAGAAGACATAACCATCTTAACGCCTTCTAAATTTTGAACGGCTTTTTCATATGGTTCAGATAGTTCACTGACTACCTGGTCAGGAGTCGCTCCTGGATAAATCGTTGTAGCAGTAACAACAGGAACCGTGATATCCGGTATTGTTTCAAGTTTCATTTGTAAACCAGCTGTTATACCGGCTACTGTTATAACAATGGTCATTAACCATACTGCAAACTTGTTCTTTAAAACAAAATTAATGATGTGGTTCATTGTGTTTGTTCACTTCCACCCTACGTTATTTGACCAACCGGTCATAATCACTCATAATATTACTGACTGGTCATTCAAAGGTCAACTATCAACCTATTTTTTTACATTGTTTTTTCAGAAACGAGGCTTAAATATGACAAATAAAAAACATTTAATCATTGAACAGGCTCTGCACTTATTCGCCTCCAAAGGATTTGAATCTACATCCATCCAAGAAATTACCGATGCTTGTGGCATCTCAAAAGGTTCTTTTTATTTATCATTTAAATCAAAAGATGAATTGCTTCTTTCGATTTTTGAATATTTTTTCAGTGAAATATCGAAAAGATTCACAGAGCTTGATGCTTTGCAACACGTAACTCCTAAAGAAAAATTTCATCAGTTGTTGATTATTCAGTTCGAAGAAATTGACCGACATGCCGATTTTATCTTGATGCAAATTAGAGAACAGACGAACCCATTGAACAAGAATATGACAGAACTGTTGGCTTCGATGCAGATACAACATCATACAATTTTGCATAAAACGTTTGTGGATGCTTATGGGAAAGATATTGAACCGTACGTTGCCGATCTGATTGTGATGGTAAAAGGTCTTGTTCATGGCTATATCGAAATTATCCTGACACATCGCCAACAATTAAATACGCATCAATTATCCGCTTTTCTTATGGATCGAATAGACGATATCGTTGCTTCTTTTTTATCAAGAATGCCAGAACCTTTTTTAAGTCTGCCTATGTTAAATAAGAATTTATTGCAAAATATAGCCTCTAATTCGCCAAAAAAAGTCCTCCTTCAGGAAGTCCTTGATTGCAGAACGAACACAGTCGATGAAGATTTACTTGTAACCTTGGATGTAATTGCGGAGGAATTAAAAAAAGATAAGCCCAGAATTCCTGTCATAAAAGGAATGTTGGCTAACCTTGATGGAAATGAGGAAATGCTTTCATTGCAGAACCAGTTGATGGTTTACGTTACGAATCAGAGGGATTGAATGCGAAGTTAATTGTTATCCTATGTTCTAAAAATGTTATTTAAAAACACAAAAAAAGACTTGTCGCTGTGATAAGTCTTTTCTTGCATGGTTAAAAGATGAAGTTTATTAAACAACGCCTTCCTCTTTTAATACCAGTTCAAATTTATCTACTACTTCTTTATCATAGTGAGTATTCGATAGTTTTTTCAATTCATCCAATGCGTATTGAGCACTAAATGCTTTCCGATATGCACGGTCTTCCGTCATTGCATCGAATGTATCACTGACGGCAATAATACGGGCTTCAAGGAGTATCTCGTCATCTTTCAATCCCTTTGGATAGCCGCTGCCATTCAACCGTTCATGATGCTGTTCGATAATGATGGCTACATCCTCGTAAGCGCTTCCTTTTATCATTTCAGCCCCATCAGCTGGATGCTTCTTAATTACTTCAAATTCTTCGGTCGTCAGTTTATCCGGCTTATTCAATATTTCTTTAGGAATGTGTATTTTACCTATGTCGTGTAAAAAAGACGCCGTTGCAAGATTTTCTAATTGCTCTTCATTTAATTTAAATTTCCTAGCTATTTTCAATGCATAATTAGCGACTCGGTCACTATGCATATATGTATGTTGATCCTTGATTTCTACTTGTTTAACAATCTCCATCAATGAAGACATTTCATTTTTAAGGACGCTAAAAGTTTTTTCAGTTATTACCCATAGAAAGGTTACGTCTGATAATGCTGTAAAATGGGTCGGCTCAGTTATTCCTTTAGCTGTGAAAGAATCATGTGGACCTAAAATCACTTTTTCCCCATTAAATTCGCAGACAATTTTCCCCGACAAAATAAAATAGTACTCCATCACTTCTGGATTCTCAGTAGGGTAAATGTAGAATAATCTATCCTTCTCAATAGTTTGAAGCAATACTTCAACTCCATCACCATCAGCTAGTAAGCTTATTTCGTTTTTATCATATATTACTTTCTCCAGAAATGACCCTTTATGTCCTATGCTAAAACCTTCCATACTGAATTCTCCTCTGTACAAACTTCTCAAAAAAAATGAGTTCTATGAAAGAACTCATTTTTTCTAATTATACCAATATTTAAATAAAACGATAGAGGATTATTAAAATAATAATTTCGATGTTTTAGTGTCCGCCAATTCCAATTACGCGAAGTGGATCAATCCATACCAAACGATGAGCAAAGCGTACTAGTACCCATGAACATTCAGCTTGAACTCCTGCTTCAGCAGCTATTGCAATCGTTTCTTGAGACATTTTCAGCGTTTCGTTATAAACGTCATCAATAATCACATCAAGATTTGCATTATACGTTTTTGTTAATTGAAGGAATTCAGATGCACTTTTAGCTTTACGAACGTCAATAAAGTATTGAGCTTGAAGCTCATCTGCAGCTTTCACACCTTCTTCAATTTTTACATCGATTGCTTCGTTTGTGGATTCGATAAGCTCAAGTGCATTTACCACAGAAAGCTCAAGTTCTTCTGCTGATGCAGTTGTTCCTAAACTGAAGAATAATGATGCCGTAAATAAAATTGCTAACAATTTTTTCATGTCTTATTCTCTCCCCAAAACTATGTTTTTTTGTGTATATACATAATACAATAGGTAAAATGTTTACCTTTGTAGTAATGTTGCTGTTAATTTTGGTTCATTTTCATTTAGTATAACTCTATTAAACTTATCTGACTATATTTATTTGTAATTTTTTGTATTATTTGAAAATATAATGACTTCCTATGACATGAACCCGTGCAACGCACCTAATAAGATAAAAATCACTAGATGATCGCCAATCGCTATCATCAACGATTGATTTGTCATAAGTCCAAACAATCTATTTTTTATGTATACCAGGGTAATAATAAACCCAACCATAAATCCTACGAGCATCCCTGGTCCAAAGCCTTCCGCCCCTGTCGCCTCTACTAAAATTGCGATGATGAATGAGCTAATGAACGCTACAATTCCTGAAAAGATATACTTCATTGGCCCTTCAATTTCATTATGCTTTTTATCCGGATGTTGATCACCACCCAATCTAACCGAATAGTAAACCCCTCCATATACCATGTATAAAAAACCACCAATAATGATGGCAAGTACATTCAATTCGTTTAAAGCTGCTAACATAGAAATCTCTCCTTTTTCATCTTAATTCAACTTAACTTAGCCGAATTCCTGCAAGCTGTCATCTTTTATTACCAATAAACCTGCAAATTGAGTGACGCTATCAGTCTTTCTTTTGGCTTGGTTGTAATAATCGACAGTCACGTAGGAAGAATCGACGTTGACGTAGGAATTATAGGTGCTGACGTAGGAAAAATCGAGGTTCACGTTGTAAAAGCATCTTTTGGCGTTAAAAGCGTAGCTGTTTCGCGGAATATCTACCTCACATTGTAGGAATCATAGCCTATTAAAAATTCCGCGCTATTTATATAGAAGAAAACCATTAGAAACCTTATCCTATCAAAAAACCTGTCTTCCACAAATTTGGAGGACAGGTTTTACTTTTTACCTTACTGACATACTAAGATTTCTCTGGAAAATAGGCCTTTTTTGGCTACACATCGGTCGATGATGTCGAAACCAGCTTCTTCAATCATGTGATCGATTGTCTCAATCGTGACTACCACGAGTTTCTTTGAAAAAGGTCTTGCATGCTTGAGAATGAAAAGTTGTTCCCCAGGAGTGGCGTGAGTAAAGAGATTGTATGGCATATCAATAATCGTGGCATCATAACTGGACGTTACTTCCGCAATTGGTCCAAGGTCAACGTCTCCGGATAGTCCGAAATGCGCTATGTTTTCACGTGATCCTAAAACGACCAGTGGATTAATATCGCGGCCTACTATATCAATTCCCATTGACAGTGCTTCCACTAAGACCGTACCGATTCCACAACAAGGATCTATTGCTTTGACACCTTCTGGATTCGGTACTGCAATATTCGCGACTGCTCTTGCAACTCGAGTACTTAGGGCAGTGGAATATTCACGTGGTTTTTTTAAATGATGTAACCAAACGGCTTCGTTTTTCAGATATTTCCCAAAATACCATCGTCCTTCAAATGGCACTAAACCAAATGTTATATCGGGTTGATGAACATCCGCTTCCCCTTCAATAATCAGGCCTATTTCCCGTTCAATTTCGCGCTTTTGTTTGTATTCCACTTTTTCCGTTGCAGCCAAATCATTAATTTTGACGAAAATGACTTTAAACGTGGAATCCAACATGTTGACATCTTCCACTTGTTTTAAAATATCCGAAAGCTCGTCTCCTTCGAAAATCACTTGAATTCGTTCCTTCATAAAAGGACTTCTGTTTGGGTTTATTTCAATAGAGCTTTTGAGTATTTTAGCTTTGGTATCCTTTTCAAAAAAAGACCTCATTTCCAAGTGACATAAAGATTCTTCGTCACCGGTATATGCGTATGTATATATAAAGTCACCAGTTGGCGTAAGTTGATTCAAATTATTCCCATCCTTTAGCATGCTCTTTGAAGGAGCAGTTACTTGTTAGTATAACAAGTGGCGAATATTTATGCCGGGAAAGTGAAGAATAATTCATATACAGAACTTATCGATAACTAACCAAATTATTATCGATAAAATTATTTTAGAAAAACTTTTTTTGAATACATGAAGAGGAACTTTTCTACCCATACTTACTACGTACGGCCAACTTGAAAGGAGACATGATCAAATGCCAAAAAACAATCAGAATTCTTCAGGTAAAAACACTCGCAACAACACGCAAACACCACCGAAAACTGGTCAAGCAAAAAATGGTGCTACAGGTCGTGAAGAATTCTCTCGTGAATTGACTGAAATCATTAACAAAAACACGCAAACAGGACAAAATCAAAAAACTGCTCAAAAACGTAAAAACAACAAGTAATTAAATGTAAATGAAAAGAAGCAGGTTTTCCTAAAATGGATACCTGCTTCTTTTCTCTATATAAAAGGCAAAACTGCTGCCTGTTTTTATTTTCCCTCATGCATCGATTTCAGATGGGCCATGTTCAAATAAATGGTTTTCCCATTTCCTTTTACCAATTCCACCAAAACATTTTCAACACCATTCAGGATTCCGATCTTTTCGGAATCTTTCCCTAAATCAAATAGCACTATTTTTCCTAAGGATTTTTTCATTTGCTCTTCAAACGTTTGAGCGAATGATTCGCCAGAAGAATTGATTTGTTGGCCTGTCTTGATTTGATAAGGGGTTTGGTTGAGGTAGGGGATTAGCCATTTTAGGTGCGCAACTGGAATGTACATTGTTTTAAATGCCGGTGAATCGAATACAATATAGTCTTTCTGAACGTTTTGGATATAACCGTGAACTATATGATTGCCGGTTAAGAAAAGCTCCACAAATATGCCCGATGCGTTCGTCAAGATCTGTTTCAAGGATAGCTGCGTCCCCTCAAATGGTGCAGTTTCTTCAATGATGTATTCCGTATCAGAGGATTCTCCTTTGTTAACGGAAAGAAGATGGACGAGCGGCAAATACACATATTGTTGACCATTAAAGAGTACGATTAGGTCAGTACCTAATTCCAATAGCTTTCCTACAATCGTTTTTTTGGAGGATATTTCAACCTCTATTATTTTTCCTATATAAGATTTAAGGCTATTCATTTATTCAACTCCTTTACTTATAAAATGAAGAGAAGCCACAAATTAAATGCAATCAACGTGACGAAAAGAGTTAATGGGATGACTAACAAAGCGACTTTAAAATATTTGGACCAGGTGATATGAACGCCATTTTTCCTTAATACAAACATCCATAACAATGTGGCCAATGTTCCTAATGGAGACAACAAGGCGCCAATATCGCTCCCGATGATGATCGCTATATAAGAAACTTGTAGCGTTTGCAAATCCAACCCCATATCTGTAATCATCAATGTTCCTAACATAACGGAAGGTAAGTTATTCATCAGATTGGAAAGAATACTAACTAATAGACCCGTGATAAAACTTGCAAAGACGAAATTTTGTTTCATCAAGCCTTCAAACAATTCATTGAAAAATGTGGTGATTCCCGTATTGTTCAATGCATATACCGTGACATACATTCCAAATGCAAAAACCAGAATATGCCACGGCGCTTTTTTAATTACGTCCATGATTCCCATTCGCATACTGATCCATCGAATCATGATCAATAAAACTGCACCGACTATGGCTATCGCTTCTATAGAGACGCCATACGTAGGTAAAATAAAATAGCTTCCCCTTATGATGACGACCATACTAATACACACTTTGAACAACGGCCAATTGATAGCTTCCAACGGTTGAGGTATCCCTGACAATGGATGTGCATGATTTGAATTTGAAATAAATCGTTCAATCGAGGTATTGTTTAACGTGGATATGTTCTTAGGGATATCTTTCTTAAAGAGAAGATATAGTAGCAGGCTGAGTGTGAAAATCCCAACCATGGAAGGAACAAAAGCAAAATGCGTATACGAAATTAAATCCAGACCAACCATTTTCAAGCCAATCAGATTGGCAATATTACTTACACCAATCGGTAAACTAGCTGACGTAGCAATAAATACACCTGCGAATAAATAAGGGTACTTTTGATGGGGTTTCAGCTGTAACATGTTTACGATATGGAGAATGATTGGTGTGGTAATCAGAATACTGCCATCATTATTGAAAAAGATGGTCATTAAAAAACATAGAACCATAATGTACAGGAATAACCTCATTCCAGACCCTTTTGCTTTATTGACGAGATTAACAGCTGCCCATCGGAATACCCCGATACTTTCCAACACTATACACATGACTATGGTTGAAATAATGGTGATGGATGGGCCGCTTACTAGCTTAAATATCTCGAGAATATCACTAAATGGAACAACGCCTGCTACAAAGAGTAACATAGCTCCAATAATTGCTGGAATGGCTTCATTTATTCCCCGAGGTCTCCACATGATAAAGAGAGTCGTGAGTGCAAATATCGTAAATGTATAAACGAGTACGTATTCATGCATTTGAATTAACCCCATTAAAACGGAATTTCATTTTCTTCTTATTCTTACGGTCAATCGGTAATGCCTGCTCTTCTATTGGAGGTGTTAAAAGTTGATAAAAGAATAGTCCCGAGACCATTAACAAAGAAAAAATGATCATTTCCTCCCTCCTTTCTACTGAAATGGAGAGTGTTCTTCACCCTCTATTTAATATTCTTCTTCCTGAATTCTGCGGTTGCGTTTATTTGTTTGCCGAAACGACAGGATGCTCAACTACTACTTCTTTGTTTTTCCTTGTCGAGCTTTTTTCTTCAAACGTCTATTTCTTCGTTTATTAGCAAGATTCAACTCTTCTTCATATGTGAGTTTTGACCGAGTTGATGTTTCTTGATCAGTTGATTCCTGCTTTTGTGATTCATTAGATTGCTCGTTATCAGTTGAAGTATTAGTTGTTTGAGCATTTTGGGTTTCTTCTTTTTGATTATCTTTTTGTTCGTCTTTTTGCTCTTCTAATGGATTAATGCTCAAACTGAAGTTTTTCACATGATAGGTCGCGATTCTGAAAATTTCATTGTTTACAACCAATACAAGATAATCATCATTGGCTTCCACTAATAGACCTTCCATGCTTTCAGGACCTTTTCTATTAATCTTAATCCAGGAATATTTAAGATTTGTCATTAAATTAGCTGTGTTATCAGCAATTATTTGTTCATAAACTTCCTTCATTTTCTTCACTGCTGTTTCTTCAGTTACTTCTTCTGTTGATTCTTCCGTTACTTCTTCTGGTGTTTCTTTTGTTACAGTGGGTTGGTCAACACTTTCTTTCTCTTCCACAACTTCTTGGCTAGTTGTTGGAATGGCATGACTGAAGCTCTTGATATGTTGTTCTTTGTAAAATATTAATCCGTCCTGTTCCGTGTAAAGAACTAAAAAATCATCCTTAACATCAATCAATGTTCCAAACTTCGATTCTGGACCTTTCCCGTTAATTCGAATTGTTTGATCTTTGAAATGACCTAAAAGCTCATTAAATGTAGCTGCTTTTACTAAATTGTTGGCGTCGTAAACTTTTAAAATGGAATTGTATCTAATCTGCGAATTTTCTTTAATACTCTTTATGTGAGCTGTTTTGTAATAAATAATTTCGCCATCTTCTTTTTGTAGCGTTAAATAATCTTCGTTTACATCCAATAAAACGCCTACATTCGAATCTGGGCCACCTCTGTAAACTTGAACCGCTCTTCCAACCAATGAGCTTAAATACTCATCTTTCATTCTGTCTTCCCCTTTCTGCTTATCTCAATTTACTAAAAACAAATAAAAAAGCCTTTCTGACTTAGACAGGGCAAATTATTTTGTTAAGTTTATGATTATATATATGTATTTGCTTTCCTTGTGCATAGGTAAATAAATCAATTTCCTCATTGCTGAAAGGAATCCGTATTAAAAGTGGAGAATATATACTCATCATGTTTTTGGGGGATTTAACTTGGAAAAATTACAATTTTTATATCAACTAAAATTAATTCCGTCTTTACTGGAAGAAGCAAATTGGACGGATCAAGAAAATAATATTGTCCAGAAGCACTTCGAAGAATTACAGCACTTGAAAGCAATAGGAAAGCTCATTTTGGCGGGCAGAACTTTAGAGATGGATTCATCCGGATTTGGCATTGTTATTTTGGAAGTGGACTCTGAAGATGAAGCAAGAACGTTGATGGAAAACGATCCGGCAGTAAAAGAAGGTATTATGACAGCTACATTATTCCCTTATCGCGTTGCATTGATTAGAGATTAATGAGGTAATTCTCAGTTACATGAAAACACCCTTTTTTAGCCATACTTTACAAGAACACATACTTTGGAAAGAGGGCGAACAAATGGGTAAAGACAACCATAATTCATCGAGCAACAACAAAAATTCCTTGCCTCAGACACCAAAAGCTTTGAAACAAACGCCTCAGCAAGCAAGAGAAGAATTTTCTCGTGAGTTCACTGAACTTAGTAATAAAAATAGAAATGCTGGAAAATCGACAGATCAACAAGGTCGAACTAAAAGGTAATTAAGCGGTAATCAATTGGAGTGATATGACGTGAGTTTTAATCGCGAAAAAGAGATTTTTTCCGATCCAGCCAATACGATTGTGAGTGTAAACGGAGTTCAAGTATTTCTAGATAACAAGTTTGAAGATGAAACATTAAATGAGGAAATCGCAAGAGAAAACCACGAGGAAAATGAAGAAAAATCAATTACAAAGCATCAGCTCAAAAATTAAACGGCATTAATAACGACGAACCTCCTTTCTCATATAAAGGGGGTTCGTTTTTTCAGAAATAAAAAAGAGCATTTAATATCAGTAAAGCGTCGTCATAGGTCACGTAAAACGTCCAAAAACGAAGGAGATAAGCAGGATGTGAACTTTTTTTGTTGAATAAACATTAATGAAAAGTGAATGAATTTATTACATAGTAAGGAAGTGAATTGATTGCTCTATTTATACTTTGTTTTTGTCTTTATAATGTTAATCATCAGCATTGGTTTTTTAACTGAGAACAAAAACCAAAGCCATAAATTGTTTAATTTCATTTACAGTTGTTGTATTGGTTGGCTTCTGATTACTTTTTCTATGGGATCCGTCGTTAGTCTAATTAAGAACGAGGATTTTGCATTTCCTTCATTGCTTACATACTTCATTATGTTTGTACTTCCTTTAATCACATTCTTTTTATTTGAAGTTAATTTGTATAAAAAAGTTAAATGAATTGATTAGGTGTTTTATGCCTTTTCTAGATCTGGATAAAATAATTAGGACAATTAGAAAAACATTGAGATACTACTCAGTGTTTTTTCTCATTTCAACAACATTGTAACCACACCTATCGACCTGGAAAAATGAAGAAATTAAAAAGAAATAAACACTAAACTTGTTATTTCAATAAAAAATAGACATACAATTGTATAACTAATTGGATGTCTATTTAAGGTTATATTTTAGAAAAGTGATTTACAATCGAACACACCAAATACTTCATTTTGGGAAGCTAATAGCTATTTCGATTAAATAAACATACCTGCAATTGCAGCACTTAGTAAAGATGCCAACATCCCGGCAGCTACCGCACGTAAACCTAATTTTGCAATATCTGAACGACGGTTCGGCGCAAGTGCACCTAATCCACCAAGAAGGATTGCCATAGAACTTAAGTTTGCAAATCCACATAATGCAAAACTCACGACGATTACTGTCTTCGGAGATAAGTTTGCAATTTCAGGAGCAAATGCAGAATAGGCAACGAACTCATTTAAAACTAATTTTTGACCGATGAAACTTCCCGCAGTTACTGCTTCAGACCAAGGTACACCGATAGCAAATGCAAGTGGTGAGAACACATAACCCAAAATCATTTCAAGTGATAGATTTCCGTATCCGAAAATGCCACCAATACCACCAAGAATTCCGTTAATCATTGCAATCAAAGCGATAAACGCCAATAACATTGCACCAACGTTTAATGCTAATTTAAGACCATCACCTGCTCCACGAGCGGCTGCATCAATTACATTGACTGATTCTTGATCTTTTTCTAATTCAAATTCCGAATCATCGATTTCTTCCGTTTCTGGAATCATCAATTTAGCCAATACTAAACCTGCAGGCGCAGCCATAAAGCTTGCTGCCAGTAAGTATTCCAGAGGTACACCAAGAAGCGCATATCCAACAAGAACTGAACCTGCAACAGATGCTAGTCCACCTGTCATAACTGCAAATAGTTCTGACTTCGTCATTTTTGCGATGAATGGACGAATAATCAATGGTGCTTCCGTTTGACCAACGAAAATATTCGCTGCTGCTGAAATGGATTCAGCTTTACTTGTTCCAAGCAATTTAGATAAAGCTCCACCAATTATACGAATCAAAATTTGCATAATCCCTAAGTAGTACAAAACAGAAATTAATGCTGAGAAGAAGATAATGACTGTCAGTACTTGAAAAGCAAAGACAAATCCAAAATTCTCTACATCAGCAGCCGGTCCGAATAGGAAGGAAATACCTTCATTTGCATAACCGATTACATTCTGAACTCTTTCTGAAAACCATACTAATCCAGCTCGTCCCGCTTCCCATTTCAATACGATAAAAGCAAACAGGATCTGGATTGCCAAGCCGCCTAAAATTGTTCGATAATTAATCGATTTTTTCGCGCTTGATAATAGAAATGCGATTCCTAATACAACTAAAATACCACCGATTCCCCAGATAATATTCAAGTATGTCACCTCTTTTATTATTTTTGTCCCTCTCAAGAAGAAAACGCTTTCTTTCGCGTTTAATGTAAATTGGAGGTTGTCTGACGACAGACAACTTATCGGAATCGTAACAAATCCTCGAACATAAGTAAATGGATATTGTTTGAAATAAGCTCTTTAACCATGTAAATATGAAGAATTTAAAAACTAAAATACTGTCATAGGATGAGTCTATTCGTGCTTTTGATACAGGACTTCACATGTAAAACTTTTCCCAAACAATCATAAAAATAATTTCTTGTGGGAATACTTCTCTTAGCCATTTCACTTAGGAGGATATTTAATTTGGATACTGTAGAAAACTCATTATCCATTTTCGCCCTTGGCGGCGTAAATGAAATCGGAAAGAATATGTATGTCCTGCAAGTTGAAAATGACATTGTGGTCATCGACTGCGGATCTAAATTTCCAGATGAAAGCTTACTCGGCATCGATCTAATCATTCAAGATATTTCGTATTTACAAGAAAATAAGGACAAGGTTCGGGCATTAATCGTTACGCATGGACATGAAGATCATATTGGCGGCATCCCCTATCTATTGAAACAATTAAACATGCCGGTTTACGCTAGCAGAATGACATTGGGGTTAATTGAAATTAAATTGAAAGAACATGGCCTGTTAAGACAAACCGAAATGAATCTGATTGATTCCAAGTCGAAAATTAATTTCAATGCCATCACATGTACTTTCTTTAAAACAAACCACAGCATTCCAGATTGTTTAGGCATTGCTTTCCACACTTCAGAAGGAGTAATTGTTCATACTGGTGACTTTAAATTTGATTTGACTCCAGTGAACAATGAATATGCAGACATTCATGAAATGGCCGAACTTGGTAAGAAAGGTGTTCTCGTATTATTGTCGGAAAGTACGAATGCTGAACGTCCTGGGTTTACACCATCCGAATCATTGGTCGGTGGGCACATTGAAGATGCATTCCGGAAAGCCAACAGAAAAATCTTTATTTCCACATTTGCATCCAATGTTCATCGAGTACAACAAGTCGTGGATGCTGCCCAAAAAACAAATCGTAAACTCGTCTTATTAGGTCGCAGTATGGTGAATGTGGTCTCCGTCGCCATGGAACAAGGTCATTTAAATGTTCCTGAAGGAATGATCATTGAACCACATGATATCAAGCGTATGGCACCTGAGAACGTGGCTATTCTTTGTACAGGAAGCCAAGGGGAACCGATGGCTGCTTTATCGCGCCTCGCAAGCTCCAACTATCGACAAGTAGAGATTCTGCCTGAAGATACAGTCATATTCGCTTCCTCACCAATCCCTGGAAATGAACGAAATGTTTCGCGAGTTATCGATAATTTGTATCGTTTAAGGGCAAAAGTCATTTATGGTTCTGGCAGTGCTACAGGGATGCATGTATCCGGACATGCGTGCCAGGAGGAATTAAGACTGATGCTGACCTTGATGAAACCGAAATACTTTATCCCGATTCACGGCGAGCTAAGAATGCTGCATCAACATCGTTTAATCGCCGAGTCTGTCGGGGTGGAAAGAGAAAATGTCTTCATCATCAATAATGGAGATGTAGTTGACGTCAATAACTCCATTGCGCGTCAAACGCGAAAAGTACCTTCTGGAAACATATTTGTCGACGGATTGGGTATTGGGGATGTAGGGAATATCGTTCTGCGTGATCGCAAGTTGCTTTCTGAAGACGGGATGATTGTCATCGTCATTACTCTTAGTAAGTCAGATGGTCAAATTATTTCAGGTCCTGATACCATTTCCCGAGGCTTCGTCTACGCACGAGATGCAGAAGAGCTGATGAAGGAAGTAGATCGATTAGTGGTAACCACTATCCAAACGACTGAAGCTCCAAATGGACGCCAGCGTAATGTACTGAAACAAAGCATTAAAGCTACTTTAGGGAAGTTTTTATATGCAAAAACGAAAAGAAGACCGATGATTCTACCCATCATTATTGAAATTTAATACAAGTGCTTAGACGAATAAAAGCGAACTCCATTAATTAAAGGAGTTCGCTTTTTCCTGTTCATCTTCTTGGCATTCTTGATTTCAAATCAGTTCGATCGTAAAAAATGGATTTAATTGAATCCATTAGAACTTGTTTGGTAGCTGCGATGTTTACTTTCTTTAGAAATTCGGGGCGAATAAGTGGGTAAAGTGGCTGTTCCACTTCGTAAAAATATCGGAGGGAATCAATGACCTTTGCATCCCATTCTTCATGGAAACGAAGTAAATCATCCGGGTAAACGCGTATCCGGTCCGTCCCGTCTTCCGGGAAACAATCAAATGGTTCATCGATATTTAATGTTCCATAATCATCCGTCAGCTGTTCGCCGGGATGAATGTCTCGAATGGCCACTTCAAATTCATAAGCCGTACCCATACAATTGGCATGAAAACTGTGATTTACATATCTTCCGAGATCCCAGCAGAGAATGTATTTCCCTTCTTGATTTCGGTACGCATATTTCTTCAAAATCTCTCCTCTGTATTCGTCAATCTTATGGAGATAATCTGCGTCCAATATGTGATCGAGATCATCCATTGCCCATGTTATGGTTCCCTTTGGAATAAATTTCGTCGCAAATACCCCGAAACCAATTTGATCATTAATATAACGTAATTCCGTATGTGGATGCATCATCTCTTAGTATTCCCCTTCACTTAGTTGGTATTAAAAATAGTCTATGCACTTGGGGAACAACTTGTTGAAAACTCTGTGTGGGAACACTTAATTCAACAGTAAAAAACCTCCAGAAGATCTTAAATCTCCTGAAGGTTTTTCGTATTATGAAATGGCCTGTTTTTTTAGGATGATTTGCTGCAATGCCTTTTCGAGTGTATCGAATGTAAACTGAAACCCATCTTTTTCGAGTCGCTCTGGCAACACCCATCGACTTTTCAAAATGAGTTCCGTTTCGGTTTTCATGAAGACTGCACCGATTTCGAGCATCCACTTTTGAGCCGGCAATCCAAGCTTTCGATTCATCGTCTTGCGCAGTTGTTTCATGAATTCACGATTTGAAACTGGATGTGGCGCCGACACATTAAAGGCACCTTTTAAATCAGTTCTTTCCTGAAGAAACAGAATGGCCCGGTACACATCTTCAATGTGAATCCAACTGAACATTTGATTACCGTCCCCCTGTACTCCCCCGAGTCCGAAGCGTACCAAGTTGAAGTAAGGCTCCATCACTCCACCCTCTGCACCGAGTACAATTGACATGCGTAATGCTACTTGTCTAGTACGTGGAAGTTGATAATCGAATAAGGATTGTTCCCACGCTTTGGCTACATCTACCGAAAAACCGGTGCCAATTTCTCCATTCTCTTCTGTCATGGGACGATCTTCTGCATGCCGATAGATTGTAGCTGTGCTGGAATTGATCCACAAGGGAGGAGGACTGCCACAAGCCAACAGTGCGTTTCCAAGAATTTGAGTTGTCTTTGTACGGGAGCTGATGATTTCTTCTTTATTCTTGTCATTGTATCGACAGTTAACGGATTTACCTGCAAGATTGATGAGCATTTCCGCACCATCCAGAGCACTGATTATACCCGCCTGATTTGACCACGCAATATGTTGAGGTTGTCTAGAGATTATCTTCACTTCATAACCTGTAGCTGTAAATTTATCTTCCAGATATTGTCCAATAAAGCCTGTTCCTCCAGCTAAGACGATCTTTTTTTTCATAATATCCACCCGTTTCATCAAAGTCTTTATAAACAAGACGTCTGAATCATGATTTAGGATGCCGTGGTGGACAGTTAATAAATTTTAATTCCTTGATTCACTCTCAAGCTGTGTTTATTCCTCTTCACGAGCGACTTATTCCCTTTCCCCCATTCATCCCAACAAATCTTTGTCGTAGTCTTGGAAAGGGTTTTAAACAGTTGATGCCGAAATAGTAAACAATCGTATTTTTTAAATAGGGAGGAATTAAAAATGGCAGAAAATCCAGAACTACAGGTCACACGTACCTTTGATGTTCCTAAAGAAACGCTATTTCAACTATGGACGGATGCGAACCATTTAAAACACTGGTGGACTCCTACAGGATATTCAATTGATGTGGTCAAGTTTGAATTGCATCCGGAAGGAGCGTTTCATTACAATCAAACGTCTCCTGAAGGTCACACGATGTGGGGGAAATTTGTCTACAAAGACATTGAAAAGCCTGACAGACTTGTCTACATCAGTTCCTTTTCGAATCCAGATGGACAAACTTGTCGAGCACCATTCCATCCAAGTTGGCCTCTTGAAATTCTTAATACATTAAATTTCATAGATGAAGACGGGAAAACGGTTCTTGCAATGCGAGGGATGCCGGTTTCTGCTACTGAAGAAGAACTTTCCATATTCCAAAACGCACGTGAAGGCATTCAACAAGGATTGGCCGGAACGTTCGATCAATTAGACACCTATATTAAACAATTGAAGTCATAATACTTTGACTAGAATCAAAAAAATGCACCCGCTATTGATAAGCGGGTGCATTTTTATTCGAATTAGCCAATGACATGAACAACGAAATTCATCAGGAACAATCCTGCGATTACGTAAAGAGCCGGTGTTACTTCCCGCCATTTACCGATCGCAATTTTCAGGATTGGATACATAATGAAGCCGACTGCAATGCCATCTGCAATACTATAAGTGAACGGAATCATCGCAATGATGAACAATGCAGGGAAACTTTCGCTCAAGTCTTTCAACTCGAGGTTGCGAATGTTCTGCAACATCAAACTGCCAATAATGATCAGAATCGGTGCAATGGCGCTGTCCGGAATCAGTTTGATTACCGGAATGAAAAACGCTGCCACTAAGAACAACAATCCTGCAGTCACAGTTGTCAGTCCTGTTCGACCGCCCGCTACCATACCGGCAGCACTTTCAACCGAAGCTACCGTCGGACTCGTTCCGAAAATACCGGATGTCATCGCAGACACGGAGTTCGCTTGAAACGCACGACTGAATCTGTCTGGACGGTTGATGAACCCAACGTGTCCATGGACTAGCCCGATGTTCTCGAAGACAATGACCATAGTCAGTGAAAATACCGCAATCCAGAATGTCATGGACAGGAAATTCCCGAACGATAATGCACCGAATGCACCAAATGCGTCAGCCAAGCCTAAAGAAGCACTGTCTGTCTGATTAAAATCAATCAATCCGAAGAAAGACGCAATGATGGTTCCGACCACAATCGTAATAAGAAAATTCCCAGGTACGTTGCGGATGAATAGCACAATCGCTACAAGAAATGTCAGCACGGTCGCAAGCACTTGTGCTTCTCCCAAAGACCCGAGTGCCAAAATGGAACTTGAGCCTTTTTCGACGATGCCGCCTTTTTCTAGACCAATGAGCATCAGGAACAATCCAAGACCGACCGTAATCGCTTCTTTAAGCGAATGTGGTACAGCGGCACTTAGTATTTTTGAAAATGGCGTAAACGCGATAAACACGAAAATAACGCCAGATACAAAAACAACTGCCAATGCTTCCTGCCAAGAAAGACCCATTGATTGAACCATCGTATAGGAAAACAACGCATTGATTCCCATTCCCGGTACAAGCAATATCGGTACATTCCCCCAGAAGCCCATAACTAGACATCCGAACACTGATGCTGCAATCGTTGCGACAATCGCTGCTTCAAGCGGCATTCCCGCTTCAGACAGAATAAGTGCATTTACAGCAATGATGTAAACCACCGTGAAAAATCCGATGACTCCCGCCATTACTTCGCGCTTTACTGTCGTTCCGTTCGTTTTAAGACCGAAAAATCGGTCAAACCAATTAAGCATGTTTTCAACCTTCTATTAAATTAGCCCTCTCCCAACCCGCTCTGCCTGATAAACAGGTAAGCCATTAAGGATTTTAATCCTTAAGAGGTCATATGTCAATCTTTTGAAGTATTGGCGGCTAGGAATATTCGCGGTTTCGGAAGTTCAATTCACGGATTTTTGTCGTCTATTTGCGTTCGCACCAATTCCATGAATATTTTCCACTTCAATATAAAAAGACGCCCCTCTTCCAGGTAACGTCTTTACATTTTTATCAAGGTTGTTTTTTCTCGTTGTCTTTTTGTTTTTGGTTAACCAGAAAAATTGATTGATCTGACCCCGTGAACAGTTTTGCTAAATAAGAAGCCGTGTAGTTATACCCAGTATCAATTTTTTCTGCTAAGTAATTGGTTCGTTCAAAGAGAACGGAACGGAAATGGTCGATTTGTCTTAAGATTTTTTCCGTCAATGCTTCTTGGTTATCTAATCGGTTCAGTACTTCAGATTGAGTATTTTCCTGAGTATTCATATGTTGCGCGATTTGTTTTTGGAGTATTAGTTGCTCATCCACTTTTTGCTCCAGTTGCTCATTTCTCAACCCCACTTTATCCAACTGATGAACAACCTCTTGGTTTGATTGGCTTAGCTGATTCATGTAGTTAATTAAATCTTTGTTGGCTAAAACTTCATTTTCCAATGTTGATTGCAGTGCGACACTTTTTTCATCTAACTTCCTCAACCATTCCAACACTTGAGTTTCAATCTTTTCATGGTGGAAGTTCAATTTCTTCTGTTCACTAATCCCGTGTTGGAAAAACTTCCACTGGTTGGTTTGTTTCGTAGCTTGCTTTTCGAATAAATCTTTTAGCTCGCTGAATGATTGATGTAATGTTTCATTCGTTTTTTCCTGCGCTTCTAGCAAATCAGCTACGTGATTCTGTTTGAAAGACTTCTGATTAGGCTCCACTATTTGTCCATGATTCTTATAAACATCCGGGTGCTTATTTGTATTAATAAATAATCCCATCGCTACTTACACCCCTTTCCTGCCATTCTTTTTTTATATTATGCATGACAAGGGGGATTGGGCATTACGTTTGAGATGAAAATCGATTTTTATGGAAGCGAGCAAAAAATTTTTCAGCCTTTTCAAATCTATCGGGAGACCTTCTTTCATACACTTACTAAGAAGTTTGATAGATAAAGGGGTTATGAATGATGAAATTTAAATATTTATTGCTGTGCATCTTGTTTTTTGTCCTCACTTTATTTTCTTTGCCTACTTCCAGTCAAGCCACAAACACTTCAAACCGGTACATTGCATTACATGACCGTTTATTGGCCTTTGAAAAAGAAGAAGTCCGTCTGGAGAACGCACAAATAATGGTTCCATTTGAAAAAATGGCACGCTACTTGTATGCGGATATTCAGAAGTCAGACGAACAAATTACTATCACGAAAAACGCTACGTCTATTTCTTATAATTTTGTTACCTCTGAAACAACAATCAATCAAGAGATTATTCCCGGTTACTCAATGAAAATAATTGACGATATTCTGTACATCCCCGTTCGCTTGTTAGGAGAATCAACAGGTTTTAAAGTCGATTATTTGTCCGATATCTTGACTGTCCGACTTTATACAGATCATTACCCACATATGAGCCATCCACAGTTTATTCAAAAATTGAAGAAGCAGCGTAAAGAAATTCCATTACCTAAACCAACAACACCTGTTGATCCTGGAAAACCCATTGTCTATTTGACCTTCGATGATGGTCCGAATCGGTTTACATCCGAGCATTTAAACATCATGAAAAAATTTAATGTAAAAGGTACATTCTTTTTTGTAGGAAATCAGATCGCCAGTTATAAATCTTTGACCCAGTTGACTTATAAGGAAGGTCACACACTTGCGCTTCACAGCATGACGCACGATCGCAATAAGGTTTACGCTTCCGCGCCAGCATTCATTAATGAAATGAAACAAGAGGCTGAAATGATTCATTCACTGACCGGGTTCAAGCCTACGTTGGTTCGGACCCCTTATGGAAGTAAACCATACGTTACGTCAGCAATGCGTGGTTTGCTTAAACAGGAAGGTTACAAACTGTGGGATTGGGATGTCGATACATTGGACTGGCAAGTGAACGAAGCCAATTTCCAACAAATCATAACGAGGGTTAAAACAGGCGTGGAGAAAGCTCGCCAGGCTAAGGATCAACACATCGTCATATTGCTTCATGATCGTGTGCAGACCACTAAAGCGTTACCAGGAATCATTTCTTGGCTTCAGCAACAAGGGTATTCGATTCAACCTTATAGGGCTGAAATGCATGTTCCTCAAAACTTTTGGCATGACCCTGAACTTTAGGAAGGTGTTTGTATGTACTAAAAGTTCTGAAGCAATGCAGGTAAAAACAAACATAATTAATCAATCAAACACAGGATTCAAAGGCTTTGTTCGGTTGAGTGATGTGAAATGATATTTTGCTTTATTAATGTTAATCCATGGTCATCAATTTTTGATGACCTTTTTTCATTGGCGTGACCATAGGTTTCACAAATTCTATACTCTTGTACAAATGGAATTGAAAAGAAACGACCCAAAAGAATCAATCTCTTCAAGGTCGTCTCATTCTCTTGGTTTCCTTTATAGTGTTCACGAAAAAACTTTCAAAAAGATTCCTTTGTTACTTTTTTTTATCAGTTGGACGTGTCTTCTTATTCACTTCTTTCAACCTCATTGATTTGGTTTGATCTCGTATTTCCTTTGAGCTAACCATTCGATTCTCATCTAGCAACATCTCTTCTAGTGGAGGTGGTTTAATTAAACCGCTTTGCAACAATGGGTGATAAATTTCCATTCACACATTTCTCCCTCATAAAGTTAATTGTTTTTCCCTTTATTGCTGTGTAAACCAAGAACCATAGTATCTGCTTGCTGCAACGGCATAATCTCCTCGTGTTACTTTCTTTTCTGGTAAAAATACTGCTTCCATAGTTGGTTTTAAATCATAGGGACCTTGCGAGACATTAAAGGTAGCATTAAGAATATTTAGATTTAGAGCTACCTGTACATATCCTTTCATTGCTTCTGGAATGCTATCGCTGTCCTTAATTGCAATTCTTTCCCCGTTAAAAAGAACTGTTACTTCACCGATATGTTCATTTGCTTCTTTTTCCAATCCTAATGCTTGAACGAATGAGTATGCTAATTCCGTTCTATTCACTTCTCCACCCGGATTAAATTCACCTAATGGATTAAGTTGCATTACTCCTTTATTGCAGAGGTCCGTGTTGCGGATTGCCGCGCCTTTTGAAATCACCGCTTGAACGAATGGCATATCAGAACTACTCACGTCTTTTGGTGAAAGTGTTTGGCTTTGGCGAATCCCAGCTCCCATGACAAGCGAACGTGCCAGTTCGCTACGCACGAGATTTTGATCTGGTTTGAACGAACCATCTGCATATCCATCTATTAATCTTTCGTTTACAGCCATTTTAATAGCAGAAGCAGCAGCGTGACCTTCAATATCAGCTAAGCCTGTAAAACCGGCAACTTTTGAAAATGCGAGTGTGCCTTTAACTGTCTCAGGGGTAGCTACACCAATCGGATTAGCTGCATTTCCTTTCAAACCGCGAATTTCTACTTTCCACTCTCCTACTTTCGGCGAATTAACTGAAACCGTTCGATCGGTGTAAAGAGGGAATAAAAGGCTAGTACCTGAGCTAACTTCAGTACCATCTGGTGCTACTAAAACTAGATTGATTGGGTTACCCGTTTCCTCAAGAATTCCTTCTCCGTTTACCTTAGCTGTCAATTGAGAGATTCCTTCCCCAACTTGGAAAGTGTAACTATTGGAAGCAAGTGTTGCAGGGTTATAGTTTACTTCGAAAGATGCTCTCTCCGTAGTAGCCTCTACGTTGCTATTGAATTGTTGATTTGCATTTACCGTACTTCCATACTCGTTTCCAAACAACACATGATCCAGTGCTGCAAAAGCATTCAAATATCCTGTTCCCGCTTCCCATGTTTCATATCCAGGCATGTTTGTTGCCGTATCTTGCAGAACTTGTTTGATTTCTTCAGGTGATAATGTTGGCTTGGCTTCAAGCATTAATGCAACGACTCCAGCCACGTGTGGTGTTGCCATCGATGTTCCGCTCATCGTTGTATAGAAAGGGAGATAAGCTGGTTCTATCGTTTCCGCATCTGCAGTTGCTCCTAACGAGGATACCGGTCCAATAACTCGGGTTGAAACAATATCGACACCCGGTGCAGTAATTGTTGGACGGTCTTGCCAAGTCCAAGTCTTGCCATCCAAATCGAAGGTTCCACCTACGTCTTTCGTGCCCCTTGAGGAGAAGTCGGCAAGTTTGCCATCTTTTTCACCAGCGGCGATTGAGATGACCCATGGAGCTTTTGCATAAGGATTATGTGTATTTTCTCCAGGTCCTTCGTTACCTGCGGCAAACAGAACCGCTATTCCACGATCATATGCAGCTTTACTAGCTACGTTAATAGGATCATTCGGCTCGAAATCTCCTGATGAACCCCATGAATTAGTAATTACACGGATGTTGTATTGTGTTTGATGAGTTATCGCATAATCGAATCCGCCAATCCCGTCTAATACAAACAACGCTGCACCAGATCCATAACCAACCAGATTAGCTCCTGGTGCCGCACCTTCATACTTACCACCAGAACTTGCACCCGTACCGCCGACTGTACCGGCAACATGCGTACCATGTCCAGAATTCGTATCCGTATTTGGAACATTTTCTGTGTAAGTGATTGGCAATAGTTCGGGTTCAAGGCTATTTAAATTTGTGCTTCCCATTACATTTTGTACAAGGTTTTTTCCAAATTCATGATCTTTATGTGTTCCGTCAACCCCACTATCATTGACTACCACCCCAACGCCCTTTCCAGTTACCGGAAAACCACCGTTAGCCTTCTTCATGGCTGCATCCGTGCGCGCCTTGTCAACACCAGTCAATTGTGTTGCATCATAGTTGGAGTAACTTAACTTACTATTTAAGTAGAGAGATCTGACACTATCAAACGTTGCTAGTTTGTTCACTTGTTCCTTCGTCGCAAGAATCCCTGCGATTGGCATTGCCTTCATTGTGACACCAGTTGAAATTCCAAGATCCTTCAGAATACCAAGTTGCGCACTTGTAGGAGCTCCATCCCCCTTAAAAGTGACAATCACTTGCGTAGGGCCAGTAGCTGTTTCAAGAACCTTAGTCAGCTTACTGTCAATTACCGCGGTAGTGGCTGCCTTTACTTTTCCACCTTGAAGACCACCAAAGAACACGGCACTAATCATCAAAACACACATAAAACCATGTAGCCATTTTTTCATACATTCAATCTCCTCTTCATATTTTATTGTTTTCTTTTATTATCTGAAAATTAAAGCAATATTACTATTCAGCAAAGGATGTAATGAGGTAAGTAAAAGTACTATCTTTATGTCATACAAAAGTTATAGATGTAATGCTGATAGCTCCGATCATCATTAAAAAATCCCCCGCAAAAGTCTGCGAGGGAATTCATTGATATTATTATTGAACGTGGTAATTTGCAAAATAACGGGTAATCGTTACCGCGTAATCACCGCGTGTTACTGTTTTTTTCGGTTCAAACTTAGCAACGACAGTTGGTTGTAAGTCATAAGGTCCTTGCTCCACTGAGAAATAGGCATTGAGAATGTTTAAATCAAGCGCCAATTGGACGTACCCTCTTAATTCAGCCGGAACTGACGAAGCATCGGAAATAGCAATCCGACTCTCTTTATATTGAACCGTCAAAGAGTCTCCATTTCTTGTCTTCGCTTCTTCTTCCAAACCAAGCGCCTGCACAAGTGAATACGCCAAGCTTTCGCGCGTTACGTTATCATGGGGTGAGAACTTTCCTGCTACGACTGGCAGCATCACACCTTTCGAAACTTGCCTCCCATCCTTTAAAGCAGCTCCATCAGCTAAAACGGCCTCAACAAATTGCATATCTCCCGCTTTTACATCATTAACCGTCTTTAATCCATCAAAAGGCAGGTATTGTCTCACACCTGCTCCCATAACAAGGAACCTTGCTAATTCACTTCGTTTTAGTGCTTGGTTAGGTTCGTAATTACGTGTATTCTTACTGTCCACTAGTCTTTCATTGACCGCAAGTTTTATTGCCGATTCCGCCGCATGACTACTGACATCGTTCAAGCCGGAAAAACCACTCATTTGCTTCATACCTATTACTCCAGTAATAGTTTCCGGTAAAGAGACACTTCCTCGCAGACCTTCAACACTTAATGTCCATGTACCTGGCGACGGATTCACTACTTGTACCGTCCGATCCGTGTAAAGCGGAAATAGTACTGAAATTCCCGAGCTGTATTTTGTGCCATCTGGTGATGTCAAAACAAGATTCACTGGATTTCCCGTCTGTTCAACCAATCCTTTTGCGTTGAAGCGGGCGGTTAACTCGGTCTGAGCAGCCGGAACGGAGAATGTCGTTTTATTCGAATCAAGTGATGCCGGATTATATTCTATCGTAAAGTCCTGTTTGTTCTCTGTCATTTTAGCGTTTGCATTAAACGTACGATTCATATTTAACGTAGAACCATAGCTCTTGTTCGTAAATGCAGCATCTACTGCAGCGAAGGCATTCACATAGCCGGAACCTGTTTCCCATGTTTCGTAGCCTGGCATATTCGCAGCAGTCTGCTCTACTATGCTCTTAATTTCCATTGGCGAAAGTTGTGGGTTTGCTTCCAAGAGGAGAGCAACAATACCTGCTACATGCGGCGCCGCCATTGAAGTTCCACTCATTGTCGTATAAAAAGGAATGTACGCAGGTGGTATATTTTCCACGTCGTCCGGCGCACCTAATGAAGCGACTGGTGAAATCACTCGTGTGGAAACAATGGCTTGCCCAGGAGATGTGACGGTCGGACGATCTTCCCAATTCCACGTTTCTCCATCTACTACAACTGTTCCACCTTTCCCTTTCACTCCACGAGATGAAAAGTCTGCAAGCTGACCTTGTTTCGTCCCAGCTGCCACTGTAATCACCCACGGAGCTTTTTTATAGTTTCCAGTAATCGTCGCATCTGCAGGTCCAGAGTTTCCGGCAGAGAAAACCGTGACAATTCCGCGATCATAAAGTGCTTTCGTTGCAACGTTTATCGGATTGTACGGGTCAAAATCAGTCCCTGAATCACTCGTATCTCCCCAGGAATTCGTTATGACACGAATATTGTATTGAGCTTGGTGTGTCAATGCATAATCGAAACCACCGATTGTATCCAACATCGCTACTGCTGCACCGGATCCATATCCAATCAACTGTGCTCCAGGTGCCACTCCTTCATATTCCCCACCTGACATCGCCCCAGTAGCACCTACAATTCCTGCAACATGCGTTCCGTGGCCAGAGCTAGTATCCGTGTTTGGAACATTTTCAACATACGTAATCGGCAGCAATTCATTTTGAGCGTGTAAATTGGTGCCCCCAAGAACGTTTTGGACTACATGTGAACCTAATTCATGGTCTTTATGTGTCGCATCAATACCACTATCGTTAATAACAACGCCTATTCCCTTACCTGTAACAGGCAAGCCGCCGTTTTCGTTGCGAATTTGAGTATCTGTTCTTAGACGGTCAACGCCCGTCAATTCTGTTGCTTCTTTATTTTCGTATTGCAATTTCTTATTCGAATAAATGGAAAAAACGTTTTCATTAGACGCCAATATTTCTACCTGCGCTTTTGTTGCGAGGACCCCAGCAATCGGCAGTTCCTTCAAGACTGTACCCTTAGAAATGCCCGCATCTTTCAATACATTCAATATCTCTGCTTGTGGTATACTCTCTTTCTTAAAGGTGACAATAATCTCTTGTGCAGTAGTTGTACTTTCCAAAAGCTCTGTTAACTTTGAATCAACTACTGCTGACGTATTGGTTGAAGTTGAAGCATAGGCCGAAGGGACTGGTGTCATAAACCACGAACTAAAAATCAGTAAAATTGCCAATATAGTTGATAACCATCTCAAAATAATCGCCTCTTCCCTGAATATTCTAACTTTTAAATTAATTATTGCATTTTTTCAGAAAAGTTCTATTCTACAGAGGCTATAACTTGCATTAGCAAAGGTACTAACTCATATACGCCAAAAGTATTATGGCAAAGGGACAAGCTGATTTTGCACGGCATAAATCACTACTTGGGAACGGCTCTTTACATCCAGCTTTTTAAAAATATTGCTGACATGAATTTTGACTGTTTTATCAGTAATAAATAATACCTTTGCTATCTCTTTATTACTCATTCCCTGAACTAAACAATTGAGCACTTCTTTTTCCCTTTCAGTAAGGGTATCTTTAGGCTTGATAGGTTCTGGCTCAGACTGATTGAAGCTTAAAAACTTTTTTGTCATCGATGAGTGGAAGACCGACTGTCCCTTTGACACAGAATGAATTGCATCTACCACTTGTTGTGATGGTGCATCTTTAAGCAAGTAACCATCCGCGCCCTCACGGATAGCAGACATAAAGTATTCGTCATGATCATACATCGTTAAAACTAAAACTTTTATATCCGGATAGTCCCTTTTTATAATACTCGTGACTTCAATCCCGTTTTTATCAGGAATATTGATATCCATCAATATGACGTCCGGTAAAAGTGTCCCTACCTTTTCTAGAGCATCATTGCCTGAAATAGCTTCACCCACTACTTCAATCCCGTCTTCCAAACCTAAAATATTCTTAAGTCCATCACGTAATACTGCATGATCATCGACCAACATCAGTTTAATCATCAGATTCTCCCCCTTCAATTCCCATCTTTGGCACGGTAAGCGTTATTTCTGTTCCTTCACCTTCCCTGCTATCAACTTGTAAGGATGCATGGATTTTCTCTGCCGCTTCATTCATATGCAAAATTCCGAAATGTGGTTCTTTACGAGCCTTGAGCATGGCTTGAAAAAGCGAAAATCCGACACCATCGTCCTTTACTTTGAGCAAAGCATGTTCTTTCTGATAGCTTAATAGAATCTCAATCTTGTTTGCTTTGGAATGCTTAATGGCGTTTTGAACACTCTCTTGAAAAATATCAAAAATGATTTTTTCTACCATTGAACTCAGCGTAAATTCGTGACCACGTGATTCCAGTGCAATTTCGATGGAATGGTCTTTTTGAATCAGGTTGATTCGTGCTGCCAAGGCTGCCTTCAACCCTATTCTTTCTGTTGGATAAGGTCGAAGTGCATAAATGGATTCCCTAACTTCCTTTAAGCTCTGCCTAAGCTTCTCTTTGCTTTCATGCATGAGGCGAAGCGAGTCTTCTGGCATTTTACTGAATTTACGCTCTGCTGTTTCCAGCTTCATAACGGCACCTGCAAGTGACTGAGCAACTCCATCGTGAATTTCACGGGCTATACGATTTCTTTCTTCTAAAATAATTGTTTTTTCCTGCTCCTCAATAAGCATCTTGGTTTTTATTAGAACAGCTAATTGGTTGGCAATGGTTGCTGCAGCTTGAATGTCTTCTTCTTGAAAACTATTTGTTCTGCTACGTCCGAAAATAAATAGACCGACTACCTCATCGTCAAGAATTAAAGGTGCATATAATAAAGTTCGAATTTCAGCATTGAAAATAGATAAGGCCGGACCGCCGTCTTTTTTTGCATCATGGAAGATGGTGAGTTCTTCAATCGTGTCTAATGTAATCCTTATATTCTCGATTTTTTCAAGATGATTTTTTTCAAGACCCTTCGCTACCTTCAATTTCCAATCCTCATCTTCATTTATCCATAAAGTCCACGCATCGGCAGCGATAAATTCCTGCAGGTGTGACTCTAAAAAGCTGAGCCATTCTTCTGTTGGAATCTTTCTATTCAACTCACTGGATATTTTGAAAAGCGCTTTTAATCTGGTCTTCTCTTTGTTCAAACGGACAATGATTGAGCTGAGCAACGCCAATGCAACTAATGGGGAGAAAAAGAAGAAAAAGGAAATGACGTCGATATCTCCTCTGTTCTGGCTACCTAGGACATAAAAGAGTACAAGATAAACATAGGAAATCAATAAGCTATTTAATTCTTGCAAGGTCTTTTGTTTCCATACCTTATACGCATAAGGTTGGGGCCTTACCACTAAAATGAAGTCGACAATTAAATTGTTGAATAGGTAGAATGGGATAATAATTAAGCTAAAATGAATGATGCCCTGAGTGAGTGTGGAAAAGTCGTCCATTGGTAGAATTGGAAGAATCTTTTTGGCTAGAAAGTATGCACTTACAAATCCAATAATAAGTTGGGCAGGATTGAAAAAAACAATTCTTAATGGTCGTCTCTTCAAAAGGTTTATTGTAAAAACAATCATTGCATAGATTACTACGCTGTACCCCAAACCATGCATTATGTAAATGGTATACACAAGAGGAAAGCTTATCGTAGTAAATCCACGCCAAACTGGCATCGGATATAGCTCGACAATTATTAAAGACAACACTAAAAATCCAAAAATAAGAGGCTCTTGCAAGGAGTTCAAATCCATCAAACCGAATTGCACAAAAATCCATAGTCCTATAATTGAAATGAACATCATCGCTTTACTAGCAAAACTCTCAGTCTTTTGTAATCTGGAATTAATTTTCACTTGGACCACCCCCCTAATTGCTTAATATTAAAATTTTCTGATAATAATAACTTAATTGATTTATGTAGTAAAGACAAAGAAAACCCCTTCTTTTGAGAAGAGGTTTAAAGGAATGAACAATTTAAAAAACCCAGACCAGTCCAATGAAATACACTGACCGATGCTGGGACAAACAAGAATGGTTTGTTTGCAGTTATTATCTCAAAGAAAAAGATTGTTATCTATTCAGCAAAAGAAATATTTCTTCCTAATACTTTAGTATTAGAACCCTTTAGTTTTCTATTCTATGTCTTTAATTACTTTAGCAGGGTTCCCACCACATGAAGATTATCACCCTTTATGGCTGATTAATAATTGCACGTCCCCCGAACAATATATTGAAATAAAAATGGACACAATCTTGCATTGTAGTCATTTCAAAATCAAGATTTTTAATTCTGTACTCCATTTCCGTGTCCCTTATAATTGAAAATTGATTTCTTAAACAAAAACTAAAATTCTATTTTCTTTATCACTCTTGCCGGGTTTCCACCGACAATCACATTAGCAGGAACATCTTTCGTCACGACCGCCCCAGAAGCAACTACCACATTATCACCAATCGTAACACCAGGATTAATGATTGATCGTCCTCCGATCCAGACGTTGTCACCGATTGTGATTGGTTTGCCATATTCGCGCATCGTGTTGCGTTCCGTCGGATGAATCGGATGAGTAGCTGTATAGATATGGACGCCAGGTGCCACAAAGCAATTGTCTCCTATTCGAACTTCACATACATCGAGAATGACGCAATCAAAATTAGCGAAAAAGTTCTCTCCTACATGGATGTTGTATCCATAATCACATCTGAATGTAGGTTCAACGTATAAGCTTTTACCCGTGGAGCCAAACAAATTTTTCAACATCTCTATTCTTTTGTCCGTTTCATATTCTAGGGTTTCGTTATATAGTCTGGTTTTAAGACGGGCTGTTCCGCGTTCAGTTATAAGTTCTGGATCTGCGGGGTCGTACATTTCACCCGCAAGCATTTTCTCTTTTTCGGTCATCAACTTTTACCTCCACTCTCATTGCACACTTACAGATCAAATCGTTCTTGAATTAACTTCGCTGTTTCGGCTGCAGTTAAATTTGTATTATTAATTTTTATGTAGTTCTTTCTCGTCACTTCTCCATCGAACGAATTGAGCCTGAATTTATTAGCTACGCTTTTCAGATGCTCCTCTGACCATACAATGTCACGTTTCGTTGGTTTGTGTTCAAGTCGATGAGGGGATTTATTTCTTTCAAGTCTTTCATCCAAATCTGCCTGCAACTCGACGATATAAACTTCTACGCCTTTTGATTCGAATATTTGGCTGGTTTTCTCGACATAATCCCAGTCGACTTGAACGTCGAAGCGCCACACAAATGTAAAAATCACGCCATACAGATCACTTACCGCAAACTCCTCGAACATTTGCTGACGAAATGATTTAACCAACCGATTTCCGGCTTCCGTGCCATAATCAAAAAACGGATGGACAAGCTCGATAGTCAAATGATTATGAAACAACTTTAAATCCGTTATTTTTTCCAGTTCATGCCCGACTGTCATTTTCCCGACAGCCTGCGGTCCTACGATTATAATAAATTTCATATTTCTGTTCCTCTCCAAAAAACGAATTCGTTATAACGCATCGCGAAATTGCTATAAGTTATAACTCCACAACTTCTCAAATAAATTCCATGGATTTGTTTTCTACACCAATACAGTAACTTCCTTTATTTACCCTTTCGTAATTATAGAACATTCAACAAAATGTAAAAACACCTTCGAGTCATGTACATAAAGTACGTCTGTCGAAGGTGTTTTGATTATTTTAATGAGAACCAACATTCATTTCCATATAACAATTTCACCAACATTGAATATCCGGTTGGCTTCAGCTAATTGGAGAAATTATTAGGACTTTAACTAATTCGACTGCCAACATCCACATTGATGTTGTCTTTTATCGCGCGTGAATATGGACATACATTGTGTGCAGCTGTGACAAGCTTTTGAGCAACTTCCAACTCTACATCGCGAACAAGAACATCTAGTTTAACGGAAAGTGAATAGCCATCCGTATTTTGGTGCAATGTAACATGAGCTGTGACTTCCGATCCGCCGTGTTTAATTTTTTCTTGTGCGGCCACCAAATTTAAAGCGGAATCAAAACAAGCTGCATAACCCGCCGCAAAAAGTTGTTCTGGATTCGTTGTATCCTGTTTGACACCTGGCATTGCCAAGGCAAGATCGAGTACGCCATCTTCTGAGCGGATTCTTCCTTCCCGCCCTCCAGTCGCCGTAACAGTTGCTGTAAATAGTTCTTTCATTTTTACCACCCTTTCCTGGTCTTCTTAAAAACTTGGTAAAGCGCTACAACTATTGTTGCCCGTATTATATAACCTATCCATTTAACTTAAGTCTGTTCATATGTGAAATCCTGGATGTTCAAAGCACTTGCAAAGTGGGTATTACAACCAAAGGAATATGAGTGATTAAAAACTGAATATTATACCTAGTCTTACTTGTAATAATGTGCGACTTTTTCCTTGACAGTTACAGTACTTGTTGCCAAAATTACAAACCTATAGGGGTATTTTAAATAAAGGAGCACGTAATCATGATTAACATTATTATCGGATTGATTTTGCTAATGGCCCTCGCATATTTAGGGTGGTCCATCATTTGGATAGCACCTCTCATTGCGCTTTTAGTTGCAGGGTTAGAGGGACTTGATTTATTGCCAGCATATACAGAAATTTATATGACTGGGTTTGTAAATTTCGCTAAAAAGTGGTTCCCTGTATTTTTACTCGGGGCAATTTTTGGGAAACTAATGGAAGAAACGGGCATGGCCCAATCAGTAGCATATAAAATCACTCAATTCATAGGAAAAAAACGAGCGGTTTTAGGTGTATTGGTTGGAGCAGCTGTACTGACTTACGGAGGCGTTAGTTTATTTGTGGTTGTTTTTGCTATTTATCCTCTAGCTATTGCGCTATTCCGAGAAGCCGATGTTTCAAGAAAGCTCATTCCGGCTACTATTACACTTGGAGCTTTTACGTTTACGATGACGGCACTTCCTGGAACTCCGCAGATTCAAAATATTATTCCGACTGAGTACTTCCAGACGACTCCGACTGCTGGCCCAATTATGGGTGTGGTATCTGGACTAATCATGGCAGTGGGTGGTTACCTTTACTTAGCTTGGAGAAGTAAACGACTGCAAAGCAAAGGCGATGGATACACAGAACCTAAAAACGGGGATGAAGTGAAAGAAATTGATGCTTCCACTCTTCCAAATCCTTACCTGTCCATTTTGCCATTACTGATCGTAGTGTTTGTGTTAAATATTTTAAAACTGGATATTCTTCCATCTTTATTGATTGGGATCATTGCGATCATGCTGTTGAGTTTCAAGAAATTCAAAACGTTCATTAAATCGATTAATGGCGGTGCAGCAGGTTCAGCGATGGCCATTTTAAATACGAGTGCGGCTGTCGGATTCGGTGCAGTTGTTACGGCCGTACCAAGTTTTAAACAGTTAACCGACTTGATTCTTGGTATTAAAGGAAATCCTTTGATTTCAGAAGCAGTTGCTGTTCAGTTACTAGCAAGTATTACTGGTTCTGCATCTGGCGGTATGGGGATTGCGCTCGAAGCTTTAGGGGATAAATATTATCAATTATCCCAAACAACCGGCATCGACCCAGAGGCGTTTCACCGAATTGCTTCTGTCGCTTCAGGGGCGTCGATTCTGCCACATAATGGCGCGTTACTGACCTTATTGGCTGTAACGGGGCTAAAACACAAAGATTCATATTTAGACGTTGCGGTTGTTGGTTTTATCATTCCAACCATTGCTGTCATTGCAGCGATAATTTTAGCAAGTATGGGACTTTATTAATTTAAAAGGAGATCTGATTATGTTAAAAGATAAAGTAGTATTTATTACAGGTGCGGCTCAAGGAATTGGTTATGAAGTTGGGGAACGTTTTGCTGAAAATGGAGCAAAGGTTGTCCTGACAGATTTAAATGAAGAAGGCGTTAAAAAAGCCGCTCAGCAACTTGCTGACAAAGGATACGAAACTCTTGGCATCAAGTGTGACGTAACAAACGAAGAAGAAATGAAAGCTGCCATCGATCAAACGATTGCGCACTTCGGTGAATTCCATGTCTTGATTAACAACGCTGGCATGCAATATGTATCACCAATCGAAGAATTCCCAACAGAAAAATTCGAATTGCTGATCAAAATCATGTTAACTGCTCCGTTCATGGCAATTAAGCATGTGTTCCCTCAGATGAAAAAACAAAAATATGGTCGTATTATTAATATGGCTTCTATTAATGGCGTAATTGGTTTCGCCGGAAAAGCAGCTTATAACAGTGCGAAGCATGGCGTTATCGGTTTAACAAAAGTTGCTGCTTTAGAAGGTGCAGAACATGGCATTACGGTCAATGCATTATGTCCTGGCTACGTGGACACGCCACTTGTAAGAAATCAGTTATCGGACTTAGCAAAAACACGCAATGTAGAACTGGAGAAAGTATTAGAAGAAGTAATCTACCCTCTTGTTCCTCAAAAACGTTTATTGTCAGTTGATGAAATTGCTGACTATGCTCTATTCCTTTCAAGTGATAAAGCAAAAGGTATCACAGGACAAGCGGCAATTCTTGATGGTGGCTACACAGCTCAATAAGAAATTTTTTCATAAAAAAGGAGTGTACTTTCCATCGTGGAAGTACACTCCTTTTTTTATGTCTATGGTAGTACCGTCGCCCCCATCAAGTAGCGATCACATTCCCTCGCTACTTCACGTCCTTCGTTAATCGCCCATACAATCAAGCTTTGTCCACGGCGCATATCACCGGCAGAAAAAACGCCTTCTACATTGGTTGCATACTTGCCGTATTCGGCTTTCACAGTTGAGTTGGGGTTTGTTTCCACATTCAATTGCTGAAGAAGTCCTTGTTCCGGACCATTAAATCCAATGGCTAGCAACACAAGGTCTGCTGGCCATACTTTTTCAGTACCCGGTATTTCTTCGCGTATTCGATTTCCATTTTCATCGATTCGGAGTTTCACATGGATAGTATGAACTTCTTTAACGTGACCCTCTTCGTTCCCCACAAAACGCGTGGTCTGAACGGCATAAGCTCGTGGGTCTTCTCCGAATTTACTTGCCGCTTCCTTTTGCCCATACTCCAACCGATGAATGATCGGATACTGCGGCCAAGGATTGCCCAGCTCATCACGCACTGCGCCTTTTTTATCGTATATATCAAACTGCGTTAAACTCTTACAATCATGTCGAACGGCAGTTGCCAGACAATCTGTCCCTGTATCTCCACCACCGATGACAATGACATCTTTTCCTTTCGCTGAAAGGTATTTGCCATCCTGTAGATTCGAATCTAGCAAACTTTTGGTGTTGGCATGAAGAAATTCCATTGCGTAGTGGATTCCTTTCAATTCGCGTCCTTCCACTTGAATGTCCCGATGAATGGTTGCACCCCCACATAAAATGCTGGCATCAAACTCTGATTGCAGTTTTTCGACGGGATAATTCTTGCCGACTTCCATGTTTGTCATAAACGTAATGCCTTCTTGCACCAATAAAGCAACACGTCGTTCTACCATTTCGTATGGCAGTTTCATTTCAGGAATCCCGTACGTCAGGAGGCCACCTACGCGATCGTTACGTTCAAAGACCGTTACCCAGTGACCGGCTTTATTGAGTTGCGCTGCAGCTGCGAGACCAGCTGGTCCAGACCCGATGACCGCTACTTTTTTACCTGTCCGTTTTTCGGGAGGTTCCGGAACGACCCAACCTTCTTCAAAGCCTTTTTCAATAATGGCACGTTCCACCGTACGAATGGCGACAGGAGGTTCGTTTATTCCAAGGACGCATCCTCCTTCACATGGAGCTGGACAGGCAGTGCCGGTAAACTCAGGAAAGTTATTCATTTCATGTTCGCGCTTCAATGCTTCTTTCCATTGTCCTTGATAGACGAGGTCATTCCACTCAGGTATCAAGTGATAGACCGGACATCCGGATGTCACCCCATTGATTTCGGTTCCAGTATGACATGTAGGCACGCCACAATCCATACAACGTGCTGCTTGTGTCTGGACTTCCTGTTCCGTCATCGGTTCCGTATAATCCTGCCAATCCTTTACACGCTGCTGTGGTTCGCGTTCACGTTGTGATTGACGCTCATACTCCATAAATCCAGTTGGTTTTCCCATCATATCCCTCCTTTTCGCCAGATTATTTTGCGGATCCAACCTTTTTACTTTCCTCGAATGCCGCCATTTGTGCATCGAATATGGACAAACCAGTGTCCTGAAGCTCTTTGATTCGATTGTTTATCGTCAAATAGGATTTTGGAATAACACGGACGAATTGTGAAGAATATTTCTCCCAATACGCTAAAATGCGTTTTCCGAGTCCACTATTTGTATAATCCACGTGCTTTTCAATCATCGAGTAGAGCTCTTTCATCTCTTCATTATTTTCAACCGGTTGTATTTGAACTAGTTCCGTATTGCAATTGGATAGGAATGTTTCATCTTCATCAAAAACATACGCTACGCCACCTGACATTCCTGCAGCAAAATTGCGTCCTGTCGAACCTAAAACGACAACCTTTCCACCCGTCATATATTCACAACCGTGATCGCCAACTCCTTCAACTACTACATTGGCGCCACTATTACGTACACAGAAACGTTCACCGGCGATTCCTTGTATATAGGCTTCACCAGCAGAAGCTCCATAGAAAGCTACGTTGCCGATAATAATATTTTTCTCAGGAGGGAAAGTGACCACTGGATCGGGATGGACAATAATTTTCCCGCCAGACAATCCTTTTCCTACGAAGTCATTTGAGTCCCCAACGAGTCGAAGTGTTATTCCCCGGGGAATAAATGCACCAAAGCTTTGACCAGCAGATCCTTTTAAGGTCAGACGAATGGTATCTTCAGGCAATCCTTTTTCCCCGTATCGTCGTGTGATTTCACTGCCAAGCATCGTTGCAGTGACCCGGTTAATATTTCGAATCGCTGTTGTAAATTCCACCGGTTGCTGATTTTCGATGGCTTTACGACAAATTGGAATCAGTTCCTGGAAATCGAGCGTCTTCTCTAAGTCATGATCTTGATCAACAGTATGATAACGCCCTACTTTTGCTGGCAAATCAGGTGAGTACAGAAGAGCCGACAAATCGATGTCTTTTGCCTTCCAATGGTCAATCGCTTCGTTTACTTCAAGCGCGTCTGTACGTCCGACCATTTCGTTGATGGTTCTGAAGCCAAGCTCAGCCATTAGCTCTCTCGTTTCAGTAGCAACAAAACGCATGAAGTTCGCGACATGTTCAGCATCTCCCGTGAATTTTTTGCGCAGTTCAGGATTTTGCGTTGCAATTCCTACTGGACATGTATCCATATGACAGACGCGCATCATGACACAGCCGAGCACCACAAGTGGGGCTGTTGAAAATCCGTACTCTTCCGCACCGAGAAGTGTAGCTAATACCACGTCTCTTCCGGTCATCATTTTGCCGTCCGTTTCCACAACGATGCGATCACGAAGTCCATTTAACAGGAGTGTCTGATGGGTTTCGGCTAATCCGATTTCCCATGGTAATCCAGTATGTTTTAAACTCGTACGAGGTGCTGCTCCCGTACCGCCATCGTAACCACTGATCAAGACAAGGTCCGCTCTTCCTTTGGCAACGCCTGCAGCTATTGTTCCCACCCCGACAGCGGAAACTAATTTAACGCTAATGCGAGCTCGAGGATTAGCATTTTTCAAATTATGAATGAGCTCTGCCAAATCCTCAATTGAATAAATATCGTGATGCGGTGGCGGAGAGATCAGTTCAACTCCAGTTGTGGAGCCACGTACTTCCGCAATCCACGGATATACTTTCTTACCAGGTAAGTGCCCACCTTCACCAGGTTTGGCCCCTTGTGCCACTTTAATCTGTATTTCATCTGCATTGACCAAGTAATGGCTCGTCACACCAAATCTGCCTGATGCCACTTGTTTAATGGAACTTCTTCTTGAGTCTCCATTTGGATCCGGCGTAAAGCGGTCGATATCTTCTCCACCTTCACCCGTGTTACTTTTCCCGCCAACACGGTTCATCGCAACTGCCAAGGCTTCATGTGCTTCTTTCGAAATGGAGCCATAAGACATCGCACCGGTTTTGAAACGTCTGCAAATCTCCTCGACAGATTCTACTTCTTCAATCGGCACAGACTCTCTCTTCTTAAATTTCAAGAGCCCTCGTAATGATTGGAGATTGGTTGTTTCGTCTGTTAATAGTTTTGTGTACTTTTTGAACACTTCATAGTTATTCGTTCTACATGCATGTTGAAGTGTATGGATTGTACTCGGATTGTATTGATGATCTTCCCCGTTCGCACGGTATTGGAATTCATCGCCTGCCTCCAATGTCTGATTGTCTCCACGATTTTCACCAAACGCGATTTCGTGACGCATGAGCACTTCTTTTTCAATCATTTTCATGCCGATTCCACCCAGTCGTGAAGACGTTCGGGTGAAATACTTATCGATTACATCCAGGTGAATGCCCACGGCTTCAAATATTTGGGCTCCACGATAGCTTTGAATCGTGGAAATCCCCATTTTGGAGAGGACTTTAATGACTCCATCTGTAACTGAATGGATATAGTTATTTACCGCTAACTCCACTGACTCTATATCGATATCGCCTTTTTCGATCAGTGCGTTTACGGAATCAAAGGCTAAATATGGATTGATTCCTTCTGCACCGTAACCTAGTAAGGTGGCGAAATGATGGACTTCTCTCGGTTCGCCAGACTCTATTAAAATACTTATTTTCGTACGTGTGCCTTGACGAATTAAATGATGATGCAAACCAGAAACCGCTAGAAGTGCCGGAATGGCTGCGTATTTTTCTGACACGCCACGGTCGGATAAAATCAGCAACGTATGTCCTTCTTGAACTGCCTGGTCAGCTTTTACAAATAATGAGTCGAGTGCCTTCTCCATTTGACAGTCGCTAAGTCCATTTGACGTTGCATCAAATAGCGTCGAAAATGTAACCGATTTGAACCCATCCAGTTGTTGGGCTCTAAGCTTTTGAAGTTGTTGATTTGTCAGTATTGGTGTTTTTAGACGTATATGCTTACAGCTCTCAGGACCGGGCTTTACCAAATTACCCTCAGCACCTATTGTGGTGTCAACCATCGTCACGATTTTTTCGCGAATGGCATCAATCGGAGGATTGGTAACTTGAGCAAATAGTTGTTTAAAGTAGTTGTATAGTAATTGTGGTTTTTTCGATAAAACGGCTAGTGGGGAATCATAGCCCATGGAACCGACTGGATCTTTACCTTCCAACACTAAGGGCTTGATGATTTTATTTAGTTCTTCTCTTGTATAACCAAATGCCAGCTGTTGTTTTAACAATTCATTGCCATTGTGAATGTATGATTTTTCCACCGCTTCAGGTAAATCTTCTAGATTTTTCATGTTTTTTAGCCACTCTTTATATGGCTGTTCAGAAGCAATTTGAAGTTTGATTTCTTCATCCGGAATAATCGTTCCTTTTTCCAGATCAACTAAAAGGATTTTACCTGGGGCGAGTCTTCCCTTGTATTCAATATCATCAGCGAAAATATCCAATGCCCCAACTTCGGAGCCCAGGACAATCATGCCACCCTTCGTTACATAATAGCGGGCAGGTCTAAGACCATTTCGGTCAAGACAGGCGCAGATTTGGTTGCCATCTGTAAATACCAGTGCTGCTGGACCATCCCATGGTTCCATCAATGTACTGTGGTATTCATAAAAATCACGTTTTTCTTCTTTAATTGTTAAATCATTCGCCCAAGGTTCAGGTACCATCATCATGGCTGTATGGGCCAGCGAACGTCCAGAAAGATGCAGGAATTCGAAGCAATTATCAAACATCGACGAATCGCTACCGTCCGCATCGATTATTGGTAATACTTTTTGCAAGTCTTCAGGACTGAAAAATGCAGATTCACATAGTTGCTCACGAGCACGCATCCAGTTGACATTGCCTCTTAATGTATTAAATTCTCCATTATGGATGGTATAACGATTTGGGTGTGCTCTCTTCCAGCTCGGGAAGGTGTTGGTACTGAAACGGGAATGTACAAGTGCTAAAGCGGATTTATATTCTGGATGATTTAAGTCGATGTAAAATGAATCAAGTTGTTCGGGGATTAGCATGCCTTTGTAGACAACCGTGCGCGTCGATAAACTGCAGATGTAAACATCCTCATAGTCTTTCACACTTGCCAATTCTTTTTCAATTCGTTTGCGGATCACGTATAGCTTTCGTTCAAAATCCATTTGATCTTTAATATTTTCGTTTACTTGAATGAAAAATTGCCTAATCGTCGGCTTTGTTTTGGTCGCCACTTTTCCTACAAAAGAGTCATTGATTGGAACAGGACGCCAGCCAAGAAATAGTTGACCTTCTTCTTCAATGATTTGTTCAAAAACTTCTTTGCTTTTCATGCGTAAGTCGTGATCTTTAGGTAAATAAACCATTCCAACACCATATTCGCCTTCTCTAGGCAACAGGATGTTCTCTTTCTCACATTGCTTTTTAAAGAACCGATGGGGAATTTGAGTTAAAATCCCTGCTCCGTCTCCTGTACTCGTATCAGCGGATTGGCCACCACGATGCTCCATATTACAAAGCATGTTGATTGCATTCTGAACAATCCCATGGGTCTTTCTTCCGTTAATATTGGCCAACATCCCAATCCCACATGCTTCGTGTTCTTGTTCTGGATCATATAAACCTTGTGCTGCAGGATATCCAGTTTTCGTCATGACAACGTCCCCTTTCTATTAATCTGCTGAAAGATGTTCATTTTTTTTATGAAGGGGTTCTTCATTGCATGTACACTTCCAATTTCGGAATAGTATACCATAAAATCCCCATTAACACACAATTCCGATAATATTATTTATTCATTTTAATAGATAATTATGAATGAAAACGCTCTCATTCTTGTTTCTAATTCATATCAAATGCAATGAAAACATATATACATCAATACTTTTAGACGATTTAAAGAAATTGAACTATTTCTTTAAAAAACATTTTTTATACACGTCTTCACTCCAAATTCTCGAGCAGGCGTTTAGTTTTGTGAAAGTGGGTAAACTACATGTATGTAAATACTTAAAGGAGGTAACGTCATGAAAACGAAAACTAAATTTCTAGCAATGCCATTGGCGGCAGCCCTTTTACTTGGCGCTTGCGGTGACGATGAAAAAGAAGATGAGATTGAAGTTGAGGACCCGATGTTGGAAGATGACGGGGAAAACGATGTAGGTGGATGATTTGAGTGAAGAGATGAACTGTCTCTTCGCTTTTTTTTTGGAATTTTTTAAATGGAAGGTTTTTCATCTTCAGAATTAGGGAAGAAACAACTATTGTTTAAGGTTATTTTGTAAAACTAAGTGAATTAAGGGAAGAACATTACATATGAAAGATTATCTACCGCTCTTATTTTCGTTTCCCTGAATTCCATTTTCAAAATACCTTTAAAGCATCTGCTCGTTCACTTGATCCAATAGGAACAATAACGACGGCAAGACCATCATGAGGAAGATTTGTTAATGACTTCAGCCACAGAGCGCGCGAATACGCGTCGAATCACAGGTAACATTTTTAAAGGTTCGGTTGGAAATCTAATCGAATGGTATGACTGGTATGTCTATTCTGCTTTTGCTATCTACTTCTCTTCTGAGTTTTTCCCTGAAGGAGATTCGACGAGCCAACTTCTTAATACAGCTGCGATTTTCGCCGTCGGTTTCTTAATGAGACCCATCGGTAGTCTATTGATGGGTCGCTATGCAGACCGTCATGGACGTAAAGCGGCTCTGACGCTTTCCATTATGGTTATGGCTGGTGGCTCTTTAATTATTGCCTTGACGCCTAGTTATAGCAGTATAGGTATTATGGCGCCAATTATTCTTGTTTTGGCCCGACTTCTTCAAGGTCTGTCTTTAGGTGGAGAATATGGAACATCCGCTACCTACCTATCTGAAATGGCGAGTAGCGGACGTCGCGGGTTTTATTCGAGCTTCCAGTATGTGACGCTTGTTGCCGGACAAATGGTTGCGCTTGGCGTTCAAATCGTCCTTCAGCAAGTGCTCAGTGAAGCAGATATGTATTCATGGGGCTGGCGTATTCCGTTCGTTATCGGTGCAATGGGTGCATTAGCCGTTATGTGGCTGCGTCGTACGATGGATGAATCGGAACAATTCACTAAAATGGATACGAAAAGTAAAGAAAGTGCCGGTACTATACGCACTCTTATGAAGCACCCTAAAGCGGTTCTGACGGTTGTTGGCTTAACACTAGGTGGAACAGTTGCTTTCTATACCTACACAACATATTTACAAAAATTCATGATCAATACAGTTGGACTGGAGAAAGAAGTCGTCAGTTGGATAAACTTCTTGGCGTTACTTGTATTCGTCGTCCTCCAACCTATAGCAGGTATGCTTTCGGATAAAATTGGCCGTCGTCCTTTACTCATGACCTTTGGGATTCTCGGTACGTTACTGACGGTGCCAATATTCTTCATCCTGGAGCAAACGACTAGTCCCGTTATTGCTTTCTTACTGATGATGCTAGGTTTGGTTATCGTTACTGGCTATACTTCCATCAACGCGATTGTAAAAGCCGAACTTTTCCCTACTGAAATACGTGCACTGGGCGTGGGATTACCTTACGCTTTCACTGTCGCTATCTTTGGTGGGACTGCAGAATTCATCGCGTTATGGTTAAAAGATATCGGATATGAATCACTCTTTTACTATTATGTAGCTGGCTGTATTGCCATCAGTTTCATCGTCTACTGGCGTATGGCAGAGTCTTCGAAAGCCTCGCATATTGAAAGAGAATTGGAAACAGACAAACTTTAAAATGAAAAGGGCATTCCTTAACGGGAATGCCCTTTTTATATAAAAAATTCAATGTTTTCATTCGTTGAATAGACTAATGAACTCCCCATATCCTTGCTGTTCCAGTTGGTGTTTTGGAATAAAACGGAGTGCAGCTGAATTGATGCAATACCTTGCACGGTCAAGTCCTGATCCGTCATCGAATACATGACCAAGATGTGCATCGGACGTTTTGGTGCGGACTTCAATACGGCGCATGCCGAGCGAGGTATCCAGTTTTTCGGCAAGTTCATTACGGCGCAGTGGTTTTGTAAAGCTTGGCCAGCCGCATCCCCCATCAAACTTATCGGTTGAACTGAATAAAGGTTCACCGGAGATACAATCGACATAAATGCCGTCTTCGGTATGATTCCAGTATTCGTTTTGATACGGGGGTTCGGTCGCATTTTCTTTCATGACTTTGTATTGGAGCGTTGTCAGTTCTTTCTGGAGCTGTTCGTCGGTTTTCGTCATTTTCCAGTGTTTACGGATGAAATCGGCACGCCCTGATCCTTCTTTGTACAGATTGTAGTGAAAAGGCACTTTTTTGTAGTAGTGCTGATGTTTTTCTTCCGCATCGTAAAATGGCTGTGCGGGTAAAATCTCAGTGGCAATCGGCTGGTTAAAGCGTCTACTTGCTGCAAGTATGGATTTTGATTCTTCTGCCATTACCTTTTGTTCTTGATCATGATAAAAAATCGCCGTGCGGTACGCTTTACCACGGTCGTTGAACTGACCATCCGCATCGGTCGGATCGATTTGCTGCCAAAACAAGTCGAGCAATTTTTCATAGGGGAAGACAACTGGATTATAGGTTATTTGCACAGCTTCATAATGACCGGTAGTGTGCCTATGAACTTCTTCATACGTTGGGTTGTCAACATGACCACCTGTATAGCCTGAGATGACTTTAAGAATTCCGGGCTGTTCATCAAATGGCGACACCATGCACCAGAAACAGCCCCCGGCAAAGGTAGCCAGATGCGTTTGTTCAGACATTGTGCCACTTCCTTTTGTTTTACTGAGAATTTACGAGTGATGGTCACACTTCGCATAAAGAAATTAAGTAGCATTTTCTTTTTATTTGTTTAATGATGAAGGCAATGACTGTTCCCAAATAGACCGATAATCCAAGTCGACAATCGGTTCGTCCTTTATTAGGCGTTTGCGGATACCGGCTACGAGTTCGTTTTCACGTTCATTGTTGGCGAGGTCGACCTTCTTGTGGAACACGCCGTACAAAGTATAGTCACGCATCTTTAAGAATAAAGGCAAGCGCTCAATCCATTCAAGCGGAATGGCCCTTACATTCATATATCCTCTCAGGAAGTGAGTCAATACTTCTGCGCCAAACGCCGAACGTGTTTCAAGCGTTTCTTCCCTGTACTTCCACCACGTTGTGTAATAGAGGGGAATGGCAATATCGCTTACAAAATAGAAAAACATCGCATCATCAAAATCAAATACGTGAATATCGCCTTCGTGGTAGAAGAAGTTACCAGGATGTATGTCCGAGTGAATTAACCCAAATGTTTCCTTTGTTTGTGGCAGCTGTTGAATCTCAGAGACAAGATTGCGATTGCCTTCAATGATGACTTTATCTTCAACCGCATCTATATATTTTTCAAGCTCTATCAAATCATCTTCATCCCAACGCTGACGCTGCGTTTCGGACTCATGATAATCTTCAGTTACCAAGTGCATTTTAGCTGTAGTAGCTCCCCATTTTTCAAATAGTTCCGGACCAAATTCCGGATCATTCATTTTCACAGGGGTGCCTGGAGCTTTATCAAACAAGCAGACATAAAAATAAGAATCTCCCACTGCTAATTCTTCAACGAGTTGTCCATATTCAGATTTATGTACAAGTGACACATGGATATCGTGCCCATGCAGGAAATTAATCCATTTTAATTCACCTTCCACTTCCTTTTTCGAACGATGCGACGAGTGTGTCAGTCTCAGAATGAATGGCTTGCCTTCCCGCTTCACTTCAAATACATAATTCTCGAAATCGCCAAGCTTCTTAGCGTCTGATGCATCCGCTCCAAATCGTGTTGCGGCTTCCTTCAAGACGTCTTCAGAAAAAAGATTTTCTACCCACTGTTCCATCATGATTCCCCCATTGATTTCTATTCTTGTTGTGATAAACAATCCTCATCGCCGATTAGGATTTCTCAGGATACATCTTCTGCAAGAATGTGATTGATTGTCGTATTAAATCCTTCAGTATATTCACATCAATATCGTCAATTTTATTAATATAAACACAGGCTTTTCCTGAAGTGTGCTTGCCAAACTTTTCAAGTAACTGCTCCCGTTCAGTGTCACCCGTTGCAAAGTATAGGCTGATTTTCGCTTTCCGCGGTGAAAAACCTACGAGCGGTGCATCGCCTTCATGCCCAGTTGGATATTTATAATGATAACTGCCGAATCCAATAATGCTCGGCCCCCACATTTTCGCTTCAAAACCTGACGTCTCTGTGAAAAAATCGAGCAACTTATATGCGTCTTCTCGTTTTTTGGGATGATCTACCCCTTCAATAAACTCAATTACACTTCGATCATTTTGCTTTGTTTTCAATTCATACGTCATATATGTTCATCCTTCCTTTTTAACGAAAAAGAATTTGGCTTTGCTAATCCTTTTCGATTTTACGATGGTGAAATCCTTTAATTTAGATGTATAACTCCATCAATCGGTTCAAAATTCAACCTTATGACATCTGGCGCTTCAAGTAATTAAAACATCAAATCCCTCCAATCATTTACAGATTGGAGGGATTTTTTGAAAGGCTATTTTGGCTGTCTATTTAAGAATTCTCTTACTCTTTTCGCATATTCCTCAGGTTCTTCCGCTCCTGGCATATGTGAACTGTTTTCAAATACGTGAAACTCAGAACCTGGAACCAAACTCGCATAATATTCCGTTGTTTTTGGTGTTGCTTCATCATAGTATCCACATGTGAAAAGACTTGGAATATCGATTTCGTGCAATCGATCGGTTACATCAAAGGTTTTTAATGTGCCCGTCACTGTGAATTCTGACGCTCCCCACATGTAGCCATAAATTTGACGGTTACTCCTCGCAAAATTTGCCACGAGTTCTTCAGGTAACGGCGACAACCTACAGACATGTCGTTTATAAAACTCAATCATCGCTTGATGATACTCTTCTGAGTCCGTCGTATTGTCACGTTCACATTTCTCGATGATGTCCTGTGCTTCTTGGGGTAAATGTTTCATATGTTGGCGCTGGTCTTGTTCCCACATGCTGGACTTCAAACACGGACTGGAGAAAATAATACTTTTGACGCCTGTCGGATTCTCAAGAAGGTATGCAGCGCCAAGCATGGTTCCCCAAGAATGTCCGAGAATATGCACTTCATCCAATCCAAGCGCTTCTCTCACTTGAGCTAATTCTTCCACATAGCGTTCAACCGTCCATAAACCAAGATCCACCGGACGATCTGAATTTCCACATCCTAATTGATCGTATTGAATGACCGGTCTTTCGTCTCCAAGTTCTCGAAGCGGATCAGATTCACGACTCATTCCGCCTGGTCCCCCGTGTAAAACCAATAGTGGCACACCAGGACCATCCCCCGTCTTGCGATAATAAACATTTCCCCCTGTTACAGGAATGAACCCTTCGGTAACTTGCTTCATGTGTATTAATCCCCTTTTATATATGTTTCTGTAAAGTTACTACTTTTTTTAGTATGGAACAATAGCTGTGAACGGTTTATTTGTCTTTTATGAAAAATTAATCATGAGCATTAATACGCCAAGGCCCACCACCCATATCATCGGAATCGAATTAATGATGATGGCTGTTCGTTTTTTATACATATACAGAATCCAAGAAAAAATGGAACAGAGGATAACCGCAACCGGATATATGCCAATCCCCAAAACAAAAGAAATGTTGCCAGCACTAAAGCCATTATCAAAACTCATAAAGGACAAACCCCAAATCACAAACCACGGAATCAGACACAGCACATAAAGAATCTGACTGCCAATTAAATAGATCTTCATTCTACCCTCCTTACCTATTGGGAATCTTCATTTAGCTCCATACCTAATTTGGCCAAACGTCTAATTTCTTCACCCATTCTCTGGTTGACAGGAAAAGCAGCTTCTAAATACTTTAGTATATGCAACGCTGATTCAGGGACATGATGATATCCTTGTATCATGTCACCAATGGTCAGTGCAAAGCGGGGAAATCTTTTTTCCAGCCGTCTTGCATGACTAAATACATCCGGAAAGTACTCTACTTCTGGTTCAATTAGATGAAGCACATTTAAAATATTATCGATGGCTTCCCCTTGGACAAACTTTAGAGCAGATAACTTCTCTCCCCTTGCATAACGGCACAATCCAACATACAAATTGGTTAACGCCTCATTGATCGAATAGTCCAGTGAGTGTTCCTTTTTTAATGCACCATTTTGAACTGTTGGTATGTGCAAATCTTTATTAATAAAATGAGCGTCTTGCCACACAATCCGTCCCTCGGTATAAGAAATATGTTCCATTTCATTTTCTTCAAACACAGCAAACTCAGCGTAAATGCCATCTTCAAATAAGATTTTATGTCCGTCTTTCGTATTTCTAAAAGAAAACGCTAGTGGATGAACAGCTTCTAGCCAATCCAACCGCTCAATAAACCTCGATTTATACTCTGGCTTCACAATAACGAAGAAATCTAGATCGGAATAATCATCCAGTCGCTCGAGCTCAGTCCCCACTGAACCGAGCCCAAATAATAAAAGTGCGCCTCCCGTTGTTTCCAAACTCTGTCCAATTGCATCCAATCTGTCCAATAAATCTTGCTTTCTCAAACTCCATCCCCCTTTTGAATACAAAAAGGGCTCAACCACCGTATATGCGAGGTTGAACCCAATCGTTACATTGCCTTTAGTATTCTTAAATTGAAATTATCATTGTGCGTAAAGTCTGTCAACTTCAGTTTTCTTGCGTGTGTGGTGTCCCTGTAACTTCCGGCGGAACGAGTGCATATTTTTCCCATGCTCTGCTTTTCCATCGGAAATACATAATGATGGCCCGCGTCCATTCATCTGCTGCAATAGCCAACCAGATGCCCGGCAGACCCATATCCAAATGAAAGACGAAGAGATATCCTAATGGCAAACTCATCAATACCATTGAAAAGACCCCGATAAGGACCGGGAATTTAGCATCCCCTGCAGCTCGCAGTGAATTGATGATGACGATATTCATTGTCCGTCCTGTCTCCAAAAGGATACTGAGCAACAAAACGGTGGATGCAATTTTAATGACTTCTGGATTATCCGTAAATAACCCAATCAGCTGATTGCGGAAAATCATCACCAGTATGACCATACTTAACGTGAAGATAAGGGCTGATTTCAAACTCTTAAATAATCGCAAATACGCTTCTTCTTTTTCATTTGCCCCGACTAATCGTCCGACAATAATGGCAGTTCCCATACCTATGGCAATGGCAAACAAAAATGTGAACATGGAAATATTCATCGCATATTGTCTGGCTGCCAAGGCTTCTGCCCCAAGGTAGGTCGCGTAATACAAGAATACAATTTGACATGCCTGGTACATGACCTGCTCAAATGCCGCCGGAATTCCGATATGCAGAATTTTGCCGATGTATTCTTTTGATAAGGTAATGTAATAGTGAAATTTCACTCGATATTCCATGACTCTATAGAGCAACCAGAAGAACACTATGAGTGCCAGGAACCGACTGATCACGGACGAAATGGCGGCACCTTGAACCCCCAACTCAGGAAATCCAAATTTCCCGAAAATAAGCAAATAGTTGCCGACTACGTGAAAGATATTCATGCCCAAGGATACATACATGGTTTGTTTCGTCCATCCATGAACACGAATAATAGCCGCTAATGAATTAATGATGGCTTGAAGAAAAATGGCACCACCTACAATGGACAAATATTGTTCAGCGTACGCCAATACTTCACCTTGTAAATTCATGGCCGACATCATGCTTCTGGCAAACACTAAGTATCCTGCACTTATGACTAGCCCGATACCTAGATTTAATGTAACGGCTAACCCCGATATTTTGGATGCTTCGATGTACCTCTTGGAACCGAGATATTGGGAAACAACGATTGCCGCACCAGTTCCCACGACTTCAAGTACTAAAATGGCGATGTGTATATATTGATTGGCTGCACCGACTCCGGATACAGCATCATCCGAAAGCGCACTCAGCATGAACGTATCGACAATTCCCATTAACATAAACAGAAAGACTTCTAAAAATATAGGCCATGTCAGACTGAATAATTTCAGCTTCTTCATTGGCATGTTCTCTGCTTCAATTGTTGCCATTTTTTCACCCTCTTCCAGCTTAAACAATATTTTATTTTAACTATAAACAGAAGATAATGCTATCCAAGGGTTTTATGAGAAAAAAAGGTCCATTCACAGTTCATGTGAATGGACCTAACAAATGAAGTTCTATTGCTCCAATCTAGCCAGCGGATGCGTTACGACAGGGAAGCGGACAATCACTGTGGTGCCCTTCCCCTCTACACTTTCAAAATGAATGGTTCCGTTATATTTCTCGACAATGTTAAAGCAAATCATGAGTCCAAGTCCCGTGCCTTTACTTTTTAGGGAGTAAAATGGAGACCCTAGGGATTTTAATACTTCTGCTGACATACCAAAACCTGTGTCGACTACTCTTATTTCAATTTCTCTCTTTTTTCGTTCAGCTACAATTAGGACTGAATCCCCTTTATTTGAAACTTCAATTGCATTTTTCACCAAATTAATTAGTAACTGCTTAAATTCGATGGGATTTGCTGCTATATATATTTTTTCTTCAACAAGCAGTTCAATGTTATTTTGATGAAAAACGCCATAAGACATCAGCAAATCTGCTACACTTTGCAGAGCTTTTCGAACATCTACTGTCTCCATTTTTTGATCTTTATCCGGTTTTGCTGTGGTTAAAAATTGGGAAATAACATGCTCTGCTGTATTTAATTCATCAATCATCATAGAAAAATTGTCTTTTACGTCTTTGCTGACCGAACTGTCATTTTCATAAAACTGTAGAAAACCTTTTACCACAGTCAGTGGATTTCGGATTTCATGGGCGACGGCAGCTGCCAGTTGACCCGTTGTTTTTAACCGCTCCGATTGTTGCAATTCTTCATAATACAGTTGTTGTTTTTTTATTCGATCAGATGAAATATAAAAAATTAGGTAAATAATGATTTGGCTTCCGATAAAATTAATAATATTTCCGGTTAAATCCATCGTAATATGCGAATAGTTATCGCCTTGATCGATTAATACGACATAACTAAACGTTAAAGTAATTAACAAAACATTAAACACCAAAGAGAAATAAAACAGTTTGGAATCGAAAAACAAAATGGAAAACGCAGGGATAAAGCAGAGAAAAATAAACGTCGACCATGTTTCTGGATATAAAAAGAAAAGCATATAGAAATAGGCTGCACCTACAATGATTGTGGTGAGTCTAAATAAATACTTCTCATACATCGGATAGATTAATAAGCTTGCAGATAATAAAACGACTAATGAAATATGTAAAAGTAATCCTGTTTCCAGACCATCATAACGTGGAATTACAACAATTAATCCACTTGTCATAAGAGCAATCGTCATGATGGTTAAAAAATAATACTGTTTTTGATTCATAAATTGCTTCACGGGTACACACCTTTGTTGTAAAATTCTTCAAACTAAATCTATTATAATCTTTTTTTGAGCATTCACGAATAAATTTAAGCGTTTCTATTATAAAAACATCAGATGGATTAGGTGAGACGATGAAAAAATGCAGACATTCCAAAGAACTCAGTGGCACCAAGCCCGTACTAAACGTGCATAACTCCGCGTACTTTGTCATATCGTGAGGTATGGAGGGAATAAAATTACGAAGGAACAGAAAACTGCAGATGTCATAAAGAAAGGAATCGGTTTTGGATCTTGCCTTGCGATGGTTGTCTCTTACACAGCTTATCAGTCCATTGGTTGGGCCATTATTCACGGTTTTTTTAGTTGGTTTTATGTCCTTTATTATTTTATAAAACATTCACCTGAATTATTTTAAAAAACAAAAGACAGACTTCTGCAAACGAAGTCTGTCTTTTTGTTTAATATAATTTCATACAAGTATTAGTAAGATGATTCTTATCTTCCATCAAGAATTAATAATACCTTGTTCTTTTGCCTTGAACACAGCTTTATGCCTTCCCGTGACTTCTAATTTCGAATAAATATTTGATATATAATTTTTCACTGTTCCTTCGGTCAGAAAAAGTTTCAGTGCGATTTCACGATTGGTTGCTCCATTTGAAAGTTGTTCCAGTACTTGTGTTTCTCGTTCAGTCAGTCTGAAATTGTTTTTCTTATTTCTATCTTCTACCGTTTGATCCAACGGGTTAATCCATTGCGCAATTAACTGCTTGGCTATTTCCTGTGTGATCAAGGTTCCACCATGATGTACGAGTCTCACGCCAGCCGCAAGATCTTTGGGATGAATAGCTTTTAAAACATACCCTTCCGCTCCTGCTCCCAGTGCATCCCTGACATATCCCAATTCCTCAAAGGTTGTTAAAATCATCACCTTTACATTTGGAAATTCGCTTTTAATTTTACGTGTTGCCTCTACGCCATCCATCAGAGGCATATGAATATCCATCAGTACTACATCCGGAGAAAGCTGCCTCGTTAACTCGACTGCCATTTTTCCATGTTCAGCTACACCCACGATTTCGAAGTCTGTTTCTCCTCCTAATACGATAGATAGACTCATGCGAATCAATTCCTGGTCATCCACAATTAACACTTTTATCATCTGGTTCAATTTCTCCCCTTAAACGATCTGCTACTACTGGTAAGAAACAAGTAATAACGGTTCCTTCATTTACCTTTGATTCAATGCGCAAACCACCTTGTAGCGCTTCCAAACGTTCTTTCATTCCATTTTGACCAAACCCGAATTTCACATTACTTATGCCAATACCGTCATCCTGAATCGTCAGAATCCCATATTGTCCCTCTTCTTTTAGAGTAATCTTGATTTCCGTGGCATGCCCATGACGGACAGCATTCGTTAATGATTCTTGAAGACAACGAATGAAGGTGATTATTCCTTGAGAGGAAATCTTCATTTCCTGCGTTCCAATATACTCAAAATGAATGTCTATTTTCGTATGTTCAGCAAATTCCATTGCCAGATTTTTTAATTGGGAGGATAATTCCTCCCTTTCTCCAATCGGGGAAATCTGATGAATCTGACTTCTGATTTCACCTAATGATTTTCTCATCACATCACTTAATCGATCCACTTGTCCCTGCGCTTTTTCAGGGGATGTTTCAAGTAAAAATGACGCTGCATCAAGCCCCATGATTACTGATGTGTAGGTATGTCCCACTGTGTCATGAAGATCTCTTGCAAGACGGTTTCTTTCTTCCAATAACGTGACTTTTTCAATTTGTTTTGCATATTCCTCTAATAGTTGATTCTGCCGACGGTTCTCCTCCAGTAACACTTGCGTTCTCTTCTCTGCTTCAAGAACTTTAGAAATGGCTAATCCAACACCGAAGAAAAAGAGTCCATCAATAACACCCATCCCCAACTGGTTTAATCCCACGGCGAGTATCGCGATAAAAGGAGTAATGGAAAAGCCGGCCCATAAAACCCATCTTTCCTTCCCGGGTCTGCTATAAATACCTGCGCAGAGTGAAGGGTAGGCCAAAAAAGACGAATACTCACCCAAAAAATAACAGCCGACAATCAAGAACAATCCACTAAAAATTAATTCAAGTAACGGATATTTTTCAACACTAAAATTAACTATTTTAGATCCAGACCAAATGGGAATTAGAAATGCGGCAAAGAACAAGAGCAATACGAGCCAAAAGAATGGCATAGAGGTCAGGAAAAAAATCAAAATCAATAAATGGAATGCAAACCAACCAGTCCTTGTTATTTGGGCGGTTTTATATACCCAATGGGTTTCATTATGTATCGGCAGCATATAGCGCTCCTTCATGGTAAAAAATTGCATCTTTACTGTATTCAACAAGCTTTTCTCGTTCTCCTTTTTCCAAAGTCATAAAAGTCATATGACCACTATATGACGTAATTCACTATGAGGTATGACCTTTTCTAATCCATAATAAAAATGCATATTTTGATTATATATTTAAGTTTTTCACCATAAAGGAGAGAATTGATTGGCACATTTACCATCAAGCAATACAACACAAACATTTCATGAAAATACGAAAAGATCGGTCCTTATTTTCATTTCTGTTATCGCCATTATTTTAGGAACAATTTTTGTAAGTTTATTACAGTTGAAGTCCCCAAAAGTTGTACCTTCTAGTGCTGCTACAACTGCATTTTCAGCAGACAGAGCCTTCTCCTATTTAGAGGATTTTGCTGTTGCGCCACATCCTCTTGGTTCGAAAGAACATGATCGAGTACGAGACTACTTGGTGGGGGTTTTAGAAGAACTAGGAGTCAATCCTGAAATTCAAAAAACAACTTCACTTCATGATACTGGCTCATGGATTGCAGGAGGTACGATCGAGAACATTGTTGCCAAAATAGAAGGAACGAATTCGTCGAAAGCCATTATGCTTGTAGCTCACTATGATTCTGTGCCGGGTGGCCCCGGCGTTTCCGATGATGGAGCGGGAGTTTCTGCTATTTTAGAGACGGTAAGAGCATTAAAGGAAATGAAATCACTTGAAAACGATGTCATTATCCTGTTAACAGATGGTGAAGAGAACGGGATGCTTGGAGCAAAGGCATTTGTTGAAGAACATCCCTTTGTTGAAGACATTGGTTTAGTGTTAAATTTTGAGGCAAGAGGAAATGAAGGTCCTTCCTTCATGTTTGAAACGAGTGATCAAAATGGTTGGTTTGTAAAAGAGTTTGTTGAAGCTGCACCGACACCCGTGGCTCATTCATTTATTTATAATTTATATAAGCTGATGCCAAATGACACAGACCTTACTGTTTTTAAAGCTGCAGGACTAAACGGTTTGAATTTTGCATTTGGTGAGGGGCTTGGACATTACCATACGACAAGCGATAATTTGCAAGAGCTCAGTAAAGAGAGCCTCCAGCATCATGGCGAATACATGTTAAGTCTTGTACGTCATTTCGGAAAGTTAGATTTAACTAAACCAAGTGATGGGAACCAAATATTCTTTAATATTTTTGGATCAAAAATGATTACGTACTCGGAGCAGCTAGTCATTCCTATTATGGTATTGACAGTCATTTTGTTTGTGATTACCTTCATACATGGCTATAGACGCAAGAAACTTTCTGTTCTTGGCATGCTTGCCGGTCTTCTCGTTATGATCGGCGGAATCATTGGATCATTTTTAATCGGGCTAAGTTTATGGAAAATACTTACAGCTATTTTGCATGAAAAAGTTTGGATGATGGGCACAGATATAACATTTGGAACAACTTATTTAATTGCTTTTTCGCTGATTGTATTTGCATTTTTAAGTTTTCTTTATACGATGGCCAACAAAAAAATAAAAGTAGAAAGCTTGACCATGGGTGCCTTGCTCATTTGGTTAATCCTATTAGTCGTTACAAGTTTCCTGCTTAGTGCAGGCAGTTATGTTTTTGCTTGGCCGTTACTATTTGGTCTGATTGGAGTAAATATATTATTTCGTTCAGAAGAAAATTCGTGGAAGAGTTATCTTGTAACTGCTGGATTTTCAGTTCCAGCATTTTTGATTCTGACACCTGTCATTTACCTGATCCAAATGTTAGTCACGATGAACCTTGCAAGTGCGCTTATGGTGATGGTTTCGCTCGTTGGGGCCCTGCTCATACCGATTCTTAGTACATTAAAGGTCAAAACCAAATGGATGATGTCATCTATCCTTTTGGCTGCTGGATTATTGGTATTAGTAACAAATACACTCAATATCAATAACAAGCCGACAACGGAACATCAAAAAGCCAGTGACATTTCGTATTTCATGGATGAAGACACCAATAAAGCCTATTGGGTAGCCAGACATGCTGTAGATGACTATACATCGAATTATCTTCAGGAAAATGTCATAGAAGGCAACACTTCCGAATTCTTCCCAATATTAAATTGGGATGTTAATTACTCTGAGGCTGATTTATATGATTTGAAAGCACCTACAGTGACCGTTATATCAGACGAAGTACAAGGCGATAAACGAACAATTGAATACCAATTGAAAACAAATCGTCAAGCAGAAGAAATTTTCATGCAGTCTTTATCGAAAATGAACATATCAACCCTTATCCTTAATGGAAAAGAAATGAAGTTAGACAAAAATGAATTTACAACACAACAACCATTACTCTTCACATATATTGTAGGTCAATCTGGAGAGGTAAATGTAAAAGTCACTGTCGACGCGAATGAATCAATTGAGTGGATCGTAGCGGATCTTGCATACAACATCCCTGAAATAAAAGGAGAACGTCCACCAGAATATTCTACGTACGGGGAAAATTCATTCGTCATGAAGAAGATTCGAGACTAATTAATAATTAAACTAAAGGCCGTGATATACGAGGATGCTTTCGCTTCCTTTATATTACGGCTTTTTTAATTCTGGCTATGTTAAAGGAAAGAGTTGATAAATCTTTTAAGAATATGAAGAATGTCCCTAATATTAATACTGGAACTGGATAATTATGTTAAAATTAATATACCAATGTGAAAGTTTTTACTTAAACTAACGCAGCAGTTTAGTTGAAGAAGGAGGAATATAAAATAAATTAATTTAAAGAAAAAATAGAGGTGTTTAGAGTGAGATTACTATTTAGTGTATTAAGAAAAATACTGGAGAGAGAGTCTTTTTCACACAAAACATACAATATTGATGAATCTGAGTTTCGGGATTTTCTGAATATGGCTATAAAGAAGGATTATATTTCTGTCCTAAAGGGTCGTATTGAAAATACATATGCTGTTACAGTAAAAGGATTAGAATTCCTGAAGTCTAATATGCGATTTAATAGGGAGATTCCAAATGATTCTAAAGAACTGCCTCAATGGGTCCGTTTCGAAGGGGAAGTTTATACAACAAAAAACAAAAAATCAGAGATGGAACAGAATAGGTGCGAACCAGAAACTATCGAGTATTTTCATTGGAGTGAAATTCTACATTCAACACTTAAATCCATAAAAAACAAAGGAGGAATAGGGAATCTATTTATTGATCAACCTGCATCAGAAAATGACGTGCTGCAGATTGAAAGCACTATTGGTTTCGAACTTCCACAATCATTTAAAAAGGTAGTGATAGATTATTCGAATCAATGTGATTTTTATTGGAATACACAAGAAAATTCAACATGTGTATTAGATGATCCTAATATCTATTCAACTCAAGGCGAACCATATACAAATAGGAATATATTGAATGGAGGCCTATTTGATTTAGGACTGTGGAATCTCGATAAGCTAATCCAGTTAAACGCCATTAGGTTAGACCATGATTACCTTGATGGGATGGGAGGGGGAATTACTTTGGAATAGACCGAAAATACAATATAGGGGAAGTTATCTATTTAACAAATGATAAAAATTTTCACGGTTGGAGGCTTGGAAAATCATTTGAATCTTTTATGAACAACTGGATTCAAATAGGTTGTGCTGGCGGATATATCAATGATTATATTGCGCTATCATCACCACACATCCCTTACATTAACAATAAGACAACAAATGCTTTTAAAATAAAGAAATGGCTTGAAATTGGCTAACGAGTGCTTGAGTTGAAGATCTGCAAAGTATACTTATATTTCTTGTTGAACTAAACCAGCTAATAGTTTGTCAATATTTTTTGATAGAATAAATCTATACGTGGTATATTAAAAAATGCGTATGCCAAATAACCTCCCAGTATCCTAATTGGAAGGTTTTGAGCTATTTTCTAAG